>CASDSD010000015.1 GCA_949283205.1 uncultured Alistipes sp. | reverse complement strand
TGTAGAAGTTCGAGGCCGCATCGTTTGAGGTGACATATCCGCCGATGGTGATTGCGCCTTCTATTTCGACCGTGCGGTCGCGGCATAAGTCGTGCAGGTCCGCAATGGCCATGTCGGGGATGGCGGGGGCGGCCGGTCGGGGTGCTGGTTCGTCGAATCGACGGCATCCGACTAAAAAGGCGGCAGCCGCCGCAGCGAGGAACATGGCAAGCGATTTGAGCCGATATGTGAATAAAAACCGCATATAAACAAAGATAGCGGTTTTTCGGGAAAAATGTGTATTTTTGTATTCATAATGGCAGAGTGAACCATGTTGAAATTTTTGATACAGACGGAGGGCGAGGAGGCTATCGAAAGCCTTATCGTGCCCGACAGCATCCAGAAGGCGCGTTTTGTCGAGGTGGTGAAGAATCTGGCCGATCTCGATGTGCAGTCTATCGTCCATGAGATCGTGTCATGGATGATATGGACCGGAATCAAGATATGTATCGCCCTGGCCATATACTATCTCGGGCGCTGGCTGCTGCACCGGCTTATCAGGATGGTCGAGCGTATCATGGAGCGGCGCGGTACGGAAATTACGCTGCATACGTTCCTGCTCACGCTCATACGCACCTGCGGCTACATAGTTCTGGTCGTGGTCATAGTGACGGTGCTTGGGGTCGATTCGACGTCGTTCGTGGCCATTCTGGCTTCGATGGGTCTGGCTATCGGCATGGCCCTGAGCGGTACGCTGCAGAACTTTGCCGGCGGCGTGATGATTCTCGTGCTGCGTCCCTACAAGGTGGGAGACTATATCGAGGCACAGGGGGTGAAGGGCACGGTGCAGGCCATACGCCTCTTCACCACGACCATAACGACGACCGACAAGCAGACGATATACATCCCCAACAACTCCATCTCGACCTCGATCATAAACAATTACTCGACGGCCGAGAAACGCCGCTGCAGTTGGAAGATATCGGTCGCCTACGGTGACGACTACGATGTCATCCGCACGGCGATGATCGAGATCATCCGCCGCGACAGCCGCGTGCTGGACGATCCGGCGATCTATGTGCGTATAGATGCGCTGGCGGACAGCGCCGTTGTGATCGAGGCGCGCGCGTGGGTGTTGAATGCGGATTATTGGGATGTCCTGGACAGCGTTACGGAGGCCTTCTACAAGGAGCTGCCCGAACGCGGCGCCCACTTCCCCTTCCCGCAGCTGGATGTACATCTGTCGAAGGAGGAGTGATGCGGTACGCTTTCGTCGGAGAGACTGCGACGAACGGTTCCATGACGTGTGTTTGGAGCCGTGTGGATGAAAAAAATGTATGTTTTGGTAATTAAACTTATAAAAACACTCTAAAATTATGGAATTTAAGGATATTCTGGCCATTTCGGGCATGCCGGGCCTCTACAGGTATGTGGCACAGTCGACGCGCGGCATCATTGTCGAGTCGCTCTCGGACGGCAAACGAATGAATGCGGCCGGTACGTCGCGCGTAAGCGCCCTGTCGGAGATATCGATGTTCACCGAGGGTGAAGACATACCTCTGGCCGACGTTTTCACGCGCATGTATGCCATGACGGGCGGCAAGGAGGGGCTCTCGCACAAGGAGTCGCCCGAGCGCATCAAGGCATATTTTGCGGAGGTGCTGCCCGAATACGACCGCGATCGTGTGCATGTGTCGGATATGAAGAAGGCGCTCTCGTGGTTCAATATTCTGGTGGGTGCCGGCATTACGGAGTTCAAGCTCCCCGACGAGGCGGAAGAGACGGCCGAAGAGCCTGAAAAGGCGGAATAACGTACGCCATACGGATGTTTGACGCCCGACTCCGAAAGAGACGGGCGTCGTTTGTATAAGGCAGGGCCGGAGTGCCGTATTCGGAAGGCTTGAACTGGACGATATGGCCGGCCTGATGAAAAACGGGACTGGATCATTCGGATCCAGTCCCGTTGTATTTTGTTGCCGTATGGTTATTTCTGTTCGTTTATTACCGGACGCTGCATTTTGTTCGACGGTTTGCCGTTGGTCCCTATTTTCGGCCAGCCGTCACTCCACGTGACCTTGTCAAGGAAGAGCTTGCGGCCGCCGTTGCCGCCGTCCGAGGTGGTGTATCCGTGGTAGAAGATCCAGTCCTGTCCGGCATCGTCGGTAATGATCTGCGAGTCGTGTCCCGGTCCTACGACCTTGTCGCTGTTCTCGAGCAGTACTACGTGGTTGTTCTCCAGCATGGGCCGTCCTTGCATGTCGACATAGGGGCCGAAGAGCGACTTGCTGCGCCCCACGACAGTCTTGTATGTACTGTTCAACCCGTTGCAGCAGGCTCCGACAGAGGCGAAGAGGTAGTAGTAGCCGTCACGCTTGTGGATGTACGATCCCTCGTATGCCGTGCCGGCAATCTGTATCAGGTCGGTCGGATCGGCTACCGAGAGGCCGTCCTCCGTCAGTTCGGTAATGTATATTCCGTGGAAGCTGCCCCATGCGAGATATTTGCGGCCATCCTCTACGAAGAGTACGGGGTCGATCGAGTTCTGCACGCCGATCTCCTTCGAGATGAACATCTTGCCATGGTCGGTGAAGGGGCCCGTCGGAGAGTCGGACGTGGCGCAGCCGATGCCGCAGTCCCACTCTCCGCCCCATACCGACATCGAGTAGTAGAGGATGTATTTTCCGTCCACGTAGTTTATGTCGGGAGCCCACAGACCGCCGCCATCGACAAAGTCCGGACGTCCCCCACTGGGGTATATGCCTCCGACGTAGTACCATGTAACAAGGTCGCTTGACTCATATACGGGGGTGTTGCCGTCGCGTTCTGTCGTGTAGACATAGAATTTGCCGTTCTCGCCGCGTATGGCCGTCGGGTCGGGCGCGTCGCGGTTGAGCACCGGGTTGTTGTATGTTTCGGAAGAGGATTCGTTCTTGTCGCCTCCCGAATTGTTGCATGCACACATGATGCATGGAAAGGCCAGCATCAAAAACAGTTTTCTCATAATATGCATATATTTGTTTTGTCTCGTGCGTCGGTTGCAACCTCCGAACGGGGCGGGCGCGTATGTGCCTGCCGCCACGCGGGTTGTTTGCGAGGGGAGCCGATTCGGCGTCACCCTTTTTCGTTTACAAATGTACTATTTCTGTTCGGAACCGCAAGCGCAGACGGCATAAAAATAGCAAGCCTTGCAATCATGTTTCCTGCGATATCGAATGTCCGGATAAAAGATATCGGCCGCAGGTTCTGTTCTCCCGCGGCCGATATCCTCGGCGATGCCTGATCTTCATTACATTCTCTGCGGCACCTCGATGCCCAGAAGGCTCATCGCGCGGCGGATGATGCGTGCCACCTCCGCGGCCAGCATCAGACGCATGCGGCGCTTCTGTTCGTCCTCCTCACGCAGGATCGAGTGGTCGTGATAGTATCCGTTGAATGTCTTGGCCAGATCGTAGGCGTAGGCGGCAATGAGCGAGGGCGAGAATGTGTCGCCTGCCGCAGCCACCACGTTCGGGAAGTCGGCCAAAGACTTGATGAGGGCCACCTCTTCGGGCAGCAGGTCGGTGCATGCGTGCGACTTGTAATCCATGCCGGCCTCGTCGGCTTTGCGCAGGATCGAGCAGATGCGCGCATGGGTGTACTGTATGAAGGGGCCGGTGTTGCCGTTGAAGTCGATCGACTCGCGCGGATCGAACAGCATGGTTTTCTTGGGGTCTACCTTGAGGATGAAATACTTGAGGGCGCCGAGTCCGACCATGCGGCAGACGTCGTCTGCCTCCTCCCGGGTGCAGCCGTCGAGTTTGCCCAGCTCGGTCGACATGTCGCGTGCCGTCTCGATCATGTCGGCGATCAGGTCGTCGGCATCCACCACCGTACCCTCGCGCGACTTCATCTTGCCTTCGGGCAGCTCCACCATGCCGTACGAGAGGTGGTATATCTCGTCGCTCCAGGCGTATCCCAGCTTCTTGAGTACGAGCTTCAGCACCTGGAAGTGGTAGTTCTGCTCGTTGCCCACGACATATATCATCTCGTCGAGTTTGTTCTCCTCGAAGCGGCGGAGCGCCGTGCCGAGGTCCTGCGTCATGTATACCGAGGTGCCGTCGCCGCGCAGCAGCAGTTTCTGGTCGAGACCGTCTGCCGTGAGGTCTATCCACACCGAGTTGTCCTCCTTGCGGAAGAAGACGCCCTTGTCGAGTCCCTCCTGCACGAGGCTCTTGCCCAGCAGGTATGTCTGCGACTCGTAATATACCTTGTCGAAGTCTACGCCGAGGGCCTTGTACGTGACGTCGAAACCCTCGTACACCCAGCCGTTCATCGTCTGCCACAACTTGTATACCTCGGGATCCTTCGCCTCCCAGCGGCGGAGCATCTCCTGCGCCTGCTGCATGATCGGGGCCTTCTTCTTGGCTTCGTCCTCACTCATGCCCTGCCCGACAAGCTCCTTTATCTGTGCCTTGTAGTGCTTGTCGAACTCGACATAGTATTTGCCGACGAGGTGGTCGCCCTTCATTCCCGACGAGGCGGGCGTCTCGCCGCCGCCGTAGAGCTGCCATGCGAGCATCGACTTGCAGATGTGTATGCCGCGGTCGTTCACCAGGTTGACCTTGATGACGTTGTGTCCGTTTGCCTTGAGTATCAGGGCCACCGAATATCCGAGCAGATTGTTTCGTATGTGTCCGAGGTGCAGGGGCTTGTTGGTGTTGGGCGACGAGTACTCGATCATTATGGTGCGGCCCGTCGGGGCGGCGTTGCCGAAAGCGGCGTCGGCCGATATCTCGGCAAAACGGTCGATCCAGAATGCGGGTGCGAGGCTCAGGTTGAGGAATCCCTTGATGACGTTGTAGGCGCTTATCTGCGGGTTCCGGGCCACGATATGCGCGCCGATCTCCTCGGCCGTAGCCTCGGGAGCCTTGCGGCTGATCTTGAGCAGCGGGAACGTCACGAGCGTGTAGTCTCCCTGGAACTCCTTGCGCGTCTTCTGTATCTGCAGGGCCGAAGCGTCGACGGGGCCGTAAAGCTCTTCGACGGCCTGGCGTGCGATCTGCGAAATGAGATTTTCGGTATTCATGGTACTTGTTTCGATTTTGACCGCAAATTTAATGTTTTTCGCCGAATAAGCCGCCTCGATGTGTCATATTTCCGATTTTGCGTGTGCCGTCAGTGCCTGCGACGGCGGATTTATGGTCTCCGCAGGCGGAAAAACGGTGTCTGTCGGAACGATTACGTTGGCATACGAGTCGGAACAGTTAGTCGGGATCCCGTAAAATATGCTTCCCAGAAGTGTTGGCATGCATTTTTATTTGTGATTTAGGATTAATTTTGTTATTATTTTATTGCATCTGTTTTAATGATAAGACTGCATACGCATGTGTCATGACTCCATATTTACGGAGAGGCTTGGTGTCCCTGTGATCCTTTCGGTATATGGCGGATCTTGATTTTGTGCATATATTCTATCATCAACGCTAAATAAAATAGGGTATGAAAGACAAAAGAATGACAGCTCTTTTTGGTAAGAGTATGGAGTATGAGTCTCCCGTATGTGAAATTATACGGTTGCAGTGTGAAAAAGGTTTGTGCGTTAGTCCCGGCGGTGTGGGTGCCGATGATCTTGAGGACGGCGGAACTGTTGGTTTCTGGTAATGTCAAAGATATAAACACATTGTTAAAGCCTAACTATTAAATAAACAAACAATATGATGGTAGCTTGCCGCCGCGGGGACTATGAGTCTCCCAAAAGCGAAATTGTGGAAGTGCAATGCGAAAGCGGACTTTGCTTGAGCATTGGAGAGACTGGAGACATGGGTGGTGGTACATCTCATGCCCATTGGTAATATCCATTATTGTAAATGTTAGTGATGTCTTAACAGCCAGGTATTTGTGCCGGCTGGTACGTCTCCGGATGAAAAAGCCGTCTGTGGAGTGAAAACATATTCCGCAGACGGCTTTTTCATGCTGGTCTGTAGGGTAATATGTTTGCAGGGTATAAATAGGAAACTTTTTTATTTCTGCAGGCACATATCTTTGATTATCTTTGACTTCGTGCCGGATGAGAGGCGCCTCGTCATAGCCAAATCTCGAAAACTGTGTTTTCGATTTGTCTCTGCGCTCGGCTTTTCGTATCTTTGCGCAATACTCTTTTTTACAATGGAAATATTCATAATTGTAGTTCTTATTCTTCTCAATGGCATGTTCGCCATGTCGGAGGTGGCTCTCATCTCGGCACGCAAATCAAGTCTCAAAACACAGGCTGCGCAGGGAAGCCGCTCGGCAAAACTGGCACTGCGCCTGGCCGAGGATCCCGACCGTTTCCTTTCGACGGTGCAGATAGGCATCACACTCATAGGTATCCTTACGGGTATCTATTCCGGTGCGACCCTTGCCGACCGTTTCGGCGTGCTGCTGGCACGGCTGGGATTGCCGCTGGCTACGGCCACGACAATAGCGCAGGCGGCGATTGTGATAATAGTGACATATCTTACGATAGTCTTCGGTGAGCTGGTGCCCAAGCGTATCGGCATGAATGCCGCCGAGAGTGTTGCGAAGGTTGTGGCGCGCCCGATGCATATCCTGTCGGTGGTGGCGTCGCCCTTCGTATGGCTGCTCTCGCGCAGCATCGAACTGGTGTCGTGCATATTCCGCCTGCAGGAGGCCGATTCGAAGGTCACCGAGGCGGAGATCAAGTCGATAATACAGGAGGGAACCGAACACGGCGAGGTCAAGGAGGTCGAGCAGCGTATCGTGGGCCGTGTCTTCTCGCTGGGCGACCGCACGGTGGAGTCGATCATGACGCACCGCAACGATCTTGTATGGCTCGACGCCGACATGTCGCGTGACGAGATCCGCGAGCGTGTGAACGCCGCTCCGCATTCGATATATCCCCTTGCGCATGGAAATCCCGACACGCTGCTCGGCATGGTCTACCTGAAGGATCTCTTCGCGCACATAGACGACGAGACGTTCGACATACGAGACTATTCGCAGCCCGTGAAGTTCTTCCACGAGCAGACGGAGGTATACAACGCCCTGGACCAGTTGCGTGACGAACATGTGGGTTACGGCATCGTCTGCGACGAGTTCGGTGTCACGCAGGGAATATTCACCCTGCGCGATATCCTGGAGGCGCTGGTGGGCACGATGCCCGAGGAGCGTGAGGAGCCCGATATCGTGGAGCGCGAGGACGGTTCGTGTCTGGTCGACGGCCAGTGCCCGTTCTTCGACTTCCTGATGCACTTCGGCGTTGAGGATCTCTTCCCGCATACGGAATACAACACCGTCAGCGGCCTTATTCTCGACGAACTGGAACACATACCCTCGACGGGTGAAAAACTGTCATGGAACGGGTTCGACTTCGAGATCGTAGATATGGACGGGGCGCGCATAGACAAGATTCTCGTTACATACCATTCTGTTCTCAAGGATGAAAATTGCTGACATTGATCTGGGGCCGCAGCCGCTGTTTCTGGCGCCGATGGAGGATGTGACCGACCCGTCGTTCCGATACATGTGCAAGCGGTTCGGGGCCGATGTGGTCACCACGGAGTTCATTTCGAGCGACGGGCTGATACGCGATGCGTGGAAGTCTCGCGCCAAGCTGCGCATAGACGATGCCGAGCGTCCCGTCGGCATACAGATCTACGGACACCTGATAGAACCCATGGTGGAGGCGGCGCGCATAGCCGAGACGGCTGCGCCCGACTTTATAGACATAAATTTCGGCTGTCCCGTGAAGAAGATCGCCGGCCGCGGCGCCGGTTCGGGCATGATGCGCGACGTGCCGACGATGGTGGAGATGACGCGCCGTATAGTGGAGGCAGTGCGTACGCCCGTTACGGTGAAGACCCGTCTGGGGTGGGACGAGGATTCGAAGAATATCGTCGACATAGCGCTTCGGTTGCAGGACGTGGGTATCGCCGCCATCACGATCCACGGGCGCACGCGCGCGCAGATGTACCGCGGTGAGGCGGACTGGACCCTTATAGGCGAGGTCAAGCGCCATCCCGACATGGAGATTCCCGTTGTCGGCAACGGTGATGTCGATTCGGGCCCCAAGGCCAAGGAGATGTTCGACCGCTACGGCGTCGACGGCGTGATGATAGGCCGCGCGACGTACGGCCGCCCGTGGATTTTCCGCGAGGTTAAGCACTATATGGCTACGGGCGAGGTGATGCCGCAGCCGTCGGTGGCGGAGCGTGCGGCCATAGCGAAGGAGCACCTCGCAAAGTCTGTCGAGATAAAGGGCGAGCGCGTGGGGGTGCTGGAGATGCGCCGCCATCTGTCGAACTACTTCAAGGGCCTGCCCGATTTCAAGTCTACGCGCCTGAAGCTGGTCACGCTGAACGACCCCGCGGAACTTATGGAGGTGATCGACTCTATCGCCGAGCGCTGGGGCGGTTTCGACATGGGCGCGGCCGTGCCGCCGCCGCTGGCGCACGACATTTGACCGCCGGACACGGGACAATATGCGGCCGTGTCGGTTTTTTGCTGAAAACAACCTGTTTGCAATCATAATATGCGCCGCAGCGGCGCTAAATGCACATGCCCGATTTCGATATATTCAACGATACGAGTGCAACCTATCTGAATGAGCTGAAGCGCATGATCCTCGAGTGCGGCGAGCGTACGGAGATCGCCAAGGGGGATTATTTCGTCGAGGCCGGCAAGTATTGCGGCAGGATAGCGTACATATGTCGCGGCGGTTTCAAATGTACGTGTACCGACAGCCGCGGCAGGGAACGTATAATGTCGTTCATGTTCGATGGAGAATTTATCGCGGACTACATACCTGCGCGCAACGGCAGCCCTTCGATGCTGGGTATTCGGGCGATGGAGGATTCCGTGGTGTACGTGATAGAGATAGGGCGTTACCGCAGTTTCTTCGAACGGGAGATCGACGGACATGTTTATGTAAACAAGTTCATCGAGGTTCTGGCGTTTGGATACATGTGCAAGATAATGTCGCTGACGTGCGAGACGCCCGAAGAGCGCTATTTCGGCCTTCGGAAACGGGTGCCGGACATCTTTCTGCGTGTAAACCTTAAGGATATAGCGTCCTATATCGGTGTTACGCCCGAGACGTTGAGCCGCATGCGCACGGCATATCTGCGCCGCGGAGATGGGAAAAATTGATTCATATCAAGAGTTTTCGCATTTTCAGGGCGAAGAGAGTCGCTTCATACGTATCATTCGATAAATTTGTCATGCGTATGTGTGCCGGCGTGCGGAGAGCCGCCGGCGGCCGTATCGTATGAAAAATAACTTTTTTTAACTTTTTTACGGGTATTTCTATGAAGATTTCCAAAGTTTTAGGCGGCGCGGCTGTTGTCACGGCCTTGTCGCTTGCGGCCTGCGGCGGCACCGCCATCGAAGGTACGTGGCTGGAGCCGATCCCAGGGATGGACGGCGAACAGGGCTTTACGCTCGGGAAGGGCGGGCGGGCCGAGTCGGTCAATATGGCTACGCTAAAATACGAGACGTGGAGCCGCAAGGGCGACCGTCTGATCCTGACGGGACAGAGCATCGGCAACGGCCAGACGCTGCAGTTCTCAGATACGCTGCGTATCGAGACCCTCGACGCGCAGACCCTTACGGTGACACGTCGCGGTGTCATGGCTACATACCACCGTGCGGCGGAATGACGGCCGCAGCGAGTATACCTTATAAGGTTGGAAATGGTGTTTGCGGTGTGTCGTGACGGGGGCGACCCGGTTTCACGGCACACTTTTTTTATACAACTGCATACCGGTTGTATCATTGCGGGCGTTTTACTGTAAAATGGCGGATATGAGAATACGACAACTCTTCGTACTGCTGGCATTGGGGCTGTGCGCCTGTGACGGCGGTGATGTGCGGCGGGCGCCGTACGAGGGATTTGAATGGACCGAACTGTCGGGCGCGGGGCTTGTCCTGAAGGCGCAGCGGAATGAAAACATACGGCTCATGGCCGATCCCGAATTGCCGGGCATAGTGATGGTACGCACGGGCGACGCGCATCCCCGTGCGTTGATACGCGTGTTTGATCTGGAGCGCGGCGCGATAGAGGAGGTTGCCGACAGGCTGCGGTCGGAGGAGGGGTGGAACGACAGCCTGACATGCCGTTTTAAGGAGATAAAGTCGCCGCGGCGTGGCGTGCGGCGTTACGTTATGGTGCCCGACGGGGATTATGCGCGGCGTATGGAGGCTGTGATGAAGGCCGAACCGGTCCCCTCGACCTGCAACGGGTGGGGTGTCGGCAACAGCGGCATGCGCTGGTTCGAGATCCATGACGACAGGCCCGACAAGGCCCTGTTCATGGAGATAGGGCAGGAGGCCCCGTTGTTCGACGAGAACAGTGTCGAATTCGGGTCTGATGTGAATACCGGGACCTTGTCCGAAGATGTATTGTATACGTTGAGCGGCACGCTGCTCATAGGTCATGAGGTGCGGTCGTTCCGTCCCGACGGCGGCGACGAGTTCTGGTTTGTCGACAGGACGGGCCGTCTCGAACAGATGTACGACAGCGTGACGGGAGGCGAGAAGAACGGCGAGCCGTGCCGTGCCATCCTCAAGGTCGAATACAACGGCAGGTGGGATGAGGGATTCGCCGCGGATTACGATGGCGTCTTTTTCGTGCGGGAGGTTGTGGATTTGAAAAAGGCGGAGTAGGCGGAGCGCCTCCTTGCGCATAAACATATATGACAACGGTGTGTCAGAGTCAAATTCTGACACACCGTTGTCGTTTTGGCGCGCTGTGCGACGGCTCCGGGTTCTATTTTTCGGGTGCCGGCGCCACGAACATCGTTGCGCGTTTCTTCTTGAGGACCTTGGCCACGGCGTCGCACACCATCGGTTCCATTACCGTGCGGTAACACGTCAGATTGGGGTGGCATGTGTCGCCGCTCCACTTCGGGGGCAGGCCCCCCTTCTCGTCGGTCAGAGCGGGGTAGTAGTTGAGGAAGTGGATCTTGTTGGCCTTGGCATAGGCCTCGATCATCTTGTTCAGGTCGCGTATCTTCTGTGCCGGCTCGATCTCGGGACGCCATCCGAATTTCGAGGTGGGCGTTATCGAGCAGAGTATCACCTTGATGCCGTGGGCCTTTGCCAGCTCACACATCGAGATTATGTTGCCCAGGGTGTTTTCGGGCGCGATGTATCCGTTGTTCTGTGCCACGTCGTTGGTTCCCGACAGGATGACCACGGCCTCGGGTTCGAGGTCGATGACATCGCGGCGGAAGCGTACGAGCATCTCCGACGAGGTCTGGCCGCTGATGCCGCGTCCTACGAAGTTGTTTTTCTCGAAGAACTCGGGATCCATGCGGGCCCAGTTGTCGGTGATGGAGTTGCCCATGAATACCACGTCGGGCTTTTGGGCGATTGCGGCGTTTGCCTCGGCATAACGGCCGAAGTTGGCCCAGTCCTTCTGTTGTGCTGCGGCGCATACGGCCATGGCGATCAGTGCGATCGAGAGGAAAATACGTTTCATAAGCTGAGTTTATAACGGTTGCAGTTTTTAGAGCATTACAAATGTACAAAAATCTAAGCTAATTGTGGTATATTTACCCTGAAATCGCTAAATTTGCACTCCGAAAATAAATCATCGCAGTAAATACCCAATGGACAACTTCACACCTACCGGTTATACGCTCAAGTGTGTGGCTACGGGCCACGAATTCGTTGACGAGGGCTGGACGCTCGAATACAAATCCTGCAAGGAGCCTTCGCTCATAAGAACGATATACGAGAAAAAACAACTCGAGGTCAGGGACGACAGCTACGGACTTTACAAATTCTGCGATTGGCTTCCCGTCAACCGTATACTGAAGGGTTCGGCTGCCCCCGTAACATATAAGAGCGAGGCTCTGGCGCGACATCTGGGACTCGACAACCTGTATATAACGCTTAACGGGTATTGTCCCGAGCGCGGCGCCGCCATGACGACATGCTCGTTCAAGGAGACCGAGGCTTACAGCGTGTGCGGCCGTGCAAAGGCCGACGAGGATCGTATCCTGGTGGTCGCTTCGGCCGGAAATACGGCCCGGGCCTTTGCCAAGGTATGCTCGGAGAACAATATAAAACTCGTGCTGTCGGTTCCTGCCGACAACCTCTCGGCCATGTGGTTCGACAAACCGCTCAATCCGTGTGTCAAGCTCATCGCATGTGACAGGGGCGGCGACTACTTCGATGCCATACGGTTGGGCGACATGCTTGTCCGCTCGCCCCGATTCTATGCCGAGGGCGGCGCCAAGAATGTGGCGCGCCGCGACGGTATGGGTACCACCGTGCTGTCTGCCGTCACGACCATGGGCCGCATCCCCGACTACTATTTCCAGGCCGTGGGCAGCGGTACGGGAGCCATTGCCGCCTGGGAGGCCAACATGCGTCTCGTCGAGGACGGACGCTTCGGCAGCAACACCATGCGTCTGATGGTGTCGCAGAACGCTCCGTTTGTGCCGATGTACGACGCCTGGCGTGCCGATTCGCGCGAACTGTTCCCCTACGCTGCCGACAAGGCGCGCCGCGACGTGTCCATCATCGACGCCAAGGTGCTGTCGAACCGCAAGCCTCCTTACGGGCTGCGCGGCGGCCTGTATGACGCGCTGAAGGCTACCGGAGGCGATATTCTCGCGGCGACGAACGCACAGCTGCGCAAGGCCTCGAAACTCTTCGAGGAGCTGGAGGGCGTGGACATACATCCTGCCGCAGCCGTGGCTCTGGCGTCGCTCATCAAGCAGGTCGCCGACGGAAAGATTGCCCGCGATGCATACATCATGCTCAACATAACGGGTGCCGGCGAGAAGCGTTTCGCTTCGGAGAACGATCTGGTATATCTCGAGCCGTCGCATGTATTCCCGCTCGATGCCGATGCCGACAAGGTCGTGCCGGCCGTGGAGGCGCTGTTCGATTAAGTTCGGGCCGCGGAGGCGTTGTAATTAAGTTAAAGGAGCAAAGATGTTATATCCCATAAGATTTATTCCCCGCCTGAAGGAGAGACTGTGGGGCGGGCATGAGTTGCTGGCCAGGGCCAAGGCAGGCAAGGCGCAGCGCATAGATCCGACGAAGGCGTATGGCGAGAGCTGGGAGCTGTCGGCCGTTGCGGGCGACGTGTCGGTGGTGGCGAACGGGTATCTGAAACGCAACAACCTCGAGGAGATAATCGAGGTATACATGGGCAACCTCATCGGTGACAAGATATATGACCGTTACGGTTTGACCTTCCCGCTGCTGATAAAGAGCCTCGACTGCCACGACGTGCTGTCGGTGCAGGTGCATCCCGACGACGAGCTGGCGGCCGAGCGTCACAACTCGTACGGCAAGACCGAGATGTGGTATGTCGTGAACCGCACTCCCGGTGCGGCGCTTTATGTCGGGTTCAAGGATACCTCGATTACGCGCGAGGAGTATCTTGCCGCCGTGAACGAGGACCGGCTGCCCGAACTGCTCAACCGTGTGGAGGTGGAGCCGGGTGATGTCTTCTTTATTCCGGCAGGAACGGTACACGCTCTGGGAAAGGGTATCGAGGTTGTGGAGATACAGCAGACGTCGGACATCACATACCGCATATACGACTGGAACCGTGTCGATGCCGAGGGGCGTTCGCGTGAACTGCATACGGCGCTGGCGGTCGATGCCATAGATTTCGTACGCGACGGTGCCTCGTGCCACATGCACTACCATGCCGAGAAAAACCGTCCCGTAACGCTGGTCGACTGTCCATATTTCACCACGAACCTCATCGGACTGGACGGCAGTGCGGAGCGTGACTTCGCCACGCTCGACTCATTCGTACTCTACATCTGTGCCGAGGGTGAGGCGGAGGTCCGTATGGGGGAGGACACGGAGCGTCTTTCGCCGCTTGATCTGGTAATGATCCCGGCCGAGGCCGACGGCGTCGAGATCAGCGGCAGCGGCAAACTGCTCGAGGTCTACATAAAATAAAATAGCTCATACGGCGGAATCATAACCGCAATGTATACGGAAAAGGGATGGCCCAACTTGCAGGCCATCCCTTTTTCGGTATCATGACGATATTTCGGAGGCATCAATCCTGTTCCGCAGGGCGGTATTCCGAAAGGGCCCTGCCGTAGTCGTATACGAACGAGACGTCGCCGTATGCATCCGCATAGTCGGCATCGAGGTATATCGCATAGGCCGTTATGCTGCGTATGCCGAGACGTGCATATGTGTCTATGTCCGAACGGAAGACGTCACCGTGCCACGTGAGGCGCTTGGCGGGTTTCTTCCAGTCGCTCACCAGCGATATGTCCATCCAGTATTCGAGTACTTGTGCCGTGGCTGCGGGGAAGACCTTCAGGTTGGCCTCCAGCGCGTCGAGGTATTCGCCGTGCATGATCTGCATCCCTTCGCGCCGGGCCTCACGTTCGCACAGGGGTCGTTCCCATGTCCGGAAAAACGGGGCGAACTCCAGAAACACCCCTTCGGCGGGCTTCACCGTCGCGGGCGGCTCCAGCGTACTCTGGTATGACAGATGCGCCAGCATCGCCTTGCCGTCCACCTCACGCAGGGCGGCAATGATACGGTTTTCTATCATGAGGGCCTGGTCGCTGTCGTTCAGGTGGCGGCACTTCTCGCAGAAACACCTCTTGCCGCCGTCGTCGAGCCAGAAATAGTATTTGTGGTTCGTCGGAGGATATTTCTGCGCCCGGGCCTTGGCGTTGACCGCTATTATCTCGAGCGCCTCCGCTGACGAGGGACAGCAGTTGTAGTCGTTTACGCGGTTGCCCTCTTCGTCCATGCGGAAATATTCGGGGTGTTTGTCGTAGAGGGCCCGCGGCAGCAGTTCGGCCATGGCGTGTTCCTGATACTCGACATATATACCCTTTTCGGCGCAGCGGTCAAGAAAATCACGGTATTCGGGCGTCTGTTTCGTCTCCTCGCTGCAATATATGCTCAGGGTGTTCACGCCGGCGCTGTCGGCCATGGCAACCCAGTCGAGACGGTCGGGCGCCTTCACGTCGTCCCACGAGAGGACTATGCCGCGGGTGGTGAAATAGGGGGCGACGCTGTTGCCTCTGTCGCCGCCGCAGCCGGCAGCCGCCACTGCGGCGAGGAAGATTGTACATGCAAGTAAAAGGTTCTTCATATGGGCGGTTTCAGGTTTGGTTACACACAAATTTACGGATTTTTTTACTTCCTCCAAAACCTCGCCGCTGACTCCGTATCCTTCCGGCGGGCCGCCTCCCGCGCGACAAAAAACGGGAGCGTCCTCATGCGGAGGGCGCTCCCGTAAAGCGGATTGTGACAATATCCGTTATTTGTAGAATATTGAGCTGATCTCCTTGTAGTTGTGTACGCGCTCGATGACGTTGGCGAACATGTCGGCCACGGTCAGTACCGTGAACTTGTGCAGGTCCTTCTCCGGCTTGAGGGGTATGGTGTCGGTTACGATCACCTCCTGCAGCTGGCTGTCGTTTATGCGTTCGTATGCGGCACCCGACAGCACGGGGTGGGTGATGACGGCGCGCACGCTCTTGGCACCCTTCTCCATGAGCATGTTGGCGGCCATGCAGATGGTGCCGGCCGTGTCGATCATGTCGTCGACGATGATGATGTTGCGGCCCTCGACTTCACCTATGGCGGTCATGTTGCCTACGACATTTGCCTTGGCGCGTTCCTTGTGCGAGATGATGATGGGGGTGTGCAGGTGCTTGGCATAGGCGTTGGCACGCTTGGCGCCGCCCATGTCGGGTGCGGCGATCGAGAGGTCCTCGATGTTGAGGCTCTGGATGTAGGGCACGAAGATGCCGTTGGCGTAGAGCGCATCCACGGGGACGTCGAAGAAGCCCTGTATCTGGTCGGCATGCAGGTCCATGGTCATGATGCGGTCGACACCCGCCGCGACGAGCAGGTTGGCCACGAGTTTGGCGCCTATGGGCACGCGGGGACGGTCCTTGCGGTCCTGACGCGCCCAGCCGAAGTATGGCATCACGGCAATCACCTTGTATGCCGAGGCGCGGCGTGCCGCATCGATCATCATGAGCAGCTCCATCAGGTTGTCCGACGAGGGGAACGTCGACTGTATGATGAATACCGTGCAGCCGCGGATCGACTCGTTGTAGTAGGGTTGAAACTCTCCGTCGCTGAACTGGAGAACCTCGGAATCACCGAGCGTCGTGCCGTAGCTCGCAACTATCTTTTCCGCCAGATAGCGAGAGCTGCGTCCCGAGAAGAATTTGATCTTGTGAATTGCCATTGTGTTAAAAATATGTTACAAATATAATACGCGAGTCAATATGTCGGACACGCTGTCATGCCCGAATTGTCAACCATTTATAAACAATCCTCTATATATTGGAGTATCTGGTCTCGTCCTGCTCCCGTTGCGCTTGAGGTGACGAACATCGGCGGCAGCTCCTCCCACTGCTGCGCGAGGGTGCGACGGTAGGCCTCGATGTTGCGTGAGGTCTGCGCGGCGGAGAGCTTGTCGCACTTGGTGAAGACGATGCCGAAGGGCACGCCGTTCTGTCCGAGCATCTCGATGAAGCGCAGGTCTATCTTCTGCGGCTCGAGACGGCTGTCAACCAGTACGAAGAGGTAGTGCATGCGTTCGCACCGCAGTACGTAGTCGAGGATGATCTGCGCGAAGCCTGTGCGCTGCGCCTTCGAGACGCGGGCATAGCCATACCCCGGCAGGTCCACCAGATACCATGCGCCGTTTATGAGGAAGTGGTTTATCAGGCGCGTCTTGCCCGGTGTGGACGATACCTTTGCCAGACCCTTGACGCCGGTGAGCATGTTTATGAGCGATGACTTGCCGACGTTGCTGCGGCCGATGAAGGCGATGTCGCGCATCGTGTCGCGCGGCACCTGCGAAACCTTCTCGGAACTGCATACGAATTGGGCCCTGGTGATCTGCATCTCTGTGTGAATCCCCTTCGGGGGCTGTTTACGGCGCAAAAATAGTAAAAAATCGCAATACAAAAAATCCCTTCCGGGCTGCATATGCACATCCCGTACCCAAACCGTATGCGGCGTGTGGCAGGTTGTGCCGGCAGAGCCTCCGCATGTGAGATATTTTTGCGCCGGAGCCATGTCCTTTCCGAAAAAATGCGTATATTTGTAAGTTAAACGACCCGCGGCCGCAGGGCTATGCGGAAGGCGCGGCAGGCTGCCCGACGGCGGCGGCCGACGTGCCGGGTCGGCATATGTCAATATAGACCCTGATCGGATATGGATAGAGGCAACAATGTTGTAGAACTTCGCAATGTGGCGATATATCACGGCGACGATTCGTCGCGTGGCGGCGTGGGCGCCGACGGTGAGCTGGTACTTTCGGATGTGAATCTGACGGTTGCCGCCGGTGAGACCGTCTATTTCATCGGGCGCGTCGGCAGCGGCAAAAGCTCCCTGCTCAAGACCCTGTATGCCGAGGTGCCGCTGCACGAGGGCGAGGGGCGCGTCGTGGGGATGGATCTGCGCCGGTTGAAGCGCAGCGATATCCCGTACCTTCGCCGCCGCATGGGCATCGTATTCCAGGACTACCAGCTTCTGGACGACCGCAACGTCTTCTTCAACCTCTACGACGTGATGAAGGCCACGGGGTGGAAGCGCGAGTCGGAGATACGCCGGCGCATAGACGAGGTGCTGACGCTCGTGGGACTCGACAACAAGGCCTACAAGATGCCGCACGAGCTTTCCGGAGGCGAGCAGCAGCGTCTTACGATAGCCCGCGCGCTGCTCAATGCGCCGCGGCTGCTGCTGGCCGACGAGCCTACGGGTAATCTGGATCCCGTCACGGCGGATGGCATCATGCATCTGTTCAGTGAGATAGCAGCCTCGGGATGTGCCGTGATAATGTCCACGCACAACACTGCCCTGATCGAGCAGTTCCCGGCCCGCACGATACTCTTCTCGAAAGGCCGCATCGCCGAGATAGACATCTCGGAAAGCCTCGGTGCGGAGCCTTCCGCCGCGAGAAGATAAGGCGGCATAGTTTTGGAAAAACCGATAAAAATCCCTACTTTTGTATGCTTTAAGCAGAGCATTGGAGGTATGCGGATCGTCATGCCCAAATTGAAGGACAATAGAGATACGAAACGGAAAAACATATGAGTACAGAACAGGAAAACATCATGAAGCAGGAAGAGGAATACTCGGCATCCAACATTCAGGTGCTCGAGGGCCTCGAAGCCGTGCGCAAGCGCCCCGCCATGTATATCGGCGACATCGGCGAGAAGGGTCTTCACCACCTTGTCTACGAGGTGGTGGACAACTCGATCGACGAGGCGCTGGCCGGATACTGCTCGCACATAGATGTCACCATCAACGAGAATAACTCCATTACGGTCAAGGATGACGGCCGTGGAATCCCTGTCGACTACCACGAAAAGGAGGGCAAGTCGGCCCTCGAGGTAGTGCTTACGGTGCTGCACGCGGGAGGCAAGTTCGACAAGGGCAGCTACAAGGTCTCGGGCGGTCTGCACGGCGTGGGCGTATCGTGCGTCAACGCGCTCTCTACGGAGCTGGTGGCGGAGATACACCGCGGCGGCAAGATCTACCGTCAGACATACAGCAAGGGCGCTCCGATGACCGAGTTGCAGATCGTGGGCGAGTGCGACGACCGCGGCACCACCATAACCTTCAAGCCCGACGGCTCGATCTTCACCCATACGACAGAATACAAGTACGATATTCTGGCCAACCGTCTGCGTGAGCTGGCATTCCTGAACAAGGGCATACACCTCTCGCTTACGGATTTGCGTACTACGGACGAGAAGGGCAACCACCCGTGCGAGCAGTTTTTCTCGGAGGAGGGACTCAAGGAGTTTGTCAAGTACCTCGATGCCACGCGCGGCACGCCCATCATCGAGTCGATCATATATATCGACACGGAGAAGAACGGCGTTCCCGTCGAGGTGGCCATGCAGTATAACGACTCCTATTCGGAGAATGTGCATTCGTACGTCAACAATATCAACACCATCGAGGGCGGAACGCACCTGACGGGTTTCCGTACGGCGCTGACGCGTACGCTCAAGAAGTACGCCGACGAGTCGGGCATGCTCTCGAAACTCAAGTTCGACATCAACGGCGACGACTTCCGCGAGGGCCTTACGGCCGTCATCTCGGTGAAGGTTGCCGAGCCGCAGTTCGAGGGTCAGACCAAGACCAAGCTGGGTAACGACGAGGTGAGCATAGCGGTCAATCAGGCCGTTTCGGCATCGTTGGCGAATTATCTCGAGGAGCATCCGAGAGATGCCAAGGCTATCGTGCAGAAGGTGATCCTCGCCGCCACGGCACGCCATGCGGCGCGCCATGCCCGCGAGGCGGTGCAGCGCAAGACGGTGCTGTCGGGTGCCGGCCTGCCGGGCAAGCTGGCCGACTGTTCGAGCCGCGACCGTTCGATCGCCGAGATATTCTTCGTCGAGGGTGATTCGGCAGGCGGAACGGCAAAGCAGGGCCGTGACCGTAACTTCCAGGCGATCATGCCGCTGCGAGGCAAGATTCTCAATATCGAGAAGGCGCAGGAACACAAGATGTGGGATAACGAGGAGATCAAGAACATGTTCATGGCGCTGGGCGTGAGCATCGGCACGGAGGAGGACAGCAAGGCTCTCAACATGGAGAAGCTGCGCTACGACAAGATCATCATCATGACCGATGCCGATGTCGACGGTTCGCACATCGCCACGCTGATGCTGACGTTCTTCTTCCGCAAGATGAAGGAACTTATCGAGAACGGACACGTATATATCGCCACGCCGCCCCTGTTCCTCGTAAAGAAGGGCAACCGGGAGCGTTACTGCTGGACGGAGCAGGAGCGTGACGCCATCACCGAGGAGTTCGGCGTGAAGGGCGTACACGTGCAGCGATACAAAGGTTTGGGAGAGATGAACGCCCACCAGTTGTGGGAGACGACGATGAATCCCGATACGCGTATCCTGCGTCAGGTGAATATCGAGAACGCGGCCGAGGCCGACCGTATCTTCTCGATGCTCATGGGCGACGACGTGCCGCCCCGCCGCGAGTTCATCGAGAAGAACGCGCACTACGCCAATATCGACGCATAGCGACACGACACGATGGGGGATCGCTTGCCCGTGCAGGGCGATGCGATCCCCTTGTTTTGAATATTAACACCCCGACATCATGAAAGTTACGGTAATAGGAGTGGCCGGCGGCACGGGCTCCGGCAAGAGTACTCTGGTCAAGCGCCTTCAGGAGGCCTTCGGCGAGAACGACGTGGCCACGTTGTGCCACGACTACTACTACAAGGCGCATCCCGAGCTGACGTACGAGGAGCGTACGCGGCTCAACTACGACCATCCGCAGGCATTCGATACCGACATGATGGTGGAGCACATACGCGCCCTGAAGGATAATGTCCCCATCGAGCATCCCGTCTATTCGTTCGTCGAGCATGACCGTCTGCCGCAGCGCGAGCCGGTCAAGCCGTCGAAGGTCATCATCGTGGACGGTATCCTGATCTTCGAGAACAAGCAGTTGCGCGACATGATGGATATCAAGGTTTTCGTGGATACGGATGCCGACATACGCCTGGCGCGCCGCATCCTGCGCGACGTATGCGAGCGCGGCCGTACGATGCAGTCGGTCATAGACCAGTATGTGGCGACGGTGAAGCCCATGCACGAGGAGTTCGTCGAGCCGTCGAAGAAGTATGCCGACGTGATCATCCCCGAGGGTGGCTTCAACTCGGTAGCCGTGGCGATGCTCATACAGAGTATCCGATCGCTTATCGACGAGAAATAGGGGCCGCGGTTGCGGTCTGCGAAAATGAAATGCGGGCACTGCATATGCAGCGCCCGCATTCTTTGTTCCGTCGTGTCGAGGCTCGCCATTTCCGTCGGGCTACAGTCCCGTGATCTTCTTTATTTCGTTGAGTTTGTTGAGCGCCTCGATCGGGGTGAGCGAATTTATGTCCAGCCCCTTTATCTGGTCGCGTATCTGCACGAGTACGGGGTCCTCCAGCTGGAACATCGATAGCTGGATGTTTCCCTGCTGCGCCACCTCGGCCACCTTCTTTGCCGAAGGCTGTCGTCGGCGCCGGACAATGCGCGTGTCTGTCTCTGTGGCGGCAGTCGCTTCGGCCGTGGCTTCGGCCACGTCGCCGCTGTATACGGTCTCGAGGTTTGCGAGTATCTCCGAGGCGCGCTTGACAATGGTCTGCGGCATGCCGGCCATGCGCGCCACGTGTATGCCGAACGAGTGTTCGGTGCCGCCGCGCACCAGTTTGCGCAGGAAGACTATCGTGTTGTTTACCTCGCGTACGCTCACGTGGTAGTTTTTCACGCGCGTGAAGAGGCTCTCCATCTCGTTGAGCTCGTGGTAGTGCGTCGCGAAGAGCGTCTTGGCATGGGCCGTGGGGTAGTTGTGTATGTATTCGACCATTGCCCACGCTATCGAGATGCCGTCGTATGTACTCGTGCCGCGTCCGATCTCGTCGAGCAGGATAAGGCTGCGGTCCGACAGGTTGTTCAGGATGCTGGCCGACTCCAGCATCTCGACCATGAAGGTAGACTCGCCCTGCGATATGTTGTCCGAGGCCCCGACGCGCGTGAAGATCTTGTCCACGACGCCTATGTGTGCCGAGGCTGCCGGTACGAACGATCCCATCTGCGCCATGAGTATTATGAGGGCGGTCTGCCGCAGCAGGGCCGACTTACCCGACATGTTGGGGCCCGTGATCATCATTATCTGCTGGTCCTCGTCGTTGAGCAGCACGTCGTTCGGGATATACTCCTCACCCACGGGCATCAGCTTCTCGATGACGGGGTGGCGCCCCTGGCGTATGTCGATCACCTTGCCTTCGTCGAGGGTGGGACGCACGTAACGGCACTCGTCGGCCATCACGGCGAACGACTGCAGGCAGTCGATTCGTGCCACGGCGGCGGCATCGTGCAGAATGAGCCTCAGGTGCTGCGTGACGAAACCTACCAGATCGTCGTATATCTGTTGCTCGAGCTGCAGGATACGGTCCTGTGCCCCGAGGATCTTCTCCTCGTACTCCTTCAGCTCCTCGGTGATGTAGCGTTCGGCGTTGGTGAGCGTCTGTTTGCGCGTCCATGTGGCAGGTACCTTGTTGCGGTGGGTGTTTCGCACCTCGATATAGTAGCCGAAGACGTTGTTGTAGTTTATCTTGAGGGGTATTCCCGTGGCCTCGCTCTCGCGCTGCTGTATCTGCTGCAGCACGTCCTTGCCGTGCAGGGCTATGCGCCGCAGGTCGTCCAGCTCCGCCGAGACACCGTCGGCGATGATGCCGCCCTTCTGTATCTGGTTGTTCTGCGGGTCGGGGTAGATCTCGCGTGCGATGCGGTCGCGTACCTTCGTCACGGGATCTATCTCGGCGGCTATGGCGTGCAGGTCGTCGTCGGCGGTAGACTCCATCAGGGCCTTGAGCGTCTCGACGGCCGTGAGCGACGACTTGAGCTGTACCATCTCGCGCGGCGTGACACGCCCTGCAGCGACACGCGACGAGATGCGCTCCAGGTCGCCGATCTCGGAGATGTTCTCACGCAGAGCGTTCGCCAGCTCCTTTTCGTCGAGCAGGCGCTCGACGACATTCTGCCTGTGGCGTATGCGTTCCACATCGACGAGCGGCATTGCGATCCAGCGTTTCAGCAGACGGCCGCCCATCGATGTGAGGGTGCGGTCCATGACCTCTGCGAAGCTGTGTTTGTCGGACGGTCCGTTCGACGAGAAGAGCTCCAGATTGCGTATCGAGAATTTGTCTATCCAGACATATTCGTTCTGGTCGATGCGCGATATTGACTTTATGTGCGCAATATCCTTGTGTTCGGTGAACTCGAGGTAGTAGAGTATGGCGCCGGCGGCGGCTATTCCCGCCTTGAGCGGCTCCACGCCGAATCCCTTCAGGGACTTTGTGCCGAACTGTTTGCAGAGCTTGTCGTAGTTTAGATCCGACGAGAAGACCCAGTCGTCCAACCGGTAGGTGTAATACCCGTTGCCGAAGGCGCTGTCGAAACGGTCGTCATGCCCCCGCTGGTATATCACCTCTTTGGGGGCGAGGCTCGACATCAGCTTGTCGATGTAGCGGTCGTCGCCCTGCGCCATGTAGAACTCTCCCGTCGAGATGTCGAGGAATGCGGCGCCCGTGACCTTGTCGCCGAAATATATCGAGGCCAGGAAGGTATTCTCCTTGTTGGGGAGGATGTTGTCCCCCAGGACCACACCCGGCGTCACCAGCTCTATTATGCCGCGCTTGACCAGGCCCTTGACCGTTTTGGGATCCTCCAGCTGTTCGCATATTGCCACGCGCTTGCCGGCCCTGACAAGTTTGGGAAGGTATACGTCTATGGCATGGTATGGGAATCCGGCCAGTTCGACGTAGGAGGCGGAACCGTTTGCGCGCCGTGTGAGCGTGATGCCCAGAATCGAGCTTGAGGTTATGGCATCTTCGCCGAATGTCTCGTAAAAGTCGCCTACGCGAAAGAGCAGTATGGCGTCGGGATGTTCCGCCTTGATCTGATAATATTGTTTCATCAGTGGCGTCTCGACATATTTTTTTTCTTCAGCCATCTCTAATCCGTTATCCTGCAAAGATAGCTTATTTTCGACGACTATTCAAAAAAACGCTCGTCGAAATTGACCAGGTAGAGCCGTTCGGTGGCACGCGTGACGGCCGTATAGAGCCATCGCAGCATGTCGCGCGTCATCGGCTCCTCGCCGAAGAGGCAGCGGTCGACGAAGACGGCGCGCCACTGCCCGCCCTGAGCCTTGTGGCATGTCACGGCGTAGGCGAACTTCACCTGCAGGGCGTTGTAGTGGGGGTTCTCGCGGATCTCGCGGAAGCGTTTCAGGCGGCTTTTTATATCGGTATAGTCCTTCTCCACCTCGTCGAAGAGCTGGCGGCTCTGCTCGCGTGTGAGCGAGGGCGATTCCGACGTGAGGGTGTCGAGCAGGATCTTGCATTCGATCTCCGTGTCGCCGTAGTCGCCGAACGACAGTACGGCGTCGGCAAAATGGAACCCGTAGAAATCCTCGAAACGGCGTATCCGCTTCAGAAGGGCGATATCGCCGTTTGCGATGAAGCTCATCGGGGAGTTCTCGATGCGCTCCGTATAGTAATAGTTGTTCTTGACCACCATCAGCCTGTCGCCGCTCTCGATCTGCTCCTCGGCCGAACGTATGTATCGCCGGATGCCCTCGTTGAAGCGGTTTGCGCGTTTGTTGGAACGCGTGATGACGATTGTCTCGTCGCAGCCGTACCGGGCGTAGGCATCCTCGAGGCGTTCGAGGAACTCCCCGCCGTCGATGGATTCGATGTCGGGATGGTGCAGATCCAGATGTGGTATGTCGCATTCGCCCCTCTGGAGCATCTGCCGCAGCATGGTGGCGTTGGCGAGTATTCCCGACGCGGCATCCTGGCGCACTACATCCGTCATCGAGGAATATACCACATCGCCGTAAAGGCGCATGGCGGCGGCATCCAGGGCGGGGGAGCGGTCGGCTCCCACGGGCGGCAGCTGGGCGTCGTCTCCTACCAGTATGAGCCGGCACTGCCGCCCGCTTCGGACATACGAGACAAGGTCCTCGAGGAGCGAGCCGCTGCCGAATATCTGGCCGTCGGAGGTTGAGTCGGAGAGCATCGAGGTCTCGTCGACGATGAATATGCATCCCTTGTGCCGGTTTATGTCGAGCGAGTATTTCGACTCGTAGTCGGCGTTTGTGCGCTGGCGGTAAATGTGTTTGTGTATCGTATGGGCCTCGGTACCCGAATATTGCGCCAGGACCTTCGCCGCGCGTCCCGTGGGCGCGAGGAGTACGCACGGGACGCTCATGTCGCGCAGGACCTGCACCAGGGCGGCAATGAGAGTGGTCTTTCCCGTCCCGGCGTAACCGTTCAGAATGAAAATGGAGGAATAATCGGGCGAAGATAGATACTCCGATAAATTTTCTATAACTTTTTTCTGGCTAACTGTTGCGTCAAAAGAGATTTTTGCGTAAATTTGGCCTGCAATATATGTATTAAGCATCGGTCTTAAATATTGTTTTGCCGCTAAAACTGATACAAACTTAATAACAAATATCAAAAAATGAAAAAGGGAATACAAATCGTACTTGCATTAGTGATCCTCGGTTTGGTATACGTGATCGCCATGGAGATATACACTCCCCAGGCCTTCAAGAAGGAGATGAAACAGAGGAATGCCGCTGTTATCGAACGCCTCGAGGACATCCGTACCGCCGAGCGCGCTTTCAAGAAGAAGTATCAGTATTTCACCGGCAGCTTCGACACGCTTATCAACTTCGTTCTTACCGACACGCTCGAGATGGAGCGCAAGTTCGTCGACGAGGATGACTCGGTTGCAATGGCACAGCTCAAGAAGGCCGGCAAGAAGAATATCGAGAAATTCAATATCGCAGTCATCGACACCATCTTCTCGCCCCGCAAGCTCTCGCGCGAGGATATCGAGAATCTGCGTTACATACCCTTCACCAACAACCAGACCCAGTTCCTGCTGGAGGCTACCCGTATCGTAACGGAGTCGAAGGTGGAGATTCCCGTTGTGGAGTGCCGCGCTCCCTACAAGATGTATCTCGATACGGTGAAGTACCGTCAGGAGGTTATCAACCTTATCGACGACCAGGTTAATAACTTCAACCAGTATGCAGGCCTGAAGTTCGGTTCGCTCGAGGGCGGTAACAACGAGTCGGGTAACTGGGGCGAGTAGTTCCACCGATCCGGAATCAGACAGAATGTCCGCTCCGTTTGTGGGCGGACTTTTTTATGCCGCGTGGCGGCATTCACCGGCGGCGGCCATGCCGTCATGAACGGTACAGGCAACGGGGCAGAAGCAGACCATCATAACGAAACGATGAGAATAATCAGCGGTACATGTGGCGGACGTACGATCGTCCCGCCGAAGAATCTGAGGGCTCGCCCGACGACCGATTTCGCCAAGGAGAACCTGTTCAATGTGTTGGGCAATATCATCGACTTCGAGGGCATCGAGGTTCTCGATCTTTTTGCCGGTACGGGTTCGATAAGTTATGAGTTCGCCTCACGCGGTGCGGCTTCGGTCACCTCGGTCGAGATCAACGCCGTGCATCATGACTTCATCCGTTCTACGGCGCGAGCGTATGGTCTCGATGCGGTGCACACGGTGAAGGCGAACGTATTCCTCTATCTTAAGAGTTGTTCCAAACGGTTCGACGTGATATTCTCCGACGCGCCGTATGATCTGGAGGGGAGCGAGCAGGTGGTGGATATGGTATTGGGGCGCAACATGCTGAAAGAGGATGGCATATTTATCTTCGAGCATTCCAAGGAGAAGGATTTCACGGGCCATCCGCGGCTTTACGATGCCCGTAATTACGGAAGCGTGCATTTTTCGATCTTCAGATAATGATTTTTTCTGAAAAATCTATTGCGGTTTAACGGATTTATACTATATTTGCACTCGCAAACCAAAAGAGGTGCGTTAGTTCAGCTGGTTAGAATACGTGCCTGTCACGCACGGGGTCAGGGGTTCGAGTCCCCTACGCACCGCTGAGATTCATGGACTGTTGAGGGTCTTGAGCGACAAAGCTCCGAAAGGAAACTTTCGGGGCTTTTTTCATGTCCATATTTTGTGTGTGAGGTGTTGCAGTGCCGATGTCGAGTGATGGTTCAGGTCCGGTGTCGGAGGACGATATGCATTACGGTATGCAATGTGGCCGTCTTGCGTCGTTTTCAGCCGTTTTTTGCGTTTTTCGACATGTGTCATACATTGCCCGGCAATTTTGTCGGGGTTGTCATACGGTATCTGTTAGTGGATTATATGGGTGTGGTATCCGTATTCTGCATGTTGTCATATCCGATTTGGCTGTAAGCGGGGCGGGGGCTGTTGTCCGCTTATGGCGGTATGTGGTTTGTGTGTCGACTCCTGTTTGGGCGGGTATCATTCGTACAGCAGGACGGTGGAGAGTAAAATAAAGAGCGGAGAGTTGAATGCTCTCCGCTCTTTATTTTATTGCGTCTTTTGCAGCTTGTTTCGCTCTCTCCGCCAATCTGCTCTCGCCTGTCGTTTGAGTCGTCTCCTCCCGCCGATTGTCGTTTGGAACTCCTCCCGCCCCTTGGACGTGGAAGCAGATCCGGGGCCTCTCCTTTCTGGATTATTCGGCCTGCTCGGCAGCTGCATCGGCAGCCTCGGCAGCGGCACCGTCCGTAGCGGCATTGGTAGCTGCAGGGATCTCGGCGCTGGGCATTGCATTCACGGGTGCCGAGGTGTTCATACGCTCCATCAGGGCGTTTGCGTCATTCTGCAGGGCGCTGTTGCTCGTCGATACCAGATTCTGGTCCATTGCCAGGGTAGCCACGAGGCTCAATACTACGATAAGTCCTGCAAGCGTCCACGTGGTCTTCTCAAGGATGTTGGCCGACTCGCGTACACCCATCACCTGGTTTGCTGCACCGAAGTTGGCTGCCATGCCGCTCTTGGGGCTCTGCACCAGAATGGCCAAAATGAGAATAACGCTTGCTATAAGGATCAGTACGATACAAAGTGTGTATAACATAAGTTTATATTTTTAATTATTTTATTCGCCTCAAGTTTATTTGCTTCAAGGTCTTGTTCAAACCTTGTCCGTGCCGCCGTTCGACGCGTTTTCATGCATGTTGTCCGACGTCACCGGACCGTCGGCGTCCAACTTGGCAATAAGTTCCGCAAAGTAAACACTTTTTTCGGGATTTAGCAAACTTAATTTGCGATAAGTTTCTTTGGCCATATCTTTCAGCCCCTGAGCGATGTAAACCTCCGCCAACTCCTCGCTTGCGAGGTCGTCCTCGCCGTCGAACTCGGCTTCGGTGCGAATCTCTTCGGCCGGACCCTCCTCGTCTGCCACGATGCGGTAGTTGTCTGCACGCAGGAAACGGTCTATTATGTCATCAGAGGTGATCTCTGTAAGTTTCTCTATGTCAATGTGCTTATTTTCCACGTGGGGAATTCTGCACAGCTCGGCGGCCGTGTCCGATATCCCTTCCGGTATTTGGTGTGCCCCCTCTTCCGGAGCCGTATGCCAGCGTTCCGAGCGCATGAGTACCTCGATGTCATCTTTCTCGATGAGCAGTTTCGCGTCGGCAGTATCGTTATGACTTCTCTTTTCCATCACGCATTACCAGTTCGAGGCCGAGGCCTGAAATATGTCGGTTACCAGCTGATTGACTATCTCTTCGTCGAGTTGGGCCTGTACGTCGGTGAGCAGCTGTGTCGATTCGTAGTCGGTGAAGGCCGTGAACACCTGGTTGAACGAATTGTCGGGTTCGATCACGTTTGTGAATCGCACCCTGACGGTTATTGTCAGACGGTTCAGCAGGGCGTAGTTGTCACTCGACACCGATGCCGTCGTGGAGGTATATCCCGTAATCTCGCCCTCGAAGGCGAAGTCGCCGCCTTCATCCACCATCTCGAGTTTTGTCTGGCGCGAGAATTTGTCCTTGAGGGCCTCGGTCAGGGTTGTGCTGAGCGTAGGCGACACCATGGGGGCGTTGTTGGGGAAATATGCGACACTGAATGTCTTGGCACCGGTAGGGATACTTGCTCCCGAGAGCGAATATCCTCCCTTGAAGAATATGCATCCGCCGAGCGAGAGCGTCGCCAGCACCAGCATCGCCATTACGGTATAACGATATATCATCCTCCTCATCTGATTCGTGTGGCTATATGTCGTCGTCCGTGATTCCCAACTCCTTGATACGACGGTACAGCGTGCGCTCCGACATGAACAACTCGCGTGCCGCGTCGCGCCGGCGGCCGTTGTTGTTGCGCAGCGCCCGTATGATCAGTTCGCGCTGCACGTCGGCCTTGGTTTTTTCCGTATGCTGCGGCACCTCCGTAACCTCCTCGCTCTCGGCATAGTCTACGGTTGCGGGATGCGATACCGACGGCAGGAGTCCTATCACCTCGTGCTGCTGTGGTGCCGGTGTGCAGTGGGACGTGCCCTGCATGATGTCGGTGAGCATACGCTTCATGTCGTTTATGTCGCTGCGCATGTCGAACAATATCTTGTATAGCAGCTCCCTCTCCGTGGACATGTCGCCTGTGGCAGACGTGCTGCCGCCGCTCGGGGCCATTGCCGCCGACGATGGCTGTACGGGAGTAAGGTATCCGGAGAGGATATCGGCCGTGATGGTGCGTGTACGCTCGAGTGCCGATATCTGCTCGGCGACATTCTTGAGCTGGCGTATGTTCCCGCGCCAATAGTAGTTTTGGAGCATCTGCCGCGCACCCTCGTCGAGCGTGATGGCTGGCATATGGTACTGTACGGCCACATCGCTGGCGAACTTGCGGAAGAGCAGAGGTATGTCCTCGGGACGGTCGCGCAGCGCCGGCACGGCTATGGGTACAGTGTTGAGTCTGTAATAGAGATCCTCACGGAAACGTCCTGTCTCTATCGATTTGAGCAGGTCGTTGTTCGTGGCGGCCACAACGCGCACGTCGGTCTTCTGCACCTTTGCCGACCCGACGCGCAGGAACTCTCCCGACTGCAGCACGCGCAGCAGCCGCACCTGTGTCGAGAGGGGCAGCTCACCCACCTCGTCGAGGAATATTGTTCCGCCGTCGGCCTCCTCGAAATAACCCTTGCGGGCATCCGTCGCTCCGGTGAAGGCCCCTTTCTCATGTCCGAAGAGTTCCGAATCGATGGTCCCTTCCGGTATCGCGCCGCAGTTCACGGCGATGTATTTGGCATGCTTGCGGGCCGAGTAGGCGTGGATTATCTGCGGGAAGAACTCCTTTCCCACGCCGCTTTCGCCTACAACCAACACCGACAGGTCGGTCGGCGCCACGCGCAGAGCCACGCTCAGGGCGCGATTCAGCAACTCCGAATTGCCTATTATGCCGAAACGTTGCTTGACGGCGGTTATGTCGATATTCTCTGCCATTTGAGGTCTCTTCAGCGGTTGTCGCTACTGGTTTTTCCCTTCGATATATTCCATGTCTGGGTTGGGTATGTTCTCCTCCTGGACGCCGTAGTACTCGTCCTCCATGCGTGCCGCGCGCAGATCGCAGTAATATCCGTATCCGAGGGCGGCTATGGCCAATGCCGCAGCTACGATGGCTATGATGAGGATGCGGTCGTTGCGGCGTCGCGAGTGCGACCCCATATCCCTGTCGGCCGCTCCCTTGCGTCCCTTGCCGTATCTCAATCCCTTGACGTAGTCGGCGGGATGGCGCTTCGGCGATATGCTTATGTGAGGATCTTCGTAGAGAGCCTTCATGCCGGCGCGACGCACGTCGGGATTATGCCGTCGCACGGTCTCCGGTTCCGTTTCGACCGGTCTTTGCGGCTCTTCCACGGTGTCGGCATACTGCTCGCGCATGTGTCCTGGCATGGGTTCCGCAGCCGTGGCGGCCTCGCTTGCAGGGCGGGGCTGTCGAGCGGGTCGCGATGCCATGTTTTGCGGTCGCGGACCGGGCTGCTGCCGTGCGGGGCGTGCAGGCTGTGCGGCCGCAGCCGGTTGTGGTGCCTGTGCCGGTTGCGCGGCGGCCTTTGCCGTTGCGGGCTGTGCGGGGTTTTCCGCAGCATGTTGCGGTTCGACGGCGGGGCTGCTCTTGGGCTGCCGGGGCATATCGGCATCGATGCCGCCGTCTCCCTGCGTCGAAGGCATGTATGTGAACGTTACGGTCTCGTTGGCGCCGTTGTGCAGTTCTCCGAAGCCGCCGAGACGGCATATGCCGTTGTTCTGCAGGCGGAACCGCACCTCGAATACGAACCGGTCGACAGCTGCCGCCGCCTCCATCTCCGAGATGCCGCTGTCGGTCAGCAGCGACCGCAGGACACCGTCGTCGTTTTTAATGAGGTTCGAGAAGAGTATTGTTTGTCCGGGAACCTTTACTATGAATGTTCCCAGATTGGGTACAACCAGGCGCTTGTGCGTTTCGAGATATTTCGATATGAGTTCTACTATCATCTCAATAAATATAAATCCGCGTAAAGTTAGTAACTTTTTTCCTAACGTAAAAATCGGCGGCGTTACTATTGCGGGCAAAATCGACCCTGCGGGAGAACGAAAGGCTGTTTGGGGAGAATATTTCCGGCGGCCGGCGCTGCGGCACCGCTACGCAATGCCTTTCGGCGACAAAAGAGGCGACGGAACATCCGTCGCCTCTTGTACAATGTCTTGCTTGGACTCTATTTGCAGCCGCACCCCTCCTTGAGGAACATCTCCTTCATGCTCTGACGCTGTTCCTTGCCGCCGCCTACGGCTATTGCTGCAGCGGCCTGCAGGTTCTGCGCCTCGGCCATGTCGAGGTATACCGATGCCGACAATGCGGCGCGGTCGTCGCTCTTCGAGTCCATCATGAGCAGGTACGATATGACGATGCGGGCACCTGTCTCGACCAGATCGCGGGCGTGGTACGATTTGCCGTCGGCATCCATTTCGGCCACGACGGCACACAGACGCTCGAACTCGTCTGTCATCTTGCGCAGGCGCACCTTGGCCTTGACCCCTATGTCGAGAACGGCGGCATCGGCCTCGTATTCGCGTATGCGGTTGAGCAGGGCGCCGCTGGCGGCATAGCGGGCCGCCGCTACCACCTGCATCTGCGACGTGCCCTCATAGAGGGTCGTGACGCGGGCGTCGCGGTAGAGCCGCTCAACCGGGAACTCCTTGATGAATCCCGAGCCTCCGTATACCTGTACGGCGTCATAGGCCACCTCGTTCGAGTATTCGCCGGCCATGAGCTTGAGCATCGGGGTGAACATGTCGGCATACTTCGAGGCGCGGCGCATCTCGGCGCGCTCGTCGTCCGTAAGCTCTGCCTTTGCGGCCAGAATCTTGGCCATGTCGACATACCGCGCCGTCTCGTAGAGCAGGGCGCGCGAGCCGTCGAGCTTGGCCTGCATGTGGCTCAACATCGAGTATACGGCGGGGAAGGTGGCGATGGGAACCCCGAACTGGCGCCGCTCGTTTGCGTAACGCACGGCCTCGCGCAGGGCGGCCTCCATGATGCCCACCGACTGTGCCCCGATGTCGAGGCGCGCGCCGTTCATCATCGACATGACATATTTTATCAGTCCCAGGCCGCGCGAGCCGAGAAGTTTGGCCGGCGCATTGTTGAATGCCAGCTCGCATGTGGGCGAGCCCTTGATGCCCATCTTGTGTTCGATGCGGCGTACCGTAACACCGCCCCAGCTGCTGTCGTAGACGAAGCACGAGAGCCCTCGGGCGTCTGTCGTACCGCTCTCCGAGCGTGCCAGCACCAGCTTTATGTCGGCGTCGCCGTTGGTGATGAAACGCTTGACGCCGTTCAGCAGCCACATGCCGCGCTCCTCGCTCCACGTAGCCTTCAACGTCGCCGACTGCAGGTCGCTGCCGGCATCCGGCTCCGTGAGGTCCATCGAGCAGGTGGCGCCGCGCGCGATGCGGGGGATGAACTCCGCCTTGAGCTCCTCGTCGCCGAACTCGCGTATGATGTCCACACACCCCTGCAGGGACCATATGTTGCAGAAACCGGCATCGGCGCGTGCCACCATCTCCGAGGCCATGACGAACATCACCGTGGGGAAGTTAAGGCCGTCGTACCGGCGCGGCTGCGTCAGCCCGTAGAGGCCCGAGCGTGTCAGCATCTCGTGGTTACGCTGCGTGCCCGAGGCGTATGTCACGCGGCCGCCCTCGCAGTGCGGGCCCTCGGCATCGACGTCGAAGGCGTTACGGGCGATTGTGCCGGCGCATATCTCGCCCATGACCTCCATCACCTTGTCGTATGAGTCTATGGCGTCGGCGAAGTTCTCCGGTGCCGAGCGGTATTCGCGGCTTTGCGTGTAGCCATCCTCCTTGAGTGCGACGATGCGCTTCATCGCCGGGTGCGTCATCTGACGCTTGAGGCGGTCGTTGTCCTTATAGAAATTGTTCATTTTACTCCTCCTAACGTCTGTTGTTCTTTATAAGTGCTATCATGCGCTCGACCGTCTGCACGGCGTCGCCCACGATGGCGTAGTCGGCGATACGGTGTATCGGGGCCTCCGCGTCGCAGTTTATGGATATGATGCAGGCCGACTTGTCCATGCCGACGGTGTGCTGCACCTGCCCCGATATGCCGCAGGCGATGTATAGCTTCGGGCGCACGGTTATTCCCGTCTGTCCGATCATGCGCTCGTAGCCGCCGACATACCCGGCGTCGATGGCGGCACGCGTGGCGCCCACCTCGCCGCCCAGCACCTCGGCCAGGCGGAACAGCACCCCGAAGTTCTCGGCGCTGCCCATGCCGTAGCCCCCGGCGACGATCACCTTGGCCGACTTGAGGTCGACGCCGCGCTCGCGTGCCGTCTTCTCGATTATCGAGACGGCGAAGTCCTCATCCTTGAGCAGTGCGGCGACATCGACCGTTATGCATTCGCCCTGTACGGGCTTGTCGAGCGGCTCCTTTGCCATGACACCCTCACGTATGGTGGCCATCTGCGGGCGCGTCGAGGGCGATATGATCGTTGTGAGCTGGTTGGCTACGAAGCTCGGGCGGATGCACTTCAACACTCCCTTGTATTCGTTGCCCCGGTACGAGCAGTCGCCCAGCTCGAGCGCCGTGCAGTCGGCCGTGAGGCCGCATCCCAGCTCCGCGGCAAGGCGCGGCGCCATGTCACGCCCTACGGATGTCGCCCCCGCCAGGAAGATGTCGGGCTGTTCGGCCTCGACCACATGCTTCGCGATGCGTACATAGGGTAGCGTGAGGTAATCCTTCAGCCGCTTGTCTTCGGCACAGAATACCTTCGCGGCGCCGTAACGGTATGCCTCTGCGGCCAGATGCGCCGTACGGTCGCCTATGATGAGGGCCTCGAGTTCGCCGCCCGTCTCGGCGGCCAGACGCCGCCCCTTGGTAAGAAGTTCCAGACTCACCTCGCTCAGGGCGCCGTCGCGGGTCTGGCAGAATATCATCACTTTGTTCATCTTCTCTGCGCTTAATGCTATTCGACAATATGGCTCTCGACAAGCCGTGCCACGAAATCCGACAGAGCGGCCTCGTCGCCGGCGATCCACTCGGTGTCCTTGTGTTCGGCGACGATGGTGCGGCTGTCGACCACCTGCGTGGGCGAACCGCTCAGGCCGTAGCGCACGGCGTCGCCGCCCAGGTCGTCTGCCGTCCACACTGTCACAGGCTGTTTTTTGTACTCGAGTATACGCCGCACATTGCTCGGGCGGCACTCGGCCGCGCCGCTGCCGCCGACGGTGACCACCGCAGGCAGGGTGGTGCGCACCGTCTCGATCTCGTCATCCGAGACGCGACGTATCTCCAGCCGGCCGTCGTCGCACAACGCGATCTGCTCGGCGTATGTCACCTGCGGCCAGCCGAGCCACTGTGCCGTCTGCGGGCCGACATGTGCCGTATCGCCGTCTATGGACTGCCTTCCGGCCAGGATCAGGTCGGGATTTATCCTGCGTGCGGCCATGGCCAGGGCGTACGACGTAGCCATGGTGTCGGCGCCGGCAAAACGGCGGTCCGAGAGGAGTATTCCCTCATCGGCGCCGCGGTATATTCCGTCGCGCAGCACCTCTTCGGCACGCTGCGGGCCCATGCTTATCAATATTACTTGGCTCCCGTCGATACGATCCTTGATGCGGAGCGCCTGTTCGAGGGCGTTCAGATCGTCGGGGTTGCAGATAGCCGGCAGGGCGTTGCGGTCTATGGTGCCGTCGGCCCCGACCTTTGCCTCCACCGTCTCGCGGGTATCGGTAACCTGTTTCACGAGTACCGCGATTTTCAAACCTTTCATCAATACTAAATATTCTTAAAAAACCTGCGCAAAGGTACGGCATCGACCCTTTACGGAAAGAATCGGCGGCGGAATTTTCGTCACAGGATAGGGCTCATTCATCACAAAAAAGGGGTTTTTGGGGCTTCTGCAGGCCGTTTACCTGTTTGTGGATGTGTTATTTAGAAAACAATACACGACGACGGCTGCCGTTGTTGGCGGCAGCCGTCATCGTGTGGACCCGATATGTCGATGCTACCTCTGCGCGGCCCCGATTATGTCACGCAGACGCGTTATGCCCAGCCGCTGCATCTCGCGGGGCAGATCCTCGATGATATTCTTGCAGGCATAGGGATTCTTCAGGTTTGCGGCCCCGACCTGTACGGCCGTGGCTCCGGCCATCATCATCTCGATGACATCCGCCGCGCTCTCCACGCCGCCGCAGCCCATGACGGGGACCTTGCATGCCGCTGCCACCTGATATACCATGCGCAGGGCTATAGGGAATATGGCCGGGCCCGAGAAGCCGCCCATGGTGTTGGCTATGACGGGGCGGCGGCGCATGGTGTCGATGCGCATGCCGAGCATCGTGTTGATAAGGCATATACCGTCGGCGCCGGCCTCCTCGCATGCCCGCGCTATCGACACGATGTCGGTAACGTTGGGACTGAGCTTTATGAATACTGGTTTCGTGGTGACCCTTTTCACGGCGCGCGTCACCTCGGCGGCGGCCGTACAGTCGGTGCCGAAGCTCATGCCTCCGTTATGGACGTTGGGGCACGAGACATTCACCTCGATTATCTCCACCTGCTGCTCGCGGTCGATCCTGGCGCAGCACTCGGCGTACTCCCCGACCGAAAAGCCGCTGATGTTGGCGATGATCGGCTTGCGGAATATCGACCGCAGGCGCGGCAGCTCCTCGGCGATGACGGCATCTATGCCCGGGTTCTGCAGCCCGACCGAGTTGATCATGCCCGCGCGGCACTCGGCGATGCGCGGCGTGGGGTTGCCGAAGCGCGCCTCGCGCGTGGTGCCCTTGAACGAGAGGGCGCCCAGGATGTTTATGTCGTAGAACTCGTTGTGCTCGCGGCCGAAGCCGAAGGTGCCGCTGGCGGGGATGACCGGATTGTCCAGAGCCACGCCGCACAAATCTACCGAGAGATCGAAATCGTTTGCCATAGTTGCCTCCTTTACCATATTATCTCCTCACGTTTCATCACGGGCCCGTCCTTGCAGATGCGTTTGTTCCCCGTCAGGGTCTTGCAGCTGCAGCCCATGCAGGCGCCGAAGCCGCATCCCATGCGCTCCTCGAAGCTCAACTCGCCCGAAGTACCGCACGAGAGACTCAGGGTCTTCAACATGGGCAGGGGACCGCAGGCATAGAAGTAGTCGAAGCCGATCTCCTTGTCACGGATGGCATCGGTGACGAAGCCCTTGACGCCGTACGAACCGTCGGCCGTAGCCACATGGACGTCGGCGCCCAGCGCGCGGAACTCGTCGGCATAGAATATCTCCGCAGCGGTGTTGAATCCCAGCACCACGCTCACCTTGCGGCCGCGTGCGATGAGATCCTTCGCCAGACGGTACAGAGGGGGGACACCCACACCGCCGCCCACGAGCAGCGGACGCAGGCACTCCACGTCCGGATCGAACCCGTTGCCCAGCCCCGTAAGCATGTCGAGGTCCCGACCCGCCTCCATATGGCTCATGGCTTCGGTGCCCCGACCCACAACCTTGTATATCAGCGTGATCGTATTGTCGGAGTAATCGCACACCGATATGGGGCGGCGCAGGTAGAACCCTTCGAGTTCGATATTCACGAACTGCCCCGGGCGCGTTATCCACTGCGTGTTGCCCCCCACGACCATACGGTACACGGCCGGTGTGAGGGGCCTGTTTTCGATGATGCGGTATGTTCCCTTTTTGTACATGGCGCTATTCGGCATCGATGGTTGACACTCCGAGCGTGATCTCCTCCAGTACGTCGAGCAGGACGCTGACGGTCTCCAGCGCGGTGAATATCGTGACGTTGTTCTCGACGGCGGCACGGCGTATGTCGTAGCCGTCGCGGCGCGTGCTGTGCTGGTTTACGTCGATCGTATTGATGACATAGGTCACATGCCCCTTGCGCAGCGAATCGTATATCTCGGTGCTGCCCTCGCTCAACTTGCGCAGGTAGCGCGTGCGTATGCCGTGGCTGCGCAGGAACTCGCACGTGCCCTTCGTGGCCTCGATGTTGAATCCGAGGTTGTAGAAGCGGCGGATCAGAGGCAGAGCGCGCTCCTTGTCCTGGTCGGCTATGGTGACGAAGATCGTACCGTAGTTGGCCACCGTCATGCCCGACGACTGCAGCGACTTGTAGAGTGCGCGCGTAAGGCTCCTGTCGTAGCCTATGGCCTCGCCCGTAGACTTCATCTCGGGCGAGAGGTACGAATCCACGCCGCGGATCTTCGCGAACGAGAAGGCCGGCGACTTGACGAACCAGCGGTTGCGCTCCTTGTGGTAGATCTCGGTTATGCCCTGCTCGCGCAGCGAGTGGCCGAGGATCACCAGCGTGGCGATCTTGGCCATGGGGACGCCCGTCGACTTCGACAGGAAGGGCACCGTACGCGACGAGCGCGGGTTGACCTCGATGACATACACCTTGTCATTGCCGTCGACGATGAACTGTATGTTGTAGAGTCCGACGATGCCGATGGCCAGACCCAGCTGCCTGGTATATTCGATGATGGTATCCTTCACCTGCTGGCTGACGCTGAAGGTGGGGTAGACGCTGATACTGTCGCCCGAGTGTATTCCTGTATGCTCGACATGCTCCATGATGCCGGGGATGAAGACATCCTTTCCGTCGCAGATGGCATCCACCTCGAGCTCCTTGCCCAGGATGTACTTGTCGACCAGCACGGGTGACTTCTCGTTTATCTCCACGGCCGAGCGCAGGTAGTGGCGCAGCGTCTCCTCGTTGCCCACGATCTGCATGGCGCGGCCGCCCAGCACGAAGCTCGGACGTACCAGAACCGGATAACCGATGCGGTTGGCGGCGGCGACACCGGCCTCGATGTCGGTGACGGCCTCGGCCTCCGGCTGCGGTATGCCGACCTTGTCCATGATATTCTCGAAGAGCTTGCGGTCCTCGGCGTTGTTGATGGCGTCGATGTCGGTGCCGATGATCTTCACACCGAGTTTCGACAGCGGTTCGGCCAGGTTGATGGCCGTCTGTCCGCCCAGAGATACGACGATGCCGTCGGGCTTCTCCAGTTCGACGACGTTCATCACATCCTCGACGGTGAGGGGCTCGAAATAGAGCTTGTCGCTGATCGTATAGTCGGTCGATACCGTTTCGGGGTTGTTGTTGATGATGATGGCCTCGTACCCGGCATCCTTGATCGTCCAGATGGCGTGTACCGTGGAGTAGTCGAACTCCACGCCCTGGCCGATGCGTATGGGACCCGAACCGAGTACCAGGATCTTCTTGCGGTCGCTTACCACAGACTCGTTCTCCTGCTCGTATGTCGAGTAGAAGTAGGGTACGTATGAGTCGAACTCGCCGGCGCAGGTGTCTATTATCTTGTAGACGGGGAATATGCCCTCCTTGCGGCGCAGCAGGAATATCTCCGACTCGCTCATGCCCCACAGCTGTCCGATGTATTTGTCGCTGAAGCCCATGCGCTTGGCCTCACGCAGCACGTCGGCATCGCCTTTGGCGGCGGCGACCGTCTTCTCCAGCTCGACGATGTTCTTGAACTTCTCGAGGAAGAGCATGTCGATCTTGGTATGGTTGTATATTATGAGCAGGTCAACACCCTTGCGTATGAGCTGCGCTATGGCATAGAGACGGTCGTCCGTTCCCTTGCGGATATACTCCAGAAGCGTCTCCACGGTGTAGTCGTCGAACTTCTTGTTGTATATGTGGCATACGCCCGTCTCGAGCGAGCGCACGGCCTTCAGGAGGCTCTCCTCCAACGTGCGGCCGATGCTCATCACCTCGCCCGTAGCCTTCATCTGCGTGCCCAGCTCGTTCGAGGCGTCGCTGAACTTGTCGAATGGGAATCGCGCCACCTTCGTCACGACGTAGTCGAGTGCCGGCTCGAAGCAGGCGGGCGTGTTCGCTATGCGTATCTCGTCGAGGGTAAGTCCTACGGCGATCTTGGCGCTGACGCGTGCGATGGGGAAGCCGCTGGCCTTCGACGCCAGGGCCGACGATCGCGACACGCGCGGGTTCACCTCGATGATGTAGTAGCGGAACGACAGCGGGTCGAGTGCGAACTGTACGTTGCAGCCGCCCTCGATGCCCAGCGCGCGGATGATCTTCAGGGCGCTGCCGCGCAGCAGCTCGTACTCCTTGTCGGTGAGGGTCTGGCTCGGCGCCACCACGATCGAGTCGCCCGTATGTATGCCGACGGGGTCGACATTCTCCATGCTGCAGATGGCGATGGCGGTATCGTTCCTGTCGCGCATCACCTCGAACTCGATCTCCTTGTAACCCTTGATGCTCTTCTCCACAAGCACCTGATGTACGGGCGAGAGCATCAGTGCGTTGTGCATGATCTCGCGCAGCTCCTCCTCCGTATCGGCGAAGCCGCCGCCCGTACCGCCCAGCGTGAAGGCGGGGCGCAGCACGACGGGATATCCTATCTCGAGGGCGGCCTTCACGCCGTCCTCCATCGTGTTGACCACGATCGAGGGCAGCACCGGCTCGTCTATGCTTATGCACAACTCCTTGAACAGCTCGCGGTCCTCGGCCTTCTCGATGCTGCGGAACGATGTTCCGAGAATCTCTACATGGCACTCGTCGAGGATACCCTTTTTTGCCAGCTGTACGGCCAGGTTCAGTCCCGTCTGCCCGCCCAGTCCCGGTACGATGGCATCGGGACGCTCGTAGCGCACGATCTTGGCCACATACTCCAGTGTAAGGGGCTCCATGTAGACCTTGTCGGCGATATCGGTGTCGGTCATGATTGTGGCGGGATTCGAGTTGACGAGGATCACCTCGTAACCCTCCTCCTTGAGCGCCAGACACGCCTGCGTTCCGGCGTAGTCGAATTCGGCGGCCTGACCTATGACGATCGGACCCGAACCGATCACCATAACTTTCTTTATATCTGTTCTTTTAGGCATTTTGATACTCCTCCATCATTTTAATGAACTTATCGAAAAGGTAGAAACTGTCGTGCGGACCCGGAGCGCTCTCGGGGTGGTACTGCACCGAGAATACCCTGTCGGCGGCGCACTCGACGCCCTCGACCGTACCGTCCAGCAGGTCGACGTGGGTGACGTGCAGCGGCGTGCCCTTCAGCGAATCGGCGTCGACGGCGAAGCTGTGGCCCTGACTGGTGATCTCGATGGCGTTGGTGTCGAGGTTGCGCACGGGATGGTTGCCTCCGCAGTGGCCGTGTTTCATACGGTACGTCTTGGCGCCGTATGCCAGCGCTATGAGCTCGTGGCCCAGGCCTATGCCGAACATGGGGATACGTCCGCGCAGCGATTTTATCAGCTCTACAACCTCCGGCACGTTCACCGGGTCTCCCGGGCCGTTCGAGATGAGTATGCCGTCGGGATTGAATGCCATGATCTCGTCGAGAGTGGTATTGTATGGAACGACCGTCACGTTGCACTCGCGCTCGTTGAAGTGGCGTATGATGCTGTACTTGATGCCGCAGTCGACGGCCACGATGTCGTACTTGTGGTTGGGCGTACGCGAGAACCAGCGCTTGCGGCAGCTCACCTGCTTCACCTGGTCTGTCGCCACAGGCGTCGTGCGTATCATCTCGAGAGCGGCCTCGCGCGAAGTCTCCGCATTCACGATGGCGGCGCGGCGGCATCCCTTGTCACGGATTATGCGCGTGATCATACGTGTGTCGACACCGCTTATGCCCGGTATTCCCTGCTCTTCGAGCACCTCCGAGAATGTTTTCGTATAACGGAAGTTGCTCGGGTTGTCGTTGCACTCGCGTACAACCATGGCGCCTACGGATGCCGATTTCGACTCGAAATCCTCGTCCGTAATGCCGTAATTGCCGATAATGGGGTAGGTCATCACCACCATCAACCCCGCGCACGACGGATCGGAGAGTATCTCCTGATAACCCACCATGGCCGTGCAGAAGACCAACTCGCAAACGCGTTCGGTATCGGCTCCGCAACTGTAGCCGAGGAACTCGCACCCGTTTTCGAGGACTAACTTTTTCGTAAATGGTTTCATTCGTTCGTATTATGAATTAACTGATTATTTTCTTTCGTAAACCTTCCTGCCGTTGCACAGCGTAAGGCGGCATGTGCCCTGCAGCCACCACCCCTCGAACGGCGTGCTGCGCCCCTTGGAGAGGAATGTGGCGGGATCGACCGTAAACGCCTCTTCGGTGTCGAATACGGCGATGTCGGCCGGTTCGCCCTCACGCAGGCCGCCGCCCAGAGAGAATATGCGGCGCGGCGCCTCCGCCATGAGCTCTATCATGCGTTCGGGAGTTATTATTCCCGTTTTCACAAGTTTCGTGTATATCACGGCGAACGACGTCTCGAGGCCCACGACGCCCATGGCGCTGCCGGCCAGCCCGCGCGACTTCTCCTCGGCCGTATGCGGGGCGTGGTCCGTTGCTATGACATCGATGGTGCCGTCCTGCACCCCCTCGATGAGGGCGTCGCGGTCGGCCGCCGACCGGATCGGGGGATTCATCTTGAAGCGTCCCTCCTCGCGAAGGTCCTTGTCGCACATGGTGAGGTAGTGCGGCCCCGTCTCGCACGTGATGAGCACGCCGCGGCGCTTCGCCTCGCGTATCAGCGCCACGCTCTCCTTCGTCGAGATATGGCATACGTGGTAGCGGCATCCCGTCTCGGCCGCCAGCGCTATGTCGCGCTCGATCTGGCGCCACTCGCTCTCCGAGCATATGCCCTTGTGTCCGTGCGCGGCGGCATACTCTCCGTCGTGTATATATCCTCCGCGCAGCAGGTCGTTCACCTCGCAGTGGGCCGCAATGATACATCCCTCGGCTGCTGCGGCACGCATCGCCGCACGCATCGTCTCCTCGCTCTGGACGCCGCTGCCGTCGTCCGAGAACCCTGCGACGTAGGGTTTCAGCGCGGCGAAGTCGACCAGTTCGCGTCCCGCCCTGCGGCGCGTTATGGTAGCGTAGGGGAGTACCCTTATCACGGCATCGCGGTCGATGATCTCCGTCTCGCGGCGCAGGTTCTCCACCGAGTCGGGCGCAGGCTCCAGGTTGGGCATGGCGCATACCGTGGTGAAGCCCCCGTGCGCGGCTGCCGCCGTGCCCGTGGCGATGGTCTCCTTGGCCGAGAAGCCGGGCTCGCGCAGATGCACATGCACGTCGACCAGACCCGCCGTCACGATGCACCCGCGGCAATCCACAACCTCGTCGTCGGGATGCACGTCGGCCTGCGGCGTCACCTCGGCGATCCTGTCGCCGCAGACTACCACGTCGGCCACAAAAGACTCGCTGCCGCGCGTCACGCGGCCGCCCTTCAACACGATTCTATGCCCTGCCTCCATAACCCTATATGCACAAAAAAGGCGACCGATAAAGCCGCCCATATATCAAAAACAATAAACAGTATTGACGATTTGCCAGAAATTGACGTTGAAACCGGAAAAACAATACCCCATATTATTCGCGCCAATGGCATCATGCTTTTGGAGTATGTGGATCCTGCGTTTCATAACAGCCGTTCTTCGGCACAAAGGTAAGCAAAATATTTTATTCGACACATCTCTGCCCGCCGAAAATTACGACAATATTACAAACGCCTCTCCGTCGTGTCAGAATACCACTTTGGCACCGATCTGCATGTGCCAGCGCGAGAGCAGGTCGTTGGGGGTGAGTTTCGCCCCGTTGAAGCGGTAGACGGGGGTGCCGTCCTCGACGGCCGTGACCGTCACGGGCTGCAGGCGCCACGACGAGGTGTTGTAGTAGGTGCCCCAACTGTTGCATAGCAGGTTGCCGAAGTTCATTATGTCGAGCGACAGTACGAGCTTGCGTTTCGATGCCCCGCCGAAATAGAATCCGTGGGCAAGATGCAGGTCGACATGGTGTTCGGTCGGGGCCTGGAGGGCATTGCGCTCGGAGAACTGTCCGCGGTGCGAACGCAGGTAGCTGTCGCTCTCGATATATTCGTTCCAGGCGTCGCGTGAGGTGGCGTCGGCGAACGTCATCATCGAGAGTTCCTCCTCTGTGGGGATGTACATAAGGGTGGATCCGTAGGCGGCGTCGCCGTTGAAGTCGACCGACTCGCCGAAGCAGAGCGAGTAGCGCTGTCCCGAAGTCATCTGGTATACGAGCCCTGCCGACACCTCCAGCATGCGGGCATAGCGCTTGGTGTAGCCGAGGGCCACGGTCAGTTTGTGCGGCACGTCGTACATAGAGAACGAGAGCGGGCTGTTGTTGAGGTCCGTGGCGTATACCGTATTCCAGTTGGTCGAGGATGATGACGAGGGCACGTCGCACACGGCATACGAGTGGCCGAAGATATACGATGCGTATAGCGACAGACCCGAGGCGAACTCCCTTCCCACGTGTCCCGATATCGAATACGAGTATCCGCGCGAGGTGTTCCCCATATAGTATACGGCCGAATAATCCGATGTGGCCGGCGAATACAGCGGCAGCGAATTGGCCTCGTTTTTGGCCGCATCCGATACCACGGAGATGGTCTGCCCGTTGTTCTCGACGGCGAGGTTGCGGAAGACGGCATTGTAGAGGGTCTTGGTGTAGAGAGCCTCGATGCCCACGTTCCAGCCGTTGTGCGTGGTGAGGTCGGCCGAGAGGTTGGCCTTGAAATTCTGCGGATAACGGAACTTGCGGTCCATGACGTTGAGCATGAACGAGGTGTTGGATAGCGTTGTGGGTGACGGTGCCGCAGTGAAGTCGGCTGCCGACTGTGTTATCTGTCCGTTCTGGCTCACGCCCGTGAGACGTATGCCTTTCTGCTCGACGCCGGTGTTGGAGTAGTTGTTGACGATCCACACGAACGGCACGCGTCCGGTGAATATGCCGGCTCCGCCCGCAATGTCGATACGCCCTGCGCCGGTCTGCTTGTACCACGACAACCCGAGGCGGGGCGAGAGGAGAACCTGCGACTGCGAAACGTCGCCGACACGTACGCCGTTCGCCGTGGCTATGGCGCTCGAATTGAAAGACTCGTTTGCCGTCGGGGTGTTGAATATCAGCGGCATGGTGAGACGTACGCCGTACGTGAGCTGCAGGCGGCGTCCGAGCGACCAGCGGTCCTGGACGTAGAAGTTAAGCTCCGCAGCGCGGAAACGCGGCCCCCAGACCGTGGACCCCGTAACGTCAGGATCGCTGTAGTTGTACTCGTATACGGCAGCCAGGTCGTTCTCGAAGTCGGCGATCGAGTTGTAGGTGTATGTTCCGTAGGCGTTGGCCACGTATATGTTGTGTATGTCGTAGAGCTCGTGGTGCATGCCCATCGTTATCGAGTGTGAGCCGCGATCCACGATCAGGTCGTCGGTAAGCGTCACCACGTTCTGTGTCAGGGCATTGGTGCCGGCATAGCGGTCGGTGCCGATATATGTTGTCACGCCTCCCGTTGTGCCCGTGTTCTTGATTATGACGCTGGGCAGGGTGGTACCGCCGTCGGGGTCGCGTCCGTCGGCCACGCGCGAGTATCCTGCGCGGAAGGTGTTGTGCATGCGGTCGGCGAGGCGCGACTCGAGGGTTATGCCCACGTAGTGTGCGCGGCTGTAGTTGGCGTATCCCGAGCCGGCGAAGGTGAACGTGGTGAGCGAGTTGCCGTAATCCTCGGCGCGGGCGTCGAGATAGCTGTAGCTTGCCGAGAGGCGGTTGCGGTCGCTGATGTTCCAGTCGAGCGTGGCCAGAAGCGATCCTGCGCGCTGGCGCACGTCGCGGCGGCCGTACCCTCCGCCGTCGAAGCCCGTGAGAGACTCGTAGCGGGCCGATATGCGGTCCAGCTCTTCGGCCGTGATCGATACGCCCTCATAGCCCGGGTAGTACGATGACGGCGACTCCTCCAGATTATACTCGCCGCTGAGGAAGAAGAAGAGCTTGTCCTTGATGACGGGTCCTCCGAGCGTCACGCCGTATATCTGCGTTGTCTGCTGTTCGAGGGCGTTGCGCTCGCCCGAGTTTATGCCTGCGGGGTGCGATCCGTAGAAGTTCTGGTTGTTGTAATACGTATATGCGCTGCCGCGCAGTTCGTTGGTGCCCGATTTGGTCACGGCGTTCAGCACGCCGCCGCCGAAGCCGCTCAAACGCACGTCATAGGGGGCTACGGCCACCTGTATCTGCGCTATGGCGTCCATCGACACGGGGTTGGCGTTCGACAGTCCGCCGTTGGTACCCGATGTCGAGAGGCCGTACATGTCGCTGTTGGCCATGCCGTTTATCATGAACGAGTTGTAGCGGTTGTTTACGCCGCCGTATGACATGCCTCCGTTCTTTGTCGCCATGGCTTCGGGCGTGAGCCGCACGATATCGTAGAGCGACCGCGATACCGAAGGTATGCGTTCGATGGTTTTCTCGTCGTACTTGGCCAGCATGTCGGTATCCTCACGCGTGGTGGCCACGGTGACGGCGTCGAGCATGGCATCCTCGCTCATGGTGATGTTTTCAACACGCATGTCGCCTACGCGCAGCGCCATGCCTTCGATTTTGTATGGCTTGTATCCGAGATATGTCACCTCCATGTCATATCCCTCGTCGGGGCGTATGCCGTGAATCGAGTAGTTTCCTTCGACGTCGGTGACGACGACATACACCGTACCCGTGACGGGATGCGAGAGGGTGACTACGGCACCTGTAAGAATATGGTCCGATGAATCGTTTACAACGCCGCGCAGAGAGGCGGTTGTGATCTGAGCCATGACATCACAGCTCAATACTGTCAGCAGAAGACAGACGAGTTTTCTCATAGTACGTTTTTTGGGCACCTATTTAAGATGCAATTAAACAATAGCGCCATCGCCGGCCGGTTATTGAATGCGTCTTTGGCAAATGCCGTGGGCGCCTCCGTTGCGGCCCGTTGCGATAGACGGACGCAAATATATAAAATTTTTTACGAACCGCGAATTCCTCTCCCATATTTTCCCCGATTGCTCATGATATATGCGTTTTGAATGCAAAAAATTCCAACTCCGATAAATTTCACTATTTTTGCACCACCCGATACGGTACATTATGGATGCGATAGTTGATTTTCTTATCGAGTGGGGCTACATCGGCCTGTTCATTTCGGCGCTGCTCGCCGGCAGTATCCTGCCCTTCAGTTCCGAAGTGGTGCTCACGGTGCTGGTGCAGATGGGTTCCGATCCCGTCATATGCCTCATATCGGCTTCGATAGGCAACACCCTCGGCGGACTGTTGTGCTATTGGATGGGATACCTGGGAAATATGGAGTGGATCGAGCGCTGGCTCAAGATCGACAAGGAGAAGATGACCAAGGTCGAAGGTTTTGTCCGACGGTGGGGCGCATGGATGGGTCTGTTCGGTGTGCTGCCGTGGGTCGGCGAGGTGATCATCGTCCTGCTCGGACTTATGCGCTGCAACGTATATATCACCACCGTTACGATGTTTATCGGCAAATTCCTGCGTTACCTGCTCCTGATATATGCCATCGAGGGGGTCAATTCGCTCATCTGATCACAGCGGTTTGTCTCCTTTGTAATGTTTTGATCAAAAGATCGTTGCGGCGGCGCATCCGAATTTCGGATGCGCCGTTTGCATTGTGGCCTGCCTCTCTGCGGCGGTGCCGCGAGATGTATTTTTACGGCGTGTGACGTCGTTTTGGTGCAGAGTTTGATACTACACGGTTTGAATAACAGGCAATCTTCAAACCATGAGAAAATTACTCTTTCTTTTGCTGGGACTCTCAGCATTCATCGGAAAAACCGATGCGCAGGAGGTAGGTCTGAAGACCAATCTTCTCTACATGGCGACAGCCTCGCCCAATCTGGGCGTGGAGATCGGGCTGGGTCAGCGCACGACCCTTGAAATCTCGGCGGGATTCAATCCCTTCACATTCTCTCACGACCGCAAATGGAAGCATTGGCTCGTCCAACCCGAATTCAAGTGGTGGACGTGCGAGCGTTTCAACGGCCATTTCATCGGCGTACAGATGTTGGGCGGCGGCTTCGATGTCGGCAACGTCTCGTTCTTCCCCTTCAGCATGTGGGACTCTCTCAAGGACTACCGTTACAAGGGACATGCGATAGGTGCAGGCATCACCTACGGCTACGACTGGATACTCGGCAAGCATTGGAATCTCGAGGCCGAGATCGGCATGGGCTACGGCCACGCCTGGTATGACAGCTACCGCTATCCCGATGACAGTGTCAAGGTCGGGACGGGAACCAAAAACTATTGGGGGCTGACGAAACTTGCCCTGTCAATCGTATATCTATTCTAAAACGAAACAGCGATGAAACATTTTGTACAATACGCATTTGCATTCTGCGCACTGGTATTGGCGGCGCAGGCGTCGCGCGCGCAGGAGACGATCGTAACCGACGGCGTGCAGATATCCGACATCACCATGCAGCGCTCGGGGGGAAGTCTGGACGTGGCCATGGACATTGATCTTACCGACATGAAGATCAAGTCGAACCATTCTCTGTGGATTACCCCCATGGTTACCGACGGCAACCGTTACGTGCAGCTTCCGTCGGTGGTTGTGGACGGACGTCGCCGCAGCATTGTCCGCGAGCGTCAGGGTGAAGAACTCGTGTCGGACAATATCTACGTTCGCCGTCATAACCGTCGTATGCAGAACATGGAATATTCGACCGACATTCCATACGAGAGGTGGATGGCCAACTCGAGACTCGTGCTTCAGCAGGAGTGGTGTGCCTGCCGGGACCGTTCGCTCGGCTCGGAGACGATAACGGCGGCGACGATGGCGCCGGCGATGCAGCAGGGCCCGGCGCAGACTGGCAAGCCGTCGCAACAGGTGCAGCCCGGCCAGCCGCATATGGCCTATGCGACACCTGCGGACAATGGCAAGATGCGCACGGCGCAGGGTACGGCTGCGGTCTATTTCCCCGTGAACAAGAGCGATATACACTCTTCGTACATGGATAACGGTGCCGAGCTGGAGAAGATCCGCAGCACGGTGAGCGGCGTGTCGGGCAATGCCGACAACAAGATCTCGTCGGTACACCTGATGGGATATGCTTCGCCCGAGGGCCCGTATTCGCTCAACAAGACGCTTGCTGCGAACCGCGCTGCGGCCGTGAAGAACTATCTTGTAGGCAACAAGCTGGTTGACGCCTCTCTGATCACGGTCGATTCTGGGCCCGTCAACTGGGATGCCCTGAAGCAGATGCTCACCGAGAGCTGCATCAACGACTATCGCCGCATCATCGCCGTGATAGACGATCCGTCGGTCAAGCCCGAGAACAAGAATGCCGAGATACGGCGCCAGTTCCCCGTGGAGTATGATTTCATGCTTCGCACGTGGTATCCCAAATTGCGCGTGACGGACTACACGGTCAACTACAATGTGCGGCCGTACACCGTCGACGAGGCCAAACAGCTCGTCTATACGAACCCCATGCAGTTGAGCCCCGCCGAGATATATATGGTGGCGCTCACCTTCGAGAAGGGCAGCAAGGAGTGGAACGACATCATCCTGATTGCCGTACAGACCTACCCGCAGTCGCCCGAGTCGCGAGTCAATGCCGCCAATGTGGCCATGGCGAACGGCAACTACACGCAGGCTGCGGCATATCTCGACGGTGTTCCCGCCTCGATGCCCGAGGCGATGAACTCGAGAGGTATCCTTGCCATGTCGCAGGGCAATTACCAGCAGGCCATGTCACTCTTCCAGCAGGCGCAGAAGGCCGGCGTGAAGGAGGCCGCCTACAATATCTCGCTGCTCAAGCAACTCATGCAGGCCGATGACTGACACGCCTGCAGCCATAAAGAATCTCCGCCCCGGGAAATCCTGCGGCGGAGATTTTTTGTGCGTGACGGGATACTGTCTATCGGGCCTGATCTTTGTCGTCGGAGACGTACGAGCTGTCCATGCCCATCGAGAAGTCGTCGCGTTTGGCGTATGCCCACACGGCGAAGAAGGCCGCGAGGATGGCGTTCAGCACGAACGGGAATCTGTTGTCGTGCGACATCCCGAACATGCGTCCGAAGAGGTCGACCATGAAGGGGCATGCGAGGACGGCAAGATAGTTCACCGCCATCACGAACGAGAGCGACAGGGTCGCCGTCTGCGGGGGCGATATGATGGCGGTCTTGTCGTATATCACGGGCTGCATTATGCCGTATCCGAGTCCTGCGACCATTGCGCCCGCGATGATCGCGGCTTCGCTGCGGATGCAGCCGACAAGGAGGAGCCCCGCGCTCATCATCGCCAGGGATACGACGTTGAGGTTGCGGCCCAGATGTCGTATGAGCCTGTTTACATATAGCCCCGGGGCCATTATTGCGAGGAAGAAGAGCGATATTGCCACTCCCGGGAATGACTCCTTGAACTTGTACCCCTCGGCGAGGAACGAGGTGTAGAATGTGACGACAAGCACGGTGTACGTTATGAAGAAGTATATCCCCATCAGGGCGGCCAGACGCCCGCGGTTTATTCTGGTCTGCCGCAGCTGGTCGCTTTGCGGGGGCTCGGGGGCGGGCGGCACGCGGCGCAGTGCCGCGGTGAGGACGAGGGTGATGGCCGGCAGTGTATATACGAGGAATGGCAGGTGCCAGTCTACCCCCGCGAGATAACCCGTGACGGCCGTTGCTATGACGAGCGTAAGGTTGTTCACGGCGGAGCTTATTCCGAGTTGTCGCACGCGGCAGTCGCCCGTGAAGTAGTCTACGACGAGACCCGTCGAGAGGGGGATCACGATACCTGCGCCGGCTCCGAGCAGGCAGCTTATGACGATGAGTTGCGTCATCGTACGGGCGAAGACGCAGGCGACGCCGCTCAGAAGGAATATGGCGAGGCCCGTGCGCAGCAGGGTGTTTTTGTTGCGTGCTACGGATAACCGTCCCGAGAGCAGGATGAACGGTATTATCATAGCCGAGGGGATTGACGTGAGCATCTGTATCTCGAGATTGCTCACGTGGGGGAAGATCGTGTTCAGGTCTCCCATTATGGGCGACACGGCGAGCCCGGGCAGCGACACCACTGCCGAGACCGACCAGATGGCGGCGGCCACCGCGAGCGGCACACTGCCTTTTCCTGTATTTATCTGCATAGTTTCACGGTATTTATACCGTTTGACGCAAGTGCCGTACCATTTTGCGCTCGAAGGATGTGTCGTGGCGGCGGCAGCGCCCCAATGCATAAATTGATATGTCGGGGGCCGTAAATGTGAAAGGAGCCTCTTCCCGGCAAGGGAAAGGCTCCTTCGATATCTTATATTTGTTTTGGTGCCGCGTGTTTGCGGCGAGGGTCCCGTTTCTGTTATTCGTCCCTTACGCAGCGTATCTGCATGGCGTTGGCGCGATACATCTCCTTTTGCGGCTCGTAGCGGTTGTTTACGGCGCGCGTGGTATTCAGATCGAAGAACATCGACTGCGACATGCCCTTTGCCGCGCCTGTGCCCGCAGTCCAGTAATATCCCACCCACGGCATGGGGTTGTTTTCATAGCCGTAGTTGTTTACATTGGTGAGTTTGCCGTTCTCGAAGCTGCGGCGGCCTGCCCCCGGCATGAACATCTTTACCCCCGTGGCGTTATCTACGATGTGCCATCCGTACATGTCGCGGATGTCGGCCAGAGCCGAGAGATCCTCCGCAGAATCTATGTCCATACCCGTGAATACATTGCCGTCGGGTACGCGCCAGCCGCGGGGGCACGGGTCGTAGATGCTCTTCTCGCCCGAGGTCCAGAGGTTGTCGTCATGCGAAGCGTAGAGCCAGTCGTAGTCGTTGTCGGCCGAGCCCAATACATATGACATGGGGTTTGCGATGGCATATTCGAGAGTGCCGACGGCATCGTCGTCCTCCGCATCGACATATGAGAAACGTGCCGTCAAACTCGTTCCCGAGTATGCCGCATGGTCCTCGTTGTTGGTGAATTTGTAGTCGGAGGGCCGGATAAAGGGATCCTTGCGGCCCCACTGGTAATAGAGTCCGTACGATTTGAATATGTCGTCGGTGTCGGTCGAGCCGTCGCTGTTGTGGTATGCGCCGAGGTTGCGGTCCATGAATACGCCGACCGAAGTGGTGATGGCCGAAGCCTCTATGTCCGACCCCGTGATCCATACGTGCCAGCTCCATATGATGTTGCCTGCGGCATCGTAGGCAGCGATTACGGCATTTCCGTCGGGCGTGACAGCGTCCGTGACGTTGCCTTTGTCGTCGGTGATATCGGTATGCGATACGAAGAATGTGAATTTACCCTTGTCGGCGTCGTAGCTCGAGTAGTTTACAAGTTCGCGTTCGCTCTGCCAGAGGACCTTGACCTCGGCGGGAGAGATCGTCTCCGCACTCTCGCCCTTGTGCGTTACGTCGATCGTATAACGGGTGTCCATCTGCGTGATAACGTAGCAGTTGGAGTAGTTGTCCGAAAGGTCCATCTCGCGGTTGAGCAGCGAGAGGTATGACGACGCTATTGTCGAGGTTCCCGCGGCGGTAAAGCCCGACAGACGGAGCGTACCGTTCTCCTCGACCGAAGAGTCATCGGCCGTATAGGCCGAGGGTGCCTTGACGGTGATGGTCCACGACTGCAGGTCGATATCCTCTACGGTCCAGCCCTTGGGCGTTGCTGTGACCGATATGCTTGTGATGTTGTATGCCGTGAAGGGTATTACGACCGTACTCTCGAGTTCGGTTACGATATGTCCCGGCAGGGTGAATGAAAAGTCGTACTCTTCTTCTGTCGTACATGACCATAACGTCGCGGCGCATGCCGTGACGACGGCCGCTGCGGCGAAAAGGTTGCGGAAAAAAGACTTCATATATTGTCCTGTCTAAATTCGGTTCAAAACATTGGGGCAAAGATACGAAAAGGTGAGCGCAAAGACAAATGAAAACCTTAGTTTTCGAGATTGATTTTGCCGGACAGCATCCCGTATTGTCAAAATCTGTCCCCGGCGGGTCTCCGGATGCAAATAATCTTCATCGGATTCTCATTCGGGGAACAATTATTGCCTATTGTGCAAACGAACCGAAAATACTTTTATTATATGTCCGACACTAAAATTATGACAGGATCGGCGCCGGCCGCCAGAAAGTACCGTATCACCATCGCCGAACACGGGCCATATCTGGTCTTCGGGCGGCCGCCTTTGGCACAGCAGTTCATCATGTCGAACGACCGCGGTGCGAGCTGGTATTTCCAGGAGGGGCGTCACTTCTCCACCGAGAGCGAGCCGACGGCGCTGTGCCGATGCGGGGCGTCGCACCGCAAACCGTATTGCGACGGTACACACAAGTCCGTGGTATGGGATTCCGGGCTGCGCGCACCGGATTCGCCGCTTCTGGAGGCTGCCGAGGTTACCGAGGGGCCTGCCGTCTCGATGACCGACAACGAGCGTTACTGTACCTTTGCGCGTTTTTGTGATGCCGACGGCCGTGCCTGGGCCCTTGTGGCCGAGTCGGATGATCCCCGCAAGCGCAAGCTGGCCGTACGCGAGGCCTCGATGTGCCCGGGCAGCCGCCTTATGGCGTGGGACAACGAGACGGGAAGGCCCTTCGAGCCGCACTATGATCCCGGGTTGGCCCTGATCGAGGATATAGCGATGAACTCGAGCGGCGGGTTGTGGGTGCGCGGCGGTATCCGAATAACGCGGGCCGACGGCGCCGCGTATGAGATACGCAACCGTGTTGTGCTGTGCCGCTGCGGACAGTCCGAGAACAAACCCTACTGCGACGGCACGCACGCCGCGATAAGGTGGCGCGACGAGATCGAGGGTATCCCCGAGGGCGAGACAACACCCGAGGAGGTATATTGATCCGCGGTTTCGTCGGAGCGATCGCCGTCCGACGCATTT
>CASDSD010000014.1 GCA_949283205.1 uncultured Alistipes sp. | reverse complement strand
CGCGCAAGTACGACGGCCTGAATTTCCCGCTCGTCTGCTTTGTCATGGCCAACGAGATGGTGGCCCGTGCCGATGCCAGCTTCGAGAACATCTGGGGCCTGCAGGACTGCGCCGAGACGCTGAACGAGTTTGCCTCGGAGGAGCAGAAGAGAAAGTACCTGCCGTGGGTGTCGGCCGGAGCGACGTGCGCAATGGCTCTGACGGAGCCCGATGCCGGATCGGATCTTGGCGCCGTTATGCTCAAGGCTACATGGTCGGAGGAGAAGGGTACGTGGCTGCTCAACGGCGTGAAGCGCTTCATTACGAACGGCGACGGCGACGTCTCGCTGGTGCTGGCCCGCACGGAGGAGGGCACGACCGACGCGCGCGGACTGTCGATGCTCATCTACGACAAGCGCAACGGCGGCGTGAAGGTACGCCGTATAGAGAACAAGCTGGGTATCAAGGGTTCGCCCACGTGCGAGCTGGTCTTCACGAACGCCCCTGCGGAGCTGGTCGGCGACCGCAAGATGGGCCTTATCAAGTATGTGATGTCGCTGATGAACGCCGCCCGTCTGGGTATCGGTGCGCAGTCGGTAGGTCTGTGCGAGGCGGCATACCGCGAGGCTCTGAAATATGCGCACGAGCGTATGCAGTTCGGCAAGCCCATCGTCAAGTTCGCGGCTGTGGCCGAGATGCTGTCGAACATGCGCGCCAAGCTGCACGGCGCCCGCGCCCTGCTCTATGAGACGGCGCGTTTCGTCGAGATATACAAGCAGTACATGCACATCTCGTCGGAGCGTTCGCTCGGGCCGGAGGAGCGTCAGGAGATGAAGTTCTACAACCGCCTTGCCGACGGTTTCACTCCTCTTGTAAAGCTCTTCTCGTCGGAGTACGCCAACAAGCTGGCATACGACGCCATACAGATCCACGGCGGCTCGGGCTTCATGAAAGACTATGCCTGCGAGCGCCTCTACCGCGACGCCCGTATCATGAACATCTACGAGGGTACGTCGCAACTGCAGGTCGTAGCCGCCATCAACGCCGTGACGAAGGGCACCTTCGCCGAGCAGATCTCGCGCTATGACGAGGCGGAGTATTGCGAGGCGATGCAGCCCGTTGTGGCGAAGCTGCGCGAGCTGCGCTCGACGTTCGACGCGATGGTTGCGCGTGTCGAGGAGGTGAACCGCGAGCATGCCGGTTACAAGGACCTGCACGCACGCCGCCTTGTGGAGAGCGCCGGCCATATCATCATCACCTACCTGCTGGCACGCGAGGCCGGTGAGGCGGAGGAGTATGCGTCGGATGCCAAGCTCTTCCTGAAGATCGCCGAGGCCAATATCGCTGCGGCGTCTACGGCCATAGCCAACTCGGAGGGCAGCGACGTGGACCTTATCCACGAGGTGGACGAGGCCTGCTGATCGGCAGAATGCCTGAAATGAGAGCAAGGGAGCCATATGGCTCCCTTGCTTTTTGCGATAATGCGGGGCACTTCCGCGTGTGGGCGGCCTGTGCCGGTCAAGGCGCGGCACGCAGCGCGTGTGACGGCCCTATTTGGCGTTGTAGAATTCCTTCTGGCGGCGAGCGATGATGCCGGCCAGGCGCTCGTAGAGGGCGCGGTCTTCGGCCGTGCCGCGGCGCAGCAGCGAGAAGGCGTTGTTGCCCTGATAGTATGCCAGGTCGTTGCGCTCGAAGATATCGTTGCGCTCGTACGAGTCGATATAGGCCTTCATGCGGCCTGCGCGTCCCCTGTCATGCAGGGCATCCTCGTCGAACTCCATCTCGAGCGATAGACCGGCCTGCGCGGCGAGGCGGCATGTCTCGTCGATGCGCGAGTCGGGGATGGCGTCGTTGAAGAAGTGGTTGGGTTGCAGGTAGGCCTTGTCGAATCCCATCTCGCGCCACTGGTCATAACCGTCGGATTTGAAATAGGGTATCCAGTAGAAGTCGAGCCCCTTTTCGTGGATGTAGTCCGAGACCTCCGCCACGAAGGTACGGGTATTTGTCGCCTCCTCGGCCAGCCAGTAGAAGCCGCACAGCTGCAGGTTGTCGAGTCCCGCTGCCGAGAAACGCTCGATCAAAAGGTCGATATACCACTTGCAGGCGGCCGTGCGGTCGGCGTCGTCGTTGAAGTCGAGCCTCCGGCCGTCTATTTCGCCCCAGTCGGTCTGTCCGGGAATCGGTTCCGGCAGCGACAGCACCACCTTGCGGCGGTGGAAGGACCCGCCGATGCGTTCGCGCATCTGCCCGACGCAGTCATTCAGGGCGGCGATGTCGCGCCCCGGGGTGAGGTATTTGTCTATGAGGCCCACCCAGTCTGCCTTGCGGGCGGGCGTGGGGGTGTATCCCGAGGCGTAGGAGAGTCCCGTGCCGCTGTGTATTTCGAGGAAGAGGAAGCCGTCGAAGAGCCACTCGGGATTGTCGCCGTCGGTGGCGACGTAGTCGGCCAGCTGCTCGGCATTCCACTTGACGGTGCGGTGTTCGCCGCCGTCGTATATGAGTACGAGGTCGCGGACGGGGGCGCGCCCGACTTTCGAGCCTCCGCAGGCGGTGGATATGAGGCTCAATGCGAGGACGGCGAGAATGGGGAGAAGATGAGGTCTTTTCATGTGTCCGGAGGTTTAGGGTTGTTTTAAGGTTGAAACGGTTTTCCGCAAAGATACCCAAAAACGTCTGTATCGGCAAACGAAGATTACCGTAAGAGTGCAATACGGGCGGCATGGATTCCATGCCGCCCGTGGTTTTACAGTTTGTAGACCGTTTTATGCCTCGACTGCCGCGGGTTTGGACAGCGCGACGCGCTGCGATCCGTATACGTTGAGGCCGAGGCTCTGTGCCATGTGGCTCACTGCCTTTTGCGCCTTGACCGAGTTGCCCGCGGTATCGAGGGGAGGAGCGAAGGCGGCGATGCCCATCACGCCGGGCACGACGGCCATGATGCCGCCGCCGACGCCGCTCTTGGCCGGCAGGCCCGTGCGGAACATCCAGTCGCCCGTACGCTCATAGAAGCCTACCGTAGCCATGAGCGAGACGATGCGCGGCGCTATGTCGGCGGGGAAGACCTCGCATCCCGTGACCGGATTGCGGCCGTCGGCGGCTATGGTGGCGGCCATGACGGCGAGCTGTGCTGCCGTGACGCCTACGGAGCATTGGCGTGTGTAGATGTCGAGCGACAGGTCGGGGTCGTCGTATATGCGGCCGTAGTTCTTCAGCAGCCACGCTATCGAACGGTTGTTGAAGTTGGTGGCGCTCTCCGACCGGTACAGCTCGTCGATAACCTCCACCGCGGAGCCGCACAGCGCCTCGATGAAGCCCTTTATGGCGAGCCATTTGGCGTCGCTGTTGCCCGTCGGTGCGATCATCGAGCAGGCGGTGATCGCCCCGGCATTCACGAGCGGCGTCGAGGGGTGGTCGTTCTCGAGGAGTATGGCCATGATCGAATTGAACGGCAGTCCGGTGGCATCGGCGCCGATCCTCTTCATCACGTTCTGCATGCCGTGCTGTTTCATGGCGAGGATCGCCGTCGGCACCTTCGACACCGATTCGATGCCGAAGCGGTAGCCCGTGTCGCCGATCTCGATGCGCTCGCCGTCGGCCATGCAGACGGCAATGCCGAAGAGCGACGACGGGATGTTCTTCAGATATGGTATGTAGGAGGCGTTCTCGCCTTCGGTCGTCTTGGCATATTGCGCGTATGCCTCGTTCACGGCCGTCACGACGGCCGATTTGTCTATTTCGCGTATCATGGTCTAATGTTTGTCGGTTGAGGTTTTATGTTTCCCGTTATCGTGTGCGGGCTGTTTCGGGCCGGGTGTTTGCGGGGCCTGTGTCGCCTGTTCCCAATGGAAGGGTGCGAAGTCGGCCGCGGCGCTGCGGTTGCGCCATGAGGGTTTGCGCATGGCGTATATGATGAGAGGTATGGCCACCATTATCACGCATCCCGCGATCAGCACGCCGAACCATACGGTATGGCTTCCCGTTGCGATCTGCGAGGGCGGTATGAAGCTGAGCGTGAAGGCCAGCAGCGAACCGGCGAAGCCTACGCCGGCGATGAGCCACATGAGGGCGTTTCCGCGGCCGAGGCGGAACGGGCGCGCGGTATCCTTCATCTTGTATCGCAGGGCTATGGCGGCGGCGAACATCAGCATGTACATTATCAGGTAGAGCAGTACGGTGAGCTGCGACAGTATCTGGTAGAAGGACTGTACCGACGGCATCACGACGAAGAGCAGGCTGAGCAGCGTGACCAGACCTCCCTGTATGAGCAGTATGTTGCGCTGTACGCCGTTCGAGTTGCTCTTCTGGAAGAATGGCGGCAGGTACCCGGCCTTTCCTACGGCATAGATACCCTTCGAGGGGCCGGCCACCCATGTCAGCACGCCGGCCAGCACGCCCACCATGAGCGCTATGGCTATCACGGGCGAAGCCCACGAGGCGTGCAGGTACTTGAAGTAGTTGTCGAAGCCGATCAGGAGCGACTGCGTGAGGTTGATGTCCTTGGCGGGGATGATGAGTCCGAGCGAGAAGGTGCCCAGCACGAATATGGCTACGGTCATGAGCGAGCCGATGATGATGGCCTTGGGGTAGTTCCTGGCCGGATTGTTCACCTCCATGACGTGTATTCCCATCATCTCCATACCGGCGTAGAAGAGGAATATTCCGCTGGCGAGGACCAGGTTGTCGAGTTTCGTCAGGTCGGGCCAGAAGCTCTGCGACATGTCCATGTTGTTGTGGCCTCCCGTGGCAAGGTATACGATGCCGAGGATGATGAGCAGGGCGGCGGGGATGATGGTTCCGATCATACCGCCCCATTTGCTTATCTTGCCGACCCATCCGAGACCCTTGAGCGAGATGAATGTGGCGAGCCAGTATATTGCCAGCACCACGGCCAGCGTGAACATCTTGTTCGAGGCGAGCGACATGTCGTGTGTCTGGTCCATGCCGATGAAGGCTATGGCCACGGCGCCGAAGGTGAGGACCGTCGGGTACCATATCGTCGATTCGATCCATTGCAGGAATATGGCCAGGAATCCGGTCCTGGGTCCGAATGCCTCGCCCACCCATCGGAAGACGCCGCCCTGCTTGTCGGAGAACATCGCGGCCAGCTCGGCGGCCACCAGTGCTGTGGGGATCAGGAAGACTACGGCTGCGAAGAGGTAGTAGAAGGCCGACGAGAGTCCGTAGACGGCTTCGGCGGGGAGCCCTCGCAGACTTACCACGGCCGTGACGTTCATTATGGCGAGCGTCATGACGGAGAGTTTGAATCCTGTGCTTGATTTTGTACTCATGGTTTATGACTGTTTGTGATGGTATTCTGGCTGTCGTTGAACAATAACCGCACCAAAACCGTATCGGGATGTGCCGCATCGGTGCGCGTGCGGGCGGCAGGGTGGCGAAAGGGGCACAAAGATGATTTGAGGGTACGGATTTGGGTGCGACAAGCGGATTTGAAAAATTAATGTCGTATCTTTGCTTGAAAAGTAATACCATTCGGACTATGAGAAAACTGATCATGGCATTGGCCGTTGCATCGGCGTTCCTGTACGGGTGCGGCGGCAACGGCTCTCGCAGCGCCGCGAACGGAGACACCGCGGCCCGGAGCGGCGAGGCATCGTCACAGCGTCTCTTCGTGCCGGCCCTGGCGCCGGCGATGATGTCACCGGAGCAGCAGGCGGCTTATCTTAACGAACACTATTGGGACAAGTTCGACTTCGCCGATACGCTCTTTATCCGTGAGGCCGACACCCTGCAGATGATTACGGCCCTGGCAGTCTACACACAGCGCTACGTGCCCGACTCTCTGGCCGTGGAGTCGATGTCGAGGCTTTTCGGCAAGGCGTCGTCGTCGAAGCCCATGCTCGAGTATTTCATGATGCTTGCCGAGACGGTGCTGCACGACCCCAATTCTCCCATGCGCAACGACGAACTCTACATTCCCGTTCTGGAGACGGCTCTGGCGAGCGGCCTGTTCGACAAGTATGAACGCATGCCCTACGAGTACGATCTCAATATGGCGCGTCAGAACCGTGTGGGGCGCAAGGCGAACGATTTCCGCTATACGCTCGCCTCGGGCGAGGCGGGACGTATGTACGACATCGCGGCCGACTACCTGCTCGTCTTCATAAGCAATCCGGGCTGTCCGATGTGCCGCGACGTGCGCGAGCAGATCGAGGCGTCGCCCATGCTCAACGAGCTGATCGAACGGGGGACGTTGAAGGTGCTGGTTATATATCCCGACGAGGACATGACGGCATGGCGGGAGCATCTCAAGGAGTATCCGCCCTCGTGGATCAATGCCTACGACTACGGCTGTGCCATAACGAAGGAGCGGTTGTACGATCTGCGGGCCATACCGTCGCTCTATCTGCTCGATTCCCAGAAACGTGTCATGGCGAAGGATTGCGTCGATGTGGCATATATAGAGCATCTCATATCGTCGGCCGAAACGGCATAAGTTCGGCTTATGGCATAATAAAAAAATATGATCGACGTTTTGTGGTGTATAAAGGGAAAAAATAATACTTTTGTGAAGGCTGATTGAGACAGGCTGACAAACAAAGTTACAAACAAACAAAATAAGAAAACTATGGCTAAGAAATTTCGTTGTACGGTATGTGGATACATCCACGAGGGCGATTCGGCACCCGAGCAGTGCCCCCTTTGCAAGGCAGGCAAGGACAAGTTCGTCGAGGTAGAGGAGAAGAGCGAGGGTCTCACGTTCGTTACCGAGCACAAGCTGGGTGACGGCAAGGGCTCGAGCGAGGATCTGTGGAAGGGTCTGAACGACCACTTCATGGGCGAGTGCTCGGAGGTGGGCATGTACCTGGCCATGAGCCGTCAGGCCGACCGTGAGGGCTATCCCGAGATCGCCGAGGCATTCAAGCGCTACGCATTCGAGGAGGCGGAGCATGCCGCCAAGTTTGCCGAACTGATCGGCGAGGTGGTATGGGATACGAAGACCAACCTCTACAAGCGCATGAACGCCGAGAGCGGTGCATGCGAGGACAAGATGCGTCTGGCCCGCATGGCCAAGGAGCAGAACCTCGATGCCGTACACGACACGGTACACGAGATGGCCAAGGACGAGGCGCGTCACGGCGCCGGCTTCCAGGGCCTCTACAATCGTTACTTCGGCAAGTAATCACGCGCCGGAATGGCAAACGGACGCCGCACACTCTGGGTGTGCGGCGTTTTTTTGTCGCGAGGCGTCCGCGCCCGATGCACAGGCCGCGCATGACAAAAAAGCGGCCCCGAAACTTCGGGGCCTTCGCGCGGTGCGGTTCATTTCAGCAGGTCGTTCAAAAACGTCTTCACCATATTGCTCGCATAGCAGTATCCTTTACGGACTGTCTCGGCGACCTCGTATACTGTCTCTGCGCGTCGATGCAGGTACTCTATCGACTGCCGCACGCCTACGGCGTAGACGATCAGCGCCAGCAGGGCGAAAAATCCTCCCGTGACTGCGGCGGCTGCGGCCATGGAGCCGATCATGTCGGCTATCCACGATACTGCGGCGGAGATCAGCAACACGATTGCCGCTGTTGCGGTGATGATGAATATGACGAGCGAGGCGGCCATGCGGCGTCCCTCTGTTTTGAACTCATCCATCGCTTGGCGGATGTTTAGAGATTATCGACCGCTTCCTCGCAGCGGCAGCGCGCTTTTTCGATCTCGTTGTCCACATAGTCGCGTATCTTGTTGCGCAGGTCGGGTCCCGACTGCGGCGTTACGAGCATCGTTACGACCGATCCGAGCAACATGCCTCCCAACATGGAGACAAGACAGCAAATTCCTTTGTTTTTCATGGCTTGAAGTTTTAAGTATTCACATTCCGAAGTTGCAAAATTCAGGCCATGTGAATATTTTTGTGTCCATATGAAGTCGGACAGATCCATATGTGTGGCCTTTACCGGGCATCGCACCTATCGCGACGAAGGGCGTCGGCAGCTGGCCGACGTGCTGGAGATGTTGTATGCGGAGGGGTACCGCTGTTTCCTGACGGGTATGGCGTGGGGGTTCGATCTGGCTGCCGCGCGTGCCGTGATGGATCTCATGCGGCGGTACGGTGATGTGCGGATGGTGGCCGTGGAGCCGTTCGCGGGGTTCCGCGACCGTTTTTCCGGGGATGATGCCGCCACATACGACGAGGTGCTGGCGCATTGCGACGAGCGTGTGACGCTGCGCGACGGATATTCGGTGGCGGGGTTCCGCCTGCGTAACGATTTCCTCGTAGACAATGCCTCGGTGGTGGTTGCGTGGTACGACGGCGGGCGCGATGGCGGCACGGCATATACGGTAAGACGGGCACGCCGCCAGGGCATACCCGTCATCAATCTCCGACCGTCGGAGCAGCTGAGCTTCGAGGGGTTATGATTCCGCGCCGTCTGCGGGCATGTCGAACGGAAGAGGCAGCTCGAACTCCTCGTTGAGTCTCTTCGCACGTTCGTTCAGGGGTTGTGCCTGCTTCTCGCGTCCCGTATGGCGGTAGAAGTCGGCCAGCAGCCGCAGCGACCTGGCCAGGTCGCGGATGTGGTTGCACCGTTCGTATTCATTCTCGCACAACTGTTCCGATATCGTGACCGCCTGCAGAAAGTGCCTTTCGGCCGCTGCCGGATCATTGAGCCGTGCGAAATAGAGATTGCCCAGGCTGCGGTGGCATTGTGCCGTGGCCGGGCGGTAGCGGTATATGTCTTCGTCGTCGAAGGTGCTGCGCAATTCGAGGCACTCGCGATATCTTGCCTCGGCATCCTTGTCGCGCTGCATGTCGACATAGAGATTGGCCAGGTGCCACAGCGTAAGGGCGACGTTTTCGGTATATACCTCCGCGTTCTCGGCGGCGAGGGCGCGTTCTATGTCAAGCTGCTGCAGGATTATCCGTTCGGCATCCTCGAGGCGGCCCAGACTGTTGTAGATGAATGTAAGGGCTTCAAGGGCGGCGATACGTACGAAGCGTATCTGTCGGCGGCGTCCCGCATAGCGGTCGCAGGTGGCGATGGATGCCCGCAGCAGCTCCTCGGCCGATTCGGTATCCTCGCCGTCGAACCAGCACATGCGCGCCATCTCGTACTGGTGTACGGCAAGGCGGTAGAGGTAGGTGTTGGGCCGCTTGCCGGAGGTCGTGGCCGCGATGAAAGCCTCGACCTGCTCGAACTTCTCACCGAATTGTGCGAGATGTCTCTGTCGTGCGTTTTCTGTTTTCATGGCGTTTGGTTACAGGTTGATCTGCGAACGAAAAAGCCGCAAAAACTGTCTTTCGAGGACGGCTTTTGCGGCTTGCGTGGATCCGAACGACTACCAGTTGAGAATCTTCTTGAAGTCGTAAGCCTCCGGGTTGGGCACATAGGCTTTGGCGGCCTCGTAGTCCTCGGGGGTGATGTAGTTCATGATGTGGTTGATCACCTGCTGGATCTTGTCCGAGTTGATGTCTACCAGGCGGGGCGGAATCTTGCCCGTGGCGGGATCCTGAAGATCCTTCAGGTAGAGGGGCGATACGTAGCCGTCCTGGCTGATGTAGACCATGCAGCCGGTCTTGCCCTCCGAGAAGAGCTTGTAGACGCCCATGCCCAGCTCCGAGCAGTATACCAGGTCGTATGCGATGGGGGTCTGGCAGCGTACCTCGTAACCTATCTCCACGGGGCGCGACTTTACCTTTATCTTGAGCTCCTTGAGCTTGTTCTCGAGCATCTCGTTGAAGATGTGGGCCTTCGATACCTTGCCCAGCTCGGGGTGTCCGTGCTCGTCATAGGTGAAGTGTACACCCGACTTCTTGATCTCCTCGTTGCTCAGGGCGTGGAAGACGCCCTCCGAGATCATGGCGACACCGTATTCGATGCCCATGATCTTGCGCTTGATGATGGCCGATACGACCAGGTTGACGATCTTCTCGACGGTGATCTCGGTCTTGTTGAACATCTCGGGGATGACGATCATGGGGTAGTGGCAGGCCGAACCGATGCCGAATGCGAGGTGGCCGGCCGAACGTCCCATGGCAGCCACGACGAACCAGTTTGCCGAGGTGCGGGCGTCGTTGTAGACGGCGCGGCCGATGACGGTACCGCCCTCCTTTGCCGACTGGTAGCCGAAGGTAGGCGATCCTGCGGGCAGGGGCAGGTCGTTGTCGATGGTCTTGGGTACGTGTATGTTGGCGATGGGGTAGTGCTTTGCCTCGAGGAACTTGGCGATGCGGTTCGCCGTCGAGGCGGTGTCGTCGCCGCCCACGGTAACCAACAGTTTCACGTTGTTGTCCTGGAAGAACGAAAGGTTGAAATTCTCCTCGAAGTCCTTGTCCGTGGGCTTGAAGCGGCTCATCGTCAGGTACGATCCGCCCTGATTGAAGATGTAGTCGGCCTTCACGAAGTCGAGATCCTCGTGACGCGGATTGGGGTTGAAAAGACCCGAGTAGCCGTAATGCAGACCGATTACGCGATAACCTTTAGCAAGGAAGGTCTTGGCGACGCTGCCGACAACGGTGTTCATACCGGGAGCCGGACCTCCGCCCGTGAGAATTGCAATAGCCTCTTTCATGGTATATTGTTTTATTTGTGTGAAAATGAATATACGTTATATCTGTGCAAAAATACAAAAAAATAACTTTATGCGCTATCCATGCCGGCTTTTTTTGACCTCTAATGTTGCTTCGTATTCCATGTCCGCAGGTTGCCGGCCATGCCTGCCGGCAGCGGCGGGATGCGTCCCGTCATGGCCGAACCCCGAAAACTGCGTTGCGGATTTGTCTCTGCGCCCGATTTTGCGTATATTTGTAATGTCCGTACCGCCTACGGTAATTTCTGCGGCCGCTTTGCGGTGCCGGGGCGCGGATGCGGACGGAAAAAGACCTGATTTGCCTTTTACCTAAACAATAACCGTTATGAAGAGATTTTTATCGGCCGTGTTGCTCCTCGTTTGTGCCGTCATGTTTGCCGCCTGCGGCGACGGCGCCGCCCCGAAGAAGAGTGTGGGCATACAGCTCTATTCGATCCATCAGGACATAACCGATGTCGAAGCGTCGCTGCAACGTCTCGCGGATATAGGATACACCACCGTCGAGACACTCAACGGCAATGGCGACCCGAACTGTTTCGGCATGGAGCCCGCCGCATTCAAGGCTCTGTGCGACAAGGTTGGGCTGACGATAACCTCGACCCATGCCTCGATCCAGAACGACCCCGGGAACGAGGAGCCCGTAATGGAGCGCTGGCGCACGCTTTTCGACGCCTTGCGCACGATGGGCGCCGGGTATTGCATCATGCCGGGCTATGCCTTCGGATCGACGCTGGCCGAGATCGAGGCGAGTTGCGACTACTGCAATCGTGTGGGCCGTCTGGCGCAGGAATATGGACTGAAACTCGGATATCACAACCATGCGGGCGACTTCGTCGAGGTAGAGGGTGAAACCGTGCTGGACTATGTGCTTGCGCATACCGATCCCGAACTGTTTCTGCTGGAGCTTGACGTGGCGAACATGGGCGGTGCCGACCCCATGGACTACCTGACACGCTATCCGGACCGCGTGCGGCTGCTGCACGTGAAGGACGAACGCGTGCTTGGGCGCAGCGGCAAGATCGACTTCGAGGCCATTTTCGATAAATATTACGCCAACGGATACAGCGACTACTATGTGGAGTTCGAGCTGCCCTTTGCCATAGGTGACGATGAGGCCGAGAACGAGCGCAACCTTACGGAGTTGTGGCAGGGTCTGGGCGAGTGCTACGACTACCTGGTTGCCGCGCCGTTTGTGAAGTGATGCGTGTGAAATGACGCGCGTTGGGCGGCGCGGTGGCAGATGACCGCCCTGTCCCCGCGGAGGCTCTCTGCGGGGACTTTCATTTGCCGGGGCGGGTCATACGGCATGCTGGCGTCATGCGGACGACGTATGCATAAAGATGCGTGATTTGATCCCGTTTGTCCATATTTTCACTCTTGTCGCCGATATGTCTTGCCCGGAAAGAATATTTTTTTTACATTTGTATGTGGCAACACACCGTTATCGGCTTGTGAAACAGTTCAACTCAACTTATAAATTTTTATGCGTATGAAGAAATTTATCTCTTTTGCGACGGTCTGTCTGGCCGTTGTTGCGATGGTGGGCTTCACGGGTTGCAAACCCGCCAAGAAGCAGATCGGACTGCAGCTCTATTCTGTGGCTCAGGACATGTCGAACGTGGAGGCTTCGATCCAGAAGGTGGCCGAGGCCGGGTACAACGTCGTGGAGACTCTGGGCGGCGATCCGGGATGCTTCGGCATGGATCCCGCGGCGTTCAAGGCTCTGTGCGACAAGTACGGCATCTCGATCATCTCGACCCATGCCTCTATCGGCCTCGATCCCAATGACGAGGAGGGTACGATGAACAAGTGGCGCAAACTCTTCGAGGCGCTCAACACAATGGGTGCGAAGTATTGCGTTATCCCGAGCTACGGCCTGGGCAACAATCTGCAGGAGCTGCAGGGCGTGTGCGACTATTTCAACAAGGTCGGCAAGCTGGCCAAGGAGTACGGCCTGCTGCTCGGTTACCACAACCACTCGCACGAGTACAAGGTTATGGACGGCCAGGTCATGTGGGAGTACATGATCGAGCATACCGATCCCGAGTGCGTCTTCTTCCAGATGGACGTGTATTGGACCACGATGGGCGGCAAGAACCCCGTGGACTACCTGAAGAAGTATCCCGACCGTATCAAGATGCTCCACATCAAGGATGAGATGGTTATCGGCGACAGCGGCAAGATAGACTTCGAGGCTATCTTCAACCAGTTCTATGCCAACGGCTACAAGGACTTTGTCGTAGAGCAGGAGATGCCGCGCGGTCCCGAGGGTGAGAGCCAGGAGGCCCGTTTTGCCCGCATGTGGGACGGCGTAGCCAAGAGCGCCGCATATCTCGAGGCTGCTCCCTTCGTGAAGTAGTGCTGTCGTGGACGACGATGCATGTACAGGCATCCGCATGGCGCGGGTGCCTGTTTTTTATTCGCTGTGACGCGGGGCCTTTATGATGGGAGCCTTCCGTGATGTCCTCTGCGGTTGCGGGCCTTTGGCGGTGCAAGGCCTTTACGGTACGTGTATTTTGCGGTAAAGGGCCTTTCGCTGCGCAGCTTTTTGGGGGGGCATGTCCTGCGCTGCGGCCGGCCATGTCATATGCCTGCCCCTGTGAGGGAATACGGTGAAGGGGAGGGGAATATGCGAAAGACAGGACCCGCAGAATTTGGTTTCTGCGGGTCCTGTCTTTCATGCATGCAGCGTTTTAGAAACGCAATGATATGTAGAAACGCATGGCGCTGGTTTGGTACTTTATTTTCATCGAATCAGACCCTTCTGTCTGGGCGAGCATGTCGGTGTATTTGGCGTTGCCGCTGCGGCCCTCGATGCCGATACCGATTGCCTTGTACGATATCTCGCCGCCGTAGGTGAACAGCGGGGTGAAACTCTGGTAGAATTCGCTGTTGAGGATAAGCATCGAGTATGAGGGCACGAACCTGAAGTAGACGTTCAGCTTGAGGTGACTCACGGGGTTGATCGAGATCGAGGGACCCACGTGCAGACCTATGTCTACATGGTGCAGGCCGAGGTCCATATCCTCTTCGTCTTCATATCCGGGTTCGGGATCGGGCATGTCGTAGTCCCCTTCCAGATCATTGTACTGGGCATAGTTGACGTCCGAACCCAGGTCTATCGCGAACTTCAGCATGTTGGCAACGGGCTTCTTGTGCAGGAATATGTTGCGGCCGCTTACCATCGATACGCCGAACTTGCTTTTGAACTCGTTGCCGTACTCGGGCGAGAGCGTCTGCTTGGCATATCCTATGGAAAAATATTTTTTGCGGTCCCACGGGCCTTTTTTTACCTTCCCCTGCTTGGCGGCGGCGGTGTTGTCCGCTGCGGCGAGGACCTCGGTGTCTGTAGTCACGGTTTCGTTACCGTCGCCGTTTCCGGCCATGAGCGGTGTGACGGCCATGACGGCTGCTGCAAGCATTAGTAGAGTTTTCTTCATATGGATTTTATGTTTTGATGGTTATTCCTGTTCTACCTTCCTGAAGGTGTATATGGCGTAGTAATCGTTATATCCGTCCTCGTCATATCCTTTGTCGTCGAGTTCGAGGGCGAGTTCCGTATCGGAAATGTCGAGAATCGTCATATAGTTGGTGAAGTCTCCGCTGAAGACCATTCCGCCGAGCTGTTTGCCGTTGAATGTGTAGTTCTCCACGGCGGGCAGGACCATGTCTCCGGGATCGCCCGACTCGAGGATGGTTATTTTGTTGTTGCGGTCGAGCCGGAACTTGATCCACATCTCGTTGGAGATGTCGTTGATATTTTCGTCGAAGTCGTCTTTCTATTTATATTCACCGGTCTCCGTGTCGATAAGATATTCGTGGCCTTCGACGTGAGTGCTGACCCATGTGCCCTGGAGCATTTCATAGACCGTTTGGGCGTCGTCGTCCTTGTCGTTTTCGCACGAGGTCATCGACAGGCAGCACATGGCGGCAGCAATGGCGGTGCACATCGCACTCTTGTGCAGTGACTGCGAGATAAGCGATTAGAGTTTTTTCATCTCCTTGTTAATTGAGCCTTTCTGTTCCCGAAGGCTGGTTAGCGTTTATTAACGAGAAACGTGGAACAGCGACACCGTATCTCGGCCGGGCAGCCGGAAAAACAGCATACTCACATAATGCGGGAGATACACGCATGAGCGTGGAATGTCCCGCGGTTGTATTCATATGACTTTGCTAATTTCCTGTTTTCCTGTCGACGGGATAAAGCATGACGCTTCTTTACTGTATGTGGCGAAAACTCCGCCACTGCAAATATACGAAAAATGTCGGTCGATGGATATGGTTGCGGAGGGTAATTTTGTCCGCAAAGGTTCCGGTACGGGTGCGGTTTGCCACATTTGTTTCCGAAATTGTTCCGAAAGGGATTTTTTTCTCATGTGGCGGCGGGATATTGCGGTCTAAATGCGTATATTTGCCGTATTGCGGCAACATGGCATGTCCCCTGCGCCGACGGTGTGCCGCAGCGGCGGGCGGGATGTGCGATACTGAAGGTGTGTCATGATGGAAAATTATCTTACTGCGTATAACATATTCCTGGCGGTGATGGCCGTCATCGCGCTGGGCGTCTTTGTGGCGCTGCACTTCTTCGAGGCCGGTTACGGCTATCTGTTCGACCGCCGTTACGGGCCTCCCGTACCGAACAAGGTGGGATGGGTGCTGATGGAGTCGCCCGTCTTCATCATGATGTGGGTGCTGTGGGCATGCTCCGACCGCATGTGGGAGGCGGTGCCGCTGACACTGCTGGCCATGTTCCAGCTGCATTACTTCCAGCGGTCGTTCGTCTTCCCGCTCCTGATGCGAGGAAACTCGAAGATGCCGCTCGGAATAGTCCTCATGGGCATGGTGTTCAATACGCTCAACGCCCTGATGCAGGGCGGGTGGATATTCTATTTCTCACCTGCGGACTATTATGACGGGTGGTTCGGCAAACCGTTCATATATGTAGGCATCGTACTCTTCCTTGCCGGCATGTTCATCAACCTGCAGTCGGACTACATCATACGCCACCTGCGCAAGGAGGGCGACACGCGCCATTACATCCCCCGCGGCGGCATGTTCCGCTATGTCTCGTCGGCCAACTATTTCGGCGAGCTGCTCGAGTGGACGGGATTTGCCGTGGCGTCGTGGTCGTGGGCCGGTGCGGTCTTCATATGGTGGACCTTCGCCAATCTGGCGCCGCGTTCGGCCTCGCTCTACAAACGCTACGAGAAGGAGTTCGGCGAGGAGTTCACCTCGCTCGGCCGCAAACGCATCATCCCGTTCATATATTGATACGCGAAAAATGGAGAAACATATGGATAAGGATCTGAAGGATTCGAAACTCTTCACCCCCTACAAGCTGGGTCCCGTGACGCTGCGCAACCGCACGATACGCTCGGCGGCATTCGAGTCGATGGGCAAGGATTTCGGCCCGACGCAGAAATTGAAGGATTACCACGTGAGCGTCGCCCGCGGCGGCATCGGCATGACCACTCTGGCCTACGCCTCGGTGAACCGCAGCGGCGTGTCGTTCAACAGCCAGCTGTGGCTGCGGCCCGAGATCGTGCCGGCGCTGCGCGACATTACGGACGCCATACATGCCGAGGGCGCGGCCGCAGGTATACAGATCGGCCACTGCGGCAACATGACACACTGGTCTACGGCGGGTTGCTTCCCCGTGTCGGCCTCGAACGGATTCAACCTCTACTCGCCGACGTTCCACCGCCGCCTGCGCCGCGACGAGATCGCGGAGATTGCGCGCGACTTCGGCCGCGCCGTCGTGACGGCGCACGAGGCGGGCTTCGACAGCGTCGAGGTGCATGCCGGCCACGGATACCTCATCTCGCAGTTCCTGTCACCCTATACGAACCGCCGGCGCGACGAGTTCGGCGGCTCGCTCGCAAACCGCATGCGCTTCATGGACATGTGCATGGAAGAGGTTATGCGGGAGGCGGCGCGGTGCCGCATGGCGGTGCTGGTGAAGCACAACATGGAGGACGGCTTCAAGGGGGGCATCGAGGTGCCGGAGTCGATCGAGATCGCCAAGCGGATCGAGTCGTACGGCGTGGACGGCATAGTCCTCTCGTCGGGGTTCGTGTCGCGGGCGCCGATGGCGGTCATGCGCGGACGAATACCCACGAAGACCATGGGATACTACATGCCGTGGAAGATGTGGCCGCAGAAGATCGTGGTGTCGCTGTTCGGGCAGTGGATGATCAAGCAGTACGACTTCGAGGAGTGTTTCTTCCTGGAGAACGCCAAACGGTTCCGCCGCGAGTTGAAGTGCCCGCTGGTATATGTCGGGGGTCTCGTGTCGCGGCGCGGCATAGAGCGTGTGCTGGACGAGGGTTTCGAGATGGTGCAGATGGCCCGTGCGCTGGTGAACGACCCTTCGTTCGTGAACCGCATGCGCGAGGGGGATATCGATACCCGTTCGGGGTGCGACCACAAGGATTACTGTATCGCGCGCATGTATTCGATCGACATGCAGTGCTGCCACAACTGTCCCGACCTGCCCGATACGATATGTCGTGAATTAGGATTGCCCCGCAAGCGATGAAACGGGACGTGTTTGCCGCGGGGACGCGGACGGCGCTGGTGACGGGCGCTTCGAAGGGCATAGGCCGCAGCTATGCCATGCAGCTGGCGCAGGCGGGGTATAACGTCGTGATGGTTGCCGTCGACGGCGACCAGCTGGCCCGCACGGCGGCGGAGGTGCAGGCGGCGAATCCGTCGGTGTCGGTGCGCTGGCTCTCGAAGGATCTGGCTACGGTGACGGCGGGCGAGGAGCTCTTCGCATGGACGGAGGCCGAGGGCATCGAGGTCGATGTGCTGATAAACAATGCCGGAATATTCTCCTTCTGCGACATATTGAATACCCCCATAGAGCGTATCTGCCGCATCATCATGCTGCACGACATCACGGCGACGGTCACGTGCCGCCTCTATGCCGCGGACATGGCTTCGCGCGGCGGCGGCCGCATCCTGAACATGTCTTCCTATTCGATCTGGATGCCGTATCCGGGGCTGTCGCTCTACAGTGCCAGCAAGGCCTATCTGAAGAGTTTCTCGGTGGCCTTTTCGAAGGAGGTGCGCGAATTGGGCGTGACGGTGACGGCGGTCTGCCCGGCAGGTATCGCAACCGACCTCTACGGTCTCTCCAAGCGGTGGCAGAAGATAGGCTTGCGCATGGGGGTGCTCATGTCGCCCGAAAGCTGTGCCCGCAGGTCGTTGAGGGCGATGTGGCGGGGGCGCAGATGTATAGTGCCCGACTGGTGGTTCCGCCTCTTCATCCCGCTGTGCCGTATGGTCTCGGGGCCTGTTATGCGGTGGCTGCGCAGCTATACCATGCAGTTCCAGAAGTGAGGCGGCGTTAGGGTGTTAGGGTGTTAGATGTCGGATATAAGATGACGAAACGGATACGGAGTTGCCCGCGCGGGCAACTCCGTATCATGTAATCGGCGGCCGCCTGCGGCGGCACGGTCTCCGCCTCCGTTACTGCTGTTTCTTGTGCAGTACGGTAACGTTTACTGCCTGCTCGCCCTTGTCATTCTTCTCGATCTCGAATTCTACATTCTGACCTTCGGCAAGCGCTTTGAAGCCGTCGGCTACGATACCCGTGTAGTGTACGAATATTTCGCGGCCCTCTTCGTTAAGGATGAATCCGTATCCTTTTTTGCTGTCGAACCATTTTACTTTACCAATCATAGTAGTGGGCTTTTCATGAAAAGTTGTTGTGTATAGACCAAAGATACGCATAATTATCGCCATTGCAAAAGATTCGGTCTGTTTTTTTACCGTTTGCGTTCTCGGCGTCAGCATATTCGGACTCCCTGCGCGAAGATAGGACGAAGATTGGAGGTTGATGTGAGGGTACGAAAAAAGGGTAAGCTACTTATATCGCACCGCTACAACCGCATACCCTTGCTTGCTTCCGCACCTGGGGGATTCTGCAGGAGCTGGTCGTATAAGACTTACCCGGCACAAAGGTAGGAATTTTTTCGCAACGTGCAAACATCGATGCGAATTTTGTCTTTCGGCCGCCGGCAGCAGCCGCGGCAATATCTATCCCCGAGGTCCTGTTGCGCGGCTCCGGAAGGGTCGTGTCCGATGGCCGCAGCCGAAAAATGCCTCTCCGATTTGTCTCTGCACTATCCTTTTATTACATTTGTAGGCGGAATCCATGTTAAGAAGGTGATTGTATGATGAGACGTCTCGTGTTCATGATATATGTGCTGCTGGCATGTGTTGCGGCGCAGGCCGCGACGCGTAAGGTAGTCTATGTCGTTATGGACGGAATCCCGGCCGATTATATCGAGCGGGTGCATCCTGCGACGGTATTCGATGTCGCGGCGCACGGCGGTTATGCCCGGGCCACTACGGGCGGTGAGATCGGCGCCTATTCGCAGACGCCGACCATCTCGGCCGTGGGGTATATGAATATCCTTACGGGTACGTGGCTGAACAAACACAATGTTCCGGGGAACTCCAATCTGAAGCCCAACTACAACTACTGGTCTCTGTTCCGGGTGGCCAAGGAGCAGAAGAAAACCTATACGACGGCGCTCTTCTCGAGCTGGACGGACAACAGGACGGTATTGATCGGGGCGGGCAAACCCGAGACGGACGGCCTGCGGATAGACATCGTGCGCGACGGCTATGAGCTGGAGGGCGCGGGATTCAGGAAGGCCGACGGGCATACCGACATCTTTGCCATAGACTCGGTCGTCTGCCGCGAGGCCGCCGAGTGCATACGTCGTGACGCCCCCGATTTGAGCTGGGTCTATCTGTGGTACACGGACGATGCCTTCCACTCGCACGGCGACGGGACATACTGTGACACCTACGTGCGAAAGACCGACGAACTTGTGGCCGGCATCTGGGAGGCCGTGCAGTGGCGCGAGAAGAACTTCGACGAGGAGTGGATGGTGATCATCACCACCGACCACGGCCGCGACGAGAGCGGCCATGGCCACGGCGGGCAGTCGGCGCGCGAGCGCAGCGTGTGGATCTCGACCAATGCGGGGCGCCTGAACGGCCATTTCGGGTCGCCGACGCTGTCGCTTGTCGATATATTCCCTACGGTATGCCGTTTCATGGGCTTCGAGCTGCCGCGCGACGTTGCCTTCGAGACGGACGGCATATCGTTCTGCGGCGAGTACGACATACATGACCTTACGACGCACCCCTATGACGATGATGTGGAGCTGCGTTGGGAGTGCGGGCGGTCGAAGGAGGATGCCGTCGTTTATATGGCCGTGACGAACAACTTCAAGGAGGGCGGCCGCGATGAGTGGATCGAGGTCGGACGCGTGAAGGCACGCCAGGGGAGGATGGTCGTCCATCTGGACGACTATCCGCAGTCGGACTTCTACAAGTTCGTTGTCGCGACGCCGCACACGGTATTGAACAGGTGGTTGCTGAAGTAGTCGCCGCCTGCGGTTCGTAATTTGCATGAAAGGACCCATGAATATGAAAAAGACATCTGTTTTCGTCATAGCCCTGCTCGTTGTTGTCGTGGCTGCCGCGGCGTGGTGGCTCTACGAGTCGTTTTACGGCGGGTGTGTGCGTGAGGAGCGCAGCCTCTACGTCTATCGTGAATACGCATATCCCCAGTTGGCCGACTCGGTGGCCGTCGACATAAGGCACAAGTGGGCATTCGACATGTATGCCCGCAGGCTCGACCTGCCCTCGACCTTCAAGCCCGGGCACTATGTGCTCAAGCCGGGCATGAGCGTCATCGATGTGGTGCGCATGCTCAAGTTGGGGCTGCAGACCCCCGTCATGGTGACGATGAACAACGTGAAGACCCCCGCGCAGCTGGCGGGCAAGCTGGCGCGGCAGATCGAGGCCGATTCGATGGAGCTGGCGACGGCGCTGACGGATGAGGCGACGGCCCGGAAGTTGGGTTTTTCGTCGCCGCTGACAATGTTCTCGATATTCATTCCCAATACCTACGAGTTTTATTGGACGGTGACGCCGGAAGAGTTCGTCAACCGCATGTACAAGGAGTACAAGCGGTTCTGGACGGGGACGCGCGACGAGAAACGCAAGCGCAGCGGCCTGAACCGCGTGGAGGTGTCGACGCTCGCCTCGATCGTATATGAGGAGACGCGCAAGACGGACGAGATGCCGCGCATAGCGGGCGTGTACATGAACCGTCTGCGCAAGGGCATTCCCCTGCAGGCCGACCCGACGATAAAGTATGCGATGCAGGATTTCGGGTTGCGGCGCATACTGTACCGCCATCTGAAGTACGAGTCGCCCTACAACACATACCTGCATCGCGGCCTGCCCCCTTCGCCGATATGCATGCCGAGCATCGCAGCCATCGACGCCGTTCTCGACTATGAGGATCACGACTACATATTCTTCTGTGCGCGTCCGACGTTCGACGGCTACCATAATTTTGCCCGCACGCTCTCGGAGCACAATGCCAATGCGCGTGCATACCAGCGCGAACTGAACAAACGCAAGATAAAATAACATCTGCGGCGGCGGGGGAGGTCTCTTTAGCGGCGGCGTAAGGAAAAGTTTTGCCGAGTGTCGCTTTATTCGTATATTTGCGGATCGTCTCGGCGTGCGTAGGGATACGCCCCGGATGTGCCGCAGTGTAGCGGGCCGGAAGACTGGCGGGGTCGGCAGGATGACGGGCCGGCGTATCGGTGAAAGGGCTGCTTGCCCGGTGCCGGAATCACGAAAGACGGACGTACGGTCCGGTGGCGTGACATGCTGAAAGATGTCGGGACGGGGGAATGTGGATAAATGAATAATATCTGAAAATATGTCTAAAAACAGTTTCTGGAACGACGCTTCGCGGTGCGGAGCGATATTGGGTGCGGTACACGCCCTTTTCGCCTGTCTGGGTATGTGCTTTCAGTCGATGGCCTTGCTGATCTCGTTGGTGGCGCTCGTGGCGCAGATATGGCTTCTGGCGCGTTTTACGAGCCGTCGTTCGGCGCTCTTCGCAAGGGAGGGCTTCTCCTATTCGCAGAGTCTCGGCTTTATCGTCGCGATGGGTATCTTCGCCGGCATCGTGAACGGCGCATACGAGATCATCGCCGGCAATTTCCTCTTTACGGAGACCTATGAGGCCAATCTGTCGAATATCCTGGCCATATACTCGCAGATGGGCACCTTCGACAATGCCGCCCTGGACAGCATGTCGAAGGTATACCGTTCGATCCTCTTCTCGCCCGTGCCGGTGTTGCTGGCGCAGGTCTTCTCGCTTGTGTTGAGCTACGGGTTCTACGGACTCTTCATCTCTATCGGCACCAAGCGTGAGCCCGCCCTCTTCGAGTCGGACAGCTTCACCGTTTCGGAGATGAGCGATGACGAGAGCCACGACGACGGGCAGACTTCGGAAACGGACCGCAAGTAATCGACGGATGGAGAAAAGTCTGGACATATCTGTCGTGGTGCCGCTCTACAACGAGCGGGAGTCGCTCGGCGAGCTGGTGGCATGGATCGACCGCGTGGCGCATGACAACGGCCTCGCATACGAGGTGGTTATGGTGGACGACGGTTCCCGCGACGGCTCGTGGGAGGAACTCGAACGCTTGAGCGTGCAGTACCCGGCGATCCGGGCCATACGTTTTGCGCGCAACTACGGCAAGTCTGCGGCCCTGTATTGCGGTTTCGAGGCTGCGCGCGGCGAGGTGGTTTTCACGATGGATGCCGATCTGCAGGATTCGCCCGACGAGATTCCCGAGATGAGGCGCATGATCCTCGAGCAGGGGTACGACCTGGTATCGGGATGGAAGAAGAAACGGTACGATCCTGCGGGCAAACGCCTTCCGAGCAAATTCTTCAACATGACGGCGCGCGTGGTGTCGGGCATCAAGCTGCACGACTTCAACTGCGGTCTTAAGGCCTATCGCCGCGATGTGGTCAAGTCGATCGAGGTCTACGGCGAGATGCACCGTTATATCCCGATCCTTGCCAAACATGCCGGCTTCAACCGTATAGGCGAGAAGGTGGTACACCACCACGAACGCAAATACGGCGTGTCGAAGTTCGGCATGGAGCGTATGGTGAAGGGTTATCTCGACCTTATCACCGTGTCGTTCATGTCGCATTTCGGGCGGTCGCCGATGTACTTCTTCGGCAGTCTGGGAACGGTGATGTTCCTTGTCGGCGGCTTCACCACGGTGTGGGTCATCGCCGCGAAACTCTACAAGCAGGCGCACGGGCTGCCGTTGCGTGCCGTCACCGACCAGCCGTTGTTCTTCGTGGCCATATTGACGGTGATTCTCGGCGTACAGCTGTTCCTTGCGGGATTCCTCGGCGAACTGATAAACCGTAATTCGTCGGATCGCAACTCGTATCTGATAAACGGAAAGATAAACATTGACAAAACGGATAAAACCGATAAAACGGACGAAAAGATATGATACAACGCATTCAAACTCTCTGCCTGCTGGCCGTGGCAGCGATGATGACGACGGCGGTATTCGTGCCTCTGGCATATTTCGCGGAGGGTGCGGAGGAGTACACGCTCCGGGCCTTCGCGTTGAGCGGCAGCGAGGTGTCGCAACCCACGGTATATATGGGCATCGTGATCGCATTGGCGGCGGTGGTGCCTCTGGTGAACATCTTTCTCTTCAAGCGGCGTCTGTTGCAGATACGCCTTTGCGCCGTGGAGATAGTGCTGTTGTTGGGTTCGATAGCCTTCATCGGCATATATTACTATTTGAGCAGCCGTATGGTGTCGCAGGCGGAGTTCCACGCGCAGGGATTCCGTATCGCGGCCATATTCCCTCTGGTGTCGCTGGTGCTGGATTTCCTGGCCATGCGTGCCATATTCCGTGACGAACTGTTGGTGAAATCGCTTGACCGTATACGGTAGCGGCGGCAGCGACATGGCGAAGGCCGGGGCAGAAGAGTCCCGGCCTTTGTCTTTATCGGCGGCGAGGGTGTTGCAGGATTGCGAAAAATTGTTAAATTTGTCTATGCGCGGCCCGAATGGGACATGTTTCGGCCCTTGCGCTCGATTGAAGAACCTTTTTCCGACACTATGCCGATGAAATCTCTGCTCTCCCATCTCGTGTTCGGCATCGCCCTTATGCTTTCGGCGGTTGCGGGTGCCGTCTCATGTGCTTCGCGCGGAGAGGAGGCCCCGCGGCTCGAGGTACTCTCTTCGGAGGGGATGTCGTTGGACGGCCGCAGTCTCAATTTCGGAGGTGAGGGCTGCTCCGAGGAGATTTTCATCCGCTCCAACGGCGAATGGTGTATTTCGGTGGACGCTGCGTGGCTCGAGGTGGTGCCGGCACGTGGCGATGGCGACGGCGGGTCTGTTGTTACGGCAGAGAAAACCGAGGAGTCGCGCAGCGCCGTGGTGGAGGTATCGATGACGGCCGCGCCGCAGGTGCGTGTGACGTTTGATGTGGTACAACGGGTAGATGAGGAGCCTGAAGAAGGTCCTGGCGAAGATTCGGAGTCGGAGATCATATATAGGGATAGTTTCGACGGGGAGGAGGCGCATGCCGAATATGGCGCATCGGGGGACGAATGGCCGACTGTTGCCGAGTTCCCTGCATTCGCGGCCTTCGGGGGACGCGGCGCCGAGAGGGTGACATACTCGGCCGAAGGGGTTACGGTGCGCAGCGACGCGCCCTCTTCGGCGTCGGACAGTGCCGGTGCCTCGGGATATAACAACCTCTTTTTCGGCGGGTATTCGATGTTTGAGATATCGGGTATTGTGTTGCTGCCGACGGATTCCGACCTGCGGCTGTCGTTCCGGCGGCGTGCGGAGAGCGCATACGTTGCAGGTGAAGGTATGGAGCCTTGTCCCGCGATATGGATCAGCGGCGACGGTGCGAGGTGGAGCCGCGTTCGGTATGAGTGCGACGCGACGGTCGGGGAGTGGCGCGAGATAGCATGCGACTTCTCGCTTGTCGGGATACCCGAATCGCTGCATGTGGCCTTCGCGGGTGGTTCGGACTTCATATTCCGTATGGATGACGTGATGTTGTGTACTGGCGAGGGTGGAGTGCCGATCGATCTTGACGAGGGCGGCGAGATCGAACGCGAGGAGCCTCCCGTAGAGCCGGCGGAACGTGAGGTGCGCGTGTCGGATATTGTGGCCATAATGCCTGCTGCGGATGGCCGTGTGACGGCTGACGGGGATTGCGACCTGCTGTTCGATGCCGTTGTGCAGAGCGATTTCGCGGGCGGGAACTGTGCCGATGCGACATTGGTCCTGGCCGAGGAGGGCGCTGTTGCGGCGGGCTGCGGTATTTGCCTCCGCGGGTCGGGCGTCGAGGAGGTCTCGGCGGCTCTCGCCGTGGGGGACAGGGTGCGGGTACGCCTGGCACGCGGTGCCGCCATGCTGTGCAACGACGGTGGGACGTTATATGTCACGGGCGGGGATGGCGTAGAGTGGTTCGGTCTCGAATCCGCTGGATCGCAAGCCGAAGTGACGGCCGTGCAGGCTGATGCGGCGCATCTCGGCGATTTTCAGAATATGACGGTGGCTGTGTCGGGAGTCGATGTCCCGCATGGCGGCGTGTGGTGCGACGATATGAACGGCGAGCATCTCTTCACCGCTGCGGGTGATGCCTTGCACGTCTTCGTGCGTGGCGGCGCGGCGGCATTCGCAGGGAAGAGTTTCGGCGCGGCGAACGGCGTGTTGCGCGGCATAGTCTCGGTGCGCGATGGTGTGGCGTGGCTCTGTCCGAGAAATGCGGATGATGTGGCCGACTTCGATGTCGTGGCTCCGCTGCCGCCCGCCGCCGTGACCGTACCCGAACTGATCGCCATGATGGACGATTCCGGAAAACCTGTCGTGATCGATGCGGAACGCGACAGGGTCCTTACGGCGGTGGTCATGAATGACATCGTAAACGGCAACTGCAACGCGTCGCATCTGATTCTCGCCACGGAGTCGGTAACCGAGGCCGGTAACGGCATTACGTTGTACGGGTCGTGCGTGAAGCCTGCAGCGCTGGGCGTGAAGCGTGGCGACAGGGTTGAGGTTACATTGCGTGCAGGGGTGGCGGTGGCCCTGGACTATAATGGGATGTATGAGGTTACGGGCGACGGGTCGGCCGTATGGGCGGAGGTGGAAATCGTTGCGTCTGGCTGCGATATCCCCGTTGTGGATGTTGAGGCCTCGCAACTCGCAGGGTATCAGGGTATGGTTGTGCGGGTGCGGGATGCCGTTCCCGAGCGCGGCGGCCTGTGGTATGATCCCGTTGCCGGCGGGGATATGCTTTTCACCACGGGAGACGGCGTGGTGAAGGTGCGGGTGCTTGAGGGTGCCGCGTTCGCTGCGGAGAGATTTGCGGCCGTTAAGGGCGATATCACGGGCCTGGCGGTGGTAAGCGGAGGTGAGGCGTTCCTTATGCCGCGTGACGAAGACGACGTTGCCGCGTATGCCGATACGCAGCCCGATGGTGACGATGAGGATCCCGTAATCCCGCCGCCGGGAAACCCCGATGGCTCCGATGATGATCCTGGAGGCTCGGACGATCCGAGCGAAACCCCCGATGACAACCCAGACGATCCGGCAGACGATCCCGTCACGCCGCCTTCGGAGGATCCGTCCAATCCCGACGACGATCCTGTTACGCCGCCTTCGGAGAATCCGGAGGAGCCCGGGGCGGACCCTCCGTCTACGGAGATTCCCGATGCCGCGGGAGGCTGTGTTATGGTTACGTCGATGTCGGAGTTGCGTGCGGGACAGTATTATATCGGAGGCTACAGCAAGGGAAAGTTGTACCTTGCCACGGGCGGCCTTACGTCGGTGAACCATTGCAATACGGCTGAGTTCCTGTTCGACGGCAAGGCGCTCACGGCTCTGGAGGAGCCCCCGTGTGTTGTCACGTTGGAGAATGCGGGGACAGCGGACGGGTATTATATACGTTTAGGCGATGAGGGCTATCTTTCGGCGACGGGCAGCGGTGCCGGCAAGTTGCGTGTCACGGGGTCGCGGGCCGAGTATTGGGTATTCTCCGAAAACATGTCGGGCGGGTTCGACCTGTTGCTGTCGGGCGACAAGTTTGTCCGCCTTGTGGTATCGAAAACGGCGGACGAAGCCGTGCTGCGCTCGATAGCTGCCGACGAAGAGGGTAATGCGATCGTGCTGATCCGCATTGGCGGTCAGGATGGATATAGATAACGGAAAGCGATATGTGTAAGGCTTGCATCCGATATGCGGTTGTGCTGGCGGCGGTGTTCCTTGTGCGATATCCGGTGCCGGCGCAGGATGCTGCGGCCGCGTCGGATCATGCCTCACGGAGATATGTCGTGGCGTTCTACAATGTCGAGGATCTCTTCGATACGGCTGACGACCCGCATACTGCGGATGAGGAGATGCTCCCGCTTGCAGACCGCCGATGGACCGAGGAGCGCTACAGGGCCAAACTGCGGTCGTTGGCACGCGTGATATCCGAGATGGGTGCGGCAGAGGGACTGCCCGTGCTGATCGGCCTGGCCGAGGTTGAGAACCGCGCTGTCGTGGAGGAGCTGGCGGCGGAGCCGTCGATCGCGGCGGCAGGGTATGCCGTATGCCATGCCGACTCGCCCGACACGAGAGGCATAGATGTGGCCTTCATGTATCGTCCCGACATGCTGCATCTCGAGAATTTCCGCACGGTGAGGGCTGCATGCGGGACGGCGACGCGCGATCTTGCCATTCTCGAGGGCCGTATTTGCGGGGAGCGTTTCTGTGTCGTGGCGGTGCATTTCCCGTCGCGCCGTGCCGGAGAGTGGAGCGAGGCGCAGCGGCGGGTCTGTGCCCGTCAGGTAAGGGACATTGCCGATTCTGTGCGGCGTGCCGATGCGGCGGTGAAGGTGATCGTGATGGGTGACATGAACGACGAACCGAATGACCGCAGCGTGGCGCGCGATCTCGGGGCACGGCGCCGCGTGCGGGATGACGGATCGGGCTTCTACAACCCTTTTGCCATGAAGCGGCGCGCCGGACGCGGGACATATCGCTACGACGGGCGTTGGAACATGCTCGACCAGATAATCGTATCGCCGAATCTGGTGCGGCCGGACGGCGACGGCAGCCTGCACCTGTGCCGTATCGGTCGCGGACGGGCCTTGGGCAGCGTATTCCGCCGCAAGTGGATGCTGCGCCGCGGCGAGCCGTTTGCGACCTACCGCGGATCGGACTATCTGGGCGGCGTGAGCGATCATCTGCCCGTCTATGTTGTCCTGGGCCGGTGACGGCATTGCCATTGTGCTGAAAAAAATCTATATTTGCCATGTAAATTTTGTTGCCATGGCAGAAAAAAGCATATTCCGTTACAAGGTAGATCCCCGATATGTCGATTTCACGCAGCGTGTCTCGGTTTCGTCGCTCTGCGACATGATTCTCAATGCTGCGGGGGAGGATGCCTACAATCTGGGCTTCGGCATAGACGTGCTGGGCGAAAAGAATCTGGCGTGGGTGCTTTCGCGCATGTGTGTCGAGGCCGATGCCCTGCCCGCCGAGTACGATGAATTCACGCTTCATACGTGGATAAGCGACTTCAACCGCCTTGCCTCGACGCGTAACTTCACCCTGACCGACGACAGCGGCCGCATCTTCTGCCGTGCCGTGTCGCAGTGGTGCATGATAGACTTCACGGCCCGCACGCCCGCCGACATGAACACGATAGCGGGGATGCACGAAGGGGTCATCGTCGATGCGCCGTCGCCGTGCGAGCGCCCGCGCCGCATCCGCGCCGTAGAGGGCATAGCCGCGGCGCAGCATCGTGTGGCATACAGCGACATCGACTTCAACCGTCACATGAATACGATGCGTTATATCGACCTCATGTGCGATGCCATGCCTATCGAGACTTTGGAACGCATGGAGGCGTTCCGCCTGGATCTCAATTTCATGCACGAAGCCCGTTACGGCGATGTGCTGACGTTGCGCATGGAGGAGAGTGACGGCGGCCGCTCCTTCGAGTACCGTAACGCCGCAGGCGAGGCCCTGTGCCGTGCCGTATTCGAGATACGGTAGGGTCGTTTTCGAGGTGTGTGCAGGGTGCGGTGGCGCCATACGCCGTTGTGCGGTTGGCGTAATAGTCCTGCGTGGGGAGGCTTTGGAACACATTTTGCTCGATGTGTTCCAAATTCTTTTTGTCTATGGATGATTCTGTGAACAAGTACGGCAAGAGCATCGCTCTGTTGAACAATGCCTTGCGCAAGGAGATCGCCACATCGTTGCAGTATATGTATTTCCATGTACGTCTTGAGGATGCGGGATACGAATACCTTGCCAAATATCTCTTCAAGGTGTCGATTTCGGAGATGCGACATGCCGAGCATATAGCCGAGCGCATACTCTTTCTGGGCGGCGATGCCGACATGAATCCCTATGAGCCCACGCGGCAGCTTGCCGACGTGAACGATATGCTGGACCTGGCCTCGAAGATCGAGGCCTCGACCGTCGAGAGCTACAATGCGGCGGCACGCGAGACATCGGAGGCGGGCGACACCGTCACCTCGCGCATGTTCCAGGATATGGCGGCCGAGGAGGAGCGCCATCTCGACGACTTCCGCATCGAGGCGAACAACCTGCGCGAGTACGGCGAACTCTACCTTACGATGCAGGCCGTCGGCGGCAGCAGGGAGCGGGTAAAAGGGTAGTGTGCGGCGGGCCGTGTTGCGCCGGTGCGTCTCTGCAGGGATCGGGCGGCGGGTGTCGTGATGCGCTTCGCCGCCCGTGCCGTGTCGTATAGTGCGCCTGTGCCGTATCGAGTCGTGAGGCCGTCCCGACCGGTGACCGGCGGGAACTGTTGTTTTGCTGCCCGCGTTGTATTATCTTTGTATGTCGGCAAAATGTTACACGGATGAAGATATGCCTTCTGGGCCCCGCGCACCCGTATCGCGGCGGCATAGCGACGATAATGGAGACCATGGCCCGCGAGTTCTCGCGGCGCGGCAACGATGTGCGCATATTGACCTTCACGGTTCAGTACCCCGAGCGGCTGTTCCCGGGCAAAAGCCAGTATGTCTCGACGCCGGCGCCCGACGATATCGATATCGAACGGGCGGTAAACACCGTGAATCCCGCGAACTGGGTGAAGGTGGGGCTGCGGCTGCGGCGCGAGCGTCCCGACATGATCATCATGAAATATTGGACGCCGTTCATGGCGCCTTGCTTCGGGACGATAGCCCGCATTGCACGCGGAAACGGGGTGACGAAGGTGATCTGCCAGATCGACAACGTCGAACCGCACGAACATCATATCGTGGACCGTCCTTTTAACAGATGGTATCTGCGTTCCGTCGACGGATTCGTATATATGTCGGAGCAGGTTCACGGAGAGCTGAAGGCCTACACTTCGGCGCCGATGCTCTACTCGCCGCACCCCATGTTCGAGAACTTCGGCAGTCGTGTGGATCGCGAGGAGGCCTGCGGGCGTATCGGGGTCGATCCGTCGTTCGACTATACGCTCTTCTTCGGCCTGATCCGTGACTACAAGGGCCTCGACATGCTGCTGCGGGCATGGAGCCGCTGGCGCCCTGCACGGCGCAAACTGATAGTGGCGGGGGAGTTCTACGCCTCGCGGGATAAGTATCTCGACAGAATCTCGCGCGAAGGCCTTGCGGCCGAGGTGGTGCTGCGCGACAGGTTTATCCCCGACGATGAGGTCCGGTACTATTTCTCTGCGGCGGATGCTCTGGTTTTGCCGTACCGTACGGCCACGCAGAGCGGCGTGACGCAGATCGCATACAACTTTTCGCTGCCGATGGTGGTCACCGACGTGGGCGGCCTTCCCGAGATCGTGCGCGACGGCCGTGCCGGTGTCGTATGCCCTCCGACCGTGGAGGGCATCGAGGAGGCGTTGCGACGCTTGTACGAGCAGGGCGCAATGGCCGAGGTGCGGCAGAACATCGCAGCCGAACGGGAGCGTTTCTCTTGGGGAGCCATGTGCGACAGGATCGAGCAGGTCTACGCCATGACGAAATAGAACTCCTGAATATAGAAGTATCGAGGCCGCAACCCGTAAGGATTGCGGCCTCGGCCGTGTTCCGGTCGAGGCGCGGAGAACCCTCCGCGCCGACCGTGTGGAGGGTCTGTTATTTGCGGATATTGGGCTCCTCGAGACGGTATCCGTATTTGCGGTCGGCCGCCTTGAGCAGGAAGGCTACGATGAGCGACAGCGCCGCGATAAGGGTGAAGGTCAATTCGGGCAGCGTGTAGTCGTAGGTATTTGCCGTACCGGTGGTACCCGTTACGCAGAAGGTGTCGAGTATCCATCCGATAAGGTTGGGTATGCCCCACAGACCGATGTTCTGGATGAAGAATATCAGGGCGTATGCCGTTCCGAGCTGGTGCTGCGGGAAGATCTTGGCGACGGCGGGCCACATGGCCGAGGGTACGAGCGAGAAGGCTATGCCGAGGATCACCATGAGGATTATGGCCACTGCCGGCACATTGATGAAGGGCATTGCGTACATCGCGTGTACGAATATGAGCATTGCGGCGCCGAGGGCCATGATCGAGGCGCTGCGGCCGCGCTTGTCGATGTACCCGCCGAATATGGGTGTCAGGAAGAGGGCTCCGATGGCGGGCATGCCGGCGATGGTGCCGGTGAGCTGTTCACTGATTCCGTACTTGCTCATGAGGAACTCCGAGGCGAACTTCTGGAAGGGGAAGACGCACGAGTAGAAGAGTACGCAGAGCAGGGCTATGAGCCAGAATCCGCGGTTGGTTAGTATGCTGCCCACATCCTTGAACGAGAACTTTTCATCATCGGAGTCGTTCGCCTGCTCCATCTGGGTGTCGAGCTTGCGGTCCATCACCGAGAAGACGAAGAAGGCTATCAGCCCGCCCACGAGCAGGCAGAGACCCAGCAATACGGGTGCCGTGAGGCCGAACGAGCGGGCCAGGGGTATGGCTACCGAGTATGCGGCCTGCGACCCTATTCGCGCGAGGGCTACCTGTACTCCCATGGCCGTGGCGAGTTCCTTGCCGCGGAACCACTTGGCGATGATCTTCGTGACGGTGATGCCGGCCACCTCGGCGCCCACGCCGAAGATGGCATATCCGGCCGATGCCACCATCACGCCCGACTTGTATCCGAGGATTGTTGCCGTGCTGCCGGCCATGGCTGTCATGGCATAGTATTCGAGGGCGGTGCCGGCCACCATGAGTGTGGCTGCCAGCTTGCCCGTAAACCGTGCCCCGAAGCGGTCGAGAATGAACCCGCCCCAGATGAGCATCAACAGGAATACGTTCAGGAAACTGTATGCCCCCGTAAAGAATCCGAATTCACGGCTCGTCCAGCCGAGATCGCTCTCGAGGATGGTCTTCAGCGGAGCCACAACGTCGTTTACGAAGTAGGCGGCCATCATCGTGAAGGCCACGACACCCAACGCCGTCCATCGCATGGCGGGCGAATCGTTGAGCTTCTTGTAGGTTTGCGTCATATCGTTTGTGTTTGTAGTTTCTATTGTCTTACCCCTCCTGCCGCCGCATTATTGGTCGATCGTGCCTGCCGTGTAGTATTTGAGGGCCTCGTAGGCATTCTCTATGCCCAGCTCGCCCGCTTTCGACAGGTCGAGACACCCCTTGCGCGTATCCTTCATGAAGATCTGCACCAGGCCGCGGTTGTAGTATGCCTCGCCGAAGTCGGGATGCAGTTCGATGGCCTTCGTGTAGTCGTCGTAGGCTTCGGGCAGGTGACCCGATATGGCATTGAGGTTGGCACGGTTGTAATAGCTGTATGCGTAGTTGGGATATAGCTTTATGGCCTTGTTTATATCCTCTATGGCATCGTTGTAGTCGTACGTGCGCGACCCCGTATTGTGCAGCCGGTTCGCGGGGTCGGAGTCGATCGAGATGCGCTGGTACGAGTTGTCGATCGACGATATGAAATCGATCATTTCGGCGCGCGTGGTCGATCGGTTTATGTAGAGGAAGGGATTCGTCGGGTTGGCTGCGATGGCCGACGAGAGGGTATTGACCGCATTGGTGTACTGCTTTATGAGCGACTGCGTGACGCCCCGCTGGAAGAGCAGCACCCATGAGGTCTCGTTCGTGCGCAGGCTGTCGAGCAGCGCACGGTCCATCGCCACGAGCGAGTCGGCGGCGATGTTGCTCTCGTTACGCGATATCGCCAGCAGTGGGTTGCCCACCTTCTGCTTGAAATCCTCGGCCCGCTGCGCATAGTAGAGTTTGTCGCGAGCCACGGCCGTGGAGTCGGAGTACATGAACGTGAACTTGAAGAGCGCGATGAGTTTCGGGCCGGCCTCGTTGCTGTTTATGGACGAGGTCTCGAATGTGTTGTCGCCCGCCGCCGTGGCGTCGAACGAGAGAAGCTTGTCGAACTTCTGCGTCGTGTCGGCATATATCGAATATGTCGAGTCGCTCAGACGCGACCGGTAGTCGGCGATCTTGCGCTCGGCGATGTCGCGGTCCTTGCGGGCGCCGGCCGGGTCGTTGAGCAGGAATTTCAGATAGCTGCGGTTGAGGTATGCGTTTGCGAAGTCGGGATAGAGCGATATGGCCTTGGTATAGTCGGCCACGGCGGACTCTATCTCGCCTACCTGCGTATATAGGTTGGCGCGGTTGTAATATACCAGCACATTGTTGGGCGTATATTCCGCCACGCGGTCGTAATCCTGCAGGGCATTGTTGTAGTCGCCTATCTGCGAGCGGATTATGGCGCGGTTGAAGTACGCCATCGAATTGGTCGAGTCGAGGGCTATGACGCTGTTCAGGTCGTTCAGCGCCAGCAGCGGCCGCTGCGTGTCGGAGTATACCACGGCGCGGTTGAAGAGCGCCGGGATGTAGGCCGAATCGTACTTTATGGCCGTGTCGAAATCCTGTTCCGCCTCGGCGTACCGTTTCTGCTGCATGTAGAGCGAGCCGCGGCGGTTGTAGCCGTTTGGATCCTCGCGGTTTGTGCGGATACCGGCTTCGAAATCCTCATACGCCTTGAGCGTGTCCTTCAGGTAGAGATAACACATGCCGCGGTTGATGTATGCGTCGGCAACCTTCTTCTCCTGCCGTATGAACATGTCGAAATCGGATATCGCCTCCTCGAACTGCTGGTTGAGCAGGCGCGTCACGCCGCGGCTGTAGTAGGGCCCCGGCAGGTCGGGACGCAGCTCGATGGCTTCATGGAAGTCGTTCAGGGCATCGTCATAGTTGCCCAGACGCGAGCGTGTGATGGCGCGGTAGGTGTAGGCGTTGGTGAAGACGGGATTCTTCTCTATCGCTATCGAGAAGTCGGCGTCGGCGCCCAGCAGGTCGTCGAGGTTGTATTTTGCGATGCCGCGCAGAAAGTAACCTTCATAGGCATCCTCGTCGAAACGCAACAGCACGTTGAGGGTGTTTATCGCATCCTGATAGTTGTTGTCCATCATGAAACGACGCCCCATGTAGAAGAAATACTCTTTGTTGTACTGCGTGCTGGCGCTCCATGCCGCCAGCAGCACAGCTATGGTTATGACGGTTTTTCTTATCGCGCGTAGTCGCATTTCAAGTTTGGCTGTGTGTTGGTTGCCCTCTCTTCTCCGTTACAAACGGATACGGAGGTCTCATTATTTTATCGGCCGCCGGCGGATCATTGCGGGTCGTACCCGAAGCGTTGCAGCTGCCGTTCGTTGTCGCGCCACCCCTCCTGGACCTTGACGAAGAGCTGCAGGAAGACCTTCTTGCCGATGAAGCGTTCCAGATCCTCGCGCGCGGCCTGTCCCACACGCTTGAGCTTCTCGCCCTTGTGGCCTATTACGATGCCTTTCTGCGAGTTGCGTGCGACGTATATCGTGGCCGATATGCGGTCTATGGTCGGCTCCTCCTTGTAGGTGTCGATCTCGATCTGGCAGCAGTAGGGTATCTCCTTGTCGTAGTTGAGCATGATCTTCTCGCGGATGATCTCCGAGGCGAAGAAGCGCATGGGACGGTCGGTGAGCGTATCCTTCGGATAGAAGGGCTCTCCTTCGGGCAGGCGCCGCAGGATGGCCTCGAGCAGCCCCTTCATGTTGAACTGCTCCTTGGCAGAGACGGGGACGATCTCGGCGTCGGGCATCTTGGCATGCCAGCGGTCGACGATCGCCTCGAGGGCCTCGGGCGTCGTGAGATCGATCTTGTTTATCACCACGACGGCGGGGATACCGCTGCGGACGATGCGCTCGACGATCTCGTCCGAGCGGTCGCTCTGCTCGACGGTGTCGGTGACGTAGAGTATGACGTCGGCATCGTCGACGGCGCCGCGCACGAAGTTCATCATCGACTCCTGGAGCTTGTATGCCGGTTTGAGTATTCCGGGCGTGTCGGAATATACGATCTGGAAATTCTCGCCGTCGACGATGCCCATGATACGGTGGCGCGTGGTCTGCGCCTTCGATGTTATGATCGAGAGGCGCTCGCCCACGAGGGCGTTCATGAGCGTCGACTTGCCGACATTTGGGTTGCCTATGATGTTTACGAATCCTGAACGGTGCATCCTTTTCGAGGGATTATCAGTTTTTTCGGATTATATATCCCACAAATATACTTATAAAAAATAACCCTTGCAAACGCAAGGGCTTTCGGGTGTTGTTTTTCGGTGTTTGCGGGGGGAGCGGCGGCCGTTACGCGGCAATACGCTTTGCCGGGCGGATCATTTCCAGTCGTGGAAGAATGCACCCTCTTTGGCCGAGAAGAATGTCTTGCCGTCGGCCGTCTTGAGAGTCATGAGGTTGTAGTCGCTGAAGTTCTCTATCGACCCGTTGAGCGCCGGCCCCTCGCCTGTGGGTGTCATCGTTATGGCGGGTTTGCGGTAGGTGTAGGTGTATTCGGTCTTCGTCTGTCCGATCACCTTGTCGCGGTCGGCGTAGCTGTTTTCGTCGACGTCGTACGTGGTGACGGTGTAGTCGGCGTGTGTCGCGTCACGGAACTCCAGGGACGAGATTACGAGCCTGTCGGGTTGTTCGATCGAGAAGCTCTCCCATTTCGACGACTCGAGCTTGTCGGGCAGCGAGATCGTTTTTTCCTTGTCGCACGACGAAAGAAGTGTTGCCATGCATGCGGTACCGCATATTGCGGCGGCAATAGCGTTGTGTTTCATAACAATGGAAATTAGGTATGTTTTACGCTAAACTAACGACCCTGTCGCGGATTTATTGCAAAAGGGCGGGAATATTGTCCGTATTGTTTGCGAAGTTCTTCTTTATGTCTTATAAAATATCCTGTTTGGGAAATATGTATGTGCTTTGTTGTCCATGCCGCGTGCATCGGGCATGGCGGGCGGGTCACGAAAAATCCCCGTCCTCAACCGAGGACGGGGATTTTCGTGTCCGGAATATCTTTCGGCAGCGCCGTGCTGCGGCCTCCTTAGCGGCGGAATCCGCGCGGCATCTTGGGCATCTTCATGTTGCCGCCGGCAACCATCTTCATCATCTTGCGCGTCTCTTCGAACTGCTTCATCAGGCGGTTTACGTCGGCCATGGTCGTGCCGCTGCCCTTGGCTATGCGCTCGCGGCGGCGGGCATTGATTATCTCGGGTTTCTCGCGCTCCTCGGGCGTCATCGACGAGATGATGGCCTCGGTCTGCTTGAAGGCGTCGTCCGGGATGTCGACATTCTTGAGCATCTTGCCCATGCCGGGGATCATCGAGGCGATGTCCTTGAGGTTGCCCATCTTCTTGATCTGGTTGATCTGGTCGATGAAGTCGTTGAAGTTGAACTGGTTCTTGACGATCTTCTTCTTGAGGCGGCGTGCGGCCTCCTCGTCATACTGCTCCTGCGCACGCTCCACGAGCGATACCACGTCGCCCATGCCGAGGATACGGTCGGCCATACGCTCGGGGTGGAACACCTGCAGGGCGTCCATCTTCTCGCCGCTCGAGATGAACTTCAGCGGCTTGTCCACGACCGAACGGATCGAGATGGCGGCACCGCCGCGCGTGTCGCCGTCGAGCTTCGTCAGCACCACGCCGTCGAAGTCGAGGCGGTCGTTGAACTCCTTGGCCGTATTGACGGCATCCTGTCCCGTCATGGCATCCACGACGAAGAGGGTCTCGCTCGGCTTGACGGCACTCTTTATTGCGGTTATCTCCTGCATCATCGCCTCGTCCACGGCAAGACGTCCCGCCGTATCGACTATGACGACGTTGTACGACTTCTCGCGGGCGTAGCGTATGGCGTTCTGCGCTATCTGCACAGGGTTCATGTTACCCTCCTCGGTGTATACCTCCACGCCGATCTGCTGCCCCAGCACCTTCAGCTGGTCGATGGCGGCGGGACGGTAGACGTCGCCCGCAACGAGCAGCACGTTGCGGCCCCGCTTTGTCTTGAGCAGCGAGGCGAGCTTGCCCGAGAAGGTGGTCTTACCCGAACCCTGGAGACCGGCGATGAGGATCACGGCGGGCGTGCCCTCGAGACGTATGTCGGTGGCGGTGCCTCCCATGAGCTGCGCCAGCTCGTCGCGCACGATCTTGGTCATCATCTGGCCGGGCTTGACGGCCGTCAGGACGTTCTGTCCCAGCGCCTTCTGCTTCACCTCGTCGGTGAAGGTCTTGGCGACCTTGTAGTTTACGTCGGCGTCGATGAGCGCGCGGCGTATCTCCTTGAGCGTCTCGGCTATGTTGATCTCGGTAATGCGGCCCTCGCCCTTGAGGATCTTGAAGGAACGTTCTAATTTGTCGGTTAGGTTCTCGAACATCGGAAATATCTCTTAAATTATCTTTATCTGTCATGGTGATCCGGCGGCACGGCGGCGGATCGTCGGCAAAGATACAAAATCTTCCGGATTAAGCGGCTTTTACGGTCTATTTTAAGCGTATCGCGGCTGCGGTGCCGCAAATGTAGGTGTGGCGGCGGCCTGCGCAGGGCCCCGATATCCTCCGCACGGGGCAAAAATGTCGGAAAGGCGTGCTGCGCGGCGGGATTGGAAGATAAAATAACGGATAAAGTCGTAACTTTGCATCACCGCGGGCAAATCGCCCGCGGCAAAGCAGTAATGAAGGAACGTATCGAATATTACGACTTCCTGCGCGGCGTGGCCATCGTGGGGGTCATCGGCATCCATGCCTTCTGGGCCTATCAGGACCGTCTGGCGGCGTCGGGCATGGAACTTTGGGACATTAATGTCTTCGTGCGCCAGCTCATAGGGTGCTGCGTGCCCGTATTCCTGGCGCTGTCGGGATTCTTCCTCGCGGGGCGCGACCTCTCCACACCGTCGAAATATTTCGGGTTTCTGCGCCGCCATGTGGCGCGGGTCTATATCCCGTGCCTGATCTTCTCGGTGCCGTTTCTTGTCGGAGGGCTGATGAGGTATGCCGGGTGCGACAACGCCTTTGTCGACATCTGCATGAAACGCTGGCTCACGTGCAAGGAGGGCGGCGTGGTAGACAATATCCTCTACTATCTGGTGTGCGGCGAGTCGGTCTACTACTTCGTGGCCGTAATAATACAGTTCTATGTGCTGATGCCCCTGGTGCAGCGGCTTGCCGACATGAAGGGCCGCGGCATCCTCATCGCCCTGGCCATATCGTTGCTCTCGTCGCTCGTGTTGGAATATGTGGCATACGTCATGGAGGTGAACCTCGCGCTTATCGTTTACGGCGGGCTGTTCCCGTTCTGGACACTATTCTATGTCCTCGGCGCCTATTACGGCCGCGGCTACAGGCTGGGGCTCTCGTGGCGGTGGCTTGCCGTGGCGGCCTTCGTGCTGGTGTTCCTGCTCTGCGGGGAGACCTACTGGCTCGTCGAGGGCCACGGGGCGCACCTCGGCACCGCAATGGGCAACCGCAAGATAGGATGGTTCCTCTATTGTACGGTATGCGTGGTCATGATGTTCGAGGCGGCGCCGCACTACCGCTCGAATGCCTTCACGCGCTTCATGGCGGTGGCGGGCGAGTATTCGTTCGGAATATACCTCATACACCTCTTCTTCCTGCTCTTTGTGGTCAAGCCCCTCATTCCGGGGCTGAACTGGATGGCCGAGGCGGTGCTGTCGATGCTGCTGTCGATGGCGGTGATATGGGTATGCAGGAGAATCTCGCTGCCCTTCTCGAAAAAATATCTGGGTTTTTGAGACTGCGGTCTCCAATTTGCTTACAGACGATACATGTATTTCACGGGTCTTATAATCGGCATAGCGACATTCCTTATCATAGGAATCTTCCATCCCTTCGTCATCAAGGGAGAATACTATTTCGGCGTACGCATCTGGTGGCTCTTCGCCCTCTCGGGCGTGGTGACCGTCGTGGCGTCGCTGCTCACGGAGAACCTAATCGTATCGACGCTGCTGGCGGTGTGGGGCGCCTCGTCGTTCTGGGGCATAGGCGAACTCTTCGAACAGCGCAAGCGTGTCGAGAAAGGGTGGTTCCCCAAACGCGGGGAACGCGGGACGAAGGATCGTACAGCGGGAAAATAGTGTTGCGGACCGGCTGCGGTCACTCTGCGCCGGCGTTCTTCTTGTCGGGCTCTGCGTGGAGTTTCGGGTTGTTGTGATGGCGGTCGGCGTCGCGCGCGGTCTTCTTTGCAAAGGAGGCCTCGAGGGCGGCGGTGAGGTCTACGCCCGTCTGGTTGGCTATGCATGTCACGACCCAGATTATGTCGGCCAGCTCCTCGGCCATGCGTTCCTTGCCGCACTCTTCTCCTTGTTTTGCCGACTGGTCGCCGTAGCGGCGGGCCATGACGCGGGCCAGCTCGCCGACCTCCTCGGTGAGTACCGCCATGTTTGTCAGCTCGCTGAAATATCGCACGCCGTAGCTCCTGATCCATGTGTCGACGCGCTGCTGCAATTCATTTATCTCCATTCTTTTCGTCTTGTATGCCTCCGGCGGCCCGCAGGCCTGTGCGGAGAGAAAACCTCTGTGCAAAGATACTCTTTTTTACGGCGCCGCGGCTTGCCGTGAGGCCGTTTTGCGCCATCCGGACGGTCATGTATGACGGATTATGCTGTAAAAGGAGCCGGATTTCACAAAAAATAGGTATATTTGAGTAATCGAGCCGTCGCGATTGCGGCTGCGTCGCCCGCCCATGAAGAGACCTGTAATACTGTTATTATCGCTCCTGGCCAGTGCGGCGGCATATGCGCAGGAGGAGGCCGACGACTACTACCTCTACAAACTCGAGGGGCAGGAGACGGCCGAGCAGCTGCGTGTGGAGACCGACACGCTGCTTTTCTACCGTGCCGTGCAGGGTGGCGACGACCTCTTCGGCCGCATCTCCGAATATTCCTTCTTCCACGTGGACTACTCCCGCCGCGGTGTTTATTATGCCGACCGTCCGGCAATGGTGGACGGTATCTCCATGCGCCGTGCCAACATATCGGTCGTGCGCCGTCTGGGGCTGTCGGAGTACGCATACGGCGGTCTTGCCGACGGCGACGGCGTCTCGGGGAGTATCGTGGGCGGGGAGCTCTTCTCGACATCGGAGGGCGTGCCGCTGGGCGGCGGCAATGTGGGAGTCTTCTTCTCCGGCCGCGGATACCTGGGCGGAGGTCGGGCCCTGCTGTCGGCCATGATGCGCCGCGGATGGAGCATGTCGCTCTACCTGGCGGGGCGCGGCGGGGACGATCTCTATGTCGACGGGGTGTACACCTCGGCCGTGGATGCGGGCCTGCGCCTTACCAGGGAGTTCGAGTCCGGTGCCTCGTTTGCCGTCGTGGCCGCAACGACCGTGGCCGAACGCGGGTTGCGTACAGGGTCTACGGAGGAGGCCTTTACGCTCACGGGCAACCGCCTCTACAATCCGTCATGGGGCCGTCAGGAGGGACGTGAGCGCAGCGGCCGCGTGCGGCGCGAAGCCGTACCCTTCGTGGTGGCGTCTTACTCTTCGTCGCCGTGGCGGCGCACACGCATGCGTATCTCGGCGGGCGGAGACTGGGGCCAGCGCCGTTACGGCGCCGTGGGGTGGTATGACGCCTCGACACCCATGCCCGACAACTACCGCAACCTGCCGAGCTTCTTCACTTCCGATGCTGCTGCCGGGGCCGTGGCGGACGCGTGGCGTGCGGGAGACGAACGCTATACGCAGATCGACTGGGCGGAACTCTATGCCAGAAACGCCATGTCGTCGCGCGGGGCCGTATATGCCGTCGACGATCGTGTGGAGCGTATCGCGCGCGGCGAGATGTCCGTACTGTTCGAGACCGATGCGGGACGGGGCCTGACCTTGAGCTACGGGGTGCGGGGCAGCTATGACAATGTGCGGCGTTACAAACGCATGCGCGACCTGTTGGGCGCTGCCTACCTTGAGGATATAGATTACTTCCTGACCGACGACGACACATATTCCAACATGTTGCAGAACGACCTGCGCAACCCTTCGCGACGTGTGTCCGAGGGCGACCGCTTCTCGTATGACTACGCCCTGACGGAACGGTGGGCGGCGCTGCAGGCGCGGTTGGAGTATCGCAGCGACTGCTGGCGCGTGTCGTGTGGTCTCGAGGTGGCGGGCGCGCAGATCTTCCGCCGCGGGTACTACGAGAAGGAGCTCTTCGCCGGCGGCGGCTCCTACGGCCGCTCCGCCGTCAGTTCATTCACTCCCTATACGGCGAAGGCGTCGGTCGGCTACTCCTTCTCGGCGCGCAACTACCTGTCGCTTTCGGCGATGGCTGCGGGCGTGGCTCCCGACGCCGACGACATGTTCCTCAATGCGGAGTACAACAACCGCATGGTGGACAATCCCGTACTCGAGCGCCGTCAGGCGGCGGAGCTCTCTTACCGCATGGTGTCGCAGTCGGCCGATGTCTCGATAACGCTCTTTGCCGCGCGGACACTCGACGGCCGCCGTACGATGCGCGCCTACGACGATCTGTCGTATCTCTACTGCGACGTGGACGTGTCGGGCATAAATACCCTGCGATACGGCGTCGAGGCCGCGGCCGAGGTGCATTTTACCGACCGTCTGCGCGGTGCGTTCGGCTTGTCGGCGGCCCGCTACCGTTACGGCCGCAATCCCTTCGTGTCGCACTATTCCGATACCGACAACAGCGAGGTGAGCATCCGTTCCGAAAGCCATATGAACGGTTGTTCGATAGGCGGTGCGCCGCAGCTGTGTGCCACGGCCGAGGTGACGTATCTCGACTACCGCGGGTGGGCTCTCTCGTGCGGGGTGCATGCCGCCGCGGCCCGATATGTCGATGCCTCGTACATAAGGCGCACGGAGCGGGTGGCGCGGCAGGCTTCGGTCTCGGAGGAGATATACGACGAATTCATGACGCAGCAGCGGTTGAACGATGCCGTCACGGTGGATGCCTCCGTCTCGCGATGGTTCTACATGCGTCGTGGCCGTCTGGTGGTGACGCTGTCGGTGCGCAACCTGCTCGGTACGCGCGATACGGTCTATGGCGGGTATGAATCTTCGCGCATACGGCGTTATACGGCAGGGTCGCAAACCGTATACAGGCCGTTGGACAATATTATAACTTATTCTTATCCGCGAACGTATTATTGTGTAGTGACATGGAAATTTTAGGATGTTGCTAAAAAAATGCCGTACGGATATTGTATTTGTCGAAATAATTCTTATATTTGTATTGCGAGGCGGGTTAATTTAATAATGCCATGATCGTAGGTGTTCCCAAAGAGATAAAGAATAACGAGAACCGTGTCGCTTTGACTCCGTCCGGCGCACATGAACTTGTCGCGCACGGCCATACGGTGTACATGCAGGCTTCGGCCGGCGAGAACAGCGGTTTTGCGGATGACGAGTATGTCGCTGCGGGAGCGAAGATACTCCCCTCGATCGAGGAGGTATACGGCGTCGCCGAAATGGTGATGAAGGTCAAGGAGCCCGTCGAGCCGGAGTACCCGTTGGTGCGCAGGGGACAGTTGGTCTTTACATATTTCCACTTCGCCAGCAGTGAGGCGCTGACGCGAGCCATGATCGCCTCGGGCGCCGTATGCTGCGCCTATGAGACCGTGGAGCGCGAGGACGGCACGCTGCCGCTGCTCGTGCCCATGTCGGAGGTTGCGGGGCGCATGGCGGCGCAGGAGGGCGCCTATTATCTGGAACGCCCGCGCGGCGGCCGCGGCATACTCCTTGGGGGCGTGCCCGGGGTAAAGCCGGCGAGAGTGCTGGTCATAGGCGGCGGTGTCGTCGGTACGGCGGCGGCGCGTGTGGCGGCAGGCATGGGGGCCGATGTTACGATATGCGATATCTCGCAGTCGCGGCTGGCTTATCTTGCGGAGGTGATGCCGGCAAACGTGCATACCCTGATGTCGAACGCCTTCAACCTGCGGGAGGAGGTTCGGAAGGTCGATCTGGTGATCGGGGCGGTGCTTATCCCCGGGGCCTCGGCGCCGAAGCTGGTCACGGCGGAGATGGTGCGCAGCATGAAGCGCGGCGCCGTCATAGTGGATGTGGCGATAGACCAGGGCGGATGCTGCGCAACGTCGCATCCGACCACACACGAGAATCCTACATATTACGTCGACGGCGTGTTGCACTACGCCGTGGCGAACATACCGGGCGCCGTGCCGTGTACGTCTACGGCGGCGCTGACCAACGCCACGCTGCCCTATGCGGTGCAGCTGGCAGACAAGGGTTGGAAGAGAGCATGCGGTGAGAGCATGGAGCTATATCGTGGCCTGAACGTTGTCGAGGGCAAGGTTACATATCGGGGCGTAGCCGAAGCGTGGCATCTGCCTTACGAGCCGATTGGGTTGTGATATGTTTTTTGTATTTGGTTACTTTTGCAACGGAGCGCGTGTCGCTCCGTTTTTTTGCACCGCGATGCGGCGATTTGGTCGTTTGGCGCGAAGGCGTTATCTTTGTGGTCCGATCGTTGCGTTTTATAGGGCGATCGAAATCTTGTTAAACGGAGTTTACTATGGCTGGATCGAACTTTGTCGATTATGTGAAGATATTTGCCCGTTCGGGACACGGCGGCGCAGGCTCGTGCCACTTCCGTCGCGAGAAGTTCGTCGCTTTCGGCGGCCCCGACGGCGGTGACGGCGGCAAGGGCGGGAGCATCGTGCTTGAGGGCGACCGCCAGTACTGGACGCTCATACACCTCAAGTACCAGCGCCACCAGTTTGCCGAGGACGGCGAGTGCGGTCATGGCGCACGCTCTACGGGCAAGGATGCCCGCGATATCGTTATTCCCGTGCCTCTGGGTACGGTCGCGCGTCGCGTTGTGGAGCATGAGGACGGCACTGTCACCAACGAATATGTTGGCGAGGTTACCGAGGACGGCGAGCGTCTGGTGCTGCTGAAAGGCGGCCGCGGCGGCCTGGGCAACTGGCATTTCAAGAGCGCGACGAATCAGGCGCCGCGATATGCGCAGCCCGGGGAGGAGGGCGACGAGGGCGCCTTTATCCTCGAGCTGAAGGTTCTGGCGGACGTGGGTCTGGTCGGATTCCCGAATGCCGGCAAGAGCACGCTGCTGTCGGTGGTGTCGGCAGCCAAACCCAAGATTGCGGATTATGCCTTCACCACGTTGGAGCCCAATCTGGGCATAGTGGAGGTGCGCGACCACAAGTCGTTCGTCATGGCCGACATTCCGGGTATCATCGAGGGTGCGCATGAGGGGCGCGGCCTCGGTACGCGGTTCCTGCGGCACATAGAGCGCAATTCGGTTCTGCTGTTCATGGTCCCGGCCGACAGCGACGACGTGGCGCGCGACTACGAGGTGCTGCTGGGTGAGCTTACGCAGTACAACCCCGAGCTGTTGGACAAGCAGCGTCTGCTGGCCGTCACCAAGTGCGACATGCTGGACGAGGATCTGATGAAGCAGATGCAGCCCCACCTGCCGGAGGGTATTCCCACGGTCTTCATCTCGTCGGTGACGGGACTCAATATCGCCCGTCTGAAGGACATGCTCTGGGAGGCGCTGCAGAAGTAGCCGTGTCGGCTGCGGGCGTATCTTGCCCGCCCTGCGGGAAGAGTATCTGGTGGTTTGTTATGCGCAGCGAGTACTCCCCGTTGAAATATTCCAATATTCCCCGCAGGGTTCCGTTCCCGGCGGGGATTTTTTCATTGCGGTACTTGCATTCGGCGATGGTGCGGACGGCGATGGTGTTTCCAGAAGCGTCTACGGCCGTGCGCTCGGTGTCCGTGTACCCGCCCGTTTGGGGATCTGTGTCGCACCATGCAAGGCCTGCCTGGCTGCCGAATGTGAGGCCGTCTATCTCGACCAATGATCCCACAAGCGAGGGTACGGCCTCGGGGATTGTGATCCTTACCGGCGTGACGGCCTGCGGCGAGGATGTGTCGATGCGGAAATAGCGTCCGAAGTCGCTCTCGGCGATGCGGTCCACGGTGTATTTCCCGGCCGGAGCGGCCCCGAGCATGATGCGGCCGCCGTAGTCGCCCAGCGCGAGCGAGGTACAGTATATGGTGACTCGCGCCGCTATGGGGAATATCTCTGCCGTGCGGCGCGAGTCTACCTCGATCTCGATGCCGCCCGAGTCGTCACACAGCACTATCGTACGGGAGAATTCGCCGTAGAGGTCATTGGCCGCCACGTGTCCCGTGACTGCGATGTCGCGTGTTATCGTGACCGATTCGGCCGTACACAGTGTCTTGAGGTATGCGATTGACACCTTTGCACGCGGGTCGTCCCCATATTCCGGGGCGGGGTCGCCGCATCCCGTGAGAAAGAGTGCCGCAGCGACCGTGGCGACCGTGGCGGCAAATCTAATCGTAAGGCGTGCAATCGGTCTCATCGCTCATCTTTATCATGTAGAACTCCCGGCTGCCGATCTTGCCCCGTTGTGCGATTCCGGTGACGGATACGTTGCCGACGGGTACGGCATGGGAGGCATAGTCGGCGTATGACGAAGTGTAGACGGCTATGACGGCGCCGCTGCCGTCGGCAAAGAAGTTGTATCCGCTCCATGTGCCCTCGGTGTTGGCCTCCCACACGTCGGGATAGCTCTCGGCGGTGACGCAGCGCAGGCCGCCGACATTGACGAGACATCCGCACATGTCGGGTGTGAGGTCGGCCGCACGCAGGGGCTTCGGCGCCACGGCGTGCCGCATAGAATGGCGTGTGACGTACCGGTCGATGACGGCTCGGGCGGAAAAGTATTCGGTGGGGTAGTAGTCGTATGATTCGGGCGCGAGACCGATCTGCATGACGCCGTAGTGTTCGCCTGCGGCGCATCCGCACAGCGACACGGTGACGTAATACCCTTCGGGGTAGATGTTGTGCAGGCCCGTAATGCCGGCCATGATTTCGGCGCCGCCGGATGCGTCCTCGATGGTGAATGTCTTGTAGAAGTTGGAGGCCTCATCGCTCGAGGTGACATATCCGCCTATGGTGATCGTCTCGTCGATGCGTATCGTGCCGTCACGGCAGAGGGCGTGCAGGTCGGCTATGGCCATATCGGGTGTTGCGGGTGTTGCGGGTTGTGGCGCCGGGGTGTCGAAACGCCGGCATCCGACGGCGGCAACCGTTATCGCTGCCGCGGCACAGAGCAGGGCACGCGTTTTGACCCGATATGAGAATGGAGACCGCATATGAACAAAGATAGCGGTTTTTCGGGAAAAATGTG
>CASDSD010000013.1 GCA_949283205.1 uncultured Alistipes sp. | reverse complement strand
TAAAAAAAAATCGGATATTTTTACTCGGCGTGCGTTCTTTATTGGAATATTATGATTATATTTGCCCAAACAAGTGAGCCTATGCCTCATTCCGTCGTGTCTTCCCGTGTCCTCACGAGCCGGAAGCCCCGGGCCTCCGCGAGGGGGCAGCGTGAGAGAGAGGGGGGGGGAGAGAAATGAGGGAAGGATGAGGGGAGAGTTTGTGAGAAGGCCGGAGGGAGAGAGTGAGGGTGTGAGAGAGTTTGTGAGGGAGAGGGAGTGAGAGAGGTGGATGCGAGGAGGCAATGCAAGGGGGCAATGCAAGGGGGGCAATGCAAGGGAAAGACTTGAGGAGAAAACTACTTAACTACCGATATTTTTAAATAGTAAACTTACAATATGGAAATTAAAAAATCGCCAGAGGCAGATCTTCAGAACAGAAAAAGCCTGTTTTTTGAGATCGGTTTAGTCATTGCCCTTGCTGCGGTACTCGGAGCGTTCCTCTACACTCCGAAGGAGTATCGTATCGAGCAGGTAGTATCGAATGTTGTCGTTGAGGACGAGCAGATGGTCGAGGTGACGCGTCAGGAGCAGAAACCGCCCGAGCAGCCCAAGAAGGTGGAGATGCAGGTCGTTACCGACATTCTCGACGTGGTGACCAACGACACCAAGATCACCAGCGACATCAACTTCGACGAGTTCACCGAGGATATGGAGATCACGGCAGCTCCCGTCGAGGTCGAGGAGGAGGTTATCGAGGAGGAGACCCCCTTCATCCGTGTCGAGAAGATGCCCTCGTTCCAGGGTGGTGACCTGAATGCTTTCCGTAACTGGGTGCAGGGCAAACTCCACTATCCCCAGATCGCCCAGGAGAACGGTATCTCGGGTCGTGTGGTTCTGTCGTTCGTGATCGAGAAGGACGGTACGCTCACCAACATCGAGGTGCTGCAGGCTCCGGACCGTTCGCTGTCGGAGGAGGCCGTGCGAGTGCTCGAGACCTCACCCAAGTGGGAGCCGGGAATGCAGAGCAACAAGGCAGTGCGTGTGAAGTACACCTTGCCCGTAGATTTCCAGATTCACAACTGATTGTTATACGTAAGGCATCCCGCTTTTCGACGGGATGCCCTTTTTTTTTACCCCTACGGATGGTAAAGGCGATGGAGGAGAAGGGAAAGGAGCCGTCAGCACAGGTCGACGCGGCGGAACGCCGCGAGCGGGCCGTTGTGGTTGCCGTGGTGCGCGACGGCCAGAGCGTCGAACAGACCGAGGAGTTCCTCTCCGAGCTGGAGTTCCTGGCCGAGACGGCCGATATAGACACCGTGCGCCGCTTCACGCAGCGTATGCCCCAGCCGTCGGCGCGGCTCTATGTCGGGCCGGGCAAGATCGAGGAGATTGCCGCATATTGTACCGACAATGAGATCGACGTGGCGATCTTCGACGATGAGCTCTCGCCCTCGCAGACGCGCAATATCGAGAAGGCGATGCCGTGCCGCGTGATTGACCGCACGCGCCTGATCCTCGACATCTTCATGTCGCGCGCACGGACGGCCTATGCCAAGACGCAGGTGGAGCTGGCGCGTAACGAATACATGCTGCCGCGGCTGGCGGGTCTGTGGACCCACCTCGAGCGGCAGAGGGGCGGCACGGGCACCCGCGGCGGTGCCGGTGAGCGCGAGATCGAGACCGACCGCCGTATCGTGCGCAACCGTATTGCCAGGCTCAAGGAGGATCTGGCGAAGATCGACCGTCAGATGGCGGTGCAGCGTTCGAATCGCGGGGCGCTGGTGCGGGTGGCGCTGGTGGGATATACCAATGTGGGCAAGTCGACCCTGATGAACCTCATCTCGAAGAGCGACGTCTTCGCCGAGAACAAGCTCTTCGCCACGCTCGACACCACGGTGCGCAAGGTGGTCTTCGACAACCTGCCGTTCCTGCTGTCGGATACCGTCGGGTTCATCCGCAAGCTGCCCACGGAGCTGATCGAGTCGTTCAAGTCGACGCTCGACGAGGTGCGCGAGGCCGACCTGCTGGTGCATGTGGTCGACATATCGCACCCCATCTTCGCGGAGCAGATCGACGTGGTGAAGCAGACGCTGCGCGACATCGGCGCGGGCGACAAACCCGTATATCTGGTCTTCAACAAGATCGACGCCTATACCTATATAAAGAAAGAGGAGGACGACCTCACCCCCGCCACGCGCGAGAACCTCTCGCTGGAGGATCTCAAGCGCAGCTGGATCGCGCAGGCCAACACGCCGTGCATATTCATCTCGGCGGCCGAGCGCACCAACATCGACAAGCTGCGATCGGACCTCTACGGCATGGTGCGCGAGATACATGCGGGGCGTTATCCCTTCAACAATTTCCTCTATTGAGTGTGGGCGGCGCGCGCCGCAGCATGATAAAACCTAACAAAAGCAGGGTATGATTCACATTCTGAACAAGGAGAACACGATTCTCAACAAATTCATCGCGCAGATACGCGACAAGTCGATACAGAAGGACTCGATGCGCTTCCGCCGCAACATAGAGCGTATCGGCGAGATCATGGGTTACGAGATATCGAAGACGCTCGACTACGAGACCCGCATCATCGAGACGCCGCTGGGCGAGGCTCCTGTCGAGATGATAACCGACGAGGTTGTTGTGGCGACGATCCTGCGTGCGGGGCTGCCCCTGCATCAGGGGTTTTTGAACTACTACGACGATGCGCAGAACGCATTTGTCTCGGCCTACCGCAAGAGCAGCAAGGACGGCAAGTTCACGGTGAAGGTGGAGTACATATCGTGCTGCGACCTGGAGGGCAAGACGATGCTGCTGGTCGACCCCATGCTGGCGACGGGCACCTCGCTGGTGTTGGCGTACGAGGCCCTGTGCGAGAAGGGCGGGCAGCCGGCGCATACGCACATCGCTTCGGTCATAGCGAGTGAGCAGGGTATCGACTATGCGGTCAGACACCTGCCGTCGAAGGATACGACGCTGTGGGTCGGGGCCGTGGATGCCGAACTTACGTCGCGTGCCTATATCGTTCCGGGCATAGGTGATGCGGGAGACCTGGCCTTCGGTGCGAAACTGGGATAACTGTCGCAGAGATATAACGGGGGGCGTGCTGTCATGCCACCGGTAAAACGTCAGGACGCGGACCTTCGGGTTCGCGTCCTGACGTTTTCGTCCTGTTCCCTGTGGTGCGCAGGCGGCTTCGGCCGGTGCGGTCACTCTATGAAGACGACCTCCAGGGCGGGATCGGGCATGTCGGGGTCGAGGGGGAAGATCGGCCGCTCGAGACGTTTGTATGGCAGCTGCGTCAGCTCCTGGTCCACGCCGCCGCGGGTGTGCGCCATCATCCAGTCGGCCTGCATCTCATACAGCTCCTCGGTCAGGTAGCCGAGTTTCACCACGATGATGTCCGCCTCGCGGGGTTTGAGGTCCAGCCGGTCGAAGTCCCGCTCGTAGTGGAACGGCTGGCGCGATTCGGTCACGATGACCTGCATCGATCCTACGCGTACCACAACCCAGTCGTTGCGGCCGTTCTCGAGGATCTTCTCCACACGGCCGTGTATGCGCACGGGGCCGCAGTAGCGGTTGTCGATCATGGCGCCGGCCATGGCGTCCACCATGCCGCCCACGCCGGCCTTCTTGGCTGCGGCGACGACCTCGGGCCCCGGTATGGAGGCATATATGAGGCGTTTGCCCGACGCCTTGCTGAACTCCTTGCGTTTGAGCAGCTCGTTCAGGGTCCAGGTGACGTCCCCCGCGCCGCCCGCAGTGGGGTTGTCGCCCATGTCGGAGATGAAGTAGGGTTTCACCTTGCTCTGCAGCGCATGTTCGAGCACCTCGTCGAGCGAGGCCGTGGGGGCGACGAACTCGAACTGATTGCGCACCGACCAGAAGTGCTCGGCCAGCGATTTGGCTCCGGCCTCCACCTGTGCCTTGTCGTCACCCGTAACCATGACGACGCCGTGGTTGCGGGGTTCGTCCGCCCACGGGTAGGACATCCATATGGCGGCGTCTATGACACCCTCTTGGGCCTCTATGGGCTCGATGGCGGCATATAGCGACTTGCCGGGTTCGACGCGTGTCGAGGTCTTCTCGCCCGGCAGCAGGATGGGCACCTTGACCCATGCCTTGTATGCGGGTTTGCCCTTGCCGCTCTCCAGCCGCTCGAGCAGGTTCACTATGGCGCGTTCGCGCGAGATGTAGCGGTCGGTATGCGGTGCCATGCGGTAGGCCGTGATGAGGTCGGTATTTTCGGCCAGACGGTGCGACACGCAGCCGTGGGGGTCCATCGACGTGGAGATGAGGACATCGTCTCCGACCACTTCGCGTACCTTGATTATATAGTCCCCTTCGGGGTCGTCCAGCCCCTCGACGCTCATTGCGCCGTGTATGTCGAAGAAGAGCCCGTCGATGGGCAGCTGCTCCTTCAGGGCGCGCAGCGAGCGGTTGACGAGCGTGTCATAGCATTCGCGTGTCACCATGCCTCCGGGCGTGGCCCATGCCAGCATGGCGGGACGCCACTCGGCGCGGTTGAGCAGGGCGGTATCCTTCCGGAAGAAGGGGTACGATTTGAGGATCTCCTCCCCGTAGAGGGGACGGAACATGTCGAGCGTGGTCCGTGCCGGGGAGAAGGTGCTGCACTCGATGCCGATGCCGACGATGGCGATGCGGGGCTTGGCCGTGCGGGTGCAGGCGGTGCCGAGGGCGGCCAGACCCGGGATGAGGATGAGTTTGAGGATGCGGTTCATACGTATTGGGTTATGGTTTTGGTTCGAAGATGTGCGTATGGCGGTCAGGGTGTAGTGTTTTTGGTCGTTGTACGGATGCCGGAGGTTGTAGGGACAGTCCGGCAACGGCAAGTTATAAAAAATCCCGCAGAGGGCAAAACGGTGATGCCTGAATATTTCGAAGTAGGGCGACCTGACGGCGTGGCGGCCGTTATTCGGCCTCCGGATGGGGCATATGCCGGTGAAGCGGCTCGGGCGCGCCTACGGTATGACGCACGTGCCGCGGCGCCTATCGTTTTACCACGACGCTGCGCGTGACGGGATCGAAGGAGACGCTTCCGGCCGAGAAGAGCTTTTCGAGATGGCCGCTGCGCACCATCTCAGCGGTCCTTTGCAGGTAGAGCCGCGGCGGGTCGATGAGGGCGATGTCGTCGCACAGATTGAGCGCTATGTCCAGCTCGTGCGTCGAGAAGAGTATGCATTTGTCCTCGTCGTGCGCCAGGCGTGCCAGCAGCGTACACAGTTCGTAGCGGTTGGGCATGTCGAGGAACGCCGTCGGCTCGTCGAGCAGGATCACGGGTGTCTGCTGCGCCAGCGCGCGCGCTATCATTATGCGCTGGCACTCGCCGTCCGACATGCGGTCCATGGTTCGGTCGGCGTAGGCGGACATGCCTACCGTTGCGAGCGACCGCTCGACGATCTCGGCGTCGGCATCCTGCATGCGCCCGATCCAGTTGGTGTATGGTGCGCGGCCGAGCGCCACCACGTCGCGGCACCGCAGGTCGGCCACGCGTATGCGTTCTGTCGTCACCATGGCCACGGTGAGGGCCATGCGCTCCGGCGTGTACTCCTCCGCCGCACGTCCGGCAATGAGGATGCGTCCGGCCATGACGCTCTGCATGCCGGCGACGGCCCGCAGCAGTGTGCTTTTGCCGGTTCCGTTGCGGCCGAGCAGGGCCGTGAGGGCTCCGCGCCGTATCTCGGCGTCGGCCTTCTCGACGAGGGTGCGGCTGCCGTAGCCGAGGGTTATGTTCTCGAGGCGTATCATTGATATCGTCTATACTATGTTGCGGTTGCGCACGACCACCCATATCACCACGGGTATTCCGAGCAGCGCGGTTATCGAGTTCACGGGCAGCGCCAGCAGTTTCGATACCATGTCGCAGAGCAGCAGCGACGCGGCCCCCGTGAGGGCGGCGGCGGGCATGAGGATGCGGTGGTCGGCGTTGCGGAAGATGGCGCGCGCCACGTGCGGCATTGCCAGGCCGATGAATCCTATGGGCCCGCAGAAGGCGGTGACGGTACCTGCGAGGAGTGTCGTCGAGAGGAGTATCATCGACCGCGAGCGACGCAGGTCGAGTCCCATCGAGCGGGCGTAGTTCTCGCCCAGCAGCAGCATGTTGAGGGGCTTTATTGCGGCCACGCCGAGGGCGGCGCCTGCCGCCACGGCGGGCAGCAGCAGCGCGAGCCGTGCTGCGGTGACGTCGCCGAGGGAGCCCATGGTCCATACGACGAAACTCTTGAGCGCCTCCTCGGCGCTGAGGTACTGCAGTATCTGCACGATGGCGCTCACGCCCGAGCCGATCATCATGCCGAGGATGAGTATCACCATTATGTCCTTTATGCGGGTGCTGACGGCGGCCACGGCGGCGAGGGTTGCTGCGGCGCCGATCCATGCCGCGCCGGCTATGCCGAGCGACGCGAGCCACGTGTTTCCCGCGAGGCCGAGCATCGGGGCGCCGAGGATGAAGAGCGCCACGCCGAGGCTCGCACCCGAGCTTACGCCCAGCACGTAGGGGCCGGCGAGGGGGTTGCGGAAGAGGGTCTGCATCTGCATGCCGCTCACGGCGAGGGCGGCGCCCGCGACGAGGGCCACGACGGCCTTTACGAGGCGTATCTCGCGCACGATCTTGGCCGTGGCGGGGTCGCATGCGCCGCCCGTGATGGCGGCCCACACCTCCCGCAGGGGTATCGCTACCGACCCTACGGCCACGTCGGCGGCGAAGAGCGCCGCGACGCCGGCGCCGAAGAGTATGAAGAGTATCGTCGTGCGCGATTTCATGCCGTGGCGGTTATTCTATGCGTTTGTAATAATAGAGTTCGTCGTCCGCGATGCCCGCCTCGGGGTGGAACACCCCGATGAGGTCGTGCAGCACCACGTCGGGGTGCACGATGCTCGACTCCCAGAAGTCGTTGCCGCCGGCAGGCGTCATGCGGCGGTTGCAGTTGTAGATGCGGCCGCGGCGCACGCACTCCACGTCGGCGAACTTCGGATGGCGGCTGCGCAGCTCCTCCAATGTCGATATCTGCCCGACGTTGATCCAGCAGTCGGCCTGCGCGGCCATCAGGTATGCCTGTTCGACATCTATGGTTTCCGACTTGTCGCCCGTGTCGTTACGGTAGATGTAGTCTCCGCCGGCATCCGCTATCAGCCGGGCCATGTAGCTCGACGTCGAGGGCATGAACCAGCTGTCGCCGTAGGGGGCGTTTATCATCACGCGCGGCCTGCGGGGCATCGCCGCGGCGGCACGGCAGAGCGAGTCGTAGCGCGGCGGCAGCGCCTCGAAGGCCTGTTCGGCCGCATCGCGGCACCCCGTGATCTCGCCCATTGCGACCATCCACTCGGCCTTGCCCAGGGGTGACGACTCGACATATTCGCCGATATATGCATAGGGTATGCCGAGCTCGCGCAGTTTGGACTCCATGCCGCTGGGGCCCGTCACGCCATACAACAGCACTATGTCGGGGTTGAGGGCCACGATACGCTCGTAGTCGACGTCGGGCTCGTATCCCACGTCGGCTATGGCGTCGCGGTGGGCCGTGACGTAGGGGTCGGAGATGAAGTCGAGGCCCGAGACCCCCACGATGCGGTCGCTGCACCCTATGGCGCCGAGCATCGCCACGTGCGTCGACGACATGCAGACGATACGTCGGGCGGGGCCTTCGATGCGCTGTACGTCGGGCAGTCCGTTCGTCCCGGCGCGGCCGCCGCGGTCGATCACAAGCCATCGCCGCGCCTCGCCCGAGCCCTGCCACGGCGAGCGTACCTCGAGCAGCGTCGCGTCGTCCTGCGGCGTGCGCAGGATTGAAAAGCCTGCGGCGTGGCGTGGCGTGTATGCGCTCTCGGTGAAGGCTTCGAGGCCCGTGCCGGCGCGGTGTGCGCAGGCCGAGAGCAGGAGTGCCAGAGTCAGGTATATCGCGTGTCTCATCTCTCTCTTATATCCTTGTGTATGGTTTGGAGCAGAGCCTTGCCGTCGCGGACGAATCCCTCGACGCAGGCCTTGTCGCCCGTACTCTCGACTGTCTTGTCGCCCGTGCAGTCGTATATGACGTGGCCGCACCCGGAGATCATGCCGAAGCCGTTGTTGAAGGTCCAGAAACCGAAGTGGGGCCGTGCCGTGTCGAAGATGTCGCGGCTGAAGGTGTAGTCGTCGTGGCGGATGCCCATCTGCGAGAGGAGCGTTGCGGCCAGGTCGCTCTGCGAGGCGTAGGTCTCGACGAGGGCGGGCTCCCGGACGGCACCTCCGAGCCACAGCATGGGTATGCGCTGCCGCGCCACCGACCCTGCCTCAAGGCCCTCGGGGTAGCCGATGCCGTGGTCGGCGACGAGGATCACCAGCAGGTTGTCCCACAGCGGCGTACCGCGCCATGAGTCGATCATGCGCGCCACGCACTCGTCGGTGAAGGAGGCGGCGTTGAGTATCTTGTTCTCGAGGCGGTGGTAGGGTACGTCGAATGGTTCGTGCGAGCTGAGCGTGAGCAGCGTGGCGAAGAAGGGCCTGCCGTCGGCGGCGAGCTGTTCCACTTCGCGGGCAAAGTACGGGCATACCACGTCGTCGGCATATCCCCATTGTGCGGGAGCCGTGTCGAAGTGCATGTTCCGCTGGTCCGTTATGCGCTCCACACCCGTGCCGTAGAGGTACGACACCGTATTGGTGAAGTCGGCGTCACCGCCGTAGGTGAACGACGTGGCGTAGCCCTCGGCCTGCAGCGAACGCGCTATGGCGGGCAGCGTCTGCGCCTTGTGCGGCAGCTTCATTATCGACATGACGGGCTGTGCGGGGTAGCCGCTCATGACGGCCACCTGTCCGCGGTCCGTGCGGAACGAGTTGGCGTAGATGTTCTCGAACCAGATGCCCTCGGCCTTCATGCCGTTGAGGTTCGGCGTGACCTGCTCGCCGCCGACGGTCTCGTCGGTGATGGTGCGGCCGAAACTCTCGAGCAGTATGAGTACGACATTGGGCCGCCGCGTGGTGAGCAGTTCGGGCACCTCACTTCCCGGGGCGGCATCTCCCCGCAGGGGCTCGAACAGCGCGGCGCGCTCATCCTCCGCATAGTATTCGTAGTCGTAGAGCCCGTCGTCGGACTGCACGGCCGACGAGAGGAACGAGAAGACGGGGTTTGTGGCGGCATGGTTGAGGATCATGCGGTCGCTGAAGTATACCTTGCTGACATTTGCGGGGGATGTGCCCGTGCCGCCGCGTATGGCAAGGAAGAGCAGCCCGCCGCCGAAGAGCAGCACGAGGGTCGCTCCGATGCGGCGCCACAGTGTGAGCGTGTCGGCAGTGTAGAATGCGACGATGCGGCGGTATGCGTATATCATCAGCGCCGCGTATGCTGCGATCACTATGAGCTGGGGCCATACGTCGCCCCAGGTGACGCTGGCGGCGGCCTCTTCGGGGGTGCGCAGGTAGAGCAGAATGGTGTCGTCGAGACGGAAGCCCCAGTAACGGTAGAGTGCGAGGTCGACGGCGACGATCACGGCGACGGCCACGGACATCAGGGCGAAATATGCGTTGAGGATGCGGCGCACCGTGCGCTCCTGAAGGGGTGCCCAGACCGTGGCTATCATCACGAGCAGCGGCACGACGCAGAGATATCCCGCCGTGGTGGAGTCGAGCAGCAGTCCGTGCCACGAGACTGCGAGCAGTTCGGCCGCCGTGGCGTCGGCCGCAAGGGGGGCGTACCACAGCAGGAAGAGCGGTTTCTGGAGCGCCATGAGCAGCACCGTGGCGATGAAGAGGGCCGCTATGAAGAGAGTCTTGCGCAACATCTGTATTCTTTACCGTTTTGGTTTGTCGTCTGCAAAGATAAGGGTTTTCGGCGAGAATTTCGAGAGGGCCGCATATCGGCTCCCTCCGAAAGGGAGGCCTTTGTGTCGGATGTGTCGCGGCGGGACGGCGGGCGTGGCGGAATCGTACGTGTTGCGGCGGAGTCGGCAGGATGGTATGTGTCGCGGCCGCGTGACGTCTACCCTGGTTGTCGTGCTGCGGGAGTGGGGGCCCTCAAGCCTTCTCCCCCTCGATTATGAGGCGGCACATGCGTTCGCGGGCGCGGTGTATGCGGGTCTTGACGGTGCCCATCGGCATCTGCAGCTTCTCGGCGATCTCCTCGTATGAGAAGTCGTCGATGAAGCGCATGACGAACAGGCGGCGGTACTGTTGCGGGAGCAGCTCGATGTAACGTTCGATCTGCGAGCGCTGCTGCGTGTTGATGAGGCTCTCCTCGGGGGAGGGGGCGCTCGAGGCGGGGGCCGAGAACTTGTCGTCGATGGAGATATCCTCCTGGCGTTTGCGCTCGAAGTCGATGTGGGTGTTCTTGGCTATGGTGTAGAGCCACTGCCCGAAGGTATATTCGGGCGAGTAGCGGTGCAGGTTGGCATATACCTTAATGAATGTCTCCTGCAGCAGGTCGTCCGTATCCTCGGGCGACGTGGCGCGTTGCAGGAAGAGACACCGTATGGCATCCCTGTAGCGGTTGAAGAGATACTCGAAGGCCGTATGGTCGCCCGCGAGGGTCAGTTCCACAAGTCGTTTGTCATCGGCGACGATATAGTCGGCTATCTCCATACTCCCGGCACTTTGCGCACGAGCGACAGCCGTACGGCCATCAGCAGCAGCGGGTTGAAGAGGTCGAAGAGGAAGAAGCGCCATGCCACGCCGCGTTCGCCGACGCGTTTGGCTATGGAGCGTATGCGGTAGAGCGCCGCGGCATATCGCAGCAGCACGAGCAGCGCGGCCGCCGCCTTGAACTCCACGGGCATGAAGATGATGGCGGCGCTCGCCGCCAGCAGGAAGAGTGCCTGGCTGCCGAGATCCCACTCCAGGGCCGTGCGGACACCGCGCGGATAGAACCTGTAGGCCGAGCCGTAGTAACGCAGGCGCCCGAACCACCATCCCAGGCCGCCCCACGGGTGTTCGACGGTGGTGCCCTTGGCTATGAGCACGACGCTGACGTTGTTGCGCCGCGCGATCTTCTGTATGAAGAGGTCGTCCTCGCCGATATTCATGTTCAGGTGGGTGAAGCCCCTGTTGTTGAAATAGAGCTCCTTCGTGAAACCCATGTTGTGGCGCGTGCCGCGATAGGCGTTGCGGCTGACGGCCTGCGCGAGCCAGTATACGGAGATCTGCAGGCGCGACATGCGCATCAGGTAGTTGCCCAGCCCCTTTGACGCCTCCATGCCGGTGTATCCGAGGACGATTTCGCCGCGCATGAAGGCCTTGCCCATCATGGCGAGCCACTGCGTCGAGGCGGGCATGGCGGCGGCCGTGGTGAGGATGAGGTGGTTGTACGAGGCCGACTTGATGCCCAGGTTTATGGCCATCTTGGCCGATATGGGGAAGCGAGGATTGTATTCGATCTTGGTGACGGTGAGGTTGGGATAGTTCAGGCGCTGGCGCGTGAGCTCCTCGTAGAAGTCGCTGTCGCCGCCCACGTATACCACCACCACCTCGAACGAGGCGGGGTACTCCTGTGCGAAGAGCGCCGGCAGCCGTTCGTCGAGATAGTTGTAGTCTTCCGAGAAGAGGGTCACGATGACCGATACGGGAGGTTCGGCCTCGAGGATCTTCTTGCGCCGCGAGTTGCGGAAACGTACGATGCGTCCGTAGAGGACGATATGGTAGTAGAGCTGTACGAAGAACAGTATCAGTATCGACGCTGCCAAAGCCGTACCCTGCCATCCGTAGTGTTCGATTATGGTGTCGATGTAGTGCATGTTTCGGAAACGGTATAATCATACAAAGATACTATTTTCGGGTGAAACGTCATAGCGTGCGGCGTAAAAAAAGAGCCTTCGCTTCCGGCTCCGGAGTTGTTTTTTACGGAAAAAATAACTACTTTTATTGCGGTGCGCCGACGGTCGGCAGCCCCGCCCGCGGGCGGTGAAGAATGACCCCGCTATGAAATACGACAGACTACTTATTCCGCTGGCCCTGCCCCTTGCGGGCGGCGCGGCACAGCAGGCGCAGGCGCAGACTGCGGCACAACGGCCCAACATCGTGTTGTTTATGGTTGACGACATGGGGTGGCAGGATACCTCGCTCCCCTTCTGGAGCGAGCGCACCTTCTACAACGACCGCTACGAGACGCCCAACATGGAGCGTCTGGCGCGGCAGGGGGTGATGTTCACCCAGGCCTATGCCTGCAGTCTCAGTTCCCCGTCGCGGTGCAGCCTCATGACGGGCAGCAACGCCGCACGCCACCGCGTGACCAACTGGACGCTGCGCAAGGGCGTCACCACCGACGCCGCGAGCGACGTGCTGGAGTTCCCCGCATGGAACTGCAACGGCATAGCGCAGTCGGAGGGAACCGACCTGACATATGTGGGCACGAGTTTCGTGGACCTGCTGCGCGAGAGCGGCTACCACACCATCCACTGCGGCAAGGCGCACTGGGGCGCCATCGACACTCCGGGCGAGAACCCGCACCACTTCGGTTTCGAGGTCAACATCGCGGGCCATGCCGCGGGCGGCCCCGCCACATACCTGAGCGAACGCAACTACGGCTATGATGCCGAAGGCCGGCCGCAGGGGCTCTTCGCCATACCCGGGCTGGAGAAGTACTGGCAGTCGGGGACCTTCCTCACCGAGGCGCTCACGCGCGAGGCCATCGCCGCCATGGAGAAGGCGGTGCGCTACGACCGCCCCTTCTACCTCTACATGTCGCACTACGCCATACATGTCCCCATCGACCGCGACATGCGCTACTACGAGAAGTACCTCCGCAAGGGGCTCTCGACGAAGGAGGCGGCATACGCATCCCTTATCGAGGGCATGGACAAGAGCCTCGGCGACATCATGGACTGGATAGAGGCGAACGGGCAGGCCGACAATACCATCATCATCTTCATGAGCGACAACGGCGGCTTCAGCTCGAGCGCCGGGTGGCGCGACGAACCGCTCTACACGCAGAACTACCCCCTGACCTGCGGCAAGGGCTCGGCCTACGAGGGGGGCATACGCGAGCCGATGATCGTCTCGTGGCCCGGTGTGGCCGGGGCGGGTACGCGGTGCGACAAGTATGTCATCATCGAGGATTTCTTCCCGACGATACTCGAGATGGCGGGCATCGACCGCTGGGAGGTGCCGCAGACGGTCGACGGCGAGAGCTTCGTGCCCCTGCTGACGGGCGAGGGGGATCCCTCGCGCGGCCGCTCGCTTTACTGGAACTTCCCCAACGAGTGGGACGGCGGCAGCGGCCCCGGCGTGGCGGCCACGGCCACGGTGCGGCGCGACAACTGGAAGCTGATATACTTCTATGCGGACGGGCATAAGGAGCTCTACGACATCCCGAACGACATAGGCGAGAAGCATGACCTGGCGGCCGAGCATCCCGAGGTGGTGAAACGCCTGTCGAAGGAGTTGGGGCGGTTCCTGCGCGGCAGCGGCGGCCAGCGGCCGACGTTCAAGGACAGCGGGGAGCCGTGCCCGTGGCCCGACGAGATATAGGGCCGCGCGGGAGCGGGCGCCGCGGTGGCGTAACGGGGATGCGGATGAAATGAAAGAGCGGAGGAACCCGTCGGGAGTTCCTCCGCTCTTTCGCATTCTTGATACGACGCCTGTTACTTGGCGGCGCGTGCGGCCTCGAGGGCGGCGGTGGTGGTGTAGTACTTGGCCTTCATCTGCGACACCTCCCAGTCGGGGATCTTGCCGTCGATGAGGTATTTCAGGTAAACCTTCATCACCGAGCTGAAGCGCGTCTCGTGGGTCTTCACCAGCGCGTCGGGGACGATTATGTGCCACTCCTTCTCGCCGCTGGGTTCGATGTCGAGACCCGGGTAGCGGTCCGAGATCGAGGCCAGAGCCGCACGCAGCTCCTTCTCGAAGGCGGCCGTGTCGTCTCCCTTGCACGAGATGTAGAGCATGGGCTTGTATCCCTGCTCGGCACCCTGGCGGATCATCACGTCGGCGTTCGTACCCTTGACAACCGAGTAGTGCGTGTCGCCCGTGCCTTCGTTCTCCACTTCAGCCATGAAGTTCCAGATGACGCTTACGCGCACGTTCACGCCGTTGAGGCGGTAGTTGATCTCGCCGTTGGAGTATACGCGCAGCGTGTCATCGACGATATCCTTCTTCAGGAAGTCGGGATAGGACTCCTTGCCCGAGACGAGGCGGTATTTGTCGAGCGGTATGTCGGTAGCCCAGCGGCGTGCCGAGGTGATCTCCACCTGCGAGGCGTAGTCTATGGGCTGCTCGGGCATCACGGTGCACTGCACCAGGTCGACCAGGTGGGTCGTCACGTCGACGATGCCTTCGCCCTGCTGCTCCACGTCGAAATACCACTCGGGGCGCGTCAGAGGCTGGCCCGAGACATATTTGAAGAAGTGGTGGACGCTCTCCTTGGTGATGGCGGGATCCTCGGGCGTGCCCTTCTCCATCTCTCCGAAGAGCGACGGTATGCCTACCAGCACGCGCTGCAGCTCGTTGTTTACCTCCGAGCGCTCGGTCATGATGTCGTATACGAGGACGCCCTTTGCGGCCGCCTCGTCGAGGGTGCTCTCAAGAAGTGCGAAATTTTTGCTGTCGATGGCCATGGGCTTGTCCGAGAGGACATTTATTCCGGCATCGACGGCCGCCTTGACATATCCCGTCTTCTTGCCGTTGTTGCCCGCGAGCACCACGACGTTGCCGCGCCGCTCGGAGATCATCTTCTCGAGGAAGTCGTCGCCCGTATAGAGCTGCTCGTTCCATGAGGTGGGGTTGTCGGCGCGCTCGTTGTAGAGCTTGATACGGTCGAGGTGCATGGTGACATCCTCGCCCTCGGGGGCGTAGACGTATACCGTAGGGTCCACCTGGTCGTACATGTACATCTGTACGAGGGCCGCGTGGAAGTGCCCCGGGTCGAGCGTGAGCAGTTTCACTTCGCCGCGGCTGCCGTCGAAATGCTGCGCCGCGGGTTGCTGCGAGCCGCAGCCGCAGAGGGCCGCGGTGGCACATAGTGCCATGATGGTTTGGATTTTCATAGTATGATTAGGTTTTGAATTGGCTGCTTTGCGGTTGTTACCGTCGGAGCGGCTGCCTGAATATTTCCCGTACAAAGATATGAAAAGTCGTGTGCATGGCCAAATCGGGAAGGATGTTTTCGGCGGCGGTTTTCTGAACGGACTGACATATAAGAGGTCCGGGACGGCCGCGATCGGCTCTTCGCGCTCCGCGAGGCGCGAAAACAGGGCTTCGGGGCGTGCGATGTGCCGGTGCGGCGGCCGCGCGGGGATAAAAAATCCCGTTTTGCGCGAAAAAAGGGCGCCCGGATATTGCGGTTTGCGGAAATTGACCTATATTTGCAGGCCGTTTGCGCACGCGCGCGACGCAAAAACTGAATATTAACCTTTTAACGAGCGATTGTATCGCACAAAATTTCCACGATTATGGAAGAAAACAAGAATGTAGCAAACGAGAACTTCGACTGGAATTCGTTCGAGAACGATCTGGATCTCTACGGTGGCCAGAACAAGGAGGCCGTAACCGAGGCCTATGACAAGACCCTGTCGAACATCGCCGTGGGCGAGGTCGTAGAGGGTACCGTTACCGAGATCAACAAGCGCGAGGTTACCGTAAACATCGGCTACAAGAGCGAGGGTCTGATCCCCGTATCGGAGTTCCGTTACAACCCCGACCTGAAGGTAGGCGACAAGGTTGAAGTCTATGTCGAGTCGGTCGAGGACAAGAGCGGCGCACTGGCACTCTCGCACAAGAAGGCCCGTCAGCTCAAGAGCTGGGATCGTGTAAACGAGGCTCTGAACAACGACGAGATCATCAAGGGATACGTAAAGTGCCGCACCAAGGGCGGTATGATCGTCGACGTATTCGGAATCGAGGCGTTCCTGCCCGGTTCGCAGATCGACGTGAAGCCCATCCGCGACTACGATATCTATGTCGACAAGACCATGGAGTTCAAGGTTGTCAAGATCAACCAGGAGTACCGCAACGTGGTGGTATCGCACAAGGCTCTGATCGAGGCCGAGCTCGAGGCACAGAAGCAGGTCATCATGTCGAAGCTCGAGAAGGGTCAGATTCTCGAGGGTACCGTCAAGAATATCACCAACTACGGAGTCTTCATCGACCTGGGCGGCGTGGACGGTCTGATCCACATCACCGACCTGTCATGGGGCCGCGTAAACCACCCCGAGGAGATCGTTCACCTGGACGAGAAGCTCAAGGTCGTCATCATCGACTTCGACGAGCAGAAGAAGCGTATCGCCCTGGGTCTGAAGCAGCTTACGCCGCATCCGTGGGAGGCTCTGGATCCCAACCTCAAGGTCGGCGACAAGGTCAAGGGCAAGGTTGTCGTCATGGCCGACTACGGCGCTTTCGTCGAGATCGCACCGGGTGTCGAGGGTCTGATCCACGTATCGGAGATGTCGTGGAGCCAGCACCTGCGTTCGGCACAGGAGTTCCTCAAGGTAGGCGACGAGGTCGAGGCCGTGATCCTTACGCTCGACCGTGAGGAGCGCAAGATGTCTCTGGGCATCAAGCAGCTCACGCCCGATCCGTGGGAGGGCATCGAGACCAAGTACCCCGTAGGTACGAAGTGCAAGGCCAAGGTTCGCAACTTCACCAACTTCGGCGTCTTCGTCGAGATCGAGGAGGGCATCGACGGCCTGATCCACATCTCTGACCTGAGCTGGACGAAGAAGGTAAAGCACCCGAGCGAGTTCACGCAGATCGGCGCCGAGATCGAGGTTGTCGTTCTCGAGATCGACAAGGAGAACCGTCGTCTGAGCCTCGGCCACAAGCAGCTGGAGGAGAACCCGTGGAACGAGTACGAGAGCAAGTATGCCGTAGATACGATCCACACGGGTACCATCACCGAGATGACGGACAAGGGCGCCGTGGTATCGCTGGGCGATAACATAGACGGCTTCGCTCCCGCCCGCCAGCTCACCAAGGAGGACGGCACGACGCTCAAACTGGGCGACACGGCCGAGTTCAAGGTGATCGAGTTCTCGAAGGCCACCAAGCGCATCACCCTCTCGCACACCCGCATCTTCGAGGAGTCGAAGCGTGCCGAGATCGCAGCCGAGAAGGCCGAGAAGCGTGCTGCCGCCGAGGCTGCCAAGTCTTCGGTAAAGAAGATCAACGCTTCGATCGAGAAGACGACGCTGGGCGACATCGCCGGGCTGGCCGAGCTGAAGGCCGCCATGGAGGATGCCAACAAGAAGAAGTAAAAATTTCTCTTTGCAAATAGTTCCCGCCCGAGGCGGGTATAAGGGGGAGCCGACCGTAAGGACGGCTCCTTTTTTTTGCGTGCGTCGTGACGGCGGTATGCCGCGGCGGGAGAAATCAAAAGGGAACAGGTACGGAGCCTGTTCCCTTTGCGGTTATGCCGATGCCGGCGGTTACCGGAAATCGTATATGTTGAGTCCGGTTTCGGGGTCGTAGCGGCGCGGCAGGTCGGCGCCGACGGGCGTGATGACGATCTCGCCCGCGCCGTTAATGCGTGCCGAGAGCAGGTGCCCCGCCAGAGCCGTGTAGTCGGCGCGGCCGAGGGTGACATGCAGGTGGAGGTATTGCTTCCCGTCCATCTGCGAGACGTTGCCCTCGAGGGAGGCGATCTCCATCTGCTCCTCGAAGCGGCGATCGACATATCGTTTTGTCGCCGGGTCGTAGAAACGCAGCGTCGCCTCGTTCACGGCGCCGATGCCCCTTACGGCGGCGGCACCTATCCCGAGGTCGCGGCAGGCAGCGGCTATGGCCTCCTCGACACAGGCGTGGTTTGCTATGCTGACGATGTATTGGCCGTCGGCATGGCGGTATGTGTAGAGTCTCTGCGAATCCATATGTTCCCTTTTTATGGTTTGAGAATGTAAAGGTATGCAAAAAAGGCTGCGGCGGCTCCCGTGCGGCGCTGTTTCATACGGGCGGCACGGATACGCTCCATGCCGCCCGCCGCGTGCCTGGTTTTACCGCATCCCGTTATTCGAATGCCTCGCGTACGGCCTTGCCTCGCCATACGTCGGGGCACTCGGCGCCGAATATGTAGGCTATCGTGGGGGCCGTATCGTATCGCATGACGGCCGAGGGTATCTCGTAGCCCTGTTTTACGCCGCGGCCGAAGAGTACGAACGGCGTCTGCATCTCCTCCATCGAGGTGCCGCCGTGACCCTTTCCGGTTCCGCCGTGGTCGGCCGTGACTATGAATACCGTGTCGTCATAGATGCCGAGGTGCTTGGTCGCCTCGATGATGCGTGCGATGTATCCGTCCAGGGTGTGGAGCGCATCCATATACTGGGGCGTTCCCCATCCCGAGCCGTGGCCGTCGTGGTCGGGCGAGTCGTATACGATAATCGAGAACTCTGGCCGCAGGGAGTCGAGGCAGTTGATGAACTCCGAGGTTATGGCCTCGCCGTGCGAATCGTCGAAGGGGACGTTTTTCGATACGTCCACCGCCTCGCCTTCGATAAGGGCTCCTATCGTCGGCCACTCGTAGAGGACGCACATGTGCATCTCGGGGTCGTGCGCGCGCAGCACTCCCGTGATTGCGGGGAATATGCCGTAGGGGCCGATCTCGATCGAGGGGAAGTCGGGCTTGCTGCTGCCCCAGGTGTTGTATCCGTGCATCTCGGGGCCGGCACCCATGAACATCGAGGCCCAGTTGCATGCGCTCGACGAGGGGAGTATGCTTCGCGAGCGGAGAGTCCATGCCCCCTGGTCCATCATCGACCGCAGGGTTGGCATGTCGGCTTGGGCGAAGGTGTGTGCGGCCATACCGTCGAGGCCGATGAGAATGACGTGTTTTACGCCGCGTACGCCTCCGTCGGTGGAGCCGCACGATGTGGTTGCAAGGGCGCAGAGCGCCGTCACGAAGAGTGTGAGTATGCGTTTCATAGTAGGATAGGGTTGGTGTTGTCGTTTACAAAAGTACGAAAAAGCGCGGTTACGTACAAATCCGTGCGAGGCGGAGCCGGGATGCAAAATAAAAAAGGTCCCGGAATTTCCGGAACCTTTTTATTGGGTGAATCGCCTTGTTAGAGAGCGTTTACGTGCAGGGCGAGCGAACTCTTGAGGTTGGCGGCCTTGTTCTTGTGGATAATGCCGTGCTTCGAGAGCTTGTCGAGCATCGAGCTTACCTTGGGCAGCAGAGCCTCTGCGGCGCTCTTCTCGGTGGTGTTGCGCAGAGCCTTCACGGCGTTGCGTGCAGTCTTGTGATAGAGACGGTTGTGCGCGCGCTTGGTAACGGTCTGGCGAATTCTCTTCTTTGATGACTTGTGATTTGCCATAATGTGTGTTTGCTTTTTTTATTTTTACTCTTCAATTACCTGTTTCGTGCGGGGTCGTATGCGGCGCCCGCGCCTGCGGGTCCGCCCCGCAACGCTCCGTGGAGCGTTCTCTTGTCACTTTCCACCTGTCAAATACTCGAGACGTGATCCGTCGGACTCTCCGGCAAATTCCCTTCCGGCAAAACTCACCGTGCCACTTCTCTTCAGCAATTACTTCCGATGCGGCATCTTTTGAGTCAATCCGCTGTCCGGGCCAACACCCTTGCGGCAACGCCCTCCGAGCATCTTCTCTTCGGCAATGCCTTCCGAGCCAACAGCCCTCCTGTGAACCTGCCCTCCGAGTCAATGTCCTTTCGGCAATGCCCTCCGAGCAACTTCTCTTCAGCAACGCCTTCCGAGCTAACAGCCCTCCTGTGAACCTGCCCTCCGAGTCAATGTCCTTTCGGCAATGCCCTCCGAGCATCTTCTCTTCAGCAACGCCCTCCGAGCCAACAGCCCTCCTGTGAACCTGCCCTCCGAGTCAATGTCCTTTCGGCAACGCCCTCCGAGCAACTTCTCTTCGGCAATGCCCTTCGAGACAATCTTCACACGGCCCCGGGTATAAGTCGTAGCCCATAGCAGAATCGAACTGCTCTTTCAAGAATGAAAATCTTGCGTCCTAACCGATAGACGAATGGGCCTTACCGCTATCGCCCCGCGCCCTCGGGCGGAAAAGTGGGCTTTAGCGACGCAAAGGTAACCAAAAAAAAGTAATATGCAACAAAATCAGCCGAAAAAGTTGGACGCTGCAGACGGCGGCGGTGTGTTCCCGCCGCCGTGCAGAGCCTTTACCGGCCGTCTTGGCGCCTCGTGTGCCTATCGGTTTTGCGCGTGCGGCATGCGCACGCGTGGGATTATTTGTTGTATCGATCGATGACCTCGCAGATGCGGTCGAAGACCTCATCCATGGTGCCCACGCCGTTCACGGCCTCGTACTTGCCCTGACGGCTGTAGTGGTCGGCCACGACGGCCGTCTGGTTGCGGTATACCGAGATGCGGTTGCGGATGATATCCTCCGAGGCGTCGTCGGCGCGGCCCGACTCCTTGCCGCGCAGCAGTATGCGCTTTACGAGCTCCTCCTCGGGTACGTCCATGTATACCATGACGTTCACGTCGTCGCCGTCCTCGGCCAGGATACGGTCGAACTCCTCGGCCTGCGCCGTGGTGCGGGGGAAGCCGTCGAAGATGTTGCCCGTGGCGTCCTTGTGGTCGTTGATGTAGTTGCGGATCATGCCGATGACGATAGAGTCCGGCGCCAGCTCTCCCGACTCGATGTATTTCTGCATGCTCTTGCCGAGATCGGTGCCGCGGGCTATCTCGCCGCGGATGACATCACCCGTAGAGATGTGGTTGATGTTGTATTTCTCCTTTATACGCGCTGCCTGCGTACCCTTGCCGCATCCGGGCGCTCCGAAAAGTATGATGTTAAGCATAGGTGTGAATATTGTTTGTTTGGAACTTTTTGCGGCATCAAATTTACAAAAAATAACCGAAATACCTATCCTCGTCCCCCGCGCCGTGAAATTTTCGGCCGCGCACGGCCGTTATGCGCGTGCCGGCGGAGGGTTGCACGCGCCGGAATTTTGACTACCTTTGCCGTATGGGAATGTTATGGCGATATGCAATATGCGGGGCGGTGATGATCATGCCCTCCTGCCGCAAGGCTCTGCCGCCGCAGCGTATGGCGGGGATCGTGACGGAGGCGTCGGATACGGCCCTCGCGGTGCGCAATGCGTCGGGAGACAGCCTTCTGCGCTTCGTTGTGGATGAAACGACACTCTTCGGGGGCGGCGACGCCGTCGAGGGGAATGCCGTCGAGGTCTCATACAGGGCCGTGCGCCGCAGCGGCGAGCTGCATGCCCTGAAGGTTACGGGCGACGAGACCTATGCCGAGGTGCTGGGACGCTGGGCGACGGATGCGCGGGCGGAGCTGCCCGTGGATGTGGAGCTGCTGCCGCATGGCGCATTGCGCCAGCTGGCGCCGCCGTCGCTGCTGCGCCTCGACGGCTGGTATGTGGACGGAGAGACAGAGGGGCGCATACATGTTACGGGAGAGGCTGTTATCGTGCGCGACTCCGTCGAGCGCTATCCCTTTACCGTTCGTGCCGAATTGCACGAAGGGAACCATGGCGACATGCTTGTCGTGGAGGGCCCTTCGGGTGCCGTCGTGCGGCTGCACAGGGTCGAGAGGTAGGATATCCGATATCGAAGGCAACGGAAAGGCCGCACCTCGTCAGGGGGTGCGGCCTTTGTCGTCTTGCGCGGCGGGTACGATTACTCCCTGAATCCCTGTGCCCGCAGCTTTATGTCGCTGCCGTCGGGCGTGACGAGGTATGCCCCCGCCGACTCGCGCGTGATGTGTCCTATGACATCCACCACGCCGAGCTGCATCACCTGCTCCTGCATCGCCAGCGGTACGGTGAACATCAGCTCGTAGTCCTCGCCGCCGTTGAGCGCCGCCACCACGGGGTCGGCGTGCATCTCCTCGGCCAGGGCCGAGGTCTGCTTGGCCAGAGGTATGCGGTCGAGGTATATTCGGGCGCCGCACTTCGACGCCTTGCATATCTGCAGCACCTCGCTTGCGAGTCCGTCCGTAATGTCTGTCATCGACGTGGGGACGATCTTCTCCGCCGCCAGCAGGTCGATTATGTCCTTGCGGGCGCGGGGCTTGAGGTAGCGCTGCAGCAGGTATTCGTAGCCGCCGAACTGCGGCTCGGGGTTCTTCACGTCGCTCAGCACGCGTTTCTCGCGCTCGAGCAGCTGCAGCCCCATGTATGCGGCGCCGAGGTTGCCCGTGATGCAGATCAGGTCGTTGAACTGCGCGCCGCTGCGGTATGTCAGGACGTCGCGGCGGGCGCGGCCCACGGCCGTGACCCCTATGACCAGTCCAGTGAGGGAGGCGCGCGTGTCGCCCCCGACCAGGTCCACGCCGTACTCCTTGCAGGCGAAGCGTATGCCCTCGTAGAGGTCGTCCAGCGCCTCGACCGACATCTTCGACGAGACGCCGAGCGACACGAGCAGCTGCTCGGGCCGCGCGTTCATCGCCAGCACGTCGCTTATGCCTGCCGTGACGGCCTTGTATCCCAGGTGCTTGAGCGGGAAATACGTGAGGTCGAAGTCCACCCCCTCAAGCAGCGTGTCGGTGGTGACGACGGTGGCCTCCTCCTCCGTGGCGGCGATGACGGCGGCATCGTCGCCCACACCCGTGAGTGTCGTGGCGGCGGCAGGTGTCATGCCGGCCGTGAGGCGGTCTATGAGTCCGAACTGGCCGAGTTCGGATATTTCGGTTCTTTTCTTTTCGCTCATGACGTATGATGTATCTTTTGCAAAGGTACTAAAATATTGCCAAAGCGCCGCCCCGGACAAAAAAGAGACCGCAACCCTTGCGGGTGCGGTCCCCTTTGTCTATAGTCCGGGCCTGCCTCTGCATGCGTCTGCGGTGGTGCCGCTCCGGCACGGATGGCATGGCTGACGGCTGTTACTCCTCGGCTACGACCGACAGCTTGACGGTGGCCTTCACCTCGCGGTGGAGCTTCACCGTAGCCTCGTACTCGCCGACGGTCTTGATGCTGTCGACGGTGATGGCCTTGCGGTCTACCGTAACATCCTTCGCGGCCAGCGCCTCGGCGATGTCTGCCGACGTTACCGAACCGAAGATCTTGCCCTCCTCGGCCTTCACCGTGATCACTATCGGCAGGTTTGCCAGCTTCTCGGCCAGAGCCTGTGCGTCGGCCAGAATCTTGGCATCCTTGTGAGCGCGCTGCTTGAGGTTCTCGGCGAGGACCTTGCGTGCCGATGCGGTAGCGGCCTTGGCGTATCCCTGAGGAATCAAGTAATTGTTAGCGTAACCGGGCTTTACGTTGACGATGTCGTTGGCGTAACCCAGCTTCTCGACGTCTTTGATAAGTATAACCTCCATATTGCTCTCCTCCTCTAATTATTTCATACAATCCGTTACGAAAGGCAGAATGGCGAGGTGACGGGCACGCTTCACGGCCTGTGCGACCTTCTTCTGGAACTTCTGCGAAGTGCCGGTCAGACGGCGGGGCAGAATCTTGCCCTGCTCGTTGAGGAACTTCTTGAGGAACTCGCCGTCCTTGTAGTCTACATACTTGATGCCGAGCTTCTTGAAACGGCAGTACTTCTTCTTCTTTACGTCTACCGATACGGGGTTGAGATAACGGATCTCGCCGCCCTGCTTGTTATTCTCCTGTGCCATGGTTTACTCCTCCTGTGATTTGTTTGCAAGCTTGGCGCGACGCTTCTCCGAATACTCGACAGCGTACTTGTCCTGCTTGAAGGTTAAGAAACGAATGATGCGCTCGTCACGGCGGTAGCCGGTCTCCAGCGTCTCGACGATAGAGCCCTCGCCCGTGAACTCGATGAGGAAGTAGAAGCCGGTAGTCTTCTTCTGAATGGGATATGCGAGCTTCTTGAGGCCCCAGTTCTCCGCATTCACGATCTGACCGCCGTTCTCGGTAATGATACCTTGGAATTTGTCAGCCACCTCCTTCACCTGGATGTCCGAGAGGACGGGGGTGACAATGAAAACGGTTTCGTAATTGTTCATGACTGAATCGATTAAAAGTTTTTGTGCCTTACGGCGGTGCAAAGGTAACAATAAAATCCGGAAAACGAAACCTGCGGCCGTTTTTTTTGTCTTTCACGGCGTTCGGAGACGTGATATGACGCTGCGGGCGCCGGGATGCAACCTTTGGAGGCGCATTTTTTCTTTTCCCGAAAAGACGTTTTGCAACTTTTGGTGGCGGGGATTTTTCTTCTTTCTCCCGCCCAAATATGTTTGCAACTTTTGGTGGCGAAAGTTGCGCAAAACCATCCGCAAGGCGTTCTCGCGGGGCGTCATGCCGCAGCGGCGGAATCGGACGCTCCGAGCTTTGGGAGTAACATTTATTTTATTTCCACACCGCGAACGCATTGAGGACACTTGTATGACGCGCCCCGTTTTTTACGGTATTTGTCTCCGTGGAAGACTATTTCGGGCCGAAGCGCCGTTTTTTTCGATGAAAAGTAGTAATTTTGTCCGAATTATGCGCCGTCGCATTCGTGCGGTACGGGCAACGACGATAAAGATGAAATTTACGCTTCAACATACGGCTCCGGCATCGAAGGCCCGGGCCGGCCTTATGGAGACCGACCACGGTCCCGTCGAGACCCCCATATTCATGCCCGTGGGTACGGCGGCCGCCATGAAAGGGATCTTCCACCGCGACCTGCGCGACGACGCACGGGCGCGTATCATCCTGGCAAACACATACCATCTCTACCTGCGTCCCGGCATGCGCATCATGGAGCAGGCGGGGGGCGTGCACCGCTTCTCGACATGGGACGGGCCGATGCTCACCGACAGCGGCGGGTTCCAGGTCTTCTCGCTTGCGGAGTGCCGCAAACTCAAGGAGGAGGGGTGCCATTTCCGCTCGCATATCGACGGCTCGCGCCATCTGTTCACCCCCGAGAGCGTCATCGACACCGAGCGCACTATCGGCGCCGACATCATGATGGCCTTCGACGAGTGCCCTCCGGGCGATGCCCCGCGCGACTATGCGGCCAAGTCGCTGGCGCTGACCGAGCGGTGGCTCGACCGCTGCTTCACGCGCTATGCGCAGACGCAGCCCAGGTACGGGCACTCGCAGTCGCTTTTCCCCATAGTTCAGGGGTGCGGCTATGCCGACCTGCGTGAGCGTGCGGCGCGCAACGTGCTGCAGTACGATGCCGACGGGTATGCCATCGGCGGTCTGGCGGTGGGGGAGCCCACGGAGGTGATGTATGCCATGATCGAGGTGGTGAATGCCGTGCTGCCCGAGTCGCGGCCGCGTTACCTGATGGGTGTGGGCACGCCGATAAACATCCTCGAGGGCATCGACCGCGGCGTCGACATGTTCGACTGCGTGATGCCCACGCGCAACGGCCGCAACGGACAGATATTCACCTCGGAGGGTACGATCAACCTGCGCAACAAGAAGTGGGAGGACGACTTCTCGCCGCTCGATCCGGCGGGGGCGAGCTTCGTCGACACGCTCTATTCGAAGGCATACGTGCATCATCTTGTGGTGTGCGGCGAGATGCTGGGGGCGCAGATCGCCTCGCTGCACAACGTGGCCTTCTACCTGTGGCTTGTGCGCCAGGCGCGGCGGCATATCGTCGCGGGCGACTTCGCGCAGTGGAAGGCCGGGATGGTGGAGAAGCTGGGGCGGCGCCTGTAGCGTAACGACGAAGAGCTGTTAAGATGAAACTGAAAACCGACATACGATACCCGGGATTCAAGATCCTCGACCGCTATATCCTGCGGCGGTTCCTGCAGACCTATGTCTTCGCCATCGCGATGATCACGGTGGTGCTGGTGGTCTTCGATTATGCCGAGCGAGTGGACGACTTCACGGAGCTGAAGGCACCCTTCTCGGCCATCATATTCGACTACTACCTCAATTTCGTTCCCGACTTCATAAACCAGTACAGCGGCCTGTTCACCTTCATCGCCGTGATCTTCTTCACCTCGAAGATGGCATACCAGACCGAGATCATCGCCATGCTGTCCGGAGGCATGAGCTTCATGCGTCTGATGTGGCCCTACTTTCTGGGTGCGCTGGCCATTACGCTGCTGTCGCTGGTGCTGAACCTGTGGATCATACCCGTGTCGCAGATCAGCTGCGTGGAGTTCGAGCAGAAATATTTCAAGAGCAACCAGACGGTGCAGTACGACCGCCACATATACCGTCAGATCGAACCGGGCGAGTTTGTCTACGTGCGCGGCTTCAACCGCAGCAACCGCGCCTCGTACATGGCGCTGGAGCGCTACGAGGGCACCTCCATCGCCGAGTCTCTCGAGGCGTCGGATGTTACGGTAGACCCGGAGACGGGACGCTGGCGCGCACAGCGTTATATCCTGCGGCGTATCGCTCCGGACGGGACGGAGAGCTTCGAGCAGCGGCGCGACCTCGATACTCTGATCAACCTCGACGTGCGGGAGCTGGGGCGTGTCGACAAGATCATCTCGACGATGAAGATCGGCGAGCTGACCGACTTCCTGCGGCAGCAGCGCGCCAAGGGTTCGAGTTCGATCAACGTGATCGAGGTGGAGCGGCATACGCGGTTCGCCTACCCGATGGCGACGTTCATCCTGACGCTGATCGGCGTGTCGCTCTCCTCGCGCAAGGTGCGCGGCGGTACGGGCCTGCATATAGGCATAGGTATCGCATTGTGTTTTTCGTACATCATGTTCAACCGCGTCTTCGAGGAGTTTGCCAAGAGCGGCTCGCTCCCCGTAGGGCTTGCGGTGTGGACGCCGAACATAATTTTCGCCTTCATTGCGGCATATCTCTACCGCAAGGCGCCCAAATGATTGAAGTGCTATGGAGAGATGGGAGATGGCGGCGCAGCGTGCCGCCCACGCAGAAAGATTGAGTGCCGACGATGCTGCCGAGTTGTGGCGCGGGGCACCGCTGTGGCGTCTGGGTGAGATAGCCGTGGCGCGCAAGCGCGCCGTGAGCGGCGACAAGGTCTTTTACAACCGCAATTTTCATATCGAGCCGACGAACCTCTGTGTCTTCAACTGCCGGTTCTGTTCCTACCGCCGCCCGAAGGGGAGTCCCGAGGCGTGGGACATGACGATGGAGCAGATCGAGCAGAAGGTGCGCTCGTATGTGGGCAGCGGCGTTACCGAGGTGCATATCGTGGGGGGTGTTCACCCCGTGCACGACATATATTACTATTGCGACATGATCCGGCGCGTGAAGGCGATCCTGCCGCATGCGGCCGTCAAGGCCTTTACGGCCATCGAGCTGTCGTACATGATCCGCAAGGCGGGCCTCACGACCGAGGAGGGGCTGCGGCTGCTCATCGACGCCGGCATGGATGCCATCCCGGGGGGCGGCGCCGAGATCTTCGACGAGGAGATCCGTGCGCGCATATGTCCCGACAAGGGCTCCACGGCCGAGTGGTTCGACATACACCGCACGGCCCACCGCCTCGGCATCAATAGCAACGCGACGATGCTCTACGGCCATATCGAGAGTGTGGAGCACCGCATCGACCACCTGCTGCGGCTGCGGGCGCTGCAGGACGAGACGGGAGGGTTGAACGCCTTCATTCCGCTGAAGTACCGCAACTACGGCAACTCGATGTCGGAGATCGGCGAGGTGTCGGTGATAGACGACCTGCGGACGCTGGCCATGAGCCGCCTGATTCTGGACAACGTGCCCCACATCAAGGCCTACTGGGTGATGTACGGCAAGCAGACGACCGAGGCGGCGCTGGCATTCGGTGCCGACGACATCGACGGCACGATCGACGACACGACGAAGATATACTCCATGGCGGGAGCGGACGACCGCCGGCCGCGCATGGGCGTGGAGGAGATGCGCGAGATGGTGGCGCGGGCGGGACTGCGCGCCGTGGAGCGCGACACGCTCTATAACGAGATAGGATAATACGAAGAGATAACGGAAGATATGGAAAAACGTAAAACGGATACGCGCAGGGACCGCAAGCGCAGCGGCGGCATCGACGGCATGATAGAACGGCTGCGGCAGTCGCCCATAGCCTACAATGTGGTGTCCATCGTGCTGATACTGGTGGCCATAACGGCTGCGTGCAGCCTGCTGATGATGATCATCACGCGCCACGGCACGCACCGCACGGTGCCCGACTTCACGGGCATCACGCTCACCGATGCCGAGCGTCTGGCGCACGACAAGGGGCTGAAGATCGTCATCAACGACTCGCTCTATGTGCCCACGTACGACGGGGGCATCGTGCTGGACCAGCTGCCCGTGGAGGGTGTCGAGGTGAAGGCGGGGCGCAAGGTGTATGTCACGATCAACTCGTTCCGCCAGAAGAGCGTGAAGGTGCCCTATGTTGCGGGGCGCAGCCTGCGTCAGGCGAAGAACATGCTCGAGGTGGCGGGCCTGGAGATCGAGAAGCTGGTATATGTCGAGGATATGGCGACGAACTACGTGCTGGCGGAGTTCGTGGGCAACGAGGAGGTGTCGCGTACGTCGTCTCTGGAGATAGAGATGGGGTCGGGCGTGACGCTGCGCGTGGGCATGGAGCCCGACAAGGGCACCACGATCGTGCCCAAGGCGATAGGCCAGAGCCTGCAGTCGGCCAAGAGCCGCCTGTGGGAGGAGGGTCTCAACGTGGGCAAGGTTACCTTCGACGAGGGTATCGACCTGCTGAACGAGAAGGATGCGCGCGTCTACCGCCAGTCGGTGCCGCACAACGCCTCGGCGTCGCTGGGGGCGGCGGTGGACCTGTGGCTTACGCTCGACGAGGAGACCGTGGAGAAGAACAGCGCGGCATCCGACAAGGTGGCCAGGGAGCTCTCCGAGCAGCGGCTTCTGGAGGAACAGGAGCGGCAGGACTCGCTCGAGCAGGCGGAGCGTGACGATGTGGTGCGGGCGCTGCGCGAGAGCGGCGCGCTGCATGAGAGCGTCACCGAGACCGACGAGGATGAATTCTTTTAACGGCGGCAGCGATGCGTGAGGATATGGAGCGTAAGGATGCCGGTGAAGATGTTGCCGTACGGCGGGACGGCATGCCGGAGGGCCGTATGGAGGTCGGGCCGGTGCCGGAGGAGCGGGCAGAGGCGGAAAAGGTGCCTTATCCCGGACCGGACGGGGACGACATAGACGACCTCGGGGACGGCGATGACTTCGACGACGGTTTCGCTGCGGGCGCTGCTGGCGGGGAGCGGTACGAGCACTTCGCCATCACGGTCGACCGCGGGCAGTCGATGATACGCCTCGACAAGTTCCTTGTGGACCGCATGGAGCACTGCTCGCGCAACCGCATACAGACGGCGGCCGACAACGGCAGCATCCTGGTGAACGGCGTGCCGGCGAAGGCGAGCTACAAGGTGAAGCCGCAGGACCGTATCACGCTCGTCATGCCTTATCCGAAGCGGGAGGTGGAGATCGTTCCCGAGGCGATACCTCTGGACATAGTATATGAGGACGACGACCTGCTTATAGTGAACAAGCCTGCGGGGATGGTGGTGCATCCCGGGTGCGGCAACTACAGCGGCACGCTGGTGAACGCCCTGGCCTACCACCTGCGCCATCTGGAGATGTTCCGCGAGGGTGACATGCGTGCGGGGCTGGTACACCGTATCGACAAGGATACGTCGGGGCTGCTTGTCGTGGCCAAGAACGAACTGGCGCACGTGCGCCTGGCCAAGCAGTTCTTCGACCACACGATCCACCGCCGCTATGTGGCGCTGGCGTGGGGCAACTTCGAGGAGGACGAGGGTACGATCACGGGCAACATAGGGCGAGACCCGCGCGACAGGATGCTGATGCACGTCTTCGCCGACGGCTCGCAGGGCAAGCACGCCGTGACGCACTACCGCGTACTGCAGCGCTACGGGTATGTGACGCTCCTGGAGTGCCGTCTCGAGACGGGGCGCACGCACCAGATACGCGTCCACATGGCGTGGCAGGGCCACCCTTTGTTCAACGACCCGCGTTACGGCGGCGACCGCATACTGAAGGGTACGACCTTCTCGAAATACCGTCAGTTCATCTCGAACTGCTTCGCGCTGCTGCCGCGGCAGGCGCTGCATGCGCGTTCGCTGGGTTTCGTGCATCCCGCGACGGGCCGCGAGATGATCTTCGAGAGCGAGCTTCCGGAGGATTTCCGCTCCGTCATCGCCAAGTGGGACGGCTACGTCGCCGCCCGCGGCATGTACGAGGAGTAGGGCCGCAATTGCGGCGGGCGGTTGCAAATCCCGGTATTATATGTTATATTTGGGTTGAGGGGACGAGGGCCCCGGACGATTCACCGAAAAAATCACGAAATATGTTTTTGCCGACGTCGATAAGGGAGGTGCGCGAGCGGGGATGGGATTATCTGGACGTGATCCTCTTCTCGGGCGACGCATATATCGACCATCCGGCCTTCGGGGCGGCGGTCATAGGGCGTCTGCTCGAGGCCGAGGGCTACCGTGTGGCCATCGTGCCGCAGCCCAACTGGCGGGACGACCTGCGCGACTTCACCAAGCTGGGGACGCCGCGTCTCTTCTTCGGGGTGACGGCGGGGGCGATGGACTCGATGGTGAACCACTATACGGCCAATCTGCGCCTGCGCAGCGACGACGCCTATACGGCGGGCGGCAAGGCGGGCTTCCGCCCCGACCGCGCGGTGACGACATACTGCCGCATCCTGAAACGCCTCTTCCCGCATGTGCCTGTGGTTGCGGGCGGTATTGAGGCGTCGCTGCGGCGGCTCACACACTATGACTACTGGAGCGACTCGCTCCATCCCTCGATCCTTGTCGACAGCGGTGCCGACCTGGTCATCTACGGCATGGGCGAGAGGGTCGTGCAGCAGGTGGCCAAGGCGATGCGCAACGGTTACAACGCCAAGCTGCTGCGCAAGCTGCGGCAGGTGGCGTTCCTGGCCGACGAAAAGTATGTCGCGCGCCTCGACCCCGCGACGACGGTGCATCTGGCCTCCTACGAGGAGTGCTGCCGCGACAAGCGTGCCTTCGGGCGCAACTTCGTCACGGAGGAGCGCCTGAGCAACTGCATGGAGACCGAGACTACGCTCGTGGAGGCCGTGGGAGACCGTTATGTGGTGGTGACGCCGCCAAATACCACGCTCACGACCGGGGAGCTGGACCACTCGTTCGACCTGCCCTACGAGCGGGCGCCGCACCCGCGCTACGAGGGGCGCGGCGACATCCCCGCCTGGGAGATGATAAAGCACTCGATCAACATACACCGCGGCTGCTTCGGCGGCTGCGCGTTCTGCACCATCTCGGCACACCAGGGCAAGTTCGTCAACTCGCGCAGCGAGAGGTCGATCATGGCCGAGGTGGAGAAGGTGGTGCGCATGCCCGACTTCCGCGGCTACATATCCGATATCGGGGCCCCCTCGGCCAACATGTACGGCATGGGCGGCCGCGACAGGGAGCTGTGCCGCCGGTGTGTGCGGCCGTCGTGCCTCCATCCGCGGCGCTGCCCGAACCTCGACAACGACCACACGCGGCTGCTGGCGCTATATGAGCGGATACGTGCCGTGAAGGGTGTGAAGAAGGCCTTTGTCTCGAGCGGCATACGCTACGACCTCTTCGACGAGTCGCCATACCTCGAGACCGTAATACTCCACCACACCTCGGGCCGCCTGAAGGTTGCGCCCGAACACACGGAGGATCACGTGCTGGCGCTCATGCGCAAGCCGCCGTTCGGGATGTTCGAGCAGCTTAACCGCGATTTTCACCGCATATGTTCCGACAACGGCCTGCGCTACCAGCTCATTCCGTACTTCATCTCGTCGCACCCCGGGTGCCGCGAGTGCGACATGCAGGCGCTGGCGGAGAAGGTACTCGGGCGGCTGCACTTCGATCTGGAGCAGGTGCAGGACCTGACACCCACGCCCATGACCCTCTCGTCGGTGATGTTCTACACGGGGGAGGACCCATATACGGGCAGGGAGGTATACGTGGCGCGCACGCAGGAGGAGAAACGGCGGCAGAAGGCCTACTTTTTCCGTCGGGACGAAGGCCGTGCGCGCGGCGGCGGTCACCGCGGCAGCCGGAGTGCGGCGGCCGCAAAGCGCCCTGTGCCGAACCGTATGATCGTAAAGACCAAACCTAAACGATAATGACCATGAAACACCTTACCCTTGCGGCCCTTGCGGCCGCGCTGCTGTGGGGCTGTGCTCCCGAGCCGCCTGCGCCCATGAGCGTGGTGCCGGCGCCGCGCCAACTCGAATGGCACCGCATGGAGCAGTATGCCTTCGTACACTTTACCGTAAACACCTTCACCGACCGAGAGTGGGGCTACGGCGACGAGCCGGAGTCGGTCTTCAACCCCACGGACTTCGATGCCGACGCCCTGGTGAAGATCGTCAAGGATGCCGGCCTGAAGGGGCTGATCCTCACGGCCAAGCACCATGACGGTTTCTGTCTCTGGCCCAGCGCCTATACCGAGCACTCGGTGAAGAACTCGCCCTACAAGCAGGGTAAGGGCGACATCGTGGGCGAAGTTGCGGAGGCGTGCCGTCGCCAGGGCATCAAGTTCGGAATATATCTCTCGCCGTGGGACCGCAACCATGCCGACTACGGTACCGATGCCTATCTCGAGTACTACCGCAACCAGCTGCGCGAGCTGCTCACGGCCTACGGTCCCGTCTTCGAGATGTGGTTCGACGGCGCCAACGGCGGCGACGGTTACTACGGCGGCGCCAACGAGACTCGCATCCTCGAGTCGGGATACCTCTATTACGACTGGCCGAAGGTTGTGGAGATCATCCGCGAGCTCTCGCCCGAGACCGTCGTGTGGAGTTCGTCGCTGCCCGATGCCCGCTGGTGCGGCAACGAGCGCGGCGTCATCGCCGAGACCAACTGGTGCATGGCCACGCCCGAGAAGCTCTACCCGGGCGGCCACGACGACGTGGAGGTGCTCACGCACGGCATGGAGGACGGCAACCGCTGGGCCCCGGCCGAGGCTGACGTCTCGATACGTCCGGGGTGGTTCTACCATGCCGACCAGAAACCCAAGACACCGGAACAGCTCTTCGACATATACCTCACGTCGGTGGGGCGCGGCGGCACGCTGCTGCTGAACCTCGCGCCCGACAAGCGCGGCCGTATTCCCGAGGAGGATGTGGCGTCGCTCATGGCGTGGCGCAGGATGGTAGACGAGACCTTTGCCCGCGATCTGGCCGAAGGGGCGAAGGCCGAGGCGTCGTCGTCGCGCGGCCGCGGTTACGATGCCGCGAAGGTGATCGGCGAGGCTGGCAACGGATATTGGGCGACGGCCGACGATACGACCACGGGCGACGTGACGCTTACGTGGAACGAGCCGCAGAAGATGAACTACGTATCGATACAGGAGCATATCGAACTGGGGCAGCGCGTGCGCTCGTTCGAGGTCGATGTGCTGGAGAACGGCGCATGGCGCAAGGCGGCCGAGGGCACGACTGTCGGCTACAAGCGCATCCTGCCTCTGGGCGGCGCCGAGACCACGGCTCTGCGCGTGCGTTTCACCGACGCGCGCGGTCCGCTCGCCATCGAGCGCATAGCCGTATATTGATCGGCATCCAGAGCCGAAACGGAAAAGGCGGCGTCCCGATACCGGGGCGCCGCCTGTATTGTTAGGGACGGGGTGTGTCACAGTTCGAGCAGCCCCTCGGGCAGCACCATCCTTATGTGTCGGCGCTCGAAGTCGATCGAGGCGATGAACTCCTCGACGGCGGGGATGAGCCGCTCGCCCTGGCCGAAGTCTATGCCGAAGAGTGGGTTGGCGTCGCTGTCGTAGTAGTCGGTGATGGCGCCGCGGCGCCCCGCCGCCTCGACGGTGAAACCTATGAGATCCTCCAGGTAGAACTCGTCGTCCTGCTCCGTCTCGACGGGGATGCGCAGCTCGCGCCCCACGAGCTCCTCGGCACGGCGCGGCGTGTCGAAGTCGTCGAAGCAGACCACGGCGCCGCTGGCGCCGCGCCGCTCGAAGCTGCCGCACCACAGGGGTACGTCGAGCGAGTCGATCTCGACGAAGAGCGGTTCCGACGCCGGGTCGAACTCCTCGGGAAAGGTGTCGTAGAGCGAGAGGACGACGCCTCCGCCGTCGCTGCCGCCGAAGAGCTTCGTCACGCGGGCGACGCTCTCGAAGGTCTCTCCGTCGTGCGGTGTAATGTCGCGGTCGTTATTCTTTTTCATGGTATTGCTGGCATTCGGAATGTGGCGGGAACAAAAAAATACCCTTGCGGAGGTGCCGCAAGGGTAAGTTTGCAGTATCGCCCCTGCGGGTTACTCCGCGGGAGTCTCGGCGGCCTCGGCGCCCTCCTCTGCTGCAGCCTGCGCTGCGGCCTCGGCGGCGGCTGCCTCCGCTGCAGCCTTCTTCTCGGCTATTGCGGCGGCGCGATCCTCCTTGACCTTGGTCTCGGCAGCCAGTGCGGCCTTCTCGGCGTTCCTGGCCTCGGTAGCCAGGCGGTTTACCTTGGCTGCGATCTTGCTCTCCTTCTCGGTCATCCACTTGTTGAACTTGGCCTCGGCGTCGCTCTCCGAGAAAGCGCCCTTGGCTACGCCGCCCAGAAGGTGCTTCTTGTAGAGAACACCCTTGTACGAGAGGATGGCACGACACGTGTCGGTAGGTTGTGCGCCTTTTTGCAACCAATCCAAAGCCCGGTCGAACTTCAGATCAATCGTAGCAGGATTCGTGTTGGGGTTGTAGGTTCCCAACTTCTCGATGAATTTACCATCACGTGGCGCTCTGCTATCTGCGGCAACGATATGATAGAAGGGGGCTCCCTTCTTACCATGGCGTGCCAGACGAATTTTAACAGCCATTTGCTATAAAATTTAGTTGATTAATAATAAACGCAAAACCCTACACGGCGGGTTTGTCGGGCAAAGGTAAGAAATTTTTTTGCAAAGATTCGCATCGCGCCCGAAAAATGCGTTGATTTTCCGTTCCGTCCCGCCGTCGGAGCCTGTGCCGGTCCCGAACGCGGGGGTGTTGCGGAGGCGCGGAGCCCGTGCCGGCGGGTGTCGCCGCCGGTGCGGCTGGCCGCGTTTGATATATTTTCACTATCTTTACCGCGCGCAATTCCGGAGCTGCCGCCGCCACGCCCGACGCTGCGGGCTGCTCCGGGAAGAAAGGGATATTGTTCATACTGATTATACTGAAAACACTCTTGCCTATGCTGAATGTACTGTTGCTTCTCGCCGGACTGGCGTTGATTCTCTTCGGAGCGGACTTCCTTACCGACGGCGCCTCGTCGCTGGCGCGCCGTTTCCGCATATCGCCCATGGTGATCGGACTCACGGTGGTGGCTTTCGGCACCTCGACGCCCGAGCTCTCCGTGAGCGTCTTGTCGGCCATCGAGGGCAATGCCGAGCTGTCGATAGGCAACGTCGTCGGCAGCAACATATTCAACATCCTGATGATCGTGGGCGTCACGGCCATTGTCGCGCCCATCGTCATCACGCGCGCGACGCTCACCAAGGAGATACCGCTGGCGGTGCTTTCATCCGTGGTGCTGCTGATATGCGCCAACGACGTGTTGCTGGGCAGCGGCCCCGAGAATGTGATCAACCGTGCCGACGGCCTGCTGATGCTCTGCTTCTTCGCCATATTCATGGGTTACACCTTCGCCATTGCGCGCGACGGCGATGCCGCGGAGCAGCCCGAGATCAGGTCGCTGCCCCTGTGGCGGTGCCTGGCATATATCGTGGGCGGCCTGGCTGCATTGATCGGCGGCGGCTCTCTCTTCGTGGACGGCGCCAGCGAGATAGCGCGCTCTCTCGGCGTGAGCGAGTCGGTCATAGGCCTTACGCTTGTGGCGATGGGCACGTCGCTGCCCGAGCTGGCCACGTCGGTGGTGGCGGCCATGAAGAAAAACCCCGAGATAGCCATCGGCAACGTCATCGGCTCGAACCTCTTCAACGTCTTCTTCGTGCTGGGAGCCAGTGCCACGATCTCGCCCTTGCCGCTGGGCGGCATTACGAACTTCGACCTGTTGTGGCTGCTCGGGGCGTCGGTGCTGATGTTCTTGGTGGGAAAATACTACAAGGTGCGCATGATAACCCGTTCGGAGGGTGTCGTCATGGTGGTGGCATATATCGCATATACCGGTTTGCTCATCGCGGCGCTGTAGCCGTAAGGCGATATGCGATATCGAAAAGGCGGGACCCTTCGTTTTGGGTCCCGCCTTTTATGCTTCCGGGTTACGCTTCCGGCCTATCGCAGCGCCACGTCGGTCGAACCTATCAGACGGCCGTCCGTGTAGAGCTCGATGTGGTATGTTCCGGCGGTGAAGCCGCTGCCGTTGTAGAAGACGCTGACCTCGAGGTCGCTGCCGTCATATTCCACATCACGTGAGGCGGAGTATATCTTGGGTTCGCCCTCGAAGGTGAACGATGCCGCCTCGGGTGTCGAGAGGACATATCCGTCGGGCGAGGTTATGCATACGTATATGGTCTTCTGTCCCGGTTCGGCCAGCTCGTTTGCCGCGAGTACGAGGTCTGTACGCAGGCGTGAGGCGCCCTTGACGCGTGTGACGGCCTTGTCCTTGGCGTTGAGCGGTACGAGGCGTATGTCACGGGCGCGGATGACGGCGCCCACACGCACCTTGTTGTTAAGCTCCTCGGCGCGCTCCTCGGCCATCTCGGCGCGCAGCTGTGCCGTCGAGATCTGCTTCTTGTAGCTGACGTTCTCGTTTGCGAGCTTCTTGTTGAGCGTATTGAGCGAGTCGATCTGGCGTATGTAGCCCTGCATGACGGTGCGCAGTGTTCCGACCTCCTTCTCGTAGGCGCGGATCTTGGCATAGTTGAGGCGCCGCTCGTTCTTGAGCTGCTCCATGAGCTTGTTGGCCTCGTCGAGGTTCGCGGCGATGGAGTCGTTCTGTATCTTCAGGTCGTCGAACGACACGATGAGGCTGTCCAGATCGTTCTGGATCTTGTCTCGATCCTCCTCGAGCAGGACATATTCGGCCTGCTGCTGCCGGTGGATGCGGAAATAGAGTGCCGAGAGCGCTACGAGAATGACCGCCAGGATGATGATCACAATACGGTACCCCCTTACGGCCTTGTTGTCTGGCATCTGATCGTCGTACTCGTCGTCGTAGCGTGCATCGTCGTAGTCGTTGTATTCCTCTCTCATAGTATTTCGGTATTAATTGTTGCCGGTTCAGGTTTTCGCCGGTTTTGTCTCTTCCTTGTCGGCCGTGTCGGCTGTATGCAGGTGCCGCTTGTGCCGTTCGATGTGCAAATATAAGCTATTTTTTGATAAAACTCTCCAACGGATAGCGCAAACCTTCATAAGACGAGAGATATGCGCATACGCTGCCCACCTTTATGGGCGATTTTATGTAGAGCGGGATCTTGTTCCGGTCGTCCGATATCCACACCTCGAACTCCGTGCCGTCCTTGAAGGCGTAGCCGTCCGAAGTGGCTATCTTGCAGCGGAACTTGATGGTGTTGAAGTAGCCGAGGTTCTTGATCTTCTTCACCTCGCGGCACTCGTAGCGGAACTTCAGGTACCGCACCGTATCCTCGAGCACCATCTCCAGCTCGCGCTCGTAGCCGTCCCTGATCTTGGCGTCGTCCTCGGTGCGCAGGTTGAAGTAGAGCGATATGGCATCCATGCTCTTGTCCGATATGGGCATGGTCTTGAATTTCTCTGGGTCCTGGCGCCGCTGCCACCGCGTGTGGACGTTGTGGTTGAACCAGTCGAAGATATAGGTGCTGCGGAAGGTGTAGTCCCCCTCGTGCAGGTCGCTGTCGAAGCGGCGCGTGCGCAGCGTCTGCGGGTCGACCCACACGGTGTAGGCGTCGCGTACGGGCAGGATCCAGCGGAAGGCGGCCGTGGTCTGGCCGTAACCGTATACCTTGTATGCCGGGATGCCGTCGAGCGTGGTTTCGGTCGTCTGCATTATCACCTTGGCCACCTCCGTGTTGGGGAAGAGCTTGGCGCGGTAGCTCATGCGGTAGTGGAGCGTCTCGCCCGGTACGTAGAGCTGTGCCATGACGTTGGCGCTAAGGAGCAGGGCGACTGTCGCGAGAAGTGTCTTTTTCATTGTTCTTCGGCTTGGCTTGATTATACAACGGTCCTGGGGCGGATTTTATTGCCGCTCAGGATATCATCGAGAAATCGAACTTGCGGCCCGCGGCGTGGCGCGCCCGCAGCTCCCGCAGCGGCCGGTATTCCGCGCTCTCGAGCTGCGGGTCGGCGGCGAGGATCTCCTCGGCGGCCTGCCGCGCCGTCTGCAGCAGCTCGGCGTCGAGCGTGGGGTTGGCGATCTTCAGGTCGAACGACTCGCCGCTCTGCTGCGTGCCGTTTATGTCGCCGGCGCCGCGCAGCCGCAGGTCGAGCTCCGCGAGGCGGAAGCCGTCGTTCGTCTCGCACATGGCGCGCAGCCGCGCACGCGACTCGCGCGAGAGCTTGTCGCCCGACATGAGTATGCAGTACGACTGCTCGCCGCCGCGTCCCACGCGGCCGCGCAGCTGGTGCAGCTGCGAGAGGCCGAAGCGCTCGGCCGACTCGATCACCATGACCGTGGCGTTGGGCACGTCGACACCCACCTCTATGACCGACGTGGCCACGAGGATGTCGGCCTCGTGCTCCTTGAACTGGCGCATCGACTCTTCCTTGTCCTGCGGCTTCATCTTGCCGTGGCAGACGGTGACACGGTACTGCGGCAGCGGGAAGTCGCGTATTATGGACTCGAAGCCGTCCTCGAGGTCCTTGTAGTCCATCGACTCCGACTCCTTGATCAGTGGGTAGACCACATATACCTGCCGTCCGAGGGCTATCTGCTGCCGCAGGAACCCCCACAGCTTCAGGCGCGCGGCGTCGGTATAGTGGTACGTCTTTATGGGGCGGCGTCCGGGCGGCAGTTCGTCTATGACCGAGACGTCGAGGTCGCCGTATAGGGTCATCGCCAGCGTGCGGGGTATGGGTGTGGCCGTCATGACGAGGATATGGGGCGGGCGGTTGTTCTTGGTCCAGAGACGCGCGCGCTGCTCCACGCCGAAGCGGTGCTGTTCATCTATCACGACATACCCCAGATTCGAGAAGCGCACGTTGTCCTCGATGAGGGCGTGCGTACCGATGAGTATGTCCACCTCCCCGGATGCTATGCCCTCGAGGGCGTGGCGCCGCTCGGCCGTCTTCGACGCCCCCGTGAGTATGGCCACGTGCAGGGGCATGCCCTGCGTCATACGGCTTATTGTCGCGAAGTGCTGGCGCGCGAGGATCTCCGTGGGGGCCATCATGCAGGCCTGGAAGCCGTTGTCCACGGCCAGCAGCATCGACATGAGGGCCACCATGGTCTTGCCGCTGCCCACGTCGCCCTGTAGCAGGCGGTTCATCTGGAATCCGGTGACGGTATCCTGGCGTATCTCGCGTATGACGCGTTTCTGCGCCTCGGTGAGCGGGAATGGCAGGCGATGCCCGAAGAAGTCGTTGAACAGCTCTCCCACGCGCGGGAAGAGGAATCCGTTGCGGCGGCTCAGGCGTTCCGACCGCTGCGCCTGCACCGAGAGCTGCACGCCGAGCAGCTCGTCGAACTTCAGGCGCCGCTGTGCCCGTGCCAGCAGTGCGGGCGACTGCGGGAAGTGGACGTTGCCGACGGCCTCCGCCAGAGGCATGAGGTCATAGCGGCTCCGCACCGCGGCGGGCATGGGGTCCGGGATGCGCTCCCGGGCCAGCGTCCATGCGTTGCACATGATGCGGTAGAATCCCTTTGTACCGAGTGCCGAGGCGATCTTCTCGGTCGAGGGGTATATTCCCTGCATTCCGCTGCGGGCGGTGCGGTTGAGCGCCTTCTCTACCATCTCCAGCTCGGGGTGAATTACTGACAACTGCCCGCGGTAGAACGACGGCCGCCCGAAGACGATATACTCGCGCCCCACCTCGACGCTCTTCTCGATCCACTTTATGCCGTGGAACCACGTGAGTTCGGCGGAGCCTGTGGCGTCCGACACGAAGGCCGAGAAGCGCTGGCGGCGTCCCTCGCCGGCATATGCCACGCCCGTGACGCGGGCGCGAAACTGCACCAGCGACGAGGCCATCGACTCGTCTATGCGGTCGATGGGGTATATCTTCGTGCGGTCTATGTATCGGAAAGGGTAGTGGCGCAGCAGGTCGCCCACGGTGAATACGCCCAGCTCCTTTTCGAGGAGTCGGGCCCGTGCCTCGCCTACGCCCGGGACATACTTGACACTGCTCTCGAGAATGTCTGCCATAGTACAAAGATAGTGAAAGCCGAGCGCAGAGACAAATCGAAAACGCAGTTTTCGGAATTTGGCTATGCCGAGGCGCCTCCTGTCTAAGGCGAAGCCAAAGGTAGTGAAAGCCGAGCGCAGAGACAAATCGAAAACACAGTTTTCGAATTTGGCTATGCCGAGGCGCCTCCTGTCTAAGGCGAAGCCAAAGATAGTGAAAAGGAGTGTGCCGGGGCAAATGAAAACAGCCGTTTTGTGTGTTGTTCCGGCCGGAGGCCGCATTTCTGCATCTCCCCGCCGAAAAAAGGGACCGCAACTCCCGTGTGGAGAGGGTTGCGGTCCGGATATGGCGCGGGATGCCGCTGTCGGCATCAGGGCTGCGACGCCGAGACCTCCGTCGATGAGAAGTCCCTTATCGTATACATGAGTATCTTGGCAAAGGCGTTCTCCTCGATGAGGATGCGGTAGGTGCCGTCCTTCTGGCGCATGGCGTTTATGGCGTAGTTGAAGTCGCACCAGCCGCTCTCGCCGCCCACTTCGGGCCCGGGCTGCAGGCGCCCGATGAAGTGGCCGTCGCGGCGGTCGTAGACGGTGATGTAGCCGTAGCGCCCCAGCGCCACGAAGATATAGTCCCCCTCGACGGTGAACGACTTGGCGTTGTGGTGGTCGCGGCCGCTGCCGTCCTCGATGTTGAAGGGCATGTAGATCGTCATGTCGGGTTCCACGTCGGCGCTCCACGTGCCGGCGTCGATGCGCTCCATGACGCGGCTGTAGCGGGCGATGGTGCTGCCCATGCACCACCACGTATCCTGCGCGTCGGGATATGCGTCGGAAAAGCCCGCGATGAAGAGCTCGTCGCGCTCGGGGTCATACCATATGCGTTTGGCCCCGTTGGTGCCCTTGGGCAGGGGATAGAGTTCCCCGTCGGCATATCGCGGGATGCCGTCCTCGACACCCTTCAGGCGCCAGAGCATGAATCCCTGCTGGCGCGTGCCGCGCCAGATGTTACAGACGTGGTCGACGAAGAAACTCATCGAATAGGGGTTCGCCTCGCGTATCTGCCGCACCTCTTCGGGCTGTTTCGTCCCGTCGCCGTCGTCATCGACCCAGAAGGTGATGGGCCGCTCGTCGGTGCCGTTCAGGGCCGAGAGGAAGGGGATGCCTATGTACCCGTACTCCTTGGGGTCGAAGCGGTAGCCGGCCAGGGCCCCGCCGTACATGTCCGAGATGAAGAGCAGATCCTCGCCTGCGGCGCGGCGCTTGAAAGCGGCCGTGACGAAGACGCCGCTCGGTTTGGCGCGCATGTCGTCGGGGAAGAGGAAGGGGTCGAGCGTGTATGCCGTGAGGGTGTCGAGGCGTCCCCCGGCATCGAGGTCGGCCACATGGTGTATCTTCTCGGGCGAGAATATGCGGTGCGTGTCGTGGCGGTCGAAGTCGGCCGTGGCGGTGAAGATCAGTCCCTCGGATTTCCAGTTGCGGCGGCCGCTGCGCTCTTCGTACGACTCGACCACGCCGCCGCGGCCGCCCCCGATGAAGGTGTTGGCCACGTATATGTTGCCGCGGGCGTCCACGCCGGCGCCGCAGGGACCGCAGAAGCGCAGCGGCCCCGTCTCCCCGCGCATATGGTCCTCCGTCTCGGCGAAGACGCCGCCCGGGGTGCCGAAGCGGCTGTCAAGGCGCGGCGAGGAGTATATGTCGGTATAGATGAGCAGGTCGAGGTTGCGGCCGCTGTTGGGTACCAGAAGACGGTGGCGGTGCGTGTCCACGGCTATCGACGCGGCCACGACGTCGGCCGGCAGCTCGAAGCGCAGCATCTCGCGTCCGTCTCGCTGCGAGAGCCGTACGACGGTATTCCCGCGCAGCATCCACACTCCGCCCCTGGGGTCTGCGGCCATCTGCCCGCACGCCTCGACGGCGAACTGCCGCACGGGCCGCATCGAACCCTTGTCGAAGACCTTGACCGAGTCGCGCATGCCCTCCGACGCGGTCACGGCGACGAAGAGCTCGCTGTCTGTTATGGCGAGGCCTGCGAGCGTACGGTCGCGGCGGTCCGTCACCAGCGCCATGTCGCCCTTGTATCCGTACCCCGAGGGGAAGGGGGCCGCGAGGCCCGTCTCGACGTCGTAGCGGCGGATGGTCTTCCACTCGACGGCGTCGTTGCAGGGCGGGAACTGCGGCAGGCCGTTGTCGTTCATGCGGTCGTTGGCGCCGTCGCAGCCGTGCTGCGAGAGCAGCTGGTAGACGTAGCGCTCGTCCATCACCACCGAGGTCATGGAGAAACGGCCCCAGCCTCCGGTGCCCGAGCCCTCGGGTACGCTTATGAGGCGGCCGTCGCGGAAGACGGCCACGTTGCTGCCGCCCTCGTCCCAGTTGCAGACCGTTGCGACGGTGCCGTCGTCGCGTACGAACATGTTGAGCATGTCGTGCGGCACGTGCTCGGCCTGCGTGCCGCCGTCGTTGGCGATCCATGCCGTGGTGTAGTCGGTGAAGAGGCGGTCGATGGGTTCTACCGTCTGTGCCGTCGCCACGAGCGTCGGGAGCGCTGCGGCCGCTGCCGCAAGGAGTGTGCGGCAACGCTTCATGTTGTTGCGTTTCATGGTATTGGTAGTTTGGTTTGTGCCGCTTGCGGGAACAATACGGCGGCGTATGGCCTAAGCCGCACGCCGCCGCGGAATCGTCGGGACTACTCTATGGTGATCGAATTCAGAAGGTCGAGACGGCCGTCATGTATGAGCTTCAGTATCAGCTCCCCGAAGAGGGTGTTCTGCCATGCGAACCATGCGCGGGTGAAGTTGGTCGGGTCGTCCACGTTGAACGACTCGTGCATGAATCCCGTGCCGGCGTCTGTCGACATCAGCATCTCGATGCAGTACTTGATCTCGGCGTCGTCGTCGCTCGTGAAGGCCTTCATCATGATGCTCATGGGCCAGGCCATGTCGTAGCCTATGTGGGGGCCGCCGATGCCCTCGCCCGCCTTGCCGCGGAAGAAGTAGGGGTTGCTGTCGCTCCACACGAAACGGCGCGTGTTGGCATAGATCTCGTCGTCGATGACCTCGGGCGTGAGGTACTTGAGCGCCAGCAGGCTCGGCACGTTGGCGTCGTCCATGAGCAGGCTGTTGCCGAAGCCGTCGACCTCGAAGGCGTAGATGGGGCCGAACTTCGGGTGGTTGTAGACGGCATACTCGTCGAGGGCCGCGGCTACCTCGTCGGCCAGGGCCGTACACTCGTCGGCCAGCTCCTTCTCCTTGTTGACCTTGGTGAGGATCTCGGCGGCCTTGCGCAGCGACGAGACGGCGAAGAAGTTCGACGGCACGAGGAACTGCAGCACCGTGGCGTCATCCGACGGACGGAAGCTCGAGACGATCAGCCCCACGGGGTTGACGGGGGCGCCGAGGCCGTTGTTCGAGAGCGTGTCGAACTGGCGGTCGGTCTTGCGCAGGAACGAGTAGGGGCCGTTGCCATCCTTGCGCTGCTGCTCGCGGAAGGTCTTGAGTATGTTGCCCACGGCCGAGAGCCACTCCTCGCCGAAGACCGAGTCGTCGCCCGTAACCAGCCAGTAGTAGTAGGCCAGGCGTATGGGGTAGCACAGCGAGTCGATCTCGTACTTGCGCTCGTGCAGCTCGGGTTTCATCTCGGTCTGGTCGCTCTCCCAGTCGGAGCCCGTGGGGCCGTCGTTGAAGGCGTTGGCATAGGGGTCGATGTTGATGCACTTGAACTGACGGTTTATCACGCCCGCGAGCATCGCCTGCAGCGCCGGATCGTCATTGGCGAACTGCACGTAGGGCCACACCTGCGCCCCCGAGTCGCGCAGCCACATGGCGTGTATGTCGCCCGTGTAGACGAAGGTGTCGTCGCTGCCGTCGGCATCCTTGCGGTAGTGGACGGTGGTGTCGAGCGTGTTGGGGAAGCAGTTGCCGAACATCCACGCCAGGCGGGCGTTGGTGAGCATCTTCTGCACGCTGGCGATCTGCTGCTCGATGGCCTGCGAGGTGAAGAGACGCTCCCCTTCGGCGGGGCGCTGGCATATGTAGGCGCCGCTGTCGTCGCGTGGGGCGGGTGAGGCCGTGAGCTCTATGGCGGGCTGTTCCGCTGCGGTGTCCTGTGGCGTCGGCGTCTGCTTCTGCTGCGTCGAGTCGCAGGCGGTGAGGGTGATTGCGGCCGCGGTGATTGCGGCCATGGCGAATGAACCGATATTTTTCATGCTTGTCGGAGTTTTGATATTGATTTTCGTCCAAAGTTAAGTTAATTTTGCGATACGGCCATCCTCCGTGCCATTAATTTCGGTGCGGAGGCCTATTTCCGGCCGCCAATGGTTATCTTTGCAATGTTAACGGGCCGCGTGGCGGCCCCCAAAATTGTCATGTGATGAATCTCAGCGAATTTACCCGCCGCAAGGCGCACGACGTGCGCATAGGCGGCGTGACGATAGGTTCGGCGCACCCCGTGGCGGTGCAGTCGATGACCAATACCCCCACGGCCGACACCGAGGCGAGCGTGGCGCAGTGCGAGCGCATCGCCGATGCGGGTGCCGGTATCGTGCGCCTCACGGCGCAGGGGCGCCGCGAGGGCGAGAACCTCGAGAACATAGTGCGCCGCCTGCGCGAGGACGGATACCCGACAGCCGTCGTGGCCGACATACACTTCGTGCCCGAGGTGGCGTCGATAGCGGCGCGGTATGTCGACAAGGTGCGCATAAACCCGGGCAACTACCGCACCTCGCACGGCGAGCTGGAGGCCCTCATCGCCCAGTGCCGCGAACGGGGCGTGGCCCTGCGCATAGGCGTCAACCACGGCTCTCTGGCCCGCCGCGTCTTCGACGAGTGGGGCGACACGCCGCAGGGAATGGTCGTCTCGGCGATGGAGTTCCTGCGGGTATGCCGCCGCGAGGGGTTCGATCAGGTCGTGGTGTCGATGAAGTCGAGCAACACGCGCGTGATGGTACACGCCTACCGCCTGCTGGTGGAGGCGATGGATGCCGAGGGCATGACCTATCCGATACACCTTGGTGTCACGGAGGCCGGCAACGGCATCGAGGGGCGCATCAAGAGCGCCGTGGGCATCGGCGCCCTCATGTGCGACGGCATCGGTGACACGATCCGCGTCTCGCTCACCGAGGCTCCCGAGAACGAGGTTCCCGTGGCGCAGATGCTGGTCGACCACTTCGCCCGCCGCGAGGGGCGCTTCGAGGTGCGCCATCCCGAGCGCTACCATCCCACGGAGTATGTGCGCCGCAGCGCCGTGACGGTGCCCCTGACGCACGACGAGCCGCATGAGGCCATGCGCGTGGTGGAGGCCGTGAGCGGCAACCCAACGGCGGAGCTGCGCGCCGCAATCCTCGACATGGAGGACACGGTGCCGGTGATGGTGCGCCGCCGCTATGACGATGCGGATGCCGTGGCGGTGGCCGTGAAGGCTGCGGCCGACCTCGGCGTGTTGTTCCTCGACGGCCTTGCCGACGGCATCTGGGTCGATGCGCCGCAGCTGCCGGCGGAGACGGTGCGCGACATCGAGCTGATGATACTGCAGGCCTCGCGCGTGCGCTTCTCCCGCACCGAATATATCGCGTGCCCGAGCTGCGGCCGCACGCTCTACGACATAGAGAAGACGCTGGCCGACATCAAGGCCCGCACGTCGCACCTGAAGAACCTGAAGATCGGCGTGATGGGGTGCATCGTCAACGGCCCGGGCGAGATGGCCGACGCCGACTACGGATATGTCGGTGCGGCGCCGGGGCGCATCACTTTGTACAAGGGGCGCGAGGTGGTCGAGCGCAACATCCCGCAGGAGGAGGCCATCGAGCACCTTGTGGCGCTGATCAAGGCCGGCGGCGACTGGGTGGAGGCCGAGTAGCGGATGAAGGGGGCGGCGATGAGGCGTTACACCGCGCGGGGCGTGGTGATCGGTACACTCAAGTACGGCGACAAGGGGATGGTGGTGCAGATGCTCACCTCGACCGTGGGGCGTCAGAGCTACATGGTGCAGGGGCTGGGGTCGCGCCGCGGCCACGGCGCACGGCAGGCGCTCTTCCAGCCCATGTTCGCGCTGGAGTTCGAGGGGCTCGAGTCCCCGAAGATGGAGATGCACCGCCTGGGCGAGGTGCATGCCGGCATCGTGCTGCAGTCGATACCCTTCGACGTGAAAAAATCATCCATAGCACTCTTTATGGCAGAGGTTTTGTACCGTCTGGTGAAGGAGAGTGAGGCGAACGCCATGCTGTTCGATTTCGTGTGGGGCTCGGTCGAGGCGCTGGATGCCGCCGCCGAAGGGGTGGCGAATTTCCATCTGTGGTTTCTCTCGAACCTGTGCCGTTTTCTGGGGTTCTCGCCCGGCAACGAGTATATGCCCGATGCGTGGTTCGATATAGCCGAAGGGTTCTATACGTCGGCGGAGCCGCCGCGCGAACACGCCATGTCGCAGCAGAACGCCCTCATCCTCCGCGACATGCTGGAGTGTGACGTGCGGTATCTGGGCGAAGTGGGGCTGAACCGCCGCCAGAGGGTGGACTTTCTGAATGCGCTGCTTGCCTACTACGCCTACCATCTCGATACGATACACTCCGTGCAGTCGGTAAGGATATTGCAGGAGGTGTTCTGATTGAAACGGAGTAACTTGATACGTTTGTTCGGAGCGGCCGCATGGTTGCTCCTTTTTGTTCCGCCGCGGCTGCCGTCGGCGGCGCAGCAGCTGCCCCGTGGCGAGCGGCGGGAGGCGGAACTCTCGCGCAGCAGCGGCGATACGCTCTTTATTGCCGGCGACACGCTCGTGATGGGCCTGCCCATACCGCACGGGCGGCTCTTCTACAGGTTCTATCCCGAGACGGGTATCGTCGAGGAGTTCCATGTGGCCTATCCCGAGCAGGAGAAGCCGCTGCCCGTGGTGATGATCCGCTACCGCCTGCCGCGCTGGAGCGTCTACCGGCGGTCGGTCACGAAGTGGGGCATAACGTTTTCGGCGGGGAAGGCTCCGCTGTGGACTCCCTTCCCCGCCGCTGCGGCCATCGATGCCGAGGTGCTGTCGTTCCCGTTGTGAGGACGTAGGCGCAAAATCGCTTTCCCGCCGCCTGCGCCGCTCCACTGTTCATGCAGTCTGTTGTCCTTCCGTCCCTGCTGCTCCAGTCGCCCGGTTGCTTGTCACTCCGTCGCTCCTTTGCTCCAGTCGCCCGGTTGCTTGTCGCTCCGTTGCCCCTTTGCTTCTGCCGCTCCTTTGCTTCCGTCGCCCCCGCCGCTCCGGCGTAGCGTTACTCGCGGCGCAGCGTCACCTTCAACGGTGCCGCGGCGCGGAGGCTCTCCTCGCGGACGATCTGCTCCCACTGCTGCGGGCCGCTCATGCCTCCCTGGCTCCATGCCGAGCCGTTGCGCATGCGTATGCGGTCGCCGGCCATGACACTCCCCGCGACGAGAATGTGCCCGTCGGCTTCCGATACCGCACCGCCGCCCTCGAGCACCACGCCGAGCATGATGTCGCCGTCACGCTCGGGGTCGGCCGAGTCGGAGGCGGCCTCCGTCACGGCGGCATAGCCGTCACCCGAGGCCTTTGAATGCACGTCGTGCAGCACGATCCCCGCAGCCACGTCCAGGCGGCCGTCGAAGCCGTCGAAGAGATACTCCTGCACCGTGAAACGGGTGTTGGCGTCGAGCCATATGCGGCGCGTCATCGTAACGTTGTCCCCGCCTATCTTCATCGGCGGATATGTGAATTCGGCGATGGTGCGGATGGGCCCGTTTGCCAGGCACCGCTGCGTGGCGTAGTTGCCCGAAAGCACTATGCGGCCGTTGACGACGGGCGCCAGGGCGCCGCCGCCGAGCGTCGAGGCCACCTTGTAGCAATCCATCCCCTCGCCGTAGTTGTGGTGGTAGTCGTTCTTGCCGTACCAGTCGTTTATCACCAGCCGCGGCGTGGACTTCACCCACACGTCCACACCCTGCGTCTTCGGGTCGGCCAGCGCGGGTCCGTAGATGCGGTATGCCACCATGTTGTTCTCCCACGCGTAGTCGTCGGCGCGTTCGGGTACGTAGCGGCCGTATGCCTGTGTCTCGTATGCGCCGCGTTCGCCTGGGGCGATACGGTACGATGCGCTGCCGCGGGGCTCTACCGTGGCCTGGAAGAGGAGTGACGCCGGAAGCCCGGGCTCGTCGAAGAGGACCTGCGAGGGTATCTGCTCTCCCTCGGCCGTGGTCACGACGACGTTGTCGGCCGTCACGCCCGCACGCCGCAGGTCATCCCATGCGATCTCGACGGTCTCCTTCTCGCGCGTAAGGTCGGTTGTGTTCTCAACGACGGCCACCATGCCTCCGCCCGATCCGCAGGCGGCCAATGCCGACAGTGCCAGAATGTATGCGATTTTCTTCATTTCGATCTCTGTTTTCGGGTTATGGGAATTTGCCTCTGAAAAATCCGTCTGTGCGCATGCCGCATCACGGCTGCTTGCCTATGTATGCGAGGATGCCGCCGTCGACATATAGTATGTGTCCGTTGACGAAATCCGACGCCGCCGAGGCGAGGAACACCGCCGGGCCCATCATATCTTCGGGCGTGCCCCACCTCTCGGCCGGGGTCTTCGCCACGATGAACGCATCGAAGGGGTGGCGCGAGCCGTCGGCCTGCCGCTCGCGCAGGGGCGCCGTCTGCGGCGTGGCGATGTAGCCGGGGCCGAGGCCGTTGCACTGGATGTTGTAGCGGCCGTATTCCGAGGCTATGTTGCGCGTGAGCATCTTCAGCCCGCCCTTTGCCGCGGCGTAGGCCGAGACCGTCTCGCGCCCCAGCTCCGACATCATCGAGCAGACGTTGATTATCTTGCCGCCGCCCTTGGCTATCATCCCCGGGATCACGGCCCTGGCCATGATGAAGGGGGCCGTGAGGTCTATGTCCACCACCTCGCGGAACTCCGCCGCCGACATCTCGAGCATCGGGATGCGCTTGATGATACCGGCATTGTTTACCAAAATATCCACCGTACCCAGCTCCTCCGCAATCGAGGCGACCATCGCCGCCACGGCCTTCTCCTGCGTCACGTCGCATATGTATCCGCGTGCCTCGATGCCCTTGGCCGCGTATGCCGCCAGCGCCTCGTCCATGTGCCGCTGCGAGCGGCAGTTGAACGCTATCCTGGCCCCTGCGCCCGCCAGCGCCTCCGCGATGGCGAAGCCTATGCCGTAGGCCGCGCCCGTGACCAGCGCGACCTTGCCTTTCAATGAAAAGTCTACCATGTTCTCTCCGTTAGGGCGGGCCGCAGCCCGCGTCCGACATATCTCCTGCAGCATATGCCATCGCCCGCACCGTTACCGCAGGTCGGTGATGGCAAAAAAGTCCTGGTCGCCGTAGTCGAGGTTCTCGCCGCCCATGCCCCAGATGAAGGTGTAGTTGTGCGTTGCGGCCGCGCTGTGTATCGACCACTCGGGCGAGAGCACCGCCTGCTCGCCCCGCATCCATATGTGGCGCGTCTGGTGCGGTTCGCCCATGAAGTGGCACACGGCCTGATCCTCGGGCACCTCGAAGTAGAAGTACGCCTCCATGCGGCGCGAATGGATATGCGCCGGCATGGTGTTCCACACGCTGCCCGGGGCCAGCTCCGTCATTCCCATCTGCAGGCGGCACGTGGGCAGCACCTGGCTGACGATCATCTTGTTTATGTCTCGTTCGTTCGACCCCTCGAGCGACCCCATGTGCGCCACCACGGCGTCCGCCTTGGTGACCTTGCGGTCGGGATACGTGCAGTGCGCCCCCACCGAGTTGAAGTAGAACCTGGCGGGAGCCGAGGCGTCGTCGCTGGCGAAGGTCACCTCGCGGTCGCCCATGCCGAGATAGAGGGCCTCCTTGTATCCGAGGCGGTACTCCTTCTCTCCCGCGCGCACCGTACCGGCACCCCCGACATTGAAGATGCCCATCTCGCGGCGCGTGAGGAAGCAGGGGGCCTTCAGGGGGTCTATGGCCTCCAGCCGCAGCGTCTCCGCCACGGGCATGGCGCCGCCCACGATCATACGGTCGTACATCGAATATACCATGTTGACCTCGTCGGCGGCAAAGACCCGCTCGATGAGGAAGTCGCGGCGCAGGCGCTCCGTGTCATAGCACTTCGCGTCGTCCGGATGTGCGGCATAGCGCACCTCGTAGTTCGTTTTCATATCGCAATCCTCCTTGATCGGTCAAACGGCGCCGCTTCAGAAGCCGAAGTAGCGCTTTGCGTTGTTGTATGATATGTCCTCCACCATGCGGCCGATGAAATCCATCTCGCTGGCCGGCAGCAGCCCCGCCTCGACGTCGTTGCCGATGAGGTTGCAGAGCGTGCGGCGGAAATATTCGTGGCGCGGGTAGCTCAGGAAGCTGCGCGAGTCGGTGAGCATGCCCACGAAGCGGCTCAACAGCCCCAGCAGCGACAGGGCGTTCATCTGACGCTCCATGCCGTCCTTCTGGTCGAGGAACCACCAGCCCGATCCGAACTGTATCTTGCCGGCGGTCTCGCCGTCCTGGAAGTTGCCGATCATCGTGGCCACCATCTCGTTGTCGCGCGGGTTGAGGTTGTAGAGTATGGTCTTGGCGAGCTTGCCCTGCGCGTCGAGGCGGTCGAGGAAGCGTGCCATGTTCTTCGCCAGCGTGAAGTCGCCGATCGAGTCGAAGCCCGTGTCGGGACCTATCGTGGCCATCTTGCGCGAGTTGTTGTTGCGGATGACGCCGAAGTGGAACTGCTGTGTCCATCCCGTCTCCCAGTCCATGACGGCCATCTCCACGAGCATGGCGCTCTTGTAGCGGCGGCGCTCCTCCTCCGTGAGTTCCGCTCCGCCGTATACCTTGGCGAAGGCGGCCTCCACCTGCTGCGGCGTGTAGTCCTCGGCGTAGAACTCCTCGATGCCGTGGTCGCTCAGGCGGCAGCCGACACTCTCGAAGAAACGGTGGCGTGCGCGCAGGGCGTCTATCAGCGTGGCGAAGGAGCGTATCTCGACGCCCGACACCTCGGCCAGACGATCCACATAGGCGCGGAACGTCGCGGGGTTCTCCACCGCCATCGCCTTGTCGGGGCGCCATGCCGGCAGCACGCGGCAGCCGAACTCCTCATTGCGGCAGCGAAGGTGGTACTCGAGCGAATCCACGGGGTCGTCCGTGGTGCATACAACCTCGACATTGTATCGGCGCATGAGGCCGCGTGCCGAATATTCGGGCCGTGCGAGCAGCTCGTTGCAGTGGTCGTATATTTCACGTGCCGTGGCGGGGCTGAGGAGCTTCTCCACGCCGAAAGCGGTCTTCAGTTCGAGGTGCGTCCAGTGGTACAGGGGGTTGCGCATGGTGTAGGGTACCGTCTCGGCCCACTTCTCGAAGCGCTCCCAGTCCGAGGCGTCGCCCGTGCAGTAACGCTCCGCCACACCGTTCGTACGCATGGCGCGCCACTTGTAGTGGTCGCCGTCGAGCCATATCTCCGTAAGGTTGCGGAAACGGTGGTCTTCGGCGATATATCGCGGGTCGAGGTGGCAGTGGTAGTCTATGATCGGCATCTTGGCCGCATGGTCGTGGTAGAGACGGCGTGCCGTCTCGCTCTGCAGGAGGAAATCCTCGTCATTGAACTTTTTCATAGTATTGAGATCAAAAAGGTTAGACAGGTATGGCCCCGCGGGGGCGGGTATATGCTTACAAAGATAAGGAAAGGTGAGTGCAGAAAAAACAAGTTTGCCTGATTTTTTATGCCGAACCGCATCCTATCTAAGGCGAAGCCAAAGATACAAAAATGTGTTCGTAATGTCAAATGTAATTCCCCTTTTCGGATATTTTTTAATGGCGGCGGAGTCCTCTGGCGGAATCAGCCCCGAAAACTTTGTTCCCGATTTGTCTCTGCGCCCGACTTTTCGTATATTTGTAACTGAAAACAAAAAAAATCTCGCATTATGGAATTCGAAGGAGTGGTTTACAAGATAATGCCCGCGACCAAGGGCGTATCGGCGCGTGGCGAATGGCAGCGTCAGGAGGTGATATTCGAGATGCCGCAGGAGTTTTCGCGCAAGGTGTGCGTGACGTTCTTCAACAAGGAGTCGGAAGTGGCCCGCCTGAAGGAGGGCGCGACATATATCGTGTCGTTCAACATCGAGTCGCGCGAATACAACGGCCGTTGGTATACCGATGTGCGCGCATGGCGCGTACAGCCCAAGCAGGAGTCAGCGCCGGCGCCGGCACCCGACATGCCGCCCATCGGCGAGGAGCCGGCCTATTCGTCGCCCGCCGCGTCGGAGGTGGACGACCTGCCGTTCGGATGCCGCACGGGGATTGCATGACGGACGAGCCGCGGACCTCCCGGGTCCGCGGCTCGTCGCCTGTTCCGTTCCGCCGCTCGGCAGGGACCATGCGTACCGTGCCGCGATGTCAGCGGAGGAGCTGCAGCTTCACTCCGAACGAGAAATAGAGGATGTCCTGAAGCGACAGCGACCGGTTGCCGCACTTGGCTATGATATCGAGGTCGTTTGCGGCCAGCTCGTAATAGAGCGTTATGGCGCGCAGCGCCGACTCCCCTTGCCGGAGATATGTCAGGCGTTGCCCCACATAGACATACGACCGCAGGCGTGACGTGAAACCGTAGTATATGTCTCCCGGGTAACGGTTCGGTTCCCGGACCCAATAGTCCTCTCCCGATATCATGTTCACGTATATGCCGCACGAGAGGGGTTCCAATGCTATCCTGTCGGAGAGGCTTACGCTCCACGGGATGTAGTTCTGCCGTACGGTGAGGGTGGCGTGCGTGCGGTCGGAATATGCCTTGGGCAGGAATCCCGCCATGATCTCCGTTTCCCAGCGGCAGCGGCGGCCGTAATCCCATCCCGCCCCCGCCGACATGAGCCCCATGCCTCCGGCATACTGCACCTTCACGTGCGTCGGTATGAGTCTCTCCCAACCCTCGTACCCGCGGTGGATGCGGCGGTGGGGGAACCGGGGCCGGCACGCGACCCACACCCACCCCCCCACACAAACGGGTAAAGAGGCCGGGCCCCCCAAAGGATACCCCACAGGCCCAGGGGCCCAACACCGGGC
>CASDSD010000012.1 GCA_949283205.1 uncultured Alistipes sp. | reverse complement strand
GGATGTCGTTTATCCTCCTCGTCGATGCACTTCTGAAGTCTGTTCTTTATCTCGTAGCTCGACACCGTCTCGCCGCTCTCGGTCTGCATCGCCTCCGAGAAGAGCGACTTGAGCAGGATAATGCCGAAATGCGTCTGAACGTACTTGCTGTTCACCACACGCGAGATGGTCGACACGTCGAGCCCCGTGCGGTCGGCTATATCCTTAAGGATCATCGGCCGCAGCTTGCTCTTGTCGCCGTCGCGGAAATACTCCTTCTGGAAGTTGAGTATCTCCTGCATCGTCCGCATCAGGGTGTCGTGCCGCTGCTTTATGGCCGAAATGAACCACTTGGCCGAGTCGATCTTGCTCTTGACGAACTGCACCGCCTCGCGGTTCTTCTCGGGCACGGTACCGTCCGGCAGAACCATGTCGCGCATCATCTCGACATAGCGGCGGTTGATCTTCACCTCCGGGATATTGCCCGAGTTGAGCGTCAGATCGAACTGCCCGTCATGATAGTCGAGGCGGAAGTCGGGAACGATATACGGTGTCGTGTCCATGCCGCCCTCCGAGTATAGATTCCCGGGTTTGGGCGAAAGGTGCCGAATCTCGTCTATCGCCTCGCGGAACTCATCCTCACCGACATTCAGGCGCGCCATCAGCTTCTCGTAATGCTTCTTGACGAACTCGTCGAAATACGAGAGCAGGATCTTGCGCGCCAGCCGCTTGGCAGGAGTGTCCATACGCCGCTGCTCCATCTGCAGCAGCAGACATTCGCGCAGGTTGCGCGCACCGATACCCGCCGGTTCCAACTGGTGTATGACTCCCAACAGCCGCTCCAGCTCCTCGACCGTGGTCTCGATACCCAGCGAGAAGGCTATGTCGTCGGATATCGACTCCAGATCGCGGCGCAGATAGCCGTCGCTGTCGATGCTCCCGACCAGAAACGACGCTATGCGCATGTCCCGGTCCGAGAGATTGCGATACCCCAGCTGCTCGGTCAGATACTCCTGCAGCGAGCGCCCCTCGGTGATATTCATCGGGCGCGGCTTGTCATCCTTGGAATAGTTGTTGATACGGCTCTTGTACCCGGGAGTGTCGTCTCCACGGATATACTCGTCCACGGAGATCTTCTGTTCCTGCTCCTCCTCGGGCGTGGCGTCCTCCTCCAGCACTATGTTGTCCTCGACCTCCTGCTTTATACGCTGTTCGAGCTGCATGGCAGGAAGCTCCAGCAACTTGATCATCTGTATCTGCTGCGGAGACAGTGTCTGTTGCAGTTTCTGAACCTGACGTTGCGAAATACCCATTACATAAAAAATTAACCGTTATACTCTCTCTCCGACAGGTCTCTTCATTCATTCGTTGCGCGTGAGGCATCCGTGGCACCGGCCGCGACGCTCCGCATGTGGCGGGTCAGTTACGTTCGGCGGCACGCAGCGCATCGACTATGGCGCGAGCCCAACGCTTGCCGAGCTTGCGGGCCCCCTTCTCGTTGGGATGCAGGTAGAATACGCCGGCATTGCCGTTCTCGGCAAAAAGATACTTCTGATGGTGATCACGGAAATAGTCATAGCCCTTCAGATCGCCCATATAGACGTCGTCGTACTTCTCGGCCATGCCGATCAGCACGTTGGCATACCCCACAAGGCGCTTCTGCCCCTCGACCAGATACATCGCGCCGTTATAGGTGTTGGCACTGTACCATATCGGGCGCTGCAACACGAAAATCGCCTCGGGACAGAGTTCGCGTATGCGTGTCATGATCGCGGTCAGATTGCGCTCGTAGTCCTCGTTCGACACGGGCGCGCCCACAGGACCCCGCGAGGCCGAATCGTTCGTGCCGAGCATGATCGAGAAGACGATGGGTTCATAGCTTATGTCGCGCAGCTCCCGTATGGCACGCTCCACACGCGCGAAGTCGGCGTCGCGCCCCGGCAGGAAATCGACCGTCGTGGCACCCGAACGTCCGCAGTTGCGGAAGTTGACATCGCCCGAAGTCATGCGCCCCACATACTCTGCGGCGGCAACGGGAGGCGCCGTCTTGCTCTTGTCGGCATGCAGGGCCCCTTCGGTGATGCTGTTGCCGATGAATATCAGATTGTACGTGCGCGTCTTCGGCAACTGTGCCCACGCTCCGCCCGCAGCAAGCGATACGAGCAGGAGCAAAATCACTCTCTTCATAATTCAGGGTCGTTTTTCGTTCACACCACACCGCCTCTGCGGCCTGCGCCGCACACGGCGGAAAAGGATCGGGGCGGAATCAGAACTCCGCGTTGTTCGGCGTGCGCGGGAAGGGTATCACGTCGCGGATGTTGCCCATACCCGTCACGAACAGCAGCAGGCGCTCGAAGCCCAGACCGAATCCAGAGTGCGGTGCCGAACCCCAGCGGCGGGTATCGAGATACCACCATACCTCCGACTCGTGCATTCCGAGCTCCTTCACCCTCGCACAAAGCTTGCCATAGTCGGCCTCGCGCTCCGAACCTCCTATGATCTCGCCTATTTTCGGGAAGAGCACGTCCATGGCGCGCACCGTGCGGCCGTCGTCGTTCTGCTTCATATAGAATGCCTTGATCTCCTTCGGGTAGTCGGTCAGGATGACGGGGCGCTTGAAGTGCTCCTCGACGAGGTAGCGCTCGTGCTCCGACTGCAGGTCGCAGCCCCAGTCGCACGGGAACTCGAACTTGCGGCCCGAAGCCTTCAGGATCCTTACGCCCTCGGTATAGTCGAGACGCACGAAATCGTTGTGCAGGACGAACTCCAGACGCGAGATAAGCTCGTTGTCCCACATCTTGTTCATGAACTCGAGGTCCTCGCGGCAGTTCTCCAGCGCATACGAGATAAGGTACTTGAGGAAATCCTCCGCAAGGTCCATATTGTCGTTTATGTCGTAGAAGGCAACCTCGGGCTCGATCATCCAGAACTCGGCCAGGTGACGCGGCGTGTTGGAGTTCTCGGCGCGGAACGTGGGACCGAAGGTGTAGATCTGGCCTATGGCCATGGCTCCGAGCTCGCCCTCGAGCTGTCCCGACACGGTGAGGTTGCACGGCTTGCCGAAGAAATCCTTCGTGAAGTCCACCTCGCCGGTCTCCGTACGCGGCGGATTGCCCGCATCGAGTGTCGTCACGCGGAACATGGCGCCGGCGCCCTCGCAGTCAGATCCCGTAATGAGGGGCGTATGGAGATAGTAGAAACCGTGGTCGTTGAAATACTTGTGTATGGCGAAGGCCATGGCGTGACGTATGCGCAGGATGGCGCCGAAGGTGTTGGTGCGCGGACGCAGGTAGGCGATGTCGCGCAGGAACTCCAGCGAGTGGCCCTTCTTCTGCAGGGGGTACGTCTCGGGGTCGGCCGTGCCGTATATCTCGATATGCGAGGCCTGCACCTCGACACCCTGGCCCGCGCCGGGCGACTTCACCAGACGTCCGTCCACACGCAGGCAGGCCCCCGTGGTGACGGCCTTGAGCGTCTCCTCGTCGAACGCCGCCAGGTCGACAACCACCTGGATATTGGCCACGCACGAACCGTCGTTCAGGGCGATGAACGCCACATTCTTGTTTCCTCGTTTTGTACGCACCCAACCTTGTACGGTGATGTCGCGATCGATCTCGCCCGACTTCAGAATCTCTGCAATTCTCGGAGTTTTCATAACAAAATTCTTTCTCAAAAAAAGTAATATTCCGGCCTGCCCGCCGTTATGGCACTGCTGCCGCCGAACGTCGGCATGCCGGCAACGTTATCAATCCACAAAGGTAGGCAATAATTTGCGTTTTGTCAAAAAAAAAGTACCTTTGCAATCGGGAGCCGGGGTGCCGTCGGCACCGCGGAAGCCCCATGCTAAACACATACGTTATGAGAAAGTTTATCCTTTCGGCGACAGCCGCCTTCTCGATCATAGCCGCCGCGGCACAGGGCCCGCGCATCTACCGTACGGAGTTCATCACATACGACAAACGCGAGGACGCCGTGGCCGACAAACGCACCGAAACGGCCAACTATACCCCCTTCACCCCCGAGCGTATCGCCATCGCGGGCGGAGAGGCGCGGTTCGTGCAGAAGGTCACCATTGACGCCACGATGAACGACTACAACATCTTCTTCCACATCGAGAACGTGGGCATGGCCTTCACGCTCTTCATCAACAACGAGCCCGTCGCCGAGGTGGAGGATCCCTACACACCGGCCGACTTCCTCCTCTCGCCCTACCTGCGGCAGGGGGTGAACGAGCTTATGATAGGCGTCCGCCAGAGCCGCACGCCAGAGCTGCAGGAGAACATCTTCCAGCCCGAGACCGAGCAGTTCGAGAACAGCTACCTCTTCGCCCAGCGGCGCCTCGCCGTGCGCGACTTCGACATCGTGCTCGAACCCGACACCACGCGCCAGTACGGCAAGTTGCGCCTCGACGTGGTGGTGGCAAACGACTTCAACTTCAAGGAGACCATACAGGTGGGATTCGACATCTACAACCCCAAGGGCAAGCTCATGGAGTACAGCGTCAACGAGATGGAGATCGAGGGCCGCTCGATGGACACGCTGCGTTTCAACCCCGACATATACCACGCCTACGAATTCAAGTGGGGCGACGGCCAGCCGCCGCTCTACGACGTGATGATATACCTCAAGCGCAACGGCATGCTGTGGGAGTACATCCCGCTGAAGATCGGCTTCGGCAAGACCGAGTACCGCGACGGCAACTTCTACCGTTTCGACAAGGTCCTGCACGTGCAGAAGACCCCCTTCAACGCCCTGGACGACCGCAAGCAGACATACGTCGAGATCGAGCAGCTCAAGCTGCGCGGCTACAACACCCTCTGCCCCGACTATCCGCAGCCCAAGTGGTTCTACGACATGTGTGACGAGGCCGGCATGTTCGTCATCGACCGTGCCAACATCAACTCCCCCACCGACAGTAACAACCGCGCCGTCGGCGGCACCCCTGCCAACGACCCGAAACTGGTCGAGGAGTACCTCACGCGCGTCAAGTCGATGTACTACCGTTCGCGCAACCACTCCTGCATCATAGCCTTCTGTCTGGGAGGCGCGCCCTCGGGCAACGGCTACAACATGTACAAGGCATACGAATGGCTCAAGTCGGTGGAGCACCGCCGCCCCGTAATATACGAGGGCACCGAGGGCGAGTGGAACACCGACATGGAGTAGCGGCCCGGCATCCGGCACCGCATCGGCCACAGAACCGGCCACAGGGCCGGCCATCGGGCCAGGAATATCCAACCGACTCTCCGCGATGAACATCGATCTGATAATGGTCGGCAAGACCGACTCGCCCGAGGTGGAGACACTCATGGCGACCTACGCGAAGCGAATAACCCGTTACTGCCGGTTCACGGTGACGGCTCTCTCCGACGTGCGCAATACGCGCAACATGGCCGCCGCCACACAGAAACGGGCCGAAGGCGAGATGATCCTGCGCAACGTCGCCGAGGGTGACTACCTGCTGCTGCTCGACGAACACGGCACGGAATACGCTTCGCTGGAGTTCGCGCAATGGCTGCAGAAACGCATGGCCAGCGGCATAAAACGCCTCGTCATGGTCATAGGCGGCCCCTACGGTTTCTCGGAGGAGGTCTACGCCCGCGCCGACGGCAAGCTGTCGCTCTCGCGCATGACCTTCTCGCACCAGATCGTGCGCGCCATCTTCGCCGAACAGCTCTACCGCGCCTTCACGATACTGAACAACGAACCATACCACCACGAATAACCACACAAGCCAAGTCATGCGATTGCTGCGCACACATACGGCCCTGCTGCTGCGACGTATCCTGCTCCTGTATGTGGTCCTGGCGCTCGGGCGCGCGATATTCTACATCGCCAACCGCGAGCTCATAGGCCCCCTGCCCGCCGCAGAGTGGTGGCAGCTCATATGCGGGTCGCTCAAGTTCGACACCGTGTCGATACTCTATGCCAACGCCATATACATACTCCTGGCCCTCGTGCCGCTGCACCTGCGCGAGAAGGCGTGGTGGCAGAACATCATGTTCTGGTACTACGTCGTGGCGAACGCCCTGCTCGCGGTGGCGCTGAACATCGCCGACGCCATATATTTCCGATATACGCAGAAACGCTTCACCGCCGACGAGATATTCTTCGCCGACAACGACAACTCGCTGCAGCTCGCCGTCAGGTTCGCCGCCGAGAACTGGCCTCTGGTGCTTGCCGGCGCGGCGCTCATAGCCCTGCTCGCATGGGGATACCGCCGCCGTACAAGGCCCGAAGTACTCTTCGCGGGGGCATGGTACTACATGACGGGGACGGTCATCCTGCTCGTCGCCACGGCCCTTACGATAGGTGGCATACGCGGCGGCTTCACCAAGATGACACGCCCCATCACGCTGTCGAACGCCACCCTCTACACGTCGGACAACGCCCGCGCCACGCTGATCCTGAGCAACCCCTTCTGCGTATTGCGCACGGCCGGCTCCTCATCGGCCATACGTTACGAGCACTACTTCGACGAGGCGCAGCTCGACGCCATATACTCGCCCGTACACCGGCCCGCATACCATCCGCAGGCCACTGCCGGCGACTCCATGGTCCTCGCGGTCAGGGACACCACAGGCCTTGCCGCCGACACCACGGCCGTGGCCGCAGGCTCGATGCGGGGCCGCAACGTGGTGATATTCATCATGGAGAGCTTCTCGGCCGAGCACTCGGCGCTGCTCCGTCCCGAGCTCTACGCCGACAAGGCACAGAAGGGATACACCCCCTTCCTCGACTCGCTCATGCGCAACGGCTACACCTTCCGCCGCATGTACGCCAACGGCAAGAGGTCGATACAGGCCCTGCCCGCCGTATGGAGTTCGATACCCTCGTTCAAGACCCCCTTCGTACTGATGCCGCAGTCGCTCGCCCCGACCTATTCGCTGCCGGCGATCCTCGCCGACGAAGGTTACCGCACGCTCTTCTTCTGCGGCTCGGACCGCGGCTCGATGGGATTCGGCGCCTACGCCAATGCCGCCGGCATCGAAGAATCATACAGCCGCGAGGATTATGAGAAGGAGCACGGGCGCGGCGACTTCGACGGATACTGGGGCATCTGGGACGAGGAGTTCATGCAATATATGGGAGAGGTCCTCGACCGCACGCAACAACCCTTCTTCGCCTCGATGTTCACCCTCTCGTCGCACCACCCCTTCGTCATACCCGACCGCTACAAGGGACGATTCCCGGAGGGCCTCACCAAAAACCACCCGTGTGTGGCATATGTGGACAACGCCTTCCGCCTCTTCTGCGAGAGGTTCCAAGACAAGCCGTGGTTCCGCAATACGATATTCGTCTTCGTCGCCGACCATGTCTCGAGCGAGAAGTTCTCGGAGGCGTTCCTGCACTCGCCGTCGGATTACCATATCTTCGGGTTCATGTACGCCCCCGACAGCCGCCTGCACGGCGAATACGACAGCGTGGCCTCGCAGATAGACATCATGCCCACGCTGCTGGGGCTGCTCGGGTACGACCGCCCCTACTTCGCCTTCGGGCGCGACCTCTTCAACGAGCCGACCGACACCCCCGCCGCCGTCAACTACGACAACAACATCTACCAAGCCATCACGGACGACTACCTCGTGCGCTTCGACGAAGAGCGCGTGCGCGACGTATATGCCGAGGATGACATACGGCTCGAGCGCAATCTCGCGGGCCAGGTCGCGTCAGAGCCGGTGGAACGATACTTGAAGGCCCTGATACAAAGCTATTACACGCACGTCGAAAATAAAAACTATATTGTGAATGATACCCTTTCGCGAGGTTCTGATCGCTGACAAACCCGTCATCGACACCTATCTGGCCGAAGCCGCCATCCCCATCTGCGACTACACTTTCGCCAACATATACTGCTGGCAGCACCAATACAACACCGTCTGGGCCGAAGTGGGCGGCGCGCTTGTCGTACGCTTCGACATCGGACACGGCGAACGCGGTTACATGGTCCTGGGCTGTTCCGACTTCGCACGGCTGCTGCCCCAGCTTATGGAGAACGCACGCACGGCCGGCCTCCCATTCCGCATGATCGCCATGTGCCGGCGCTGCGCCGAGAGTTTCGCCGCATGGGCCGACGCCAATTACGGGCTGCGCGCCGACGGCACGGCCGTAATATGCGGAACGGAACAACAGAAGTCCGAATGCGTACGGCGCGGCAACGAGTGTTTCGCCATATGCGACAACCGCGACTATCAGGACTACATCTACTCGTTGGAGGAGCTGTGCGACCTCACGGGACGCAAATACCAGCCCAAGCGCAACCATGTCAACCGGTTCGAGTCGCTCTACGACTACACGTTCGAGGAGCTGCGGCAGCAGGACATAGAGGAGTGCCTGCGCCTCGAGGGGGCGTGGCAGCAGCGCAAGGAGGCTGCCGAGGTCTCGGACACGGAGCATCGCACCGAGCACGAGTACGAGATGTCGGAGGAGCAGCGGGCCATACGCCGCGCCTTCGACACCTACGGGGAACTGGGGCTCTACGGCGGTGTGCTGCGAGTAGAAGGGCGCATGGTCGCATTCACATACGGCTCGCAGATCACGCCGGAGGTATTCTGTACCCATATCGAGAAGGCCGATGCCTCATATGAAGGGGTATTTCCGATGATAAACCGCTGCTTTGCCCGCGCGCTGGCCGCAAAAGGATATGCGATGGTCAACCGCGAGGAGGACATGGGCCTGTCGGGACTGCGCCGCTCGAAACTCTCGTACCACCCCGCCGCCATGCAGGAGAAGATGACGCTGCGGGCACTCTCGTTGCGCGAGATCGAGTGCCGCGAGCTGTGGCAGCGGGTCTTCGGCGACGACCGCGCCTTCATAGACCTCTACCTGACGGAGGTATACCGCCCCGAGAACATGCTCGTGCGCTGCGACGAGGCCGGACATATCGTATCGATGCTCCACATCGTCGAGATCGACACTACATACGGCCCCACGGGATACCTCTACGCCATCGCCACCGATGAGGCGTGGCGCGGCCGCGGCCTTGCCTCGGCGCTTATAGAGGAGGCCGTCGAGGAGCTGCGCCGCCGCGGCATGGCAGCCGTGATGCTCATACCCTCGCACGAGGATCTCAAGGCGTTTTATGAGCGTCTGGGCTTCGAGGACAGCAACTATCCGCTCGACTTCTCCGAAGGGTTCGATTTCGGTACGGGCGACCCGCAGCACGATCTGGCGATGGTGCGCCGCCTGCAATAGTCTCCGTACGGGCCGTATGCCTGCTCTGTCCCGGCCTGTCCTGCTCTATCCCGGTCTGCTATGTCCCGGCCTGCTATGTCCCGGTTCCGGCCGATCACAAAAAACCCCTGCGGCGAGAATCTCGCCGCAGGGGTTTCACACAAATAAACCAATGTAAAACAGATAAAAAAGGGCCGTGCTCATCACACGGCCCCGAATAAAATAGGGATCAATAAATCTTGCCCGTCGGAACTCCACGCGCACCGCAGGGGTTAAAACACACCGCTCGTCACCCTCAATATCCGAAGCGGCTCGGTACACGTTCGGCAAACCGGTCGAACGAGATTTGGCGTTACCGGCACCATCTTAAATGCAAAGGGCCGGTCCAACAGATGTTGGGAAAGAGCCGCCGCACGCCCTATCGCGCAGCGGCCCGAGAGATCAGGTGATTACTCTTCAGTTCCATAAACAGCAACCTCTTCACCGTTTATCTTAACGTAATATGAGTAATCTAAAGCGTTCTTTATTTCACTGTAATAAGGCTGAGAACAACCATCAACGAAATTCAACCATATCTGAGTACCCGGAGTCACATTAGTAGGATTGAACGTAATTACGCCTACGACAGGTGCAATAGGATTCTCTGCGGTCGAAACGATCGGATTGGTCACATCACCTACGCTAACGCTGCAAGCCGCAACATCGATAGAACCAAACACGGTCCAGGCGCCCAGCAAAGGATACTTCACTGCAGCCTCGCTGCTGTATACTACACTATTCCCACTGATGGTGTGTTTTTCATTATCCAGCGAACGATTAAGGTTACCGAACATACCTCCGACAGTCACACCCTCCTTGTCACCCAGACTTATCTTAAGACCTGAGACTTTATTATCTACATAAGACGCAGCCGTCATGGTTGATATCAAACCGCCGATAACATTGCCACCTACCTTTGCGACCGTGCCGGCATCGACATCTATGGTCATACCATTCACAGTAACGTTATTTGCACTGCCGGTATAGCCGAGACCTCCGATATAAGCGGTGTTCTTTGAGTTGATGTTCTTAACGGTAATCTCAACGTCCTCCACTGTAAGATTAGATACCGTTACACTCTTGCCAAGCAAAGAATAATAGCTGTTAACAGTGACCTCAGTATCATCATAGACACCTATCTTAACATTCTTTATGGTATTGCTACCACCATCAATAGCTACAGTTTTATCGGCTACCGTCCAAACCTTGCCTTCCTCACCCTGCAGATCGATATTGTTGGCCAAGGTGAGATTCCTACCACCGTTATTGACAACATATGCCAACTCTTCGGCCGTGCTAATCTTTCCGTCTTCAGCAAGGGATGCGGCAACAAGGCCGGTCCAGTAACTCGTACCATCCTTGTCAACCACAGATATCGCATGCGAAGAGGTCTCAGAGATTGCATCCAGAACATACTCCACCGAAGCAGCCTCAACACCGCTAATAGTCACGTCCTTCGTATCGGCAGTAATTTCGCCGAAACGACGCGTTTCCCCGAAATAAGCCGCCGAAGACTCTATACCTTCCTGAAGCGTAAGTTTCGACGCATAATATACCTCTGCACCGTCAGAACCGTTAACACGAGGATATTCCGCAATATCGAACTGCTCGGCAGTAGGAAGCGTGGTGGCATATGCATTGGCTATCATTGCTGCGGTTGCACCCTTTGCTACGTTCCTGAGATACGAATCGCCGCCAATGGTTACATCAGAGAACAGACTGGGATTAATGCCGGTTCCAATAAACAGCGCCGGATTCGCATTAGCAGGTACATTCACCGTCACGGCTGAAAGCGTAAGGCCCTTCAATGAAGCAGGAGCTCCGGCAAAGATCCCGTTACCGGTTACGGTCATACCTGAGATGGTGTTCCCGTTACCGTCGATATTAGCACCTGCCGCCATAGGCTCGAATCCGCCATTGCCCATGTACGCCTGCAAGGCATCCTCAAGGATTTCATCCTTATCGTCACCTTTGGCTGCATTGGCAGCATAAACTTTACCGGCATCATAGGCACTGTAGTCCAGATCACTCAAAAGCACGGCAGTCTTGAAGTCTCCGCCAGATACATATGACGCATCCGCTGATAAGGTTCCCTGATTCACAGAGTAAGCATACTTCAGGAAATCCTCGGTATTATTGATCATAATCATCTTCTCGGTACCGAAAGAGACGGTTCCAAGGCCCTGCATATGGTTAACGGGCATCGTGAGATCCGTCGGCACCGTAAATCCAACCGTTGAAGTCGTCTGGTCCGAGAACGTAGCCGTAAATTCAAAAACGGTATTATTGGCAGTCAATTCAAGACCGGCAGGAAGGACATATACGATATATTGTTTTTCGGTATACGACAAATCGAGACCAGCCTTTCCGAAATCAAGCGTAATCTTATCTGTCCACGAACTTGCGTCGGCGGGAACCGTAAGAGCCGGATTATCCGAATCCACATCCACATTGGCCGAACCGGCTATTTTCATAGCTGACCCACCTTTCTTTATCTGCATATCGATTTTAGAGACGTTTCCGCTGCCGATAACAGGGACACGGATAAACGAAGATACGGCATCGAAAGCATACTCTGCACCCTCCTCGAATTGAGGAACATAGGCTACGGCAGGAGCGGTCATCTGGGCAAAAGAGCCGGCACGGTAACGCTGAATGGCAGGAATAGTCATCTTTATGTTGCCGTCTGCGTCAACCGTATTGTCCTTGTCATAGGGATATGCCAAATAAACTTTCTCGCCGCCGAGGTAATTCATATCCTCCTTTGAATAATAGAAATTAGCATATTTGGCAGACTCTTCCGTAGTCTTGTTGATAAAAGGAACCACCTCTGATTGGCCGGCTACGGTTGCTCCGACCATGTCTCCGAGATCCCATGTATATACCAATCGATTACCATCTACGGCAACCCCTGTACGGGTATCGTTACCGATGGTCATTACTGCCGAGAAAGCCAGTTTGCCCTGTGCGTCAACGGGCGCGACCTCGGTATCGTCTTTAGAACAGCTGCCAAGCATAAGCGCAAAGGCAGATGCGCATAATAAAAGTTTTTTCATAATTCTTTGATTTGAGCGGATTAAAATTGTCTAAGTTTCAACAGATACTATTCCCAGCTTTCAAAACTACCGTCATTCATGCCGGTAGACAGTGCAAAGCCCTTCTCCACGTTGATCGACTCAACATCGACCTCTGGGGCCACATAGGCCCTCAATACAGTTGATTTTTTCATTTTTTGTTGTTGTTTATAAAAAGGTTAAACATAAAAGTTCCGAACGTTTCCCTTGACAATACAGACAACAAAAAAGACGTGGACTAAATCTGTATTTGTTTGCTGAGGTCTTAGACTACCTATCCGCCCAAATCAAGAATAAAGCCCACGTTGAAACCAACGTGAGCGCAAACTTTATTCCTCGGCGGTTCGGTAAAAGTGTCTAAGTTTCAGCAAACCAGAGTAAAGCTAACGCTTTTTTTCGTCAATATGTCCGCAATCGGCAAACCTCCATTCCAATCGTCTGCGATTCAGCCGCATACACCTACTCACAATGGCCGATTACGTTGCAAATATAATTACAATTTCCGATAAAACAAATTTTTCGTATAAAATATGGCCCGTATTTGCCACCTGCATGATCCGATCGCACGAGACGGAGAGCGTTTTTCGTCACGGCACCCTATCATACACTATATAAATGGCATACGCCACGACAACAAAATACCCCGGCACTTCATACATACGTCCTAAAGACGTATCACGGCACTGCTTCCGGCATAGCTCCGCACTACGAAGCCACACATGGAGACCTCCGTTGCCCCTTCAGGTTCAGCCAACGCTATAGCAAAAACGCAAAACATAAACGACATCTATACCTGAATACCAGAAAATCCAGACGTCCGCCCCCGCAGGAATCATTTTCGCGCCGGCGAATGTCGTTTTCGCATAAAAGCATTATCTTTGCATAGAGTTCAATCCTAAAACGACACACATATCATGTACAGAAACGATAACCGCACCGTCATCACGCTCGATGCCGGCGGCACAAACTTCGTATTCGGCGCCGTGCGCGGCAACCGCTTCGTCGTCGACCCCATAACACTCCCGGCAAATGCCGACAACCTCGACCGCTGCCTGGCGACGATGGTCGAGGGTTTCAACCGCGTCATCGCGGCCCTCGACTGCCCGCCCGTAGCCATCAGTTTCGCATTCCCCGGACCGGCCGACTACCCCAACGGCATCATCGGAGGCCACCTGCCCAACTTCCCCTCGTTCCGCAACGGCGTGGCGCTCGGGCCATTCCTGCACGACAGATTCGGCATACCCGTATATATAAACAACGACGCCGACCTCTACGCCTATGGCGAGGCGCTGGCCGGAGCCCTGCCCGACGTCAACGACCGCCTGGCCAGGGCCGGCAGCAGCAAACGTTACCGCAACCTGCTCGGATACACCTTCGGCACGGGGTTCGGATTCGGTTTCGTCGCCGACGGCGAGCTGCACGTGGGAGACAACTCGTGCGTCGAGACCTTCTGCCTCAAGCACAAGAACATGCCCGACGTGATGGTCGAGGAGGGCGTTGCCGTGCGCGCCGTCAAGCGTGTCTACGCCCAGCTGTCGGGAACCGCCGACCCCTCGCTCGAGCCCAAGGACATATTCGACATAGCCGAAGGCAAGCGTGCCGGAGACAGCGACGCCGCAAAACAGGCTTTCGCCATGATGGGTGAGGTCGCGGGCGACGCCATGGCAACCGCCGTGACGCTCATCGACGGGCTTATCGTCATCGGCGGAGGCATCACCGCGGCCGCGAAATATATCATGCCATCGCTGTTGGCGCAGTTGCGCGGGCGTCTCTTCTCGCTCGACGGAGGCATCCTCAACCGCGTGCAGATGAAGGTGTACGACCTGGACGACGAGGAGCAGTTCACCCGTTTCGCCCGCGGCGAGTCGCGCGCCCTCAAGGTATACGGGTCGGACCGAGAGGTGGTGTACGATCCGCAAAAGCGTATAGGTGTCATGGTATCGAAGATAGGCGCCAGCACCGCCATCTCGCTCGGAGCATATGCCTTCGCCCTGAACGAGATCGACAAACAGAAGCAATAGGCGCAACGCCGCTCGCGCCATGACCATCGGCGGGAACGAACCCCTCGGCAGGAGGTGGGCGTTCCCGCCGACATGCTTCATGCCGGCGGCCGAAATAAATGTTCCATTTTTCCGTCATGCCGGGAATCAGCTACTGCGGTCCCCGAAGGTGGCATCAGTGATCGACATAACGCCGGCACATGAGCCAAGGTCATGCCGGCCGATATTTTTTTGCACATACGGCCATAATTCGTACATTATTCGTATATTTGTATAATTTAAGCCTTTGTCTACCGCGTCCGGGCGCGCAGAAGATGGCGACCCGCGGCAGAAAGGGCGGACAGCAAGGCTATCCGACAAGGGCGGAAACCCGACTGCGGCCGCAAGGCGTACGGAAAGAAGACAAAAGAAGGACAAGGGGGGGGGTACAAACGATATGAGAACTACGAAACAGATAATCCGACAGATGTTCCTTGTCGTCATCATGCTCATGGCGACGGCAGGGCTCCGGGCGCAGATGCTCACGGTAGGGTCGTACAACATGCGTAACGACAACGAGGGCGATGCCCGCAAGGGCAACGGCTGGCAGCAACGCTGCCCCGTGATATGCGAGCAGGTGGAGTGGATCGACTTCGACATATTCGGCGCGCAGGAGATAAAGAAGAACCAACTGGACGACCTTCTGGCCGCGCTGCCCGAATACGACTACGTGGGCGTGGGGCGCGACGACGGCATCCACGGCGGCGAACACGAGCCCATATTCTACAAGCGAGACCGTTTCAAGCTGCTCGACTCGGGCGACTTCTGGATCTCGCAGACGCCCGAGTTGGCAGGGTCCAAGGGGTGGGATGCCGCCCTGCCGCGCATATGCTCGTACGCACGCCTGCAGGACCGGCAGTCGAAACTGCGTTTCTGGTACTTCAACCTCCACATGGACCACATCGGCGTCGAGGCGCGCCGCGAAGGCGCCAAACTCATCGTGAGCAAGGTGCGGGAGATGTGCGGCGACGAGCCCGTCATAATCACGGGCGACTTCAACGTCGACCAGAACAACGAGATATACCGTATCTTCGTGACGTCGGGACTGCTGAAGGATTCGTTCGCGGCGGCCGAAAAGCGGTTCGCCCGCAACGGCACCTTCAACAGCTTCAAGCCCGACTTCCATACCGGGAGCCGTATCGACCACATATTCGTCTCGCCGTCGTTCGCCGTGCGCAACTACGCCGTGCTGACGGACGGATACTGGACGCCGCGCGAGGATGCCGCCGCCGTGAAGGGCGACGCCGCACCGCAGGAGATCGACTTCCGCAGCTACGTCCGCCGCTGCCCCTCGGACCACTACCCCGTGGCGGCACGCATCGAACCGGCAAAAAAGAGGTAGACGGAACGCTTCAGCAACGGCCCCTATGCGGCGAATCACGTCACGACGACCCTAAACTTGAATACTAACCATAACTATCAAAATCAAATCAATGAAAAAAACATCATTACTGCTTCTGGCAGCCCTTGCGGCCGTATCGCTCCGCGCACAGACCTTCACGGAGTGGCACGACGCCGAGGTCAACCAGATCAACCGTGCCCCGATGCACGCCTACTACAAGATCTTCGACACGGCCGAGGCCGCGCAGGGTGCATACTGCGACAAGGATTATCCCTATCGCATGTCGCTCAACGGCACCTGGAGCTTCAACTGGGTCGAGAACGCCGACCAGCGTCCGACCGACTTCTATACGCTCGACTACAACGACGCCGCATGGAATCCCATCGAGGTGCCGGGCATGTGGGAGCTGAACGGCTACGGCGACCCGATCTATGTAAACGTCGGATACGCCTGGCGCAACAACTTCCGCAACGACCCGCCCAACGTACCCATCGAGCAGAACCATGTGGGCTCGTACCGCCGCACCGTCGAAATCCCCGCCGACTGGACGGGCCGCGACATATACCTCAACATCGGCGCCGCCGTCTCGAACGTATACGTATGGGTGAACGGCAAGTTCGTAGGCTACTCGGAGGACAGCCACCTGAGCGCCTCGTTCGACATCACCAAGTACGTACACGCGGGTGAGAACCTCATCGCGCTGCAGATCTTCCGCTGGTGCGACGGCTCGTACCTCGAGGACCAGGACCTGTGGCGTCTGAGCGGCATCTCGCGTGACGTCGACATCGTAGCCCTGCCCAAGGCGCGCCTTACGGACATGATGGTGACGCCGCACCTCGACGAGCAGTACACCGACGCCACGCTTGACGTCAAGATGGAGTTCACCGCCGGCGTCAAGAGCGCCGCCGTGAAACTGTTCGATGCCGCGGGCAACGTAGTCGCCGAGCAGAGCGCCACGCCGCGCAGCGGCAAGGCCGAGGTGACCTTCGATGTCAAGAACCCCGCCAAGTGGTCGGCCGAGGCACCGAACCTCTACAAGGTTGTCGTAGACGTAAATGACGGCCGCGGCACTACCGAGGCCATAGCACAGCGTGTGGGATTCCGGTCGACGGAGATCAAGGGAGGCCTGCTGCTCGTGAACGGACAGCCCGTCCTGATCAAGGGCGCAAACCGCCACGAGGTGGATCCCCTCAAGGGCTTCGTCATGACGCGCGAGCGCATGATTCAGGATATCAAGCTGATGAAGGAGTTCAACCTCAACGCCGTGCGTACGTGCCACTACCCCGACACGCCCGAATGGTACGACCTGTGCGACGAGTACGGAATATATGTCGTGGACGAGGGCAACATCGAGTCGCACGGAATGGGTTACGGCGACCAGACTCTGGCCAAGAACCCCATCTATGCCAAGGCACACCTCGAGCGCGACAGCCGCATGGTGCTGCGCGACAAGAACCACCCCTCGGTAATCATCTGGAGTATGGGCAACGAGGCCGGCATGGGTCCCAACTTCGAGGCCTGCTACAAGTGGATCCGCGAGTACGACCCCTCGCGCCCGATACACTACGAACAGGCGATCAACACCGAGTTTACGGATATCGTATGCCCGATGTACGCCGACTACAACTGGTGCGAGAACTACCTCAAGAACTCGCCCAAGAAGCCCCTCATACAGTGTGAATACGCCCATGCCATGGGTAACTCGCTCGGCGGATTCAAGGAGTACTGGGATCTGGTGCGCAAGTACGACCACTATCAGGGCGGCTTCATCTGGGACTTCGTGGACCAGGGTCTGGCGCAGTACGATGAGGACGGCAAGGTATCGTTCTACTACGGCGGCGACTTCAACAACCACGACGCCACCGACAACTCGTTCAACAACAACGGTTTCATAGCTCCCGACCGCACGCCGCAGGCACAGGCATACGAGGTGCACCACCAGTATCAGTCGATCTGGACGACGCCCGTCGACCTGGCCTCGGGCAAGGTGGAGGTGTATAACGAAAACTTCTTCACCGGCCTCGAGCCCTACGCTCTGGAGTGGGAGCTGGTACAGGACGGCGTGGCGACCAAGGCCGGCCGCATGGACAACCTCGACGTGGCGCCCCGGCAGCGCAAGCAGATCACCCTCGGCTACACCTCGGCAGACATCTGCCCCGACGCGAAGGAGGTGCTGCTCAACGTACGCTATGTGCTCACGCAGAAGCAGCCGCTGCTCGACATAGGCCACGTCGCAGCCAAGAACCAGATGTCGATCAGGGATTACGACACGGCCGCAGCCTTCGCCATGAAGGAGTCGTCGCGCCCCGTCACCGTCACCCGCTTCGAGAAATGCACATATGTCGAGGGTTACGACTGGCGCATCGCATTCGACCGCGCGGGCTTCATCAACGAGATGGTATACGGACAGGTTTCGCTCATGGCCGAGGGCTCGACGCTGCGTCCCAACTTCTGGCGCGCACCCACCGAGAACGACCTCGGAGCGCACCTGCAGAACCGTTTCGCCGCATGGCGCAACCCGGGCATGAACCTCAAGGGCTTCGATGCCAAGGTTGAGAACGGCGTCGCCGTCATCACGGCCAACTACGAGATGCCCGAGGTGAAGGCCGCCATGACCATCACCTACACCATCAACGGCGAGGGCCAGATCAAGGTATCGGAGGCCATGACCACCGACAAGGAGGCCAAGGTATCGGGCATGTTCCGCTTCGGCATGCGCATGGAGCTGCCCGCACGCTTCAACACGCTGGAGTACTACGGCCGCGGCTGCGTGGAGAACTACTCGGACCGCAAGAGCTGCGCCGACATCGGCATATACAGGCAGAGCGTCGACGAGCAGTACAACGAGCGCTACGTGCGTCCGCAGGAGTCGGGCACGCGTTCGGACCTCCGTTACTACAAGGTGACCGACACGGCGGGCGCCGGCCTGAACATCATCGCCGAGAACGCCTTCTCGGCATCGGCGATACCCTACTCGATCGAGTCGATGGACGTATCGGTAGGCCCGGCACAGCGCCACTCGGGCGACCTGCGTCCCGACGGCAAGACCTATCTCTGCTTCGACCTGGTACAGCAGGGCCTGGGATGTATCAACTCGTGGGGCAGGACGCCGCTGCCGCAGTACATGGTGGACTACAAGGATTACACCTTCAACTTCATCATCTCGCCCGTAAGATAGCCGGGACGATGCATGCATGACGCCGAGTGGCCGGAAAGCAATGCTTTCCGGCCACTCTTTTATCAGGCCGCTTATGTGGCGGCATTTCCGCGACCACCTTTACGGAGCCTTCATCCCGCGACATCCTATTGCGGAATTATCGCTCAGAAATCCGACTCGAAGAGATGGGCCTCGTCGGCGCGGTCGATATACTTGCGTTTGAAGAGGTGTACGAAGAAGATGAACATGGCCAGGATCAGCGGTCCGAATATGACACCCATGAACCCGAAGAGCGGCAGGCCCACCAGCACGCCGAAGATGGTCACTACGGGATGCGTGTCGGCCATCTTGCGCTGGAGGATGAAGCGCAGGACATTGTCGGCCTGCGTCACCACCAGCACGCCGTATGCCAACAGTCCCGCGGCGGCGCCCCATTCGTGCCCCAGAGCCATGAACGCCGCAAGCGGCACCCATACCAGCGCCGTCCCTACGACGGGGATGACCGTGGCGAAACATGTCACCACGCCCCAGAAGAAAGCGCTGTGGACGCCGCACAGCAGATATCCCAGATATGCTATGCCGCCCTGCACGATGGCTATGAGGGGTATGCTCACGGCATTCGAGTGTACGATCATGTATATCTCGTGCATGACGCTGCGGGCCACCGCAGCGTCGAAGGGCAGCAGAGAACTGAAGTATGCCTCCATGCGCGAGCCCCCGACCAGCATGAAATAGAGAACGAAGAGCAGGATAACGACATTGACGCCGAACCCGAGCACCCCCTGCAGGAATGCCTGGCCCATACGCGACACGGCGCTTACCACAGACGAGACGTTCGTCCCCTGCAACAGGTCATATCCCGTGCTCGCGCGTATGCCTTCGGCCACATGGCGTATCGACTCGACGAGCGTGCGCTGGTCGAGCGTCAGGTCCTGCACCTTCGCCACCAGCAGCCACACGATAAGCGTGAGCGGAATGAGGAAACAGACCACGGCCTCGGCCAGCAGCAGTGCCGCCGCCGTGCCGCGATGCCATCCGCGCCGCACGGTGAGGTAGCTCATCTGCCCGCGCAGCAGCACATATATGGTCATGGCGCCGAGCAGCCCCCCGACATAGGGCGAGAGCTCGATACAGATCACCGTTCCCAGAGCGAGGATCAGCACAAAGAGCGAATACCGCCAATATTTTTCACGCACACTCTCCATAGGCACACGTTTACCCCTTGCGCAACGCAAGGAACGTGCCGCCGTGCCCTGCCGGCACTGTCACGCCATCCTCCGGGCGAAAAGAAGCCGTGCCGTCCCGGCACAGCCACAAAATAACGACGGAGCCGAAGCCCCGCCGTTATATCCGTCTTTACGCTGTACGCGCTACCGCTTCACCTCGAAACGGTATGTTCCCGAGCCGACCTTCACTCTGGTGTAGCCGTCGGCATACCCCTCGAGCGAGGCATCCTTCGATGCGGCCACGGCGGCGCCGTCGAGCATCACCTCGTCGGCCGACGCCGAGGGAACGTATATCTCGGCCGTGGTATTGACGGGTATTGTCACCTCCAGCGTGAAGAGACCCTCCGCGTCGCGCCACTCGGCCGCGGCACGTCCGTAGGGCGTCACATGTTCCGCACGCATCTGCGTGAAGCCGCCCCCGACATGTGGTTTCACGGCCATGGTCTTGAAGCCCGCCGAGGTCTCGTGCAGCCCCACGGCGTCGCGGTAGAGCCAGTCGCCGATGGCACCGTACGAGTAGTGGTTGAACGAGTTCATGCCGTTGTTGGGGATGGTGCGGTCGGGCATCATCGAGTTCCAGCGCTCCCATATCGTCGTGGCCCCCATCGTCACGGGATAGAGCCAGCCCGGATACTGCTGGCGCAGCAGAAGCATGTAGGCCAGGTCGGTGTATCCCCACTCCGAAAGCACGTGGCTGATATACGGCGTACCGAGGAATCCGGTCGTTATGTGTCCGTACTCGCGCACCTTGTCCGCAAGGCGCGCCGCCACGACGGGACGCATCGCCTCGGGCAGCATGTCGAAGTTCAGAGCCAGCACGTATGCCGTCTGCGTCGCCGAGACGAGGTAACCTGCAGGCGTCAGGTAGGCGTTGCAGAAGGCCTCGCGCGCCTTCGCCGCCACGTCGGCATAGTATGCCGCCTCCTTGTCGAGTCCCAGCACCGCCGCCGCCTTGGCCGTCACGTCGGCCGAGTTGGCGAAAAAGCACTGCTGTATGAGGGGCTTGTAGGTCACGGCCGAGACTCCCGAGGTGTCGTTGTCGACACTGTAGAAGAGCCAGTCGCCGTAATGCCATCCCGTATTCCACAGATACGGCTCGGTACACTGTCCTACCATGAAGTCCACCCATGCCTTCATGCTCGGATACTGGTTCTCGAGGATGCGCTTGTCGCCGTAGGCCATATAGTGCTGCCACGGCACGATCGTGGCCACGTCGGCCCACCCCGTACGGCCGGCACCCACCAGGCCTTCGATCGTAGGGATGATGTCCGTCACCTGGCCGTCGGCATGCTGGTCCGCCGCGAGGTCCTTGAGCCACTTGCGGAAGAAGCTCTGCACGTCACGGTTGAAGGTGGCCGTGCGGAAGAAGACCTGCGCATCGCCCGCCCAGCCCAGACGTTCGTCACGCTGCGGGCAGTCGGTCGGGATGTCGAGGAAGTTGCCGCGCAGCCCCCACTGTATGTTGCTCTGGAGCTGGTTCACCTGCTCGTTCGACGACGAGAAGCTGCCCGCCTCGGCCAGATCGGAGAAGATGACCGCCGCCTTGAAGTCTTCGGGGTCGAGGTCGCCCTCGATACCCTCGACCTTGAGGTAGCGGAAACCGTAGAAGGTAAAACTCGGCTCGAAACGGTCCTCGCCGCCGCTGCATATGTAGCGGCTCTGCGCCTTGGCCGAGCGGAGGTTCACCGTATAGAAGTTGCCCTTCTCGTCCAGCACCTCGGCGTGCGAGATGACGATCTCCTGTCCGGGACGGCCCTTGTAGGTGAATATCTCGCGCCCCACCATGTTCTGCCCGAAGTCGAGCACCTTCTCGCCCTTGGGCGTGGTGATCACCTCGACCGGGGTGCGGTACTCGTGCGTCACCACGGGCTCGCTGTCGCTGCTCACGAGGTTGTCCATCGGGTAGTCGGCCACCGTCACGCCGCGCCACGAGCCGTCGTCGAAGCCCGCCGTATTCCACCCGTGCTGTATCAGCCGCGCGTCGATGGTCTCGCCGTCATATATGGTCGAATGGACTATCTCGCCCGTCGAGCTGCGCCACGTCCCATCCGTCGCTATCACCTCCCGCGAGCCGTCGCGGTAGGTCACGACGATCTGCGCCAGCGCCGCCATGCGGTCGTAGGCGTAGATCTGGTGCTCGCCGCTCGACCACCCCAGAAGGCTCAAATACCAGCCGCGCCCCAGCACCAGTCCGAAGGCGTTGGCGCCCTTCTGCAGCATGTCGGTCACGTCGTAGGTCTGATACTGCAGGCGCTTGTCGTACGACGTCCACCCGGGGGCATAGTGCGCATCACCCACCTTGGCGCCGTTGATCGAGGCCTCGTACATGCCGTGCGAGGTAATGTATGCCACGGCCGAGGCCACAGGCTTCGACACCGAAAACTCCTTGCGCAGCATGGGCGAGGCGTCGGTCTGCTCCTCCGGGAGGATCCATTTTGCCTGCCACTCGCCTGCGGTCATCATGCCCGTAAGCCACGAGCTGCGTTCGCTCCACTTCGAGACACGGCCGCGGTCGTCCCAGACACGCACCTGCCACTCATAGCGCGTGCCCGAAGCCAAAGGCTCGCCGCCGTAGGCCACGGTGACACAGTCGTCCGACTCGACACGGCCCGAGCGCCATACGCTGCGGCCGTCACGGTAGACGCGCACCTCGTATGCCTGCTGCATCACGTTACGGTCGGGGCTCTCCACCACCCAGCTCAACACCGGCTCGGCATCGACAACGCCCGACGGCTCCGTCATGTGGTTCACCTTCAATGACGAGACGCTCACCTGCGCCGCCGCGGGCAGCCACGCCGCCACAATGAACAGTAACAACAATCGTTTCATAACATCTATTTTTTCAAGTTTACACTCCGCACCATGCCGGCATACGCCCCTCCGATGAAGCCGCAAAGCCGATTATTACAAAACTAACCATTTTTTACGACCTTTCCCGCGAGAAATATGATTTTTCGACTGCGCGTCATGACATTAATCGTCCCGCCGGCTGCCAAAAGTCCCATAAAGCGGGCAACGGCACGCCCCGGAAGCGATCTTGCACCAAAAAATTTATCCAACTCTATTTATTTTTGTATATTTGCGTCGCGGAAGAGGGCGCACACGACGCGGCACGCATGCCACGTACGGCACATGCCGGGGGCCGGGTGAAGGCCGGCCGCAAGGGCGCCGAAAGCCACCGTAAAGGAAAAATATTCATCAACTTCATAAAAGTAAGAATTATGGTATCGTACAAAGATCTCGGCCTCGTGAACACCCGCGAGATGTTCAAGAAGGCCATCAACGGAGGTTATGCCGTACCGGCATTCAACTTCAACAACATGGAGCAGATGCAGGCCATAATCTCGGCATGCGTCGAGTGCTCGTCGCCCGTGATCCTGCAGGTATCGTCGGGCGCGCGCAAGTACGCCAACCAGACCCTGCTGCGCTACATGGCTCAGGGTGCCGTAGAGTATGCCAAGGAGCTGGGCAAGAATATCCCCATCTGCCTGCACCTCGACCACGGAAACTCGTTCGAGCTCTGCAAGAGCTGCGTCGACATGGGCTTCTCGTCGGTGATGATCGACGGCTCGGCTCTTCCCTACGAAGAGAACGTCGCCCTCACCAAGAAGGTCGTGGACTACGCTCACCAGTTCGACGTAACCGTCGAGGGCGAGCTGGGCGTACTGGCCGGCGTCGAGGATGAGGTTTCGGCCGAGGAGGCTCACTACACCCGTCCCGAGGAGGTTATCGACTTCGTAAGCAAGACCGGCGTTGACTCGCTGGCCATCTCGATCGGCACCTCGCACGGCGCCAACAAGTTCAAGCCCGAGCAGTGCACCCGCAACGCCGACGGCATTCTCGTTCCGCCCCCATTGCGTTTCGACATCCTCGAGGCCATCGAGAAGCAGCTTCCCGGATTCCCCATCGTACTGCACGGATCGTCGTCGGTACCCCAGGAGTACGTGAAGATCATCAACACCCACGGCGGTGCCCTGAAGGATGCCGTAGGTAT
>CASDSD010000011.1 GCA_949283205.1 uncultured Alistipes sp. | reverse complement strand
TCTTCCTCTCTTTTCCTCTTTCACCTCACTTTCCCTCTCATATATCTCCTTGTCCTCACCTCACTCACCTCTTTCACCTCTTCACCTTTCTCTCTCTTTCTCTTCCTCTCCCCCCCCCGGGTGCTGTCATATGCCGCCGTGTTCTATGCGGCAGCCGCATGCCGTGTCAGTATCTCAGGCTCGGCAGCGATTTGAGGTTGTATATGCTGCGCTCGACGCAATTCTTGGGCGGGAGCGTGTAGCTTCGCACCTCGACGAATATGTCATTTACTCCCGTAGCGATGGCCTCGTTGACGATCTTGTCGAAATCGATCAACCCGCTCTCTGTCGCTATACCGAAATCCTGCAGGTGCAGCAGCAGGACGCGCCCCTTGTAATGTTTGAGCATCGACACCATGTCGACGGCAGCCTCGTGCGCCTCGCGCGTGTCGAGTTCAAACCACACCTTGTCGGCCGGCATACGTGCCGCCATAATGTCGAATATTGAGGTGCCGTCCGTTGCCGTCAGCTCTCTGCGCGAGGGGTGGAGCAACAGTCTCATTCCGTGCCGCAGCACCATGTCGCCTATGCGCACAAAGTAGTCGGCATATCGTTCGGCGGTCTCGGGTGTCAGGGCATCGGGCAAGCGCGATATGACTATATATCGGCATCCCAGTGTCTTGTGTACCGCGAGGGCCTCCTCCCACCATTTCATTACGGGGTCCTCCGTCTTTTGGGGCGTATCCCCATCCGCCGTCTCGTTTCCTGCAGCGGCATCCGAATTCGTCGCAGCGTCAACAGGGACCGCCGGCCGGCCTTCGGTCTCCTCTGAAGATTCAACCGTGCCTGCACTCTTGGCTTCTGCATTCCCTGCCGATTCGGTCTTGCTTCCTGTCAGGGCTTCTGTTTCCCCGTCGGGTTCGGGCAGGTCGTTGTCATAGAACTTGCGCAGGTGTGCCGATGTTATCTTCAGCCCCGCCTCGTCGGCCGCCTTGCGGAAATCCGCAGGTTTGAGGTCGTATATCTTACCCCCGAAGTAGGAGTCTGTCTCTATGGTCGTGTAACCCATTCGGGCCACATCCTTCAACGTTCCGCGCGCTCCTTCGTACATGTCCGACTCTATGGAGCGCATATAGAGGCCTATGTCGCTTTTTATGTCCCCCAGCGCTTCGTCGACCACGTCGGTGAAGGTATTGACCGCCTTCTTCAGTCCCACGACTGCACTGACGGCATCCATCGCCGAGGATAATCCCTGCTTGAAAAACGTAAGCCTGTCCATATACCTCTCGTTTCCCTTTCTCTCCGCTCCGTGCGGCTTTTGCCGTGCCGGTGTTCTTCCTCGACTCTGTTACACTTCCATGTCGCTACGGCCTTTCACTCGTGTCCGTCCGGTCTCTTATCCGCATCCGGTTCTCCACTCGTGCCCGTCCGGTCTTTTATCTATCCGCATCCGGTTTCCCACTCGTGTCCGTCCGGTCTTTTACCCGCATCCGGCCTTTCACTTGTGCCCGTCCGGACCCTTGTCCATATCCGTCCGGCCTTGTGTCGGGCCCTCAGGATAGGTATATCCGACTCCCCGCACGAGGGCGGAGAGTCGGAATCCCTGGTTGTTACTTGTCTTTGGTCTTGTCGGCTTCGGCGGTCTCTTCAGCCCCGGCACCTTCTTCTGCCGGTTCGACTGCGATCTCCTCTTCAGCCTTGTCGCTGTCTTGAGCCTCTGCCGGTTTCTCCGTGGCTTCATCGGCCCCCTCGGTTCCCGGTTTCTCCGTGGCTTCATCAGCCTCCGTCGTCTCTTCGGTCACCTCGGCTGCTTCGGCCTCTTCAGCCTTTTTTGCCTCTTCGGCCTGCTGCATGGCCTGATATTCGGCTTCCTCCCTGGCTTTGCGTATCTCGATACGTCTGGCTATCGTTATGCCGTATTCGTAAAGGGCATAACAGGGGATGAAGATGAGTATCTGGCTGACCACATCGGGCGGCGTTATTATGGCCGAGAATATGAGCAGCACGACCACAGCGACCTTGCGGTACTGACGCATGGTCTCGGAACCGATAAGTCCGAGGTTTGCGAGCAGGCGCACCAGCAGCGGCAGCTGGAAAGCGAGGGCTGCGGCGAATGTAACGCCGAGGACGGTACTCATGTACGATCCTACGTCGATGATGTTCTTGATTTCGCTGCTGACGGAGTAGTTTCCGAGGAAGTTGATGGCCAGCGGAGCGATGATGTAGTATCCGAACAGCACACCGAGGATGAACCACACGGGTGTCTCGAGGACGTATCGTATGCTCTGCTTACGCTGATGCGGGGGCAGGGCAGGCTTTACGAAGAGCCACAGCTGCCATACCAGAAACGGGAATGCGATGACGATGGCGCCAACGAGCGAGCTCTTGATATGGAGCATGAACTGTCCGGCCATTTTGTTGTTGAACAGCTCGACGTTTTCGGGGTGGATGTTGAGGGCGTCGGAGCCCATGGCCGTAGCCAACCATGTAAAGAGCCTGTTCGTCGGGAATTCCGGCGTCACGGGAGCGAATACCACCTTCAGCACCACTCCCTTTATTGTAAACAGAACGATAAAGAGCAGGGCAAAGACCAAAGCTACGCGGATCAGGATTTTCCGGAGTTCATCGAGGTGTTCCCCGAAAGTCATCTCCGCGCTGTCGTTGGCAGTTTGATTGCTCATATATGTATCGGTCCGAAATTACTCTTTTGTGTCGGTCGTGGTCTGCTTGGTCTCGGGCTTGTTGTCGTCATCCTCGATAGGCTTGTTGACGGCATCCTTGAACTCCTTGATGCCACGGCCTGCTCCACGCATGAGTTCGGGAAGCTTCTTGCCTCCGAAAAGCAGCAGCAGAACCACTACGATAAGCAGAATTTCGCTCGTGCCCAATCCTCCGATAAAAAGTTGTTCCATAACGGTACTTTTTTAGTTTTATGAGTAAATTTAAGTATAATAATCGAATTCCGATTTTCCTTCCAAAGTTACGAATAATATTTCATTCGTACAACTTTGAGTCGGTTTTTTATTTTTTTTTACTTTTGTCGCTGCCGTGCATTCGCATGCGGCGTGCGTGCTATATCGTTGTCCGTCAATACTTTGTTCTTCACTCCGGAGTGCGGTCCCGCTTTGCGGTCCCCCTTGCGCTCATATTGTTATAAAACGTAAGGCGTCGTGCGGTTATTGTGCGTCGGCCGACTCTTTTGTGAGAGGTTTGAGATATTGCTCGAAGTAGTCGCTGATCTTGTTGTGCAGGTGTACGGCATCCTTGCCGAAGACGTTGTGCTCGGCAAGCGGATAGGGAAAATAGTCGAGCTGCACGTTGTTCTCGATGCACTTGCGCACGAAGTTGAGCGAGTGCTCCCATACCACCGTGGCATCCATCGCCCCCTGGCATATGAGCAGCCTTCCCTTCAGGTCGGCGGCGCGGTTGAGCAGGCTCACCTTCTCGAACCCTTCGGCATTGGTCTCGGGGGTCTCCATGTAGCGTTCGCCGTACATCACCTCGTACCACTTCCAGTCGATGACGGGTCCCCCGGCAACGCCCACCTTGAAGACGTCGGGGTAGTTTGTCATGAGCGATATTGTCATGTAGCCGCCGTAGCTCCAGCCGTGGACGCCGATGCGGTCGCGGTCGACCCACGGGTGCGACATGAGCCACCGCATGCCGGCCATCTGATCCTGCATCTCGCACTGGCCGCACTGCCTGTGTATCGCCTTCTCGTACTCGGCGCCGCGGTTCGAGGTGCCGCGGTTGTCCATCACGAAGATGACGTATCCGCGCTGGGCCATGTACATCTCCCAGCGGCGCAGCTGCGCCTGGTAGCTGTTGCGCACCATCTGTGAGTGGGGGCCGCCGTAGACATAGAGTATCACGGGGTATTTCTTCGCGGGATCGAACCCGAGGGGCTTGATCAGGCGGTAGTAGTTGTCGTATTTGCCGTCGGCGCTCTTCACCGTGCCGAGTTCTATGTCGGCGTATGCGTAGCCCTCGGTGGGGTCGGGCGCGCGGAACAGCTCGCGCGAGAGCCTGTTGTCGGTCGACCGCACCTCCACCACGCGGGGTACGCGCAGCGACGAGTAGTCGTCGAGGAAGTATCGTCCGCTGTGGCTCATCGAGATGTTGTGCCATCCTTCTGCGGGAGTGAGGCGCGTCGCGCGTCCCGTGGCGATATCCACCTTGAAGAGGTGGTTGTCCACGGGCGACACTTCGGCCGAGGTGTAGAAGACGTAACGGTCGTTCTGTCCCACGTATTTCACGTCGGCATCGGTGGTCGTGAGTCGCTTGACGTTGCCGTCGTGGTCGCAGAGGTAGAGGTTGTAGAACCCGTCGCGGTTGTCGGTGGTATATATGAAGCGCGAGGGGTCGTTGCGCAGGAATACGAGCGGGTATTGCGGCTCGACGAAACGGTCGTTGTGCTCTGTGAGCAGCTGTTTGGCGAGGCGTCCCGTCACGGCGTCGTACATGTTCAGGTGCATGTTCTTCTGGCGGCGGTCGAGAACCTGCACGTATATGTACTTGGCGTCGGGCGACCACGTGATGTTGGTGAGGTAGCGCTCCTCGTCGAAGTCGGTCACGGTGAGGTATACGGTGCGGGCCGTGGCGATGTCATAGATGCCCAGGTCGACACGCTCCGAGGCCATGCCGTTCATCGGGTACTTGATGTTTCGCAACGTGCCGGTGCGGGTGGTGATGTCCACGAGCGGGAAGTCGGTCACGCGCGACTCGTCCTTGCGGTAGAATGCTATCTTCGAGGCGTCGGGTGAGAAGAATATGCCGCCCGTGATGCCGAACTCGTTGCGGCTGACGCTTTGGCCGCAGACGATGTTGCGGTCCTCGTATGTGGTTACGGCATGTTCGTTCTCGCCGTCGAAATAGTAGAGGTTGTTGTCGCGCGTGTATGCGTAGCGTCCGCCCTTCCCCGTCTGCCGCGTGAGGTTGGCCACGCCCGAGGGCACGCGGCTCGAGGCCACGATGCTGCGGCGGCGCAGGTCTATGGTGCTGCGTACGCCGTTCGAGACGACGACGAGGGTGTTCGCGTCCTCGAACGAATATGCGGGGAACGTCTTGAAGTCGGCCGAGAGCAGTCTGTTGAGCTCCTCGAGGGTGATGAGTGTGGAGCGCTTCCCGCTGCGGGGATTTACCGCGACTATTGCCGAGTCTTCCACGATCGAATAGTTGTCGCTCTCTGCGACCCATCGTACGGGGTAGGTCGCGGGCGAAAGCTCGCGGCTGAAGATCGTCTCCTCCATGGTGAGGAGTTTGCCTTGTGGTTGTTGCGCCGCGGCCGGTATCGTTACGGTCGACGCCATGATAGCGAGTGTTATAAGGTGTCGTTTCATCATTTATCGGGGTTGTGCCGCCCGGGACCGCGCGCAGGTGCGGGTTGAATGCCGGCCTAGGTATGCTTGGTCTGTTGCGGTGTGAAACCTGTCAATATTCCGTGCGAAAATATGAAAATTTGCCGATAAATCCAATTTTGCATAGCGGAAAAACCGGTGCAATTCCCGTAAGGGGCGGCCGGCGGTTTTGCAGGCGGTTCGAGGCGGCTTCCGGTGCGGTGCGACATGTCGGCATGCTGCGGGCGGTGTGGGGCGGACATAAAAAAAGAAGCCGTAAGGGAATTACTCAAACCTTACGGCAGACAAAAGAACGGACCGCTAAAGATGTGCACGGTCCCTAAATTATAGAGGGAATAGATTGGAAAATAGGGTTGTTGCCATTTTGTGGGTCGGAACGACGGAGTTTGCGTCTCTTCTCCTTCAAGTTCTTTTTTTTCGTCATTTCAACCGTTCCAAAGATGGAAATTATTTTCCAAAGAAAAAAATATTATACGGTAAATCAAACATATTTATTCCGTTATGTCACTTTTTTTCGTTTTTTTGTCGTTTCGGGCGGCTTTTTCGCTGATTTTACGGCTCCTTCACGGGTGCTGCGGCCCGGGGTGAGGGGTGTCGCCGCGGGGTTGTTTTGCGGTCGGGTTTTATTTCGTATTTTTGTCGTGGGGCCGCCGTTGCGGCCGTGATGTTTCGAATTCAAGTTTTGTACGGAATGAAAACAGGAGTTTTTGTCATGTTGCTGGCGGCGCTCGGCTCCGTGCCGGGGGTGTGCGCGGCCTCCTGCGGAGACGGCGCCGGGGCCGTGAAGGGGGCCGAGGCTGCGGAGGCTGCAAATGTTGCGGACGGGGATGTCGGCCTGAAGGATGTATGGTTGGCGTACGACGCCTTCAACGACGTCTATCTCGATACCGGCAAATATATCTACAAGAGCGATTCGTCGGTGCCGGCCGCCGTGGACCGTTTCAACGGCGCCGCGGCCATCTGGTGCCAGCCCATATACTGGGACATGGCGATGAATGCCGCGGCGCTGGCCGAGCGATGCGGTGAGCGCCGCAGGGCGCGGGAGTATCGTGAACTCTGCCGCCGCATATTCGAGGGTGAGCGGGCCCATTATGCGGGGTTCGATTTCGAGGACAACAACGAGAATACGGGATGGTTCATCTACGACGACATCATGTGGTGGACGATCTCCCTTGCGCGGGCGTACGCGGCCTTCGGCGAGGAGGAGTATCTGCGTCTTTCGGAGCGGAGTTTCTCGCGCGTGTGGTACGGTTCGGAGCGTGTGGGGGACACGGGGTCGTACGATGCCGTGTCGGGCGGCATGTTCTGGCGCTGGTACCCCATAGCGGACCCCGAGCCCAACCGTTCGGACGACGGCAAGATGGCGTGTATCAATTTCCCCACGGTGGTTGCGGCGATGACGCTTGCGGAGTGTGTCCCCGAAGGGCGTGCCGCGGAGCAGGGCGGGAGGCCCGCGACGCATACGCGTGAGCGATATCTTGAGATGGGACGCGAGATATACGGATGGGGAGTCGAAAACCTCTTCGATGCCGCTACGGGACGCGTTGCCGACAGCCGTCACGGTTCGGGACGGCCCGACTGGACGACACACGTCTACAACCAGGGCTCCTTTATCGGGGCGTCGGTGCTGCTCTACCGTGCCACGGGTGAGAGGCGCTACCTGGAGAATGCGTGCCTGGCGGCGGACTACGTTGTGAAGGAGATGTCGCACGACGGCATCCTCCCGTTCGAGAAGGGCATAGAGCAGGGTATCTATACGGCGATCTTCGCGCAATACATGGCGATGCTGGTCTACGACTGCGGGCAGCGGCAGTACCTTCCCTTCCTGCGGGGCAACATCCGTGCGGGGTGGTCGAACCGCGATGGCGAGCGCAACATCTGCGGCGGGGAGTATTCGCTGCCGCTCTCTCCGGACCGGACCGTGGACAGCTATTCGGCCTCGGGAATTCCCGCCCTGATGCTGCTCTTTGCGGCGGAGTGCGAATAGTGCGCCAAATGTTGCAAATCATGTAATATCTTATTATATTTGTATCTGTTGCGTGTTTGAGAAGCCCTACCAGATAATCCAAACCGGCAGCTTAAATTGAAAAACCGTATTATTCGTATGAAAAAAAACTTGTTGTTAGCGGCGTCGCTTGTGATCCCGGCCGCAGGTTTCTGTCAAACCCCTTACTGGCAGGACGTGGCTACGGTGGAGGTCAATCGCGAGGCACCCCGTACCGAATTCGTAACCTACACGAGCGAGGACAAGGCGCTCACGCGCGACTTCTCGTCGTCGGAAAACTATCAGCTCCTGAACGGAGAGTGGAAATTCCTCTATTACGACTCTTACAAGGATGTCCCCGAAACTGTTGTGGATCCCGCGACCGACGCTTCGTCGTGGAATGACATCAAGGTGCCGGGCAACTGGGAACTGCAGGGTTACGGCACCGCCATCTATGTAAACCATCCCTATGAGTTCAGCCCCGTGAACCCGCAGCCGCCGCAGCTGCCGGAGGCTACGCCCGTGGGTGTCTACCGCCGGACCTTCACCGTCGATGAAGCGTGGGACGGCAAGGACATATTCCTCAACATCGCCGGAGCTAAGTCGGGCGTCTACGTATATGTGAACGGCCGCGAGGTGGGTTACAGCGAGGACTCGAAGGATGTGGCGCAGTTCCTGTTGAACGACTACCTGAAGGATGGCGAGAACACGCTGGTGTTGAAGATCTATCGCTGGAGTACTGGTTCATACCTCGAGTGCCAGGATTTCTGGCGTATCAGCGGCATCGAGCGCGATGTCTATCTGAGCGCCCAGGCGAAGACTTCGATCCGTGACTTCGACGTGGTGTCGACGCTTGACGATTCGTACACCGACGGCCTGTTCACCCTCAAGGTGATGACCACAGGCAGCGGCGCGTGCGAGGTGGCCTACAAACTGGTGGATGCCGCCGGCGCCACGGTGCTCTCGGGCAGTAAGAACGTCCAGGGCGGCCAGGAGGCCCTCTTTACCGGTACGGTGCCCGACGTGAAGAAGTGGTCGGCCGAGGAGCCCAACCTCTACCGCCTGATGATGAGCGTGGGCAGCGGCGCGGCAAGGGAGTATGTTCCCTTCAATGTCGGTTTCCGCCGCTTCGAGATCGTGCCCATCGACCAGAAGGACGCCACGGGCCGCAACTATACCGTATTCCTCGTCAATGGCCAGCCCGTCAAGTTCAAGGGCGTGAACGTACACGAGCATAACGAGTATACGGGCCACTATGTCTCGGAGGAGGACCTGCGCCACGATCTGGAGATCATGCGTCAGAACAATATCAACGCCGTGCGTACGAGCCACTATCCGCAGCCGCGCCGTTTCTACGAACTGTGCGACGAGATCGGCATATACGTCTACTGCGAGGCCAACATCGAGTCTCACGGCATGGGATACAACCTCAACAAGGGCGGCACGCTGGGTAACAACCCCGCATGGCGCGCTCCCCATCTCGACCGTATAAACAACATGTACGAGCAGTTGAAGAACTATCCGTGCGTTGCGATCTGGTCTCTGGGCAACGAGGCCGGAAACGGTTACAACTTCTATCTGGGATATGACCTCATCGCGGCCAAGGAGCATGGCGAGGGCCGTATGAACCGCCCGATATGCTACGAGCGTGCGCAGTGGGAGTGGAACAGCGACATGTATGTTCCGCAGTATCCCGGAGCAAGCTGGTTCGAGAGTATCGGCCGCCGCGGCTCGGACCGTCCCATCATGCCTTCGGAGTATGCCCATGCCATGGGTAACTCGACGGGCGGCCTGTGGCTCCAGTGGCAGGCCATATACAAGTACCCGAATCTTCAGGGTGCCTTCATCTGGGACTGGATCGACCAGGGCTTCGCCGAGACCGACGAGAACGGCGTGAAGTATTGGGCCTATGGCGGCGATTACGGCGACAAGACGCCGAGTGACGCCAACTTCCTCTGCAACGGTATCATAGGGCCCGACCGTCGTCCGCATCCCGCCATGGCCGAGGTGAAGTATGCCTACAGCGACATCGCCTTCCACCGTGCCGACGACGGATATGAGGTGGAGAACCGTTTCTACTTCAAGGATCTGAGCAATTACAGGATACGCTATGCCTATATGGCCGACGGCCGCGAGGTGAAGAGCGGCTACCTCACGGTGAACGCCGCGCCGCAGTCGCGTGCCGCGCTGGCGGTGCCCGCATTCGGCAAGATGCGCGAGGATCAGACCTATACGCTGCGTCTGGAGGCCGTCACGATAGCCGAGGAGCGTCTCATCCCGGCCGACTTCGTCATTGCGCACGAGTCGTTCGAGCTGCAGCGCGCCGCGCGTCCTGCCTACGCCTCGATGGCGAGCAAGGCCCTGAAGGTATCCGATACGGAGGATGCCATCACCGTTACGGGCGGCAAGGTCAGCTTCGTCTTCGACCGCACGAAGGGGTATGTTACCTCTTATAAATATGGCGGCCGCGAGCTGTTGAGCGACGGCTTCGGCCTGCGTCCCAACTTCTGGCGCGCCCCGACCGACAACGACTTCGGCAACGGCGAGGACAAGCGCTGCGCGCAGTGGCGTCTGGCGGGTACGGAGTTCAAGGCCGAGGCTTCGGTGTCGGAGGGCGAGAACGGTGCTTCGGTGATCGACGTGGTATATGCGCTGCCTTACGGCGCTTCACTCAAGGTGACGTATACGGTCAATGCCGCAGGCTTCGTCAATGTGCGCAGCAGCTTCAAGGGCGGCCAGGGCGAGAACCTGCCCGAGTTGCCGCGTCTGGGCATGCGTTTCCGCCTGCCGCGCTCGATGGAGAGTTTCAGCTACTACGGCCGCGGACCCGAGGAGAACTACTGGGACCGCAACAACGGTACGCTGCCGGGCCTCTACACCACGACGGCTGCCGCGGAGAACTATCCCTATGTGCGACCGCAGGAGACTGGACACCATACCGATACGGAGTGGATCCGCTTCAAGGGCCTTGAGATCGTTGCGGACGATATGATGGAGTTCAACGTCCTGTGCAACGCCATCGAGGAGTACGATCCCGCCACGAACACCAAACGCGACTTCCAGTGGCGCAACTTCTTCGAGGGAGACAAGGCGACGCAGAATGACCGCCGCCAGATGCATATCAATGATATCGACACTGCGGCCAACGATTTCGTCGAGGTGTGCCTCGACTACCGCCAGACGGGAGTCGGAGGATATGACAGCTGGGGATCGCGTCCCGAGGCGATATACACTCTGCAGAGCGACGGCGACTACGAGTGGGGCTTTACGCTCGATCCTCGATAGGAGTGTGCCCATCGTGTAATCCTTGCCTTGAACCTGCCGGCCGTATCGACCGGCAGGTTTTTGTTTGGGTGTGGCAGGGGACGGGATATATGGGCGGCGGTTATTGGTCAACGGGTAAGATATTAAGATATGGAATGCGTTTGCTGCTGGCATTGGGACCGGCAATGACAGGATGATGTGTCGGAGAGGATATATGTGATAAATAGGACGGGATCGGGCGGGGGCGGAGAGAGGAGATTGGCTGGGATGCATCCGGCGGCAGGTGCGGGAAATATTCGGTGCATGCGGATATTCAGGGATATATGTCTCGGGGAATGTATTTTTTCGGTTTGATATTTTGGCAAACGGGAAAATATGGTTACATTTGCACTCGATTTTTCGAAATCAGCCCGGATGGCGGAATCGGTAGACGCGCTGGTCTCAAACACCAGTAGGTTCACCCCTGTGCCGGTTCGACCCCGGCTCCGGGTACGAGTAAAAGAGTTAAGCATTGAATAATCAATTGCTTAGCTCTTTTTGTTTTTGAAATTGTTCCCAAATTGTTCCCGACGAACTGTTGTTAAGTACATCTCTCAGGCGGGGCGCCGTTATAATCATTTTGTGCATCGAAAAATAATATTAAATAGTACGGATAATTTTGGGTGGGTTACACCGCGACGCTGCATTGAGCATGTTATTACATATGAGATGTGTCATATGCTGCATCCCGACCATAGCCAGCCTTCTTTACCCTGTTAGAGGCCAAGATGCCTGAGCGGCGGCAAGCATGGGTGCGGTCGGGGCGTCGGAAAGAGGTGGTATAGAAATGCGGTCGGGGCATCGGAGAGAGGCGGAAGAGAATGGCGGTCGGTCGGGGCGTTGGAAAGGGACGGTATAAAAATGAGGTCGGGGCGCGGTGAAGGGGCGGCAGAAAAAGGAGGTCGGGTCGCTGTGGAGGGGGGGCGGCGCGGTGGTTGTGGGCCGAGAAGC
>CASDSD010000010.1 GCA_949283205.1 uncultured Alistipes sp. | reverse complement strand
GCCTCCGCCGCGGCAGCCTCCTCGGCGGCACGCCGTTCGGCCCGCTCGCGCTCCTCGCGTTCACGCGCGGCACGCTCCGCCTCCGCCTCCGCACGCGTCACGTCGCACACCTTCTCGAGGCCCTCCGCCGCCGCGAGGCGCTCCATAAGGGCATAGGCCTCGTCGTAGTCGTTGTGTATCCCGCCGTCGAGGATCGCGTTCTTGATCGCCTCCTTGATACGTCCTATGGCGCTGCACGGACGCAGGCCGTAGCACCGCATGATGATGTCGCCCGAGACGGGCGGCTGGAAGTTGCGCACGCGGTCCCGCTCCTCCAGGTCCCGCATCTTGCGCCGCACAAGCTCGAAGTTCGACATGTAGCGCTTCACCTTCGCATCGATGCCCGACGTGATGTCCGCCTCGCACAGGATCATCAGCGACTCCACGTCGTCCCCCGCCTCGAACAACAGCCGCCGCACCGCCGAGTCGGTCACCATATCCTCCGAGAGGATTATGGGCCGCAGGTGGAGGAAGACCATCTTCTGCACGAACTTCATGTGTTCGTTCATCGGCAGCTTCAGCCGCCGGAAGATCGCCGGCACCATCTTCGACCCCACCACCTCGTGCTGGTGGAAGGTCCACCCCACGCGCGGGTCGTAGGCCTTGGTCAGGGGTTTGGCTATGTCGTGCAGCACCGCCGCCCACCGCAGCCACAGGTCGTCGCTGCGGCGCGCCACGTTGTCCAGCACCTTGAGCGTATGCTGGAAGTTGTCCTTGTGCGCATGCTGCCCCACGCGCTCCACCCCCCGCAGGCGGTGCAGCTCGGGGAAGATAAGCTCCAGCAGCCCCGTGCGCTCCAGCAGCTCGAACCCGATAGACGGCACGGGCGAGAGGATTATCTTGTTGAGTTCGGTTATGATGCGCTCGGCCGAGACGATCTCCATGCGGCGGCGGTTGCGCTCGATGGCCTCGAAGGTCTCCTCCTCGATGTCGAAGCCCAGCTGTGTGGCGAAGCGCACGGCGCGCATCATGCGCAGCGGGTCGTCCGAGAAGGTTATGTCGGGGTCGCACGGCGTGCGTATGATGCAGTCCTCCAGGTCGTCCATGCCGTAGAAGGGGTCCACCAGCTCGCCGAAGCGGCTGCCGTTGAGCGACCACGCCAGGGCGTTGATCGTGAAGTCGCGCCGCCGCTGGTCATCCTCCAGCGTGCCGGCCTCGACCGCGGGCTTGCGCGAGTCGGGTGAATAGGACTCCTTGCGCGCCCCCACGAACTCCACCTCCACGCCGCCCGCGCGCACCATGGCCGTGCCGAAGCGGCGGAAGACCGCCACGTGCGAGTGTACCTCGCGTCCCAGGGCCTCCGCCACGGCGATGCCGTCCCCCACCACGACCACATCGACATCGGTCGAGGGGCGGCGGAGGTAGTAGTCGCGCACGTACCCGCCAACGACATAGGCCTCGACACCCATGGCGTCGACGATACGCGATATGCGGTGAAAGAGCGGTTTGTCCAGGGGTGAGGAGTTCTTCATCGGCAGCGTGTTGCGTGAAACTTCGCCCGCGGGATCAGTGTCCGAGGCAGCGGCGGTAGAGCCGCACGGTGTTCTCCATGCCGTACCAGAGGGCGTCGCATACGAGCGCATGGCCTATCGAGACCTCGTCGCACCAGGGTATGCGCTCGGCGAAGTACGCCAGGTTGTCGAGATTGAGGTCGTGGCCGCCGTTCAGCCCCAGGCCTGCGCGGCGCGCAGCCTCCGCAGCCTCCACATAGGGGGCGATGGCGGCCTCGCGGCCCGCGGCGTAACCCGCGGCATAGCCCTCGGTGTAGAGCTCCACACGGCGCGCACCGCACGCCGCGGCACCCTCCACCATCTCGGGCACGGGGTCCACGAAGATCGAGGTGCGTATGCCCGCCTCGTTGAAGCGGCCGCAGATGTCGGTCAGGAACGACCTGTTGCGCACGGTGTCCCACCCGGCATTCGACGTGATGGCGTCGACGGCATCCGGCACCAGCGTCACCTGCGCCGGCCGCACCTCCAGCACCAGATCCACGAACGACGGAATCGGGTTGCCCTCGATGTTGAGTTCGGTCGAGATGGCGGCCTTCAGGTCGCGGACGTCCTGATAACGTATGTGCCGCGCATCCGGACGCGGATGCACCGTGATGCCCTCGGCGCCGAACCCCTCGATGCGGAGGGCCGCGGCGACAACGTCGGGCAGATTGCCGCCGCGCGAGTTGCGCAGCACGGCGATCTTATTGATGTTTACGCTGAGTCTTGTCATGACGGTAACTGTTTTGCCGCCGCATACGCCTGCGGCGCGTTACGCACAGCCCCTCAAGGAGTATGCCCCCACGCCTTCGGCCGCAAAAAATTTGCTATGCAGCGCCTCTTGTGCTATCTTTGCGGGGTAAAGTTACTCATTTTTTCCGACGCGAGGATGAAAATAATACTTTTTTCCCGAGACCAGATAAAGCACCAGCCGCAACATATGGCGCAGGTATTCCGCGCCATCGAACGCAACGGCTTCAGCTACGCCATAAACGAGGAGTTCGCCGAAATCGTCGCGCACGTCCTCGGCCGCGTGATCGACCCCGACGCAATATACCGCGGCGCCACCGGACCGCAGCCCGCCGAGAGCGTCATGGTATGCTACGGCGGCGACGGCACCCTGCTCGAGGGAATACAGCGCCTGAGCGACAAGTCGATCCCCGTCGCGGGGATCAACTTCGGGCACCTCGGCTTCCTCACCACGGCCACACGCGAGGGCGTAGACGCCCTCTTCGACGACATCGCCCGCGGACGCCTGCTCACGCAGCCCCGCACCATGCTACGGATAGAAGGCATATGCGACGCTCCGCAGCCCCTGCTCGCCCTGAACGAGGTGGCCGTGCAGCGCCTCGAGGCATCCATGATAAAGGTCATAGCGCGCGTGGACGGACAGACCGTGGCCCAGTACAACGGCGACGGCGTCATCGTCGCCACACCCACCGGATCCACAGCATACTCGCTCAGCGCCGGCGGCCCCATCGTGGCCCCCTCGTGCGCCTGCTTCGTCATCTCGCCCCTCGCACCCCACAACTTCGGAATACGCCCCGTCGTGGTGCCCGACTCGAGCCGCCTGGAGCTCGACCTGCATACGCGCCGCGGCGCCGCACAGCTCTCGATAGACAACCGCACATACCGCCTCGAGGACGGTTCCAGAATACGAATCACACGCGCCAACGAGCGGATTTTATTGGCCGTACCGCACAATATATCATTTTACGAGACGTTACATAGTAAAATGATGTGGGATGTGGACATCCGCAATTAGGCGCGCCGATACGCGCCGCGGAGATCGTATGCCTCGACGGCAAGGGCCCTTGTACGGATAATTTGGCCCCGATGCTTTCATTTACGACTAAAATTGTCTACATTTGCAGGTTATATGAACGAAACGACTCGCATACCATCGCACGTCGCCATAATCATGGATGGCAACGGCCGCTGGGCCCGCCGCCGCGGAAAGGAACGCTACGAGGGGCACATGGCCGGAATGGACGCCCTGCGCGCCACCGTCATGAATGCCGCCGAGTACGGCGTACAATACCTCACCGTATACGCCTTCTCCACCGAGAACTGGGGCCGCCCGCAACAGGAGGTGGACGCCCTCATGCACCTGATATGCAAGGGGGTGGAGATGGAGACCCCCGCCCTGGCACGTCAGGGCGTGCGCGTGCGAATCCTCGGCGACAAGAGCCGTTTCTCGCCCGAGGTCCTCGAGGCACTCGACCGCATCGAGAGCCGCACCGCCGACGGCAAGCGCATGACGCTCGTACTCGCGCTCAACTACTCGTCGCGCAGCGAGATCACGGCAGCCGCACGCAGGCTGGCCCGCAAGGCCGCCGCAGGCGAGATCGACCCCGAACAGATCTCCGAACAGAGCTTCGGCGACGAACTCTATACGGCCGGGATGCCCGACCCCGATCTGGTCATACGCACCAGCGGCGAATACCGCCTGAGCAACTTCCTGCTCTGGCAGGCATCGTATGCAGAGTTCTACTTCACCGACACGCTCTGGCCCGACTTCGACAAGGCCGAATTCGAGAAGGCCATGCGCGAATACGCCTCACGGGACCGCCGCTACGGCCTGGTCAAGGAGGAGGCCGTGAAGGAGACGTCCCCGCAGGACGACAAGGCATAGCCGCCGGGGCCCACACCGGGCGGGGGGCTCTCCGATGGGAGAGGGCTCACCGAGGGGGGGGGCTCCGAGTATCAGTAGGGGGCTCCGAGAAGAATAAGGGGGCTCCGAAAGAGGGCTACACGGAGGGGGGCAGCACCGGAGGAGGCAGCACCGGGAGGGGGCAGCACCGGGAGGGGGTTATACTCCAAAAAAGGGCAGCGCAGCGGAAGGGGCAGCACCGGAAGGAATGACACACCGGGAGGGGCGACAAATACGGGGAACCGCCGCCACGGCAATATGAACCACAGGCGCGGGATACCGCCGCCGCAGAAACGGACAACGGACGCGGGATACCGCCACCACAATAGAAACCGATACGGAAAAAGAAACATTTTTGTTGATTAAATGAGATACGCAGGCAAACTAATCGTCGCGGTCGCAGCGGCACTCCTCCTCGCGGCGGGGTACGCAACGGCCCAGAACAGAGATACGCTCCAGATGGACAAGAAGGCTCTCGAGGCCGCAGAGGACCTACGCGAGAAGGAGGGGGAGAACGGAGAAAAGCAGCAGGAGAACGGCGAGCAGCAGGAGAACGACGAGAAGCAGGAACCGCAGTTCGACCGCAATGCGCCCGTACTCAGCGCCAACACCGAGCCCAAGCTCTACTACATACGCAACATCAATGTCCACGGCGTACGCTTCCGTGACAAGAACCTGCTGCTCTCGACCTCGGGACTTATCCCGGGCGACTCGCTCTATCTGCCCAGCACCTTCATCTCGGACGCCATAACCCGTCTGTGGGGGCAGCGTTACTTCTCGGACGTGGAGATCGGTGCCAACATCGAGGGCGACAGCATCGACCTCGAGCTCTTCCTGCAGGAGCGCCCCCGCGTGCGCAGCTGGAACTTCGAGGGAGAGCACATAAACCGCAGCAAGCAGAAGGACCTCATGGACGAGCTGAAGCTCAAGGCGGGTACGGAGCTGTCGGACTACGTCATCGACAAGAACGAGAAACTTATCAAGAAGCACTTCATAGCCAAGGGCTTCCGCAACGTGGAGGTGACGACGCGCATCGAGAACGACACCCTGCGCGAGAATATGGTCAACGTCGTCTTCCGGATCGACCGCAACGCCAAGGTGCGTGTCGGCAGCATCACCTTCAGCGGAAACACGCAGTTCAAGGACAAGCGCCTGCGCCGCACTTTCAAGAAGACGCACCAGAAGAGCATCAACTTCTTCCAGAACACCAAGCTCAACGAGGAGGACTACAAGGAGGACAAGAACCTGCTCATAGACTTCTACAACTCGCAGGGATACCGCAACGCCACCATCCTCTCGGATTCGATCTACACGATCAACTCCGAGCGCATAGGAATACACATCGACCTGGCGGAGGGCGACAAGTTCTACATACGCAACATCAAGTGGATCGGCAACTCGATCTACACCACCGAGGAGCTGCAGCAGCTCTTCTCCGTCAAAAAGGGCGACACCTACGACAAGAAGTCGATGCACAAACGCCTCGGCATAGGCCGCGAGATGGATCCCGAAGGAATATCGGTAGCCAACCTCTACCAGAACAACGGCTACCTCATGTCGCAGATCGAACCCTCCGAGATCGTCGTGGGCAAGGACTCGATAGACCTCGAGATCAAGGTCTTCGAGGGCAAGCCTTTCACCGTGAACGAGGTCGGGATATCGGGCAACAACCGTGTCGACGACGAGGTGATCCGCCGCGAGCTATACGTATTCCCGGGCGAGCTCTACAACCGCGCCCTGCTGATGCGTACGCTGCGTATGCTCATGGGCATGGGACACTTCGACGCCGAGCAGCTCCAGCCCGACATACAGCCCATATCGAGCGACAAGGTAAACGTCAACTTCCCCCTCGTGGAGACCGCCAGCGACCAGTTCAACATTGCCGGCGGCTGGGGATCGGGATCCTTCGTCGGCTCCGTCGGCATCACCCTCAACAACCTCTCGACGCGAAACCTCTTCAAGAAGGGAACCTGGACCCCATACCCCATGGGACAGAACCAGAAGTTCTCTATCTCGGGACAGACAAACGGTACATACTACAAGGCCATCGCCGCCAGCTTCACCGACCCCTGGGTCGGCGGACACAAGCCCAACTCGCTCACCGTATCGGGACACTGGTCGGAGCAGAACAACGCATACTACATATGGCAGACGGCAACGATGTACTTCCGTTCGTTCGGTCTGGCCGCGGGCCTCGGAAAACGACTCAAGTGGCCCGACCCCAACTTCACGCTATACCTCGAGGCGCAGTACACGCGTTACAGCCTCAAGAACTGGAACTACTTCATCATGAGCAACGGCGTGGCAAACGAACTATCGTTCAGGGTGGCGCTCTCGCGTTCGACCGTGGATCAGCCGATATACCCGCGTTCGGGATCGGAGTTCTCGGCAATACTCACCCTCACACCCCCGTATTCGCTCTGGGACGGCCGCGACTACTCGGACTCGAGCATGGAGGACGCACAGCGTTACAAGTGGATCGAGTACCACCGCTGGCAGCTCAATGCCCGATGGTTCCTCCCGATATCGCGCAACAACAAGCTCGTGCTCATGGCCGCCGCCGAGATGGGATTCCTCGGTCACTACAACAAGAACAAGGTCTCGCCCTTCGAGCGGTTCGAGGTCGGCGGTGACGGTATGAGCGGATACACAATATACGGTGTCGACATCATCCGCCTGCGCGGTTACGAGAACGGAGCCCTCGACCCCACGAACGACTACTCCATCGCATACAACAAATACACAATGGAGCTGCGTTATCCCGTTATCCTCAAGGAGTCGTCGCAGATATACGTCCTCGGCTTCCTCGAGGGTGGTAACGGATTCGACTCGTGGAAGAGTTTCTCTCCCTTCAAGATCAAGCGTTCGGCAGGTCTGGGCGTAAGGCTTTACCTCCCCATCGTCGGTCTGCTCGGACTCGACTGGGGATGGGGATTCGACGCTCCCGCCGGCTCGACAAAACGCAGCGGCAGCCAGTTCCACTTCACCATGGGTCAAACATTCTGACGTGATTGGCAGCATATTTGAAAATAAATTAATACATTTGCATTTACGTGCCACTTAAAACCGGGTTATTATGAAACGATTAACATTGATACTGGCATTGGCGCTGGCTACTGTCGGCATCGCCGCGGCACAAAACACCGTCGTGGTAAACAGCGAAAAGATATTCAAGTCGATCGACGCCTACAACCAGGCCCTCACGCAGCTCGACCAGATGGCCGAACAGTACCAGAAGGACGTGGACGAGAAGTTCAAGGCCGTAGAGGAGCTCTACAACGCATACATGCAGCGCAAGTCGACACTCTCGCAGGCATCGCAGCAGGCTAACGAGGAGAACATCCTCAAGATGGAGAAGGAGGCGACCGACTTCCAGGAGTCGATCTTCGGCACCGACGGGACCCTCATGAAGCGCCGCATTGAGCTCATACAGCCCATACAGAAGGAGGTCTTCGGCGCCATCGAGGCCTATGCCAAAGAGAAGGGAATAGACATGGTAGTGGACATAGCGCAGAACGCAACCATGCTCTACTACTCGCCCGAGAGCGACCACACGCAGGAGATCATCGACCGGCTGAAGGCCACGGCCGCCACGGCGACGACGGAGACGCCCGCAGAGTAGGGGCCGCAGACCAGGGGCCGCAGACCAGGGGGGGGGCCGCAGGAAGGACAGACAGGACAGGACAGGACCCGCAGGACGCGCCCCGCACGGTCAAACACAATACAGGCAACAGGAAATCAGCATAAAATCATAAAATTACACACGAAAGAAAACCATGAAAAACGCATTCAAACTAACCCTTGTGGTTGTATGTACGATGTTCTCTACATCGCTCTTCGCACAGAAGTTCGGCCGCATCAACTCGCAGGAGATCCTTACCAACATGAACGAGTTCAAGGAGGCGCAGACCCAGTTGCAGGCCTATGCCAAGGATCTCGATGCACAGCTTGAAACCATCGGCGTGGAGTTCAACACCAAACTGCAGGAGTTCCAGCAGAGCGCCGACACGCTGGGCGACGCCATGAAACAGCTCAAGGAGAAGGAGCTCAACGACCTTCAGACCCGCTATCAGGAGTTCCAGCAGATGGCCGGAAGCGACATGCAGAAGAAACAGGTAGAGCTGCTGCAGCCCATACAGGAGAAGTGCCTCAACGCCATCAGCGAGGTTGCCAAGGCCGGAGGCTATATCGTGATATTCGACCTGGCGGCAGGTTCGCTCGCATACATCGACGAGGCCGCCACCACGGACATCAGCCCCGAGGTAAAGACCAAGCTGGGCATACAGTAAGGGACGCGGCGGATGCGGGGAGGCTACCCCGACACGCTACGCCACACGTCTGGGAATACGGGAAGCGCCGGAGTGCCGGCGCTTCCTCTTTTTTGCCCGGCGCCCCGCATCCGGCGTCCCGCACGATCCGCCCTATACACCGGATAGACCGGATGTACCCGACGACCCGGAAAAAAGATGCCTGAAAGCGCATGCCGGGGGCCGGGGCATGGCCGTTCGGCAAAAAATCACTATCTTGCCTCTGCAAAAATCATAAAGCCATGAACCGCACAATCCGACTCGCCGCAATCGCTGTCATGACACTTCTCACGGCAGCGGCGCTCCCCGCGGCGGCACAACACATGTCGGAGAGCGACCCTGCCGAACAGCTGCCCCGCACCATCGACTCGGGGACATTCCCCGCAGGACACATACAGGGCATCGCCGTCGACACCCGCCGCCAATACATATACTACTCCTACACCACGATGCTGGTCAAGGCCGACATGCAGGGACGCGTCGTCGGCACCGTGACGGGCCTTATGGGCCACCTCGGATGCCTCGACTTCAACGACGACGACGGCCGCGTATACGGCTCGCTCGAGTACAAGAACGACGCCATCGGCCGCGGCATCCTCGCCATGGAGGGCAGGAACGATACCATACGGGACGGATTCTACGTGGCCATATTCGATGTCGACCGCATTACGCGCACGGGGATGGATGCCGAGAGCGACGGCATCATGACGGCCGTATTCATCGACGAAGTGCTGCAGGACTACACCGCCACGGTAGAGACCGCGGAGGGTCCGCGCCCCCACCGCTTCGGGTGCAGCGGCTTCGACGGCATCGCCTTCGGCCCGCGCTTCGGGCGCAGCGGCGGCAGACACTACCTCACCGTGGCATACGGCATATACGGCGACACGGAACGTTCGGACAACGACTACCAGGTTCTGCTGCAATACGACACGCGCCGCTGGCGCCGTTACGAGAGGCCCCTGAGCCAGGAGTCGATGCACCGCGACGGCCCCGCCAGGCCCGACGGCCGCTACTTTGTCATGACGGGCAACACCTCCTACGGCGTGCAGAACCTCGAGTACGACGAGGCCACGCAACGCTGGTACATGGCCGTCTACCGCGGTAGCAAACCCCAATACCCCAACTACGACCTCTATGCCGTGGATGCCGCCGCACGCCCCGTGAAGGAGCTGCTGAAGGGCATGCCCTACATGCCGGGGCCGGAGAAGGTCCTTCCCCTCTCGGAGGCGGGCGTCGAGCATACGCCCTCGGGCATCCGCGGCTGGAACTTCCCCTACGGTTCGACGGGGATATGTTCGGTGGGCGGCGGATACTTCTACATATCGCACAACTACCGCAACGCGCAGGGCCAGGGCAGTTCGATACGCCTCTACCGCTGGAGGGGCGACGCCGACCGCCCCTTCGAGGCGGTGGAGTAACCGCATACGCATTCAGATACGGCAAGCCATGCAGACAGCAAGACCGACAAGAGATATACATAGAGGCCCCGATGCGGGGGCACGGCGCACGATGGACCGCGACTCCGCCCTCAAGGAGCTGGAGTGGTACGACGCCCTCGTGCGGCGCAAGCTGCGCACATGGGGACGGTGGCTCGACGCCGACCACCGCACCATCCTCACCGACAATTTCGACGCCATAGCGGCGCGGCGCGAGACGCTGCGGTTCCGCTCCGACAAGGAGGGGTACTACATCGGCCAGACGGACGAGGAGGGTCTCCGCCACGGCTACGGCGTCTACACCTGCGACACGATCGGCCCCAAGCGGTGGGTGATGCAGGCGGGGATGTGGCACGAGGATCGCCCGACGGGGGCGCACACCCTCTACGACGCCAGCGGCCCGCAGGGGCAGCACTTCCTGGCATCGGTATACTACACGGGCGAGCGGCGGCACGAACGCGGCAAGGTGCAGTTCTCGCTCTCGGAGGATGGCTGCGACGACCGTCCCCGCAAATACCGCCGCTACGAGAAATTCTCGCTGGCGACGCTCGCCGTCGGCCTCTCGATCGTATATGTCTTCACGATATTCCTTACGCGCAGGCCCTCCGTCGCGCTCTTCGTCTGCGCCGTCCTCGCCATCCTCTACCTGATCGGCTCCACGCGGCGCCAGATGTAGCCCCGCCGCAGGGAAAGACACAAGAACAGGCAAAGCCCCGGGGAAACAGCCCGGGACAAGGCGCAAAAAAAACCGGGGAGCCCGTTCCGCAATGGGAAGGCTCCCCGGTGCGTTGTCCGGCGCCGCCCGTTATTTCGACAGCTCCTTCACTATCTCGCACATGCGGCCGTACTGCTCCTCCATGCTGCGCAGCAGCTTGTACTGGGCGTGCGTACGCACCAGATTGTGCTCCGCATAGGCCGTCTTGTAGTATTTGTCGCCGTCAATGTAGTCCATCAGGAAGCGCAGCACCTGCTCGAAGGTGATGTATCGCGCCGAGAAGGCAAGCCAGTCGAGCTCGCTCTGCGTCATCGTGGCGCGCTGCTGCGACAGGTATCCCTCCGTGTAGGCGCGGAACATCTCGATGCTGAGGTTCACGTTGTCGAGGTTGCGGTCATCCTCCGCACCCGTGTTGGCATAGGAGCGGATCGCGTCGCCGAAGTCGTTGAGCGACGTCGAACTCATCACCGTATCGAGGTCGATGGCGCACAGCACCTTGCCCGTAGGCTTGTCGAAGAGGATATTGCTTATCTTGGTGTCGTTGTGCGTCACGTGCGTGGGGATGGTACCGTTCTCCACCAGCGACCAGAAGTCGAGCATCTCGCCGCGGCGCGCCTCGATCCAGCCGATCTCCTCCTTGAGCGCGGCAACACGCCCCGCGGGGTCGGCCGCAAGGGTCTCGTCCCACTGCTTGAAACGCCAGCGTATGTTGTGGAAGCCCTTGATGGTCTCGTTCAGGGGTTTGTCGAAGTCCGACAGCAGCGCCTGAAAACGCCCTATGCCCACACCGCCCTGATATGCCAGCTCGGGCGAGTCGGCACGGTCGTAGCTCAACGTGTCCGGAATAAAGAGGCATACGGCCCAGAAGTTGCCCTCGTCCTCCACGTAGAGACGGCCGTCACGCGCTGGAATCACCGTAAGCGTCTCGCGAAGCGGGTCCGCCACCTTCGCCTTGATATGGGTGGTCACGGCCATGATGTTGTCCATCATGCCCGGCACGTCGGGGAACACCTGGTGGTTCTTGCGCTGCAGGATATAGTCGGGAGCATCGCCCTCGGTGCGGACGATGAAAGTGTCGTTGATGAAGCCCTCACCCAGCGGCTTCACCGTCGCGATCTTACCCTCCAGGGCAAATCGCTCGGCAATAGATAAAAGTTTCTCGTTGGTCATGGTTCTTATTGAATTACATTATTGTCTCTTTTCAAATATCCCGTTACACCGGTCGCTCCTTTCTCCTTCCTCTCCTTTTTCTCCTTCTCCTCTCCTTCACCTTCTTCCTCTCTATCCTTCTCCTCACCCTCACCCTCGCCTTCTCTCTCCTTCGCCTCACCCTCGCCGTCTCCCTCCTCCTCGCCTTCGCCCCCGGCCCGCCCTCTCGAGTCTCTCACTCTCGGGTCTCTCACTCTCGGGTCTCGCCCTCTCGGTCTCTCACTCTCGGTCTCTCACTCTCCGTCACTCCCCCGGCCCCCCGGTCACTCTTGCACGCCCCTCAATGGAACGATGCCGTCACATACACTCCGGCCCGGCTACAGGAGCACCACCTCGCCGAAGAATTCGGGCCGGTGGAAATCGGGCTGCGGCGCCGTGATGGGCGCCCAACTCAGGAAATGCGGCTGCTCGCACTTGTCGCCGCACTTGTAGAAATTCGCCCGCAGGCGGCGCGGGGCCGAGATCCACCCCATAAGCTCGAAGGGGATCACCTCCACACCCCACCAGCGCAAGGCGTCGCCCCGCGAGTCGATCGTGGCGTGCGGCAGCGACGTGATACGGCGTATGCGGTGCATGCACGCCCCGTCGAAGTGGCGGGCGCTGTTGCGCGAATAACGGTGTGCCGCCAGCACGGAGCCGATGCAGTTCATCTCGAAATTGAAATACCCCTCGTCCGCGGGGTCGGCCACGAAGAGTTCCACACAGCTGTCCTCCCATACGGGTCCGTTGTCATCCATGGTGACGGCGCGGACATTCCGCTCCTCGACCTCAAACATCACCGCCAGCACCTCGTCGGAGTGCGCCACGCGAAAGGAAGCCTTCGGCGCATAGGGATACTCGGGCCAATTGACACATGCCATGGGACAGCTGTCGAGCCAGTCGCGCATGACAGGCATGATCTCCGCATCCGTGAGACGTTCGATGTTACGCATGAAACGCGCCTCCACAATTGCCGGAGCCGGGGCTCCCATGCCGACGGGTCGGGTTACAAACTCTTCCATTTTCTATCCGTTATAAATCACACTTTTCAAACTTAGTTAAAAATCGACATAAAAACAACTTTTCAGACAAAAAATTGAAACCGTGCCGAGCTGTTTATTCAAAAAAAAGCTGTTTTCAACCGGAATTCTTCATAATGGGGCCTTTTTGTCCCTTTTTCGCCGTCGGAAACCGCGCGACGGCATCGACACGGTGCAGGTTGCGGCGCCGCTCCTCACCGCTGCCGCAGGGGCGGGATCCTCTTCCGGGACTCCGTGCCGTCACCCCCTGTCGGCACCGCGGCAGAGGCGTCTGCACGCCACGGCTGCGGCCCGCCGCGCCACGGCGCCCGAAAGCAGTCCCGTAGCGACGCCCAGAACGATATCCGCAGGGAAATGATATGCCAGATATATCCGCGAGTAGCATACGACAAGCGTCGCAGCCACGATCAGCACCGAGAACCACCGCCGCCGCACCGCCGGCACCGAGGTCACGCAGAGGGCCGTCATCGTGGCGGCGTGCGCCGAGACGGTACCGTAGAGGCCGCCCTCGCGCACCGTATGCACCAGCCCCTCGAGTTCAGGCGTATGCATGGGACGCAGCCGCGCGGGGAACGACGGCCACAGCCCCCCGAGCAAACCCGTATGCTTGAATATGCCCGCCACCATGTCGGCCAGGCCGAGCGCCACGGCCGCCGTTGCGACGAAGAGCAGCAGGGCGCGCCAGCCGCCGCGACGCCACACGAGCCACAACATGAGCGCATAGAGCCACGCCCACGCCGCAGGGGTCGAGCAAAGCGTCATGATGCGGTCGACGACAGGGCCGCCGTCGAAGTTCAGGGCGAGGAAAAGCGTGTGGTCGAAGGTGTACATATCGAACGGTATCTCCGCAGGCGCGGGAAGTTGAATATCAAAGATAACGACAAAAGAGGTCTCCGCCAAATTTTTCGCGGCCCAATATCGCACCGGCGGCGGCATACGCAAGGCGGGCCGCCCCGATATCGGGGCGG
>CASDSD010000009.1 GCA_949283205.1 uncultured Alistipes sp. | reverse complement strand
TTTTTTATTTTGCAAGGGTTTTGGCCGGAAAAATTTTGCCGGACGCTATTTTTATTCTCTCCGCAGCCTTTGCCTTATCGTGTATGTCGCATGTTGCCAGCCTCTTGTGCCGTTATTCAGTTCCTGCGGCGCCGCTACTTGAAAAACTTGTGGTGGAAGATGAGCAGATAGATCACCGCCACGGATATGTAGGTGTCGGCGAGGTTGAATATCGGCCCGAAGAAGTAATAGTTGTCATCGACGAGGAACGACAGCCAGCGCGGTACGCTCTCCCAGCGGAAGAGCGGGAAATAGAACATGTCCACGACCTTGCCCATGAGAAACGGGGCATATCCGTCGCCGAAGTGTGCCGGCGTGACGGGTGTTGAGGCCGAGAATATGAGTCCGTAGAATGCCGAGTCGAGCATGTTGCCTATCGCTCCGGCCACGATGAGCGCCAGCCCTATGAATACCCCTTTGGGGACGTCGCTGCGCTTGCGGGCGAGATACCATACATAGTATATGAGGAGCCCTATAAGCACTATGCGGAAGAGGCTGAGGGCGATCTTGCCCCAATCGAAGGCCCCGCCGGCGGCGATGCGCATGCCGAATGCTGCGCCGCTGTTCTCGATAAATCGCAGCTGGAACCAGTCGGGGAAGACGGTTATCGCCTCGCCGAGGCACATGTGGGTCTTGATCCATATCTTCAGCGCCTGGTCAAGCACCAGCAGCACGACTACGAATATTGATATGTTTCTCAGTTTCATGTTTCAGTATTTAGTTCAATGGGAGCAAAGATAGTGAAAGCCGAGGGCAGAGACAAATAGAAAACGCAGTTTTCTTATTTGGCTATGCCGAGGCGCCTCCTGTCTAAGGCGAAGCCAAAGATAGTAAAAGGAGGGGGTAGAGACAAATAGAAAACGCAGTTTTCTTATTTGGCTATGCCGAACCGACTCCTATCTAAGGTAAAACCAAAGATAGTAAAAGGAGGGGGCAGAGACAAATAGAAAATGAAATTTTCGGAGTTTGGCTGTGCCGGGAGTGACGTCGGCTTGCGATATTGAGAGAAACAGAGCCGCCATTCGGAGTGAATTGGCGGCCCTGCAATACGCAATATTCGGAGGGTGGTGCAGCGCTGCGGCCGGAACGCTACAGACTCTCCTTGATGCCGTTGCCGGGGAAGTGCATGCCGGCCGTTATGAGTTTGTTCTGCCTTATGTAGTCGATGTATCGCTTGCGGCTCTCGGTGGCCAGCTTCCGGTCCGTATCGAAGCTCGGGCAGATGTCGAGGTCTTGTATCTGCAGGTCGAAGCCGTGGATCAGGTCCCCCGCGATGAAGATGCGACCGATCTGATAGACCGTATGGCCGGGTGTGTGTCCCGGTGCGGCCATTGCCGTCACCCCGAGGGGCAGCGTGTCACCCGCGTTGAAACGGTGCAGATGTCCCTCGTATGCCTGCATGGCCTCCATCGCCGTCTTCGCGCTCTGGTCTCCCATCGCCGCCCATGCCGCGTATTCGCTCTCGGGGACATAGACCTCGGCGTTGGGGAAGAGCGGCTTCCCCTCCTGCGCCATGCCGCCTATGTGGTCGCCGTGGAAATGGGTCACCATGATGAGGTCGATCTGCCCGGGGTCGATGCCCGCAGCCTTGAGCCGCTCCGTCATCCTGCCTCCGCGTGCGGGTCCGTTGCCCGTGTCGAAGAGGATTCTCTTGCCCTGCGTCCCGACGACGAAGCAGCTTATCGACGATGCCACGGACCCATCGGGCGAAAGACTTTCGACCTTCGCCGAATCGGCCTCGCCGTAGAACAGCTCGTTGGGCATGCGCTTCTCGCCGTCGTCGTCCCGTATCGTCATGAGTGTCAATGAGTCGATCTTCCGCAGCGTCACCCCTTCGGGCATCGGTGCCTCCTCCTGCTTTGCGGCCCCGGGGGTATTCCCGCACGATATGGCCGCCGCGGCTGCCGTCGCGAGGAGAAGGATTCTTGTAGTCCTGATAATTTCCATATGTATAAGTGTTAATACGTGTATGACGGTATAAAGATAGTTGAATCCGCCGGAAATTCCATTGCCGGGAGCCTTTTCGCGGCTTGCGGTTTCACACGTATGCCCGCCGTCCGGCGTGCCGCGCCTGCCCGTACGCTCCGGCTATCTGTTTGCGGAGCGGAGCAGGACGGCGTCGCGCACGTGTAGCGAGGCGTCGTCGCGCGGATTCACCCATCGCAGCAGGATGCGGTGCCTGGCGGCCTTGAGGTCGAAGTTCCACCATATCTCGTGGCGGCGGCGGTTCCAGTCGGCCGGCATGTCGAAGCTGTCCACCTTGCGCCCGTCCACCTCGACCTCGATGCGTGCCGCGTATTTCGGGTCGCCGCAGTCGATGCTACCCGTTATGACGATGCCCTCGCATTCCGCCTCGAGCGAGTATTCGTTGCCGGCGTGACCCTCGATCGTGCGCCGCTCGACGGGATGCAGGCCGCCGAAACTCTGCTCAAGGCGCACGGGATGCGGAACCTGGGTGCGTATCGTTATGTTGTCGCCGTCGATGGTGCCGCCGTTGCGACGGATATTCTCGAGGGCGTGGTCGAAGCTCGTGCGGCAGGCATCCGACAGCGACATGTCGGTGTAGGCGAACTTCAGGTCCTCGGCGCGCTCTACGGGCTCGCGCCACTCGGGCGGTATGGCATCGTATCCGATCGCCGTCGCGAGGATTCCCGCCGCCGAGGCGGGGTTGCAGTCGGAGTCCTGGCCGCAGCGTGTCGATATGTCTATCGTGCGGCCGAAGTCCCCGCCGCCGTAGAGCAATCCTATGACGACATAGGCCCCGTTGAGCTTGGCGTCGATGTTGAAGGGCAGCAGCGCCCCGTCGCCACAGGCGATGTCGTTGTCCCATCGCTGCCGGCACACCTCCCATGCCGTGCGCCAGTCGTCGGGGTTACGGTGGTAGGCGTCGACCACATCCTCTATGCAGCGGCGGTAGCCGCTCCCGGGCGGGAGAATGCGCAGAGCCTCGGTGACGATGTACTCCATGTCGCTGCTTACGAATGCCAGCGAATACATGGCCGCCATGTATACACCTCCGTACCAGCCGTCGCCGTAGTTCATGATGTGCCCCGCACGGTCGCATATCTCGGCTGCCGCGCGTGGCATCGCCGGCGACATTATCCCCGCAAAGTCTGCCTCGATCTGGAAGTCGATGTCGTCGGCGTGGGGATTGTTGCGCCAGTGCCCCGACTCGGGAGGCATGATGCCGTTGAGGATGTTGTACCGCGCCGCCTGGTTGGCATGCCACAGCGGATAACCCGCACGGGCGAAGGCCACAGCCATCGAATCGGCCGGGGCGTCGAGCCCCAGACGGTCGAGCACCTCGACGAAGGTGAGATCCATGTATATGTCGTCATAGGCCCCCGCCGCGTTGATCATCGTGTTGCGTATGTAGTCGGGATCACCCCACGGGATCTCCACCTCGTCGCCTATGATCCCCGCAGTGTACCGGAACTCGGTGGGGAACCCGTAGGTGACGCCTATCGTCTGGCCGGCCCATCCGCCCCTGATCTTGTCGAGCAACCCGGCGCGCGAGATGGTCACGCGGCGCGGCATGCGGGTGCCGTCGGCTGTGTGTGGCGCGGCTGCAGCCGTTGATACGGCGGCGAGGAGCGGCAGGATGGTTCTTGCGATGCGGAGATTCATGGCTTGTTATGGTTATTGTCGGTTTCGGTAAGTTCCGGGGAGCTTTTCAACAAAGATAACATTTCGCCGGCTCATGCGCAACTTCGCGGCGGTTGTGGCGCGGATTTTTTATGGGTCCCGGATGCGGAATGTCCGGATGCGGCCGCCGGGTGTGCGTACCATTGCGGCGGGGTCCGTCCGGGCGGCTCCATGCTGCCGGGACGGCGGGCGGGAGAGGAAGTCCGGCAAGTCTTATATATATAATAGGTATAAAGGGGTAAAATGAAGTTTTTTTAATAAAAATGATAAAAAAAGTCGGGAAAAGCTTGCGCGTTTCGATTTTATGCGTACCTTTGCATCCGCAATCACGAAAACAGTTCTTCGAAGTCTTGAAACGAATGAGGCGAAGGGTAACACCGACGCCGGTTCAAAAAGATGAGACGAAAAAAGTTTTCGAAAAAGTTCTTGAAAAATTTGGCGGTTCAAAATATTCGACATATCTTTGCACCACTTTCCGCTCCGAAAAATGGAACGGGGATTTTTCAAACGGTTCTTTGATTTACTGGTTTTACAGAGAGAAAAATGTAGTATTTATCTGTCAATTCCTTTAAACGAGGAAGAGAAGCAGTCAGGACTCTAACGATACATTTTATTTTATACTATGGAGAGTTTGATCCTGGCTCAGGATGAACGCTAGCGGCAGGCCTAACACATGCAAGTCGAGGGGCAGCGGGAATTGAGCTTGCTCAATTTGCCGGCGACCGGCGCACGGGTGCGTAACGCGTATGTAACC
>CASDSD010000008.1 GCA_949283205.1 uncultured Alistipes sp. | reverse complement strand
CGCGAGGCCGACTCGCTGGCCGCCCTCGGGATCGTCCCGGACACCACGGGCACCACGGAGACAAACGAATAACACGATCTGAATATGGAAAACGATATGAACCGCGGCGCGGACGGTGCGCCGTCACGCGTGAATCCCCTTCTGGAGGAGTGGCGGACGCCGCACTCCACGCCTCCCTTCAGCCGTATCTCGGTGGAGGACTACCTGCCGGCCTTCGAGGCGGCCGTTGCGGCCTCGCGCGCCGAGGTTGCGGCGATAACGTCGAACCCGGCGCCCGCCGACTTCGACAATACTGTTGCGGCGCTGGAGCGCCAGGGGGCCCTGCTGAGCCGCATCTCGGGTCTCTTCTTCAACCTGCGCGAGGCCGACACCTCGCCCGCGATGGAGGAGGTAGCCGAGCGCGTGCAGCCCATGCTGACGGCGCTGGGCAACGACATAGGGCTCGACCCGGTGCTTTTCGCCCGGGTGAAGGCTGTCTACGAGGGCCCGCGCGAGGGGCTCTCGGCGGCGGACATACGGCTTCTGGAGCAGACATACAGGGGTTTCGTACGGTCGGGCGCGGCCCTCTCGGACGACGACAAGGCGCTCTACCGCCAATATACCGAGGAGCTGTCGGCGGCGACGCTGCGCTTCGGCCGCAACGCGCTCGACGCCACGAACGCCTTCGCGGTGAACATCACCGACGCGGGGCAGGTTGCCGAGCTGCCGGAGTTCGTGCGCGAGGCGATGGCGGCGGATGCTGCGGCACGGGGCGAAGAGGGGTGGACGGTGACGCTCAAGACGCCGAGCTACCTCCCCTTCATGACCTACTCGACGCAGCGCGGCATCAAGGAGCGCCTCTACCGCGCCTACAACTCGCGGGCGCTGGGCGGCGCGTCGGACAACGGCGCCCTCATCGGGCGCATCGTGACGCTGCGCATGCTCATAGCACGGCTGCTGGGGTACGACACCTATGCGGACTATGTGCTGGAGGAGCGCATGGCGGGATCCACGGCGGCGGTGCTGTCGTTTCTGGAGGAGCTGCGCACGGCGACGCTCGGCCATGCGCGCCGCGACGTGGAGAGAATCGGGGCGTATGCGCACGCACAGGGCCTCGAGGGAGATCTTATGCCGTGGGACTGGGCCTACTATACCGAGCGGTACAAGTCGGAGCACTACGCCGTGGACGACGAGCAGGTGAAGCCCTACCTGCGCCTGGAGAACGTGGTGCGGGGCGTCTTCCTCCTGGCCGGGAGGCTCTACGGCCTGCGGTTCTCGCGCGCCGAGGGGGTCGAGGTCTACCACCCCGACGTCGAGGCGTACGAGGTGACCGACTCGGACGGCAGTTTCCTGGCGGTGCTCTACCTCGACTTCTTCCCGCGGGAGTCGAAGCGCTCGGGGGCGTGGATGACGGAGTTCCGCGGCACGTGCCGCGCGGCCGACGGCACGCAGACGCGGCCGCTGGTGTCGCTGGTGATGAACTTCACGCGGCCGACGGCGACCAAACCGTCGCTGCTCACCTTCGACGAGCTGACGACGCTGCTGCACGAGTTCGGCCATGCGCTGCACGGGATGCTGGCGCGCGGCCCCTACGAGTCGCTGAACGGCACCAACGTCTGCCGCGACTTCGTGGAGCTGCCGTCGCAGATGATGGAGTACTGGGCCACGGAGAAAGAGTACCTCGACCTGTGGGCGGTGCATTACGCCACGGGCGAGAGGATCCCGGCGGAGCTGGTCGCGCGGCTTGTCGCGGCGAAGAACTACCTTGCGGCCTATGCCAATATCCGGCAGGTGTCGTTCGGGATGACCGACATGGCGTGGCATACGCTGCGCGGGGCGTGGAGCGGCGACGTCGAGGCCTTCGAGCGTGCGGCGACGGCGCCGGTGCAGGTGATGCCTGCGGTCGCGGGCACGGCCATGAGCACCTCCTTCACCCACATCTTCTCGGGCGGCTACGCCGCGGGATACTACGGCTACAAGTGGTCGGAGGTGCTGGCGGCGGACGCCTTCTCGCTCTTCCGCGAGCGGGGCATCTTCGACAGGGGTGCCGCGGCGTCGTTCCGCCACCTTCTGGAGCAGGGCGACCAGCGCCCCGCAATGGATCTCTATGTGGAGTTCCGGGGCCACCGCCCCGCCACCGGGGCTCTCATCCGCGAGATGGGGCTCGGCGGGGACGGCACGGGACCTGACGGCGGCATCGAAAACAAATGACGAAAACCATAAATTGAGACGATGAAAATGAAACTGAAAACCATTCTTGCGGCTGCGGCGGCCATGTGCGCCGTGGCGGCATACGGACAGAAGACGAGCGGCAACCCCATCTTCGAGGGGCGCTATGCCGACCCCGAGGGGGTGGTCTTCGGCGACACCTACTGGATCTACCCCACCTACTCGGCGCCCTACGACGAGCAGCAGTTCTTCGACGCCTTCTCGTCGAAGGACCTGGTGAAGTGGACCAAGCACGAGCGTATCATCGACTCGTCGCGCATCAAGTGGCTGCGGCGCGCCCTGTGGGCCCCCGCCGCAATAGAGAAGGACGGCAGGTACTACCTCTTCTTCGGGGCGAACGACGTTCACGAGGGTGAGATCGGCGGCATCGGCGTCGCCGTGGCGGACAACCCCGCAGGTCCCTTCGAGGACTATCTCGGCAAGCCCCTCATCGGCGAGATCATCAACGGCGCGCAGCCCATCGACCAGTATGTATTCGAGGACAGGGACGGCACGCTCTACATGTACTACGGGGGTTGGCGCCACTGCAACGTGGCCAAGTTGCGCGACGACCTGCGGGGCTTCGTACCCTTCGAGGACGGCGAGACCTTCAAGGAGGTGACGCCCGAAGGGTATGTCGAGGGACCCTTCATGTTCATCCGCGACGGCAAGTACTACTTCATGTGGTCCGAAGGGGGCTGGACGGGCCCCGACTACCGCGTTGCGTATGCCGTATCGGACAACCCGCTGGGGCCCTTCGTGCGCAAGGGGGTGATCCTGCGCACCGACGAGAACGTGGCCACGGGCGCCGGGCACCACTCGGTGCTGCACAACCCCCGCAGCGGCAAGTACTATATCGTCTACCACCGCCACCCGCTCGGCTCCACCGACGGCAACGACCGCGTGACCTGTATCGACCTGCTGGAGTTCGACGACAACGGCGATATCCTCCCCGTAAAGATGACCTTCGAGGGCGTGGGGCGCGACAGGCTCAAGTGAGACGCTTCGTCGGCAGGATGAGTGCGGCCGCAGAGGAGATTTCCTCTGCGGCCGTGTCGTTTGGGTATGTATGGCCCGCCTGTGTGTGCCTTTGCCCCTGGGTGCGGGGCCCGGCTGTGCGCGTGCCTCTGTCCCTGGGTGCGGGGTCCGGCTGTACGCGTGCCTCTGCCCCTGGGTGCGGGGCCCGGCTGTGCGTGTGCCTCTCTGTCCCTGGGTGCGGGGCCCGGCTGTGCGTAAAGTTCGCCTGCGGCTCTCCTTCCGTGTGTGCGGAGCCACCCTCCTCCCCCGTGAGTGCGGAGCCACCCCCTTCCGTGAGTGCGGAGCCCACCTCCGTGAGTGCGGCTCCCCCCCCCTGCGCGGCTCCCTGCGGCCGTCAGGCATCAGGCGTTGCGGTTGTATCGGAACGAATCTTTCAGCACGCCCGCATGCTGGAGGAAGTAACGCTGCGCCTTGAGCAGGTTGCGCGCCTGCAGGATCATGGTCTTCGTCTCGCTCAGCACCGTCAGGTAGAGCATGCTCGCCTTGGTGTTGCCCTCGCCCTCGTTTATTCGCATGAGCTCCGACTTGGTGGTTGCGGCGATGCGCTCGAACAGGTCGTCACGCATCACCAGAATGGTGTCTATGTCGGAGAAGTCGTTGGTGGTGAGCATGCGGTTTATGCTGCCGTAGATCTCGGCCACCTCGTCGTTTATGCGCATCAGGTCGGAGGTCTGCTCGCGCGAGAGACCCTCATGGTTGTTGTCTATGTGTTCGTATGCGGGGCGTGTGATGTGCACCAGCGCCTTGGCTATCTCGCTCAGGTAGTCCACCACCTGCACGTAGTAGAGCGAGAGTTCGAGTCCCGATCCCTTGAGACGCCGCAGCGTCGGCATGAGCGAATACTTCAGCTCGCGGCTCTGCTCGTAGATCTCCTCCGACTCGCGTATGAGCTCCTTGAGGGCCTTGCGGTTCTCCTTGAATACGGCCACGAGGGTGCGGTCGTATATCTGCGTTGCGAGCTTCATCATGTGGCACACCTCGTCGACGATGGTCTCGACGGCGTTCTTCTCCTCGGCCTTCTCCTGCTGCTGTACCGGCTCCTTCTTCTTGAAGGAGAGGTTGCTCTTGATGAGCATGTAGAGGCATACCACGGTTACGGTGACGAAGGCCACCTTCCCGCCCCAGATGAGGAGGAATCCCGTGCCGAGGGCTATGATGAAGCCGCCGATGGCGGTGGAGAACCACCCCACGATGACGGTCATGACGCCCGTGATGCGGTATACGGCGCTTTCGCGGCCCCAGGCCTTGTCGGCCAGGGACGATCCCATCGCCACCATGAAGCACACGTATGTGGTCGAGAGGGGGAGCTTGAGCGACGTTGCCAGCGATATGAGCAGGGCCGAGGTTGTGAGGTTCACCGTGGCGCGGATCATGTCGTAGGGGGCGCCGCTGTGTTCGACGTCGGTGTACTCGAACCGCGTGGCGACGAAGCGCTTGACGAAGTCGGGCGTGATGCGGTCCACGGCGTTCGAGACGTTGAGGGCGGCGCGGACGATGCTGCGCGAGAAGAGGTTCGAGCCGTATCGCGACTCGTCCTCATTGGCCTGCGTCGAGAGCGATATCTCGGTTTCGGTGACGTGCATGGCCTTGCGCGAGGTCCAGAGGGTGAGGATCATCACGGCACCCGCCGAAAGCATGAAGAGCATGTTGGCGGGGATGTTCTCGTTCAGGGCCGACATCATGATGTCGGTGGTGCCGGCCTCGCGCGCCACCGAGTAGGCGTCGAAGCCCGCCACGGGGACGCCGATGAAGTTTACGAGGTCGTTTCCGGCGAAAGCCAGCGCCAGGGCGAATGTTCCGGAGAGGATCGTCAGGCGCAGGATGTTTATGCGGAAGAGCTGGAGGAATGCCAGCAGCACCGAGCAGGCACCCCAGCAGATGAATATTGCGAGCAGGAGGTTGTCGTCGACCCATGCGACGAAGCTGCTGCCCTCGAGGACGAACTTCAGCGCCTTGAACAGGGCGAAGTAGACGATGGCCGTGAGCGACGCCCCGCACCAGAGGGCGCCGAAACGGCGGAAGACGGCCATGTAGCGGAACGAGAAGATCAGGCGCGAGATCCACATCATTATCGTACCGCAGGTGAAGGCTATGACCACCGAGAGCAGTATGGCCGAGATGATACCCATCGCCCGCGTGGTGTTGATGAAGTCGCCGATGTCTGCGAGGAGCAGCTGCGGCTGCGTGGCGATCTTGTATATGGATATGGCTACGGCCGACCCCAGGAGGCAGAATATGAGCGACACGGTCGTGGACGTGGGCAGCCCCATCGAGTTGTATATGTCGAGCAGGATGACGTTGGCGAACATGACGGCGATGTACAGCGTCATGACCTCGTGGAATGAGAACATTGCGGGGTTGAACATTCCGTTTCGCGCCACCTCCATCATGCCGCTCGATGAGATCACGCCGAGGATGATGCCTGCGGAAGCCACGGCGAGGATTACCTTCATGCCGGCGACCTTGGATCCGATGGCGGAGTTGAGGAAATTCACGGCGTCGTTGGTGACTCCGACGTAGAGCCCCGACACCGCCAGAACCGCCAGGATGGCGATAGCCACAGTGTATATTTCGCTCATATGGAAGTTATTTTGTCCGGAGCGGCGGCGGCCGCCCCGAAAAACACCTCAAAATTACTCGGTATGATCCACAACACCTTGCGCGCGAATCAACATTAACGAAAATGTAACAATCTGTTAACGCAAATTTAATACAGCGCCGCGCGCTGCCGTCCCTTGTTCTCCCGCCGCTAACCATATGTGTTGCCACCTGTTCCCTGCCCATGCTCTCCCCATGCTGCACCCCTCCAAATGTCCTTGCGGTGCCCTTCCTCTTTCCCGTCTCCCTCCACTGTCTTCCTGCCCTGCCTGCCTCCCTCCCCTGCTTCCCACCCCTGCCTTCCTGCCCTGCCTCTGTTCGTGACTTTCCCCTTGTCGCGCAGTTGCCGAAAAAACCGTTTCTATTTGTTTTTGGCCGCCGTTTTCCCTATATTTGTCATGACAACAGCTTAAAGTCCCGCATTTGTGGTGCGCGTACGCGTCTGCGGCGTCTTCCGGGTGCGGGGCCGAGGCACTAACCCACCATATCCCATGAAACGCATAGCCTTGATGCTGACCGTAGTGCTTTTGGCGACGGCAGCCACGGCGGCCCATGCCGCCGAGCGGGGCGGCAAGCGCCGTGCCGCGAAATCCCCCGAATACCATGTTGCGGCCTACATCTGGCCGTCGTGTCACGACGATCCTGTGGGTCGGCGCGTGCTGTGGGGCGAGGGCGACGGCGAGTGGGAGATCATCAAGCGCGGCACGCCCCGTTTCGACGGCCACTACCAGCCCAAGCAGCCGCTGTGGGGATACGAGCATGACGACGACCCGCAGGTTATGGAGCGGTGGATCGATGCCGCCACGGACCACGGCATCAATGTCTTCGTCTTCGACTGGTACTGGTTCGACGGAGGGCCCTTCCTCGAGGGGTGCCTCAACGACGGCTTCCTGAAGGCCCGCAACCGCGACAAGATGCAGTTCTACGTCATGTGGGCGAACCACACCGTGGCACGGAACTACTGGAACTGCCACCGCTACGGCGACGACACCTCGACGTTGTGGCGCGGCGCCGTGGACGAGGAGAATTTCCGGAAAGTGGTCGACCGCGTCATCCGACAATACTTCTCGCAGCCCAACTACTTCAAAATCGACGGCTGCCCCGTCTTCGCCGTCTTCTCGATGGACGAGCTGCTGGCGTCGTTCGGCGGCAGCGTCGAGCGCACGCGCGAGGCGATAGAGTATTTCCGCGGGAAGGTGCGCGAGGCGGGTTTTCCGGACCTCTGCCTGCAGATGATGAACAACGATACGCGCGAGGTTGCGGCCGAACGCCTCGAGGGCATAGGCGCCGACTGCACCACGCAGTACGGCTGGGGCACGGCGCGCCGCGAGGATTACCTGCGCTGGGCCAAGGAGGGGTACGAGGCCACCGAGCGCCTTGATGCGCTGACCGACAAGCCGCACTATCCGTCTGTGTCGATCGGCTGGGACGACACGCCGCGCTTTCCGGCCAAGGGCAAGGCCGACGTGGTGCACTACAACGTCACGCCGCAGGCCTTCGCCATGGCGCTGCAGCGCGCCAAGGAGTATTGCGATGCCCGCCCCGAGCAGTTGAAGCTGATAACCATATACGCCTTCAACGAGTGGGTCGAGGGGGCATACCTGCTGCCCGACATGAAGTATGGCTTCGGATACCTGGAGGCTGTGCGCGACGTGCTGCAGGGCAAGTACGACCGTTACCGCAAGTAGCGGTTGTCTTCCCGTTTCCACGGGGGGGTGCGACTTTTGGCGGAGGAGGCTGTCCTTCCGCCAATTTTTTTTGCGATTGTAGGGGAAGGAGATTTTTTCTCTCCCCGAAAGATGTGTTTTGCAACTTTTGGCGGCAAAAGGTCTTTCCTTCCCAAAAGATTAATTGCAACTTTTGGTGGCAAAAGTTGCGCAAAACCATCCGCAACGCGTTCTCGCGGGGCTGAGTGCCGCGCCGGCGGAATCGGACGCAAAGCGCTTTTACTTCGTGAAAAGGTCTCCGATTCTTCTCGCCGCCGCAACCCTCCGCCTTCCTCCGCTGCGAACGCAATGCGGAGCCTTTCGTAAAACGCGGAGCGTTTTGAGGGTTGATTTATTTTATATTCACGAATCGCTGTAAAATCTCTTGCGTCAAACAATACGGGCGCCGCAGATCATCTCCCGGTCCATCCGTATCTGCGGGCGGGGATGTTCTGCGGCGCATCGTTCAGGTGTGCCCTCTATCGAAAATATTTGTCGGCGAAGTTCATGAACCGCTCCCAGTCGAAGAGGACGATGTCGTGCCCGCCCTCGCGCAGATGGTAGGCCACATCGCCGTCGATGAATGTCGCGCCGGCGGCGGGGAGTTGATCCTGCTGCCAGGTGAGGGGCTTCAGCCCGTAGAGCGAGTATACCTGGCCGCAGAGTTGCGCCGCGCGCATCTCGTTGCGCGGGTCGGCCCAGTCGTCGAGGCTCGCGCTGGCCACATAGAGGGGGCGCGGCGCCACCAGCGCCAGCAGCATGTGCTGGTCGAAGGGCATCTGCGCCTCGCGGCCGTTGTAGCGTTTGTAGTTGTCGGTGAACCAGTACGGGAACGAGGTGTTGATCTTCTCTACGGTCTCGCCCTGTTTGCCGCGGGCGAGGGAGGCTCCCGTCGAGCCCGAGTCGTTCGAGACGGCCACGGCGATGCGGGGGTCCGTGGCGGCGGCCCAGAGCGACGTCTTGCCCAGGCGCGAGTGGCCTATGACCATTATGCGGCGGGTGTCGAGCTCGGGCATCGTCTCCAGACAGTCTATGGCGCGGCTTATGCCCCACGACCATGCCCCCACGGCCTTCATTCGTACCGAGTCGGGGATGTCGCTGCCGGCATAGAGCATGGGCAGCACGCTCCCGTCGTAACCGTCGTTGCGGTCGGGGAAGAAGTCGTCCTTGCATATCGTGGCCACGGCATAGCCCCGGGCTATGGCCTCGGCGTAGGGCCAGCGGCGGGCGTTGTCGCCGCGCGGCGCCACCGTGGGCGAGCTTTTGGGCTCCGCGGGCATGATGACGTCGGGGTCTGTGGTGGTGGCATGGTTGCCCTTGAAGTTGAGGCCGAAGATGACGGGCACGGGACCCTCGGCGCCGTTGGGTATGTAGAGGAGCATGTCGGCGATGTGCTCCATGCCGGCGGCGCGGAGCGTGATGCGCACCTGGCGGCGTGTGGCCGCACCGTCGAGGGCGGCGGCATCCTCCTCGACGGTGCGGTATCGGGCCTCGACGCGCGTGTCGGGCGCCACGCCGTAGACCTCCGTCGAGAGCATGCGCACGATCTCGGGCCGGCGTACGCGTTCCCATGCGCGGGCGGTGCGTATCTCGCGCCCCTGCTCCGAGAGCAGCAGCGCCGGCACGGTGGCGCCGTCATCGGCGGCGCAGAGCAGGGCCGCGAGGGGTGCGGCCAGAAGCAGCAGGAGGGTTTTCATTACGTGTTTCATGTCGGAAAGGTTTTTTCAGGTTGGGGGGCTTTGCGGCCGGTGCTGTGCGGCATTACCGGCAGATGAAGTCGATGTAACGTTCCAGGGCGGCCGTGCAGACGGGACAGAAGACGTCGATCGTGTGCAGGTTGTTCATCAGACAGTTGGGCCACGGGCGGTAGACGCCCTTGTCGACATATCCGCCGCCCTCGTAGACGCCGAGACGCTGCGGCTGCGCCTTGTCCAGAGGTGTGGGGACGGGCGTGCCGGGATCGAGCATCGCCTTCCATGCCTTGCGGTCGAAGTCGACGAGCGTGGTGAGGTTCTCCTCCCACGGCTCCACGCCGGCGGGGTACATGTCGTTGTACGACACGCCGCCCGCATACTCGTCGCCCAGCCCCATCATGACGTGCCCGAACTCGTGGACATAGATCTTGCCCGTGCGGTCGGGGTGGTGCGCGGCGCTGATGCCGTAGAAGTTGTATATTCCGCCGCCGCCGTACTTCTGGGTGTTCGAGAGGATGTATATGTAGTCGTAGGGGACGTGTGCGGCGATGTCGCGCAGCCCCTGGAAATCCTCTACCATCTGGTATCGCTCCGTGTCGAAGGTGTAGTATTGCGCCTTGGTTGCGGTGTTGCGCCAGACGTGCTCGCCCGGGATCGTCACGCCCGACTCCATCGACGGCGCCCACACGGCGCGTATGTTGAAGCGTGCGGCGTTCTCCCTGAAGGGCGAGTAGGAGAGCAGCTCCGCGGCGAAGGTGCGGCATGCCTGCTCGAACTTGGCGCGTTCGCCCTCGGTGTAGCCCTCGGGGATGAGGACTATGTCGACGCGGGTCGCGGGGTTGCCCGTATATGCTACCTCGAAGGTGTCGTAGCGGGGCGTGAATTGGCGTATGAAGTACGATGCGGGGTCGATCTCCTGCTCGAACATCTTCTCCATGACGCCCTGGCGGTTGCGGGCGTGGATCTCGAGGCGCACGGCCTGCTTCGGATAGGGGAATACGACCGATTCGGGCATCGCCTTGCGCACGGTCCGCGCCTCGGCCGTGGTCTGCCACTCGTTGAAGAGGGTGCAGTAGCTGCGCGAGTATATGAGGCGGCCGCTCTCCCTGTCGAAGAGCTTGAGCAGCTGCACGCCGTAGCCCGTGTCGTCTATGAGCGACACCTTCGAGCCGGCCCAGTATGGCTCCTGGCGAATCTCGTCGAAGAAATACTCCTGTGACGAGGCGTCGCCGCAGTGGTAGAAGTCGAAACGCATGGTCCTCTCCTCGAAGAAGCGGTCGAAGTCGACCTGCGGGGCCTCCTGCTCCGACGCCCCTCCACGGGGGGAGAGCGGCTGCGCGCCCGCCATGGCGACTGTCAGCAGGCAGGCCGCAAGTATCGTTGTCGCAAGTTTCATGTGTGTATGTTTTTTTCGGGTGGTTGCGGGGTTTCCCCGTGTCCTGTCCGCGCCGGCGGCGCCGTTGCGGCGGTGCGGGGTGCG
>CASDSD010000007.1 GCA_949283205.1 uncultured Alistipes sp. | reverse complement strand
TCCGGAAACGGGCGGCGGCGTGTCTTCGGTGTGGCACCAGTTGGCATCGGTTGGCGCTGATTTGTAACGCCATTCGCCGTTTTCGGGAGGGGTTCGGAAAGCCTTTCTTTGCGTCATCAACCAAATTCGAATCGTTATGACCAAGGAAATCTTTCTGAGCGGCATGACCGCCGACCAGCTCTCGGAGATGATTCGCGAATCGCTGCGCGACGAGTTGCGGCAGCTCCATCCCGAACCCTCCTCCGAGACACCGAACTATCTGACCCGCCGCGAAACGGCCCGCCGCCTGCGCATCTCGCTCGTGACGCTCAACGACTGGGTGAACCGCGGGCGGATCCGCGCCCACAAGATCGGCGGGCGCGTGCTGTCCCGCGACAGCGACGTCGAGGCAGCACTGCACCGCATCGTCCCCATCAAAAGCCGGTAGACATGAAGACGACCTCAGATTGCATCGGCATCCGGGAGTATCTCCTCCGCCGGGGACTGCAGCCCCACCGCGAAACCGCCACCCACGGCATGTTTCTCTCGCCGCTGCGCGAAGAGCGCACCCCCAGCTTCAGCGTCCGCTACGACAAGGGACTCTGGTACGACTTCGGGCTGGGTGAAGGGGGCACGCTTCTCCAGCTGGTCATGCGCCTCGAAGGGTGCGGCCTGGCAGAAGCCATCCGACGCCTCGGCAAAGGGTCCGCAGACGAAGTCTCCTTTCAGCCCCTCCCGACCGCCTCGCCGCGCGAAGACTCCCCAATGCGGATTCTCGGCGTCGGGGAGATTCGCCACCCGGTGCTGATCGGTTATCTGCGCGAACGCGGCATCGACCCCGCCGTGGCCGGAGCGCTGTGCCGCGAGGTTCACTACGCCGTCGGCGAGCGGCGCTTCTTCGCCATCGGTTTCCGCAACGATGCCGGAGGCTGGGAGCTGCGCAGCCCGCAGTTCAAGGGGAGCAGCGCCCCGAAGAACATCACGACCTTCGACCGGCACGGCGACATGGCGCTGCTCTTCGAAGGGTTCTTCGACCTGCTCTCCTACCTGACGCTGCAGCACGAGCCGACACCGACCGCCGACACCGCCGTGCTCAACTCCGTGGGGAACCTTCCCCGCGCCCTTCCGTTTCTCGCACGCCACACGACGATCCACGCCTTCCTTGACAACGACGAGGCGGGACGCCTCACCCTCGAACAGCTGCGCATCGCCCTGCCCGAGGCGACCGTCATCGACCAAGCGGAGAGCTATCGTGCCCACAAGGATCTGAACGAATCGCTCCGATCGTCCGCGAAGGTTTCCCGCACGCCGCGTCGTCGCGGCCGCAAGTTGTAACGTCGCCCGGAATGACGCCGGAACCGTCGCCCACCCATCGGCCGCTTCGCGACCGCGGCTTTTCCCCCGAGGAAAAAGCCATAGCCTATTAGGGCTTTTTCCGACGCATCGGCCCGCCGACGCTGAAAAAGCCCCAATAGGCCAAAGGGTCAAGCCCCTCTGGACACCCCCTGTCGTGCTGTGCACGCCGACCGCCGAGGCGGTCTCCTCTTCAACCACACAACCCTCCAAAAACGACCATACCATGGGATATGCCGTCCTGCATCTCGACAAAGCCCCGGGCAACGAGGCGGCCATGACCGCCCACATCGCCCGCACGAAGATACCCACCAACGCCTCGCCCGAGCGCACCTGCCTTAACGAGGAGCTCATCGAGTTTCCCGAAGAGGTGGCCGACCGTACGGAGGCAATCAACTACCGCCTCGAACACGCCGGCCTCACGCGCAAGATCGGCACCAACCAAGTGCGGGTGATCCGCGTCATGCTGACCGGTTCGCACGACGCGATGAAGCGCATCGAGGAGGAGGGGCGGCTTCCGGAGTGGTGTGCCGACAACCTCGCCTGGCTGCGCGAAACCTTCGGAGCGGAGAATGTCGTCTCGGCCGTCGTACACCGCGACGAATCGACCCCGCATATCCACGCCGCCGTGGTGCCCATCGTCACGGGCGAACGCCGCAAGGCCCGCACCGCCGCATCCGAAACACCCGGCAAACGACACTACCGTCCAAAATCCGCCGCACGGCCCCGTCTCTGCGCCGACGACGTCATGTCGCGCATCCGGCTCAAGCAGTATCAGGACACCTATGCCGCGGCGATGTCCAAATACGGACTGGGGCGCGGCATCGACGGCTCGGAGGCGCGCCACATCACCACGCAGGAGTTCTACCGCCAGGCCATCGCCCAGCAGCAGGATCTGCAGGAGAACATCGACGCGCTGCTCCGTCTCGAAGAGCAGAAGCGGAAGGCCGTCGAGCAGCTCAAACAACAGGAGCGGCAGGTGCGCACCGAGTATGAACAGACCGCCACGCTCCAGGCGCAGAAGAGCGCCGAACTGAACCGCACCGAGGCCGAGTTGAAGAGTGTGAAGGGCGAGCTGAAGGGCGCCCGGTTGAAAAACGCTGCGGCGGAGGTCGGGTCGAACATCGTCGAGGGGATCGGGGCGATGATCGGCACCTCCCGCGTCAAGCGGCAGCAGCAGGAGATCGACCGCCTCAACGCGGAGAACGCCGCCCTGCACGAACAGATCGGGTCGCTGAACCGCGCCAACCGCGAAGAGAAGGCCCGACATGAGCAGGCCGAACAGCAGCTGCAGGCAAAGCTCGACCGCATCGAACACTGGCTGCCCGACACGCAGACGCTCATCAGCTGGGGCGAATACTGCCGCGACATGGGCCTCTCGGAGTCGGGCGCCCGCGAGATCATCGCCATGAAACCCCTCTATGTATCGGGCGAACTCTATACGCGAGAGTATTCGCGCCGCTTCGACGTCTCGAATACCGAGATCCGCCTGCAACGCGACCCGGACGGCCCCGGAGGCTTCCAGCTGCTTATCGACCGCCAACCCGCACACGCCTGGTTCCGCCAACGGTACGTGGAGCTCATGACCCGCCTGGGCTACCCCGTCCGCCCCGAACGTCCGGTCATCCGGCGACATACCGTCAAGCGGTAACCCCGCCACGCCATTTTGTATGAAAAATTGCACGGCCTTTCCCGAAAAACCGCTATCTTTACTCCAAATATCCCATTCTGACACCTATGGCAACCATGAATACGGCCGATATCGGCTTCGAGAAGGAGATCTGGAAAGCGGCGGACAAGATGCGCGGCAACATCGACGCATCGGAATACAAGTCCGTCGTGCTGGGGCTGATCTTCCTGAAATACATCTCCGACAAGTTCGAGACCAAATACCGCCAGCTCGTCGACGAGGGCGAGGGCTTCGAGGAGGACAAGGACGAATACACCGCCGAGAACATCTTCTACGTCCCCGCCGAGGCGCGCTGGGAGACCATCGCCGCACGGGCCCACACCCCCGAAATCGGCACCGCCATCGACAACGCCATGCGGGCCATCGAGCGCGAAAACCGCCGCTTGAAGGACATCCTGCCGAAGAACTTCGCACGGCCCGAGCTCGACAAACGGCGTCTGGGCGAGGTCGTCGACCTCTTCACCAACATCCGCATGCACCAGCACGGCGACTCGAAGGACATCCTCGGCCGCACCTACGAATACTGCCTTTCGCGCTTCGCCGAGGCCGAGGGCAAGCTGGCGGGCGAATTCTACACCCCGGCGTGCGTGGTCAAGACCCTCGTTCAGGTGCTGCAACCCTTCCGGGGGCGTGTCTACGACCCCTGCTGCGGTTCGGGCGGAATGTTCGTGCAGTCGGCGCGCTTCATCGAGAGCCACGCCGGCAACATCAACAACATCTCGGTCTACGGCCAGGATTCGAACCCCACGACGTGGAAGATGGCGCAGATGAACCTCGCCATCCGGGGCATCGAGGCCGACCTGGGGCAGTACAACGCCGACACCTTCTTCCACGACTGCCACCCGACGCTCAAAGCCGACTTCGTGCTGGCCAATCCGCCCTTCAACCTCAGCGACTGGGGCGCCGACAAGCTGGCCGACGACGTGCGCTGGCGCTTCGGCACGCCGCCCAACGGCAACGCCAACTTCGCATGGATCCAGCACATCATCCACCACCTCGCCCCTTCGGGACGTGCGGGCGTCGTGCTGGCCAACGGCTCGCTGTCGAGCCAGAGCGGCGGCGAGGGCGACATCCGGCGGCGGTTGATCGAGGCCGACCTCGTGGACTGCATCGTGGCCATGCCTCCGCAGTTGTTCTATACGACGCAGATTCCCGTCTCGATCTGGTTCTTCAACAAGGCCAAGACGCAACCGGGCTGCACGCTCTTTATAGATGCGCGCAACCTCGGGACGATGGTTACGCGCAAGCTGCGCGAGCTGACCGACTGCGAGTCGGAGGATCCGGCCCGCCGGGGCGACATCCAGCGCATCGCCGACACCTATTGGGCCTACGCCGAGGGGCGTCTGGAGGCCGAGCAGGGCTTCTGCGCCGTGGCAACGACCGGGGAGATTGCGGCGCAGGACTTTATTCTGACGCCGGGGCGCTATGTGGGCATCGCGGCGCAGGCGGAAGATTCGGAACCCTTCGCGGCGAAGATGGAGCGGCTGACGGGCGAGCTTTCGGATTTGTTCGCGCGGTCGCACGATCTGGAAGCGGAGATCCGCCGGCAGTTGGAAAGTATCGGGTATAAAATAGGGAAATGATAGACATTGTTTTAGATACAAATTTGTTAAAATCAGGAAGTACTGATTTTACTATTGTCCAATTCATTACAAAAGTAAATGATATTTTGGACGTAATAGAGTCAAATGATTGGTATGAAAAAGTAAGAGTCTTAATTCCTCAAATTGTTATAGACGAATTATTTGAACATCAAAAGAAAGCATATTACGACAAATTTGCATCGATTAAATCATGCAAATTTCCAACCTTTGAAGTAAAAGCACATGAAAACTATGATGCTTGGCTTTCTTCGATGTTTAAACAAGCATTATCAGAATTAAAGACGCGAATAGCTAAATGTGAAATAATTCCATACCCATCTAATGAGGTGTTACCCAATATCATAAAAAGATCCATTGCAAAAAAAGCTCCTTTTGAGGGCAAAGAAAAGGAGAGTGACAAAGGATTTAAAGATGTTATCATTTGGGAATCAACACTTGAATACAAAAAATCTCATCCTATAGATACAATTATAATGTGTAGTAGAGATGGTAGGTTTGGCGACAAATCATTAAAAGCAGAATTTGAATCTTTATTCCCAGACGAACTTCATCAGCTAAAACTCGAAAATTCAAATACACCAATATACGATCTTATAGTTAAATTAACAGATAGCGAACAGCAACACCTAACCTTTTCCGAACGATTAAAACAAGAGACGATATCTCTACTAAATGAAGATTTTTTATCGGCTCTTTATATTGGCAGTAAAATTCAGATTGAAGACAATACATTTTATTGCGAAGGGGTATCGCTAATTGACATAACAATATCTAACATTGAGGATATTCCAAATGAGAATAAACGAATATCAATATATGCAAATGTTATCATAGATTTAAAATATATTGATGATTCCGGAGAAGAACAGAAAGCAAAAAGAACCTATCAATTCATCATAGAGTATTCTTTTGAGACTTCGCTCTACTATCTAATGGAATATGAATTGGACGGTGAGTTAAAAAATATTAGAGATTTAGAATATATTTTAAATCAACCAGATGAGCATGAATAAATGGGGACCTCATAAATTATCCGAAATAGGATCTGTCGTTGGAGGAGCAACACCATCTACAACCGTAGATGCTTATTACAACGGAGATATACCGTGGCTTACGCCCAAGGATTTATCCAATTTTCACGAGCGATACATTGAACGAGGGGAGCGAAATATAACCAAATCCGGATTAAATAGTTGTTCGGCTCAATTATTACCGGCAGGAAGCGTTTTGTTTTCTTCTCGCGCGCCAATTGGTTATGTTGCCATTGCAAAAAATCCTATTGCAACAAATCAAGGCTTTAAAAGCATTATCCCCAACCCGGAAAAGGTAGACAGCTTATTCTTGTATTATTTGTTGAAATACAATAAGGATAACATTGAGGCAATGGGCAGCGGAACGACATTCAAGGAGGTGTCCGGTGCAACCATGAAAAATATTGAAGTATATCTTCCGGAAAACCTTGATGAGCAGCGGCGGATTGCGGGGATTTTGGGGTCGTTGGATGATAAAATCGAATTGAATCGGCGGATCAATGCGAATTTGGAGGCGCAGGCGCAGGCCCTCTTCCGGTCGTGGTTTGTGGATTTCGAACCCTTCCGCGACGGCCCCTTTGTCGATTCCGAATTAGGCAAAATCCCCCAAGGCTGGAAAGTAATATCTCTATCTGAATTAATGAACTACTCAGGAGGTAGTCAGCCCCCAGCTTCGGAATTCATAAATTCATACAAGGATGGCTATGTCCGTTTCATACAGATTAGAGATTATGCCTCCGAGTCTCATATTACATATATCCCTATTTCTTCAAAAAATAAAACTTGTGATATAAGAGATATAATGATTGCACGGTATGGGGCTTCGTTAGGACGAATATGCTACGGTCTAAAAGGGGCATATAATGTAGCATTAGCAAAAGTATTACCTGTAAAACCGTATTATAGAGAATTTCTGCGTAGCTATCTTTCTTCTGATTATTTCTATCAAAGTATAAATATGAAAGGGAATAGAGCTGTGCAAGCGGGCTTCAATCAAAGTGATATAAACTCATTTAGATTAAGTTTCCCAAAAAATGAATCCGTAATTCAAACGTACGATAAAGTATGTTCGCAATTTTTAAATAAGAGATTACAGGTTTTAGATGAAATCAAAACCCTTTCCGCCCTGCGCGACACCCTGCTGCCCAAATTGATGGCCGGAGAAATACGCTGTTAAACACAATTTTTGAATAATAAAATCTTAAATCATGTCAGAAAAAACAACAAGTCAAACGCCAAAAACGAAACCGCAAACCCAAGAGATAAGAAGCAGATCGGCGGGTCCTTCTGGCTATCCAAGTAAAAACAAGTAGAATAATGAAAGACGATAAACAAGCTACAATAGAAAAGAAACTAGAAGAGTGTCAAGAGTATCATTATAGCCAATCGAGCAAAGTCTCAAGCCTTTCGAGAAATATTGTTTATGGTATTATCGGAACTTGCTGGGTACTTATATATGCTGAAAATCGATACCACGAACCTTGTCTGTGGATAGTAATAGCTTTAGGATTGAGCTTTATATACTTGATATTAGACTTAATCCATTATTTCTCAGATTCATGCAGTTATAGGTGCGAATATTTCAGATTAAGTAGAGATAAAAATAACGAAGGTATAGAGTATCGACATGAGGAGTACATGGATATTGTATCAAAAAGAAGTTTTCATCTCTTGATAGCAAAATTTGTCTGTGTATTGATAATTGCCGTTATTTTCATCATTGGCATACTCAGTCAATTAGGAATATTATAACAGAAACCAAACCATGCCCTTCACCGAAGCCAATTTCGAAAACGCCATCCTCGAAATCTTCCGAGACCTGCTCGGTTACGAGTACCTCTACGGCCCCGATGTCGTGAGGGACTTCGCCGAGCCCCTCTGTCTGGAGATTCTCGAAGATGCCCTCGTCCGCATAAACCCCTCGCTCCCGCGCGCCGCCATCGACGAGGCAATCACCCGCATCCGAAACATCGAAAGCGGTTCGCTCGCCCGCAAAAACGCCCGGTTCACCGACATGCTCCAGAACGGCGTCGAGGTCAACTACTTCGACCGTGGCGAGCAGCGCGCAGGGCTGGTGCGGCTGGTGGATTTCGACCTCCCGCTGCACAACCGTTTCACGGTCGCGAACCAGTGGACCGTCGAGGAGCGTTCGGTGCGAAGGGCCGACATCGTGGTCTTCGTGAACGGGCTGCCGCTGGTGGTCGTCGAGCTGAAATCCCCCTCGCGCGAGGGTACCGACGTCTCGGAGGCCTACGCCCAGCTGCGCAACTACATGCAGGAGATTCCCTCGCTGTTCGTTTACAACGCCTTCTGCGTGATGAGCGATCTCGCTACGACCAAGGCCGGAACCATCACGACGGGTGAGGATCGATTCATGGAGTGGAAGACCGTGGACGGCAAACTGGAGGACACGCGTTACGCCAATTTCGACGTCCTCTTCCGCGGGATGTTTGAGAAGAGCCGCTTCATCGAGCTGCTCGGCGGCTTCATCTGCTGCTCGGAGAAGGACGGGAAGGAGATCAAGATATTGAGCGCCTACCACCAGTTCTACGCCGTGCGCAAGGCCGTCGATTCGACGCTCCGCGCCGCCGAGACGGACGGCCGCGGCGGTGTCTTCTGGCACACGCAGGGAAGCGGCAAGTCACTGTCGATGGTCTTCTTCGCCAAGCGGCTGCAGCGGGCGATGGCCTCGCCGACGATTGTCGTGCTGACCGACCGCAACGACCTCGACGGGCAGCTGTACGGCCAGTTTGCGCAGTGCAGCGACTTTCTGCGGCAGGTGCCCGTGCAGGCGTCGAGCCGCGCCCATCTGCGCGAACTGCTGGCCGGGCGCGAGGCAAACGGCATATTCTTCTCGACGATGCAGAAGTTCGAAGAGGGCGACGGGCCGCTGTCGGAGCGCCGCAACATCGTGGTGATGGTCGACGAGGCACACCGCAGCCAGTACGGGCTGGAGGAGCACATCGACCCGCGCACGGGAGCGGCGCGGCTGGTGCGCAATGCCCTGCCGAATGCCACCTACATCGGCTTCACGGGGACCCCGATTGCGCAGAAGGACCGTTCGACGCGCGAGGTTTTCGGCGACTACATCGACGTCTACGACATGACGCAGGCCGTTGAGGACGGCGCCACGCGCCCGGTCTTCTACGAGAGCCGCGTCGTCAACCTCCATCTCGACGAAGCGACGCTGCGCCGCATTGATGCAGAGTACGACGCAATGGCCGAGGAGGCCGAGGAGTACGCCATCGAGAAGAGCAAGCGCGAGTTGGGGCGCATCGACTCGATTCTGGGGGCCGATGCGACGGTGGCGTCGCTGTGCGAGGACATCGTGAAGCACTACGAGGAGTTCCGCCAGTATGAGCAGACCGGCAAGGCGATGATCGTGGCCTACTCGCGGCCGATTGCGATGAAGATTTACCATCGGATTCTGGAGATGCGCCCGGCGTGGAGCGAGAAGCTGGCCGTGGTGATGACTTCGAGCAACAAGGACCCCGAAGAGTGGCACGCCGTGATCGGCAACGACGCCCGCAAGAAGGAGTTGGAGCGGCAGTTCAAGGACAACGCCGGGCCGTTGAAGATCGTCATTGTGGTGGACATGTGGCTGACGGGGTTTGACGTTCCCTCGCTGGCGACGATGTATGTCTACAAGCCGATGGCGGGCCACAACCTCATGCAGGCCATTGCGCGCGTGAACCGCGTCTTCGGCGACAAGCAGGGCGGATTGGTGGTGGATTACGTCGGCATCGCCTCGGCCCTGAAGCAGGCGATGAACGACTACACGCTGCGCGACCGCCGCAACTACGGCGACCCCGACATCGCCAAGACGGCCTATCCGGAGTTCCGGCAGAAGCTGGAGGTGTGCCGCGACCTGCTGCACGGCTACGATTATGCGGGGTTCCGGGGCGATTCGGACCTGGTGCGCGCCCGCGCCATCAGCGGCGGCGCCGACTTCCTGCAGGCTCCGGAGCGGTCGAAGGTCAAGGAGAGCTACATCCGCGAGTCGCTTCTGCTGCGGCAGGCGCTGTCGCTGTGTCAGAGCATGCCCGACCGCGAAGAGCGGCTCGAAGCGGCCTATTTCGAGGCGGTGCGCACGCTGCTGACGCGCGTCGAGGGCAAGGGCAAGATCTCGTTCCGCGAAATCAACGAGCGCATCAACGAACTGCTCCGGCAGAGCATTCAGAGCGAAGGGGTCATCAACCTCTTTTCGGACGTGCAGGAGGAGTTTTCGCTGTTCGACCCGAAGTTCCTCGAGGAGATCGGCCGCATGAAGGAGAAGAATCTGGCCGTGGAGCTACTGCGCAAGCTGATTGCCGAGCAGGTGCAGCTCTATCGCCGGACCAACACGGTGCGGGCGGCGAAGTTCTCGGAGATCCTCGCCCAGGCGATGAGCAGCTACCTGAAGGGGTTGCTGACCAACGAGGAGGTAATCGAGGAGCTGTTGAAGACGGCGCGCGAGATCATCGACGGCGAGAAGGCGGGCGAGGCGCTGCATCTCACGACCGAGGAGCTGGCCTTCTACGATGCGCTGACCAAGCCCGAGGCCGTGCGGGACTTTTACACCAACGACCAGCTGCTGGCCATCACGCACGAGCTGACGGATGCCCTGCGCAAGAACAAGACCATCGACTGGAATCTGAAGGAGAGCGCCCGGGCCGGCATGCGCCGACTGGTCAAACGGCTGCTCAAGAAGTACAAATACCCGCCCGAGGGGCAGGAGGACGCGCTGAACACCATCATGGAACAGTGCGAAATGTGGTCGGAAAACAGTTGATCCGAACGGCGAACCGGCCCTCTGCCGTACAAATGCCGTACAAATTCAAACGAAAACCGCGTTGCAGCTATCTGCAACGCGGTTTCTGTGAGGTCTGAAGCGGACTCGAACCGCTGTACAAGGTTTTGCAGACCTTTGCCTAGCCACTCGGCCATCAGACCATTATATCCGTTGCATCCCCCTTTCGCCCCGCGCTCCGATCAACACTCTACATCGGATGCCTCGATACGTACATTTTGGGATCTTCGGCCTGCAAATATACAAAAAATTATATATCCTCCAAAACTTCGGTAAATCTTTGACTCTTTTTCGGAAAAATATTACTTTTACTCGACCTTACGCCATACGGCGCACCGCGACAGAGCCGTCCGAAGGCTGTCGGATGTGATCAAACGCACTCCAGCACGCCCGAACCACGAGAAGCAGGGAGGGGGGGGGACGGCCGGATACGGACAAACCGCAACAGAACGCCCCGAAGCCGGCGGAGACGACAGAGAGTGGCCGGATACAATATATTAATTAAAAAAAGAATGCCGACGAGCATATACGACATAGCCATATCGTTCATCCACGCGCTCGGGCCGAAAGGCGCCGCGCATCTGGTCGAGTGTTTCGGCTCGGCCGAGGCCGTATATGCCGCCACGGCGGAAGAGCTTCTCCTCCGCGCCGAGCTGAACGACCGCATAGCCCGCATGATCGTCGCAAAGGAAGGCATGCGCGAGGCCGAACGGGAGGCCGACTACTGCCGTCGCAACGGCATCGTCCCCGTCGGTTTGTCCGACGAGGCATATCCTCCGCTGATGCGTCTCACGCCCGACCATCCCGCCGTGATATACGTATGCGGCAACGTCGAGGCGATGCGCCGCCAGGCCATAGCCTTCGTCGGCACACGCAACATGACGGCATACGGACAGCAGATGTGCGGCCGTCTGATATCGGGACTGTCACGCATGGTGCCCGACACGGTCATCGTGAGCGGCCTGGCCTTCGGCATCGACGCCGCGGCGCACCGCGCAGCCCTCGAGGCCGGCATGACCACCGTAGCGTTCGTCGCCAACGCCCTGCCCCGGGTGACGCCGCCGGCACACGGCAGGCTCGCCGCCGAGATCATCGCCGCAGGCGGCGCCATAGCTTCCGAAGTGAGCTCGCAGTCGCCGCAGAACGGACGGCTGTACATACCGCGCAACCGTCTCATTGCATCCATGTCGGCCGCTACCGTCGTGGTCGAGTCACCCGAATCGGGAGGGTCCCTCTCCACCGCCGCCTTCGCCGACGGATACGCGCGGACCGTCATGGCCGTGCCCGGCCGCGCCACGGATTCCCGCTCCGACGGTACAAACGCCCTGATACGCAACCGCAAGGCGGCCCTCGTAACCTCGGCACGCGATATCGTGCAGGAACTCATGTGGGACCTCGGCGAGGCCCCCGCAGAACCCGAACGCGGGAAACTTCCGCTCTCGGAGGAGGAACAACGGCTTCTCGACCGCTTCGGCGAGGGTCCCGTGCCGGAGGAGGAGCTGCTGCAGGCAAGCGGCCTCACGGCAGGCGAACTGTCGCTCCTGCTGATGAATCTCGAGCTGTCGGGGGCGATACGCCGTCTCCCGGGCAAACGATACCAAAAGATGTAACACCATGACCGATCCGATAACAGACCCACAGCCACACGGCGAACATACCCCCGCACAGCATCATGCCGAATCGGCGCCGGCCGCACAGGACGCGCCGGCCGCACAGACGGAGACGGCCCATATCGCGGACATTCCTGAACCCGCAGCACAGGCTACGGCAGAAACGGCGGAGGCGGCATCCGCACAGCCACGGACACCGACGCCACCCGTTCCGCAGCGCGGCAACACAGGTACAGACGACAACATATCCCCGCGCAGCAATGTGCCGACGAGCGGCAGCAAGCGGCCGGGCGGCAAAGGGAGGATACGCCGTCTGTGGCAGCGTATCAAGCGGATATCCACAGCCATCGGCGCAGGCATCCTCATCGCCGGCACGATGCTCGCGAGCGTCGCCCTCGTGCCGCGGCTGCGTCTCTTCTTCTCGCAGGAGATGGCCGGCAACGGCATAGCCGTATTCATGGCATACTGGATCGCCGCCATGGCGATACTCGTCGCCGCAATCTACATACAGATCATCCTCCACGAGGGAGGACACCTCGCTTGCGGCCTCGCCGGCGGATACCGTTTCGTCTCGTTCCGTGTCGGCAGCGTGATACTCTACCGCGACGGCTCAAGATTGCGGCTGGGCCGATACTCCCTCGCCGGAACGGGCGGGCAATGCCTTCTCGAACCCCCGACCGACCGCATGGAGGATGCCGCCGCCATGCCATACAGGGCATACTGCATGGGCGGCGCCGCAGCCAACATCGCGGCCGCCGTCATCGCCGCAACGGCGCTCGCCGCAGGCGCAGAGTCGGTTGTCGCGGCATTCGCCGCCTCGATGTTCATCTTCACCGGCATCGTCATGGCTGCCATGAACGGAATCCCGATGCGTATCGGAGGCATCCCCAACGACGGCGAAAACGCCCGCATCATGGCCCGCGACCCCGAGATGCGGCGCATGCTGTGGGTGCAGCTCAAGGTCAACGCCCTCTACTCGCGCGGGCAGCGGCTGTGCGAGATGCCCGACGGGTGGTTCTCGATACCCGAGGATGCCGACCTCGCAAACCACATGTACACCAGCGTGGCGATGTTCGACGTCTGGCGGCACATCGAATGCCGCGACTTCGAGGCGGCCGACACCATCCTGGGGCGTATCCGCGCACGCGAGGGGCGCATGATCGAGCTCTTCCGGCTCGAGACAGCCGCCGACCGCGCTTTCGTCGCCATACTGCTCCGCCGCCCCCGCTCGCAGATAAGGCGCATGCGCTCCGACCGCGTGGCGCAATACATCTCCGCCGACGCCCGCAACAACATAAGCCACGCGCTGGAACTCTATGCGTGGGAACGCTTCGTCGAGGGCGACGCCGCCAAGGCCGCAGCCCGCGCCGAAGCGATACGCAAGGCCCTGCCGCGGCACCACGCACGCGGCGAGGCCGCCGACTGCGCCGACCTGCTGGCGTGGATGGAAACCCTATCCGACGACTATCTATGCGACTGACAGACACACACTCACACCTCTATGCCGAGGAGTTCGACACGGACCGCGCCGAGGCCCTCGACCGCGCACGCAAAGCGGGCGTCGCACGGCTCCTGCTGCCCGCCATCGACTCCCTCTCGCACGGAAGGCTCTTCGCGCTGGCCGCCTCCGAGCCCGACATGTGCCGTCCCATGATGGGACTCCACCCCACATCCGTAAACGACAACCCCCGCTGGCGCGAGGAGCTCGACACCGTCGGGCGATACCTCGCGGAGCCGCCCCGCGGCCTGCGTTTCTGCGCCGTCGGGGAGATCGGCCTCGACTACTACTGGAGCCGCGACTACGTCGCCGAGCAGCGCGAGGCGTTCGTCGCGCAGTGCCGTCTGGCGGCGCGGCTTGACCTGCCCGTCGCCATACACACCCGCGCCGCATGGGACGACATGTGCGAGATACTCGAGGCGGAGTGCGCCGCGGCAGCGGCACGCGGCGAGCGCCTGCGCGGCGTGCTGCACGCCTTCTCGGAGGATGCCGGAACATACCGGCGCCTGCGCCGCTGCGGCGAGTGGCTCTTCGGCATCGGGGGCGTCGTCACATTCAAGAAGAGCGCCGTCGCGGCCGCCGTGGCCGAAATACCGCTCGAACACATGGTGCTGGAGACCGACTGCCCATACCTTACGCCCGTTCCCCATCGCGGCGGGCGCAACGAATCGGCATACGTGCGGTACGTATGCGACAAGGTGGCCGAGATCAAGGGCATGGACCCCGAAGAGGTTGCCGCCGCAACCACGGCCAGTGCCGAACGGATGTTCGGCGCAGGGGCCGCAGCACCCGCGACGACGACAACAACAGCCTGACAATACCAACGGCATGAAACGCATACGCATAACGGTCATACGCAAGGCGTGTTACGACGACCTGATCGAACGGTACGAGAACCCGATCGAACACGCCTGCGACCTGCACGAGGGGCAGGTCTTCATCTGCGAGGGGTGGCAAAAGCCCCGGGGGCTGTGCGAGAGTGCCTGGCAGACACTCTCGCCCTTCGTCATGGCGCTGGCGCACGGCGCAACGGGGTTTTACGACGGCTGGATGAAGAACCCCGCCTCGGCAATGCTCTCGTGCAACGACGGCTTCCGCCCCGTGAGCTTTCTGGTGGAGGCGCTCGACGACACCGGCGCCGAAAGGCCGTAGCGGAGCAGGGGCGCACCCCAGCCGCGCGGCAGAATGCAGAGATGCAGAAAGCAGCACTAAAGAATGCAGAGATGCCGGAGGCAGGACGGAAGAGCGTAGAGATGCAGGCCGCCGGACGGGACATCCGAAGGGCGGACAAACCATAAACAGACACAAGAAAGAAACAATACGGACACGAACAAAAGTCACACCGAAAACCATGAAATCCTCGATTCTGATAATCTATACGGGCGGCACCATAGGCATGCAGACCGACGCCGCCACGGGAGCCCTCGTGCCCTTCGACTTCAGCGGCATATACGACGAATTTCCCTCGCTGCGGCGGCTCAACGTCGACATCGACGTACACACCATGCCCCAACTGATCGATTCGTCGAACGTCCGGCCCGAAGACTGGCGCGACATGGCCGCCGTCATAAGCGAGAACTATGACCGTTACGACGGCTTCGTCATCCTCCACGGCACCGACACCATGTCCTACAGCGCCTCGGCGCTGAGCTTCATGCTCGAGAACCTGGCCAAGCCCGTCGTCTTCACCGGCAGCCAGATCCCCATAGGCGTACTGCGCACCGACGGCCGCGAGAACCTCATCACGGCCATCGAGATCGCCGGCGCCCGCGTCGACGGACGCCCCGTGGTGCCCGAGGTGTCGCTCCTCTTCCAGAACCGACTCTACCGCGGCAACCGAACCCACAAGTGCAGCGCCGAGGAGCTCGACGCATTCCGCTCGTACAACTACCCGCTGCTGGCCGAAGTGGGCGTCAAAATCGCATACAACTACGCCGCCATAGCCCCGGCACCGCCCGTGGTGGAGCCGCTGCGCGTGGCCGAAATGTCGAGCGAGGGGGTCGCAATAGTAAAGCTCTTCCCCGGCATCGGCGAGACGACGCTCCGCGCCATGCTCTCGTCGCAGGAGCTGCGCGGCGTCGTCCTCGAGACATACGGCGCCGGAAACGCCCCCACGAGCGAATGGTTCCTGCGCCTGATGCGCCAGACAGTAGAACGGGGCGTCACCGTACTCAACGTCACGCAGTGCGATACCGGCTCGGTCGAGATGCAGCTCTATGAAACGGGCCAGCGGCTCCGCGCCGCGGGCGTCATCTCGGGCCACGACATAACATCCGAGGCCGCCATCACAAAATTGATGTACGTCATGGGCAAAAATCTCACGCCCAACTACCGTTACGAACTCATGGCACGCCCCGTCAAGGGTGAATTTACTTTATAAAAGGGGTTGCGCGGATAAAAAATAATTCGTATATTTCGGCTCGTAAAGTGTGCGAAAAATGCACGCTTTGGGCGCAAAGGCCGCCACGGGATACGCAACAGGCTGACTGCCAGACGATTGATAAATAGGGGCTATTTTCTTTATCCATACGCCCGCCGTCACCGTCACCGCACGACATGCCCTCGCAGAGTCTCCCGGACACGGGCCAAAAGCGGACACAATGAATTTTTAACAACATAAAACTAACAAACAAGTAACAGAACACTAAATTTTATTCAAGCACAACTATGAAAAAATTCTTTATGATTTTGTCAGTTGCCGTAGCTTCGCTCGGTACTGTCAGCGCGTTCGCACAGGAGGCTGCCGTTAATGCGGAGACTGATCTCGCCGGCGAGACCATGCACCAGGTTCTGATGCAGAAGTTCCTCGAGGGTGGTTGGGGCTGGATGCTCCCGATCCTCGTCTGCCTGGTTATCGGCTTGGCTATTGCCATCGAGCGTATGCTGTACCTCTCATTCTCGAACATCAACTCGAAGAAGTTCATCGCCAAGGTTGAGGAGGCTCTCAACAAGAACGGTATAGAGGCTGCCAAGGAGGTTTGCCGCAACACCAAGGGCCCCATCGCTTCAATCTACTATCAGGGCCTCGACCGCTACGATCAGGGTCTGGATGCCGTAGAGAAGGCTGTCGTATCATACGGATCGGTTCAGACCGGCCAGATGGAGTCGGGCCTGTCGTGGATCGGCCTCTTCATCGCCCTCTCGCCCATGTTGGGATTCATGGGTACCGTAGTCGGCATGGTCGACGCATTCGACCAGATTCAGGCTGCAGGCGATATCTCTCCGACGCTGGTTGCCGGCGGTATCAAGGTCGCCCTTCTTACCACCCTTATGGGTCTTATCGCTGCCGTGATTCTGCAGTTGTTCTACAACTACATCGTATCTAAGATCGACTCGCTTGTTAACGACATGGAGGATTCGTCAATCACTCTGATGGATATCCTCACCGTCTACAGCAAGAAATAATTTGATCTTATAAGAATTATCACAATGGAGAAAATATTCAGAACAATATCAATCGCCTTGCTGGCCATCTCGGCCGTGCTGGTCATCTGGGCCATCGCGGCTACGCCGGACACCAAGATCCCGGCCGAGGCGCCCGTCATCGGCTACAACCTCTACTGGGGATACTTCCTCCTCGGGGTTGCGATCGTTGCGGCCATAGCCAGCGCCGTCGTGGGCCTCATCACGAGCCCCAAGGGAATCAAGAGCGCAATCATTTCGGTTGTCGCCATCGCAGCAATAGTTATCGTCGCTGTCGTTGTCGCTTCGGGTCATGATATCCAGATCCCCGATGTGCAGAACAACTCTTACTTCGATCGCGGCGAAACCGTAATCACCGATACCAGCATCCTCATCACATATGTAGCCATGGGTATCGCCATCATTACGGCAATCTACTCTGCTATTTCGGATTCATTAAAATAAGTAAGTTACAATGCCAAGCGATAAAAGAAAAGTACAAGAAATCAATGCGGGTTCGATGGCCGATATCGCATTCCTGCTGCTGATATTCTTCCTCGTCGCCACGACGATGAATGTCGACACGGGTCTTATGCGAGTCCTTCCCCCCATGCCCCCCGAGGACCAGAAGGTGGAGGATCAGAAGGTCAAGGAACGCAACTTGTTGCTTGTCTTTGTGAGTGCGAGCGGTAACATCATGGTCGGCGACGAGAACATGGACATCCACGGCATCAAGGATAAGGCCAAGGAGTTCGTCCTCAACGTCTACGATGATGAGAATCTTCCCGAAAAGGAGGAGCAGGAGTTCGACCTTCCGGATGGCAGCAAGTGGACTTACCCCGTCAGCAAGGGTGTCGTTTCTCTGCAGACTGCACGTGATACCAACTACGATATCTACCTCATGGTGCAGAACGAACTCACCCGCGCCTTCAACGAAATCCGTGACGAAGTCGCCATGGAGAAGTTCGGCGCAAAGCTGGTAGACCTCACCGAGGATCAACGCAATATCGTAACCAAGGCGGTGCCCCTCGCCATCTCGGAGGCGGAGCCGCGTAAAGCAATAAAGAAGTAGTATGGCAGTAATGAAAAAGAAGGGCAACAAGAGTTTGCCCCCTATTTCGACGGCGTCGCTCCCCGACGTTATCTTCATGATCCTCTTCTTCTTTATGGTGTCGACCTCGATGCGTGACCAGGAGTTGCTGGTTCGCTTCAGACTCCCCGATGCGTCGGAGGTGCAGAAACTCGAGAAGAAGTCTCTGGTCAGCTATATCAACATCGGCCAGCCTACCCCTGCAATGCAGGCAAAGTACGGTACCGCCACGCAGATTCAGCTGAACGACTCTTACAAGACTACCAAGGATATCCTCGACTTCATCGCCGCAGAGCGTGACCAGTTGAGCGAGGCGGAGCGCGCACAGATGACCGTCTGCCTCAAGATCGACGAGAATACCAAGATGGGTATCGTTACCGACGTAAAGCAGGAGCTCCGTCGTGCGAACGCCTTGAAGATATCTTACGCCGCATCGAAGTCTTTGGGCTATTAGTCTGACTGGACTTTCAAGAAAAGGTGTTTCCCGCAGGGGAGACACCTTTTTTATGTCGGTACGCGGGGAGGATGCAGGGAGGATGTGGGAGGGTGCGGATGGGTGCGGGAGGAACGGTGTATGACGCGGTGTATGACTGGAAGTGTACAGGAGGTGCGCAGGGATGCCAGAGGTATGGGAGGAGCAGTGCGGGCACAGCCACAGGAGTATCGCAGCTGCAAGGTGTGCGGAGAAATACAGGCGGAAAGAGGTGGTAACATGCGGGGACTTGCGGAGACCTGTTGGAACTTGTGACGAGCGGGGAAGACTGACGGTAGCACGGAAAGACAGGCAAAGACAGGCGCTACGGGAAAGAGAAGAAGCGGCAAGGGGGGGGGTGCGTGGAAAAGAGAGAACACACGGCCGACCGACACGGGAAATGCCACGCCTTGAGAATAGACGCCCCGTCACAACGACAGGCCGACCGATACCTTATAACAGACACGCACAGCTGCTGTCAGGGCATCAACACATCGAGAAATCTCGCCGGAAGATATATGTTGCCGACCTCGAGTGCGCGGGCGAAGAGAAGCGCTATCTGTGCCGGCGTGAAACCGGCTATGCCGCAGCCGATCTCCGTCACGAGAAACTTGAGATGAGGATGGCGGAGAGCGAAATCTATAAAGTCGTTCACATACGGAGCTATGGTCTCGACACCTCCCTGCATCGTGGGAATGGCGTAGCTCTGTCCCTGCAGGCCGACTCCCTGTCCCCACACGGCGCCGAACCGCTCGTATGCAAGGCGCGCAGCTCCGCCCCCGTGCATGCCGGCAAGGTTGCTGCCGAAGACGAACACCTCGTCAGGCCGCAATGACGTGATTCTGTCGGAAGATATGCGCATGACAACAAATTTTTCGATATAAACAATGCCTCCGCCGGCACGCTGACACAGGTCGCGCCACAGCCCGCAACGCCCTCACCATGACGGCACGGACGCAGCATGCATCACATACCCCGCAACAACGCTGTCAAACCCTACACAACAATGCGGTCAGGCCACCCGCAACGGTGCCGTCAAGCCACCCGCAACGGTGTTGTCAGTCCATACGCATTAGCTGATGCCGGGCCACATGCAATGCCGCACGCGGGCGCGCTCGCGCTGACGCTACCTCTCTATGTCGAGACGCACCTCGTACTTCGATCCCGGTTCGAAATCGCAGTCGTATATCAGCAGGAAATTCTCATCCACGGCAGCCTTCCACTCCTGCCCCTCGGCCAGACGCGGATTCTTCAGCCGCTCGGGGAAGAAATAGCTGAAAGGGAGGTCGAGGACATGCTCCTCCTTGAAATGGTCGCCCTTCATGCGTTCGAGGTTGAAATCGTCATGCGTGGTTATGGTGATGACGCACTTGCGGCCGCGCACCTTGAAGTCGACATCGAAGTCGTTCTCCCGCTCGATCCGCTGAAGCCGTACATCCCACTTCGGGTCACCGTAATACGCCAGCACGTCGCGGTCATGCCAGAATCCCACCTGGTCGTGCGAGGGCCTGCCGCCCAGCATCTCGCCCAGCCGTGCCGAGGCCTCCGCAAACTCGCGCCCGTCGTAACGCGGATAATCCTCGCGCAACATCGAGGGCGACCACTCGTTCATCTGGTACAACATGTCCTGCTGGTTCATGTATATCGCCTCGGCCAGCGTATAGCGTCCCGGCACCGTAAGCCAGTACTTCAATCCGCCCCAGCCGTTGCGGCCGTGCCACGTGGTGACGACATATCCGATCATCGTGGCGGCATCGGCATCGTTCATCCACGTTATGGCCATGCTGTTGCGCGTGTTGTTCACATTACCGATAAGGCAGTTGCCCACGGCAAAGTAGACCTTGCGCTTGCCGCTGCTGCGCAGCTCGCCGATCTTGTCCACGGCGGAGAGGCTGCGGCTGCCGATAAGGTGTCCGTCCTCGGGTATGATGAAGCCGAGAGAGAAGGGCATCTCGAGATTGCGTTCCGTGGCGTGCGCCGCCGTAACCACAAGGTCGGGGTCGTATCCGGCATACAGCTCCATGAACTTCGGCAGCACCTGCTCGGGAGCGATCTTCGCCGTCACGACCTCGGCATCGGCGGCGCGCTTCTCACCCCACAGCCCGCGCGTATGGTCATCCACCCAGCCGTAGCGGTCGAACCACTTGGCGCTGTTGAGTTCCATGATGGTGGCCACGGCATCGCGAACGACAAGCGACTCGGTGCTGTTCTCAACCATGCGCATCGCGGCCGCGGCATCGTATCCCGTCACTATACCCCACAGGAAATCGGCATAGATGTCGTCGTCGACCTCGCGGCTCAACTTGCTCAGGTCGATGACATAGTCCCGGTCGAGATTCTCCGGCATCTCCACCACGGCCACATAGCGCGGTGCCAGCCGCCGCAGCGCCTCAAGCTGCCCGCGCGGCGCCTCATCGTAAAATATAACCTCGGCACGGTGCTTCGCCTGCAGGGCCTCCACCACAGCCATCCATGCGGCGTCGCTCTTCACGTCATACGAGGCCATAACGACATAGTCGCTCGCGGCACCGCGGCTCTTCTTCGATGCAAAGGCCGGCAAGGCCGCCACGGCACATGCCAGAATCAGAAAAACAGATAATCTCTTCATAGGATCAGTCGGTTGGTTGACGGTCTGAATGTAAATGCGCGGGGCGCGCCTCTTCCCCACGACAGGGTCGGGCAGCGTCACGGAGCATCGGAATGCAAGTTACGAAAATATACGCAATAAGGGTGTCGGGAACGGGCATTTTTTTCGGGCCGCGCCGGTTTTCAGCAGAGAGAGGGCAGGTTCGGGACGTCCCGGCATAGCCAAATCTTGAAAACTCCGTTCCCGATTTGTCTCTGCGACCGACTTTTCCTATATTTGGATAATACAGGATGCGTCCCGGCATAGCCAAATCTTGAAAACTCCGTTTTCGATTTGTCTCTGCACCCGACTTTTTGTATATTTGTATACGCATCATCTCAACCCGACCATAAAACACTGAACCTAAAATCTACTGAACCATGGCAACACGCAAAGAATTCCTTCGACAGCTCTCGCTTATGGGAGCCGGACTGGTTTTAAGTCCTTTTATTGTACAGGCCGCAGACAAGGTGGGCGCAAACGACAAGATACGGGTCGGCCTCATCGGATGTAACGGCATGGGATTTTCGGACCTGCAGGCATTTCTCGCCAATCCCGAGGTCGAGTGCATCGCCCTGTGCGATGTCGACGAGAACGTCCTCAACCGCCGCGCCGCCGAGACCGAGAAGATGACCGGCAAAAAGGTGAAACACCTCTACAAGGACTGGAGAAAGGTTATCGACAACAAGGACATAGACGTGGTGATAGTCGGTACGCCCGACCACTGGCACTGCCTCCAGGCCGTATACGCCTGCCAGGCGGGGAAGGACGTCTATTGCGAGAAACCTCTCGGCAACAGCATCGAGGAGTGCAACATCATGGCGCGCGCCGCCCAGAAGTACAGCCGCGTCGTACAGGTAGGGCAGTGGCAGCGAAGCGACCCCCACTGGCAGGATGCCATGGCCTTCGTCCACAGCGGGCAGCTGGGAAAGATCAGAACCGTGAGGGTGTTCTCATATCAGGGCTGGTGCCCCTCGATCCCCGTAAAGCCCGACCAGGATGCTCCGGCAGGCGTCGACTACGACATGTGGCTCGGCCCAGCGCCCAAAAGGGAATTCAACCCCAACCGTTTCCACTTTACATGGCGCTGGTTCTGGGATTACGCCGGGGGCCTGATGACCGACTGGGGCGTGCACCTGCTCGACTACGCCCTCTACGGCATGAATGTCACCACACCCAACAGCATCATGGCCGCAGGCGGTAAGTTCGGATATCCGGACGATGCGTGCGAGACGCCCGACTCGCTGCAGACGATATATACGTTCGACGACTTCACCGTACTCTGGGACCACGCCATAGGCATCGACGACGGAGCATACGGCCGCAACCACGGCCTGGGCTTCGTCGGCGAGAACGGCACGCTGGTCGTGGACCGCGGCGGCTGGGAGGTTATCCCCGAGAAGGTGAACGGCAGCCCGCGCATGGAGGCCGTGCCCCTGAAGAAGGCATACGGCGAGGGCGGACTCAACCTCCACGTGAAGAACCACCTCGAGTGCATCAAGAGCCGCAACCGCGACTGCAACGCCAGCATCGAGATCGGCGCCCACATAGCAAAGTTCTCGCAGCTCGGCAATATCGCCTACCGCACGGGCAAGAAACTCACATGGGACGGCCGCCGCTTCAACGACGCCGAGGCCAATGCCCTGCTGTGCAAGGAGTACAGAGGGCCGTGGGAGCTGCCCAAGTTCTGACGGGCGGTTTGAATTGAGGAGACGACACCCCGCGAGGTCCATCGAGCGGCCCCGGCGGTGACGGCAGAGGTTTTCGGGGCTGTTTCGGGACGCACGTCCCGCAACGGTCCCGAATTATGTCCCTGCGCTCCCTGTGCTCCCCTATGCATCCTGCGCATCCTGCACTCCCTGCACTCCCTGCGCTCACCTCACAAAAAAAACGGTCGCAAACAGTTGCGACCGTTGTCCTCGAGAGCTGTTGACGAGGCTTGAACTCGTGACCTCTTCCTTACCAAGGAAGTGCTCTACCACTGAGCTACAACAGCAAATTCCCCCGATAGGGCAGCGCAAAAGTAGGAAACAAAACTGAATCGGCAAAATAAAACGAGGATTTTTTGCCTTCGGCGTGCAATTTTTCGGCGCCGGAGCCGGGAAAGGCCCCGGCGGGAGCGCGCCGGCGGGCCAATACGGGATAAGGAGGGAACGGGCCCGCCGGCATACGGCGCCGGGCACAGACACAAAGCGCCCGCCCCGAAGGGCAGGCGCCGCCAAATAACCGAAAAATACGTTTAGTGACCGATATCCGGTTATCGTATCCTTTTGTATCCATACACGGCAAGGCTGCCCAGCTCCTCCTCTATGCGCAGCAGCTGGTTGTATTTGGCCATGCGGTCCGAACGGCTCAGCGACCCCGTCTTGATCTGGCCGCTGTTCGTGGCCACGGCGATGTCGGCGATGGTGGCATCCTCGGTCTCGCCCGAGCGGTGCGACGTCACGGTGGCATATCCGTGGCGGTGGGCCATCTCGATGGCGTCGAGCGTCTCGCTGAGCGACCCTATCTGGTTCACCTTGATCAGGATGGCGTTGCCGCACCCCTCGGCTATGCCCCGCGAGAGGAAGTCTACGTTCGTGACGAAGAGGTCGTCCCCCACGAGCTGGCAGCGGCCGCCGATACGCTCCGTCAGGCGGCGCCACCCCTCCCAGTCGTTCTCGCCCATGCCGTCCTCGATCGAGTCGATCGGGTACTTCGAGATGAGAGCCTCGAGGTAGTCTATCTGTTCGTCGGCGGTGCGGCGGCACCCCTTCTCCCCCTCGAAGACGGTATAGTCGTATATGCCGTCGCGGTAGAACTCCGACGAGGCGCAGTCCATGCCTATCGTCACATCCTTGCCGGCCTCGTATCCCGCCGCGGCGATGGCCGCCATGATCGAGTCGAGGGCGTCCTCCGTGCCCGCCAGCGCGGGGGCGAAACCGCCCTCGTCGCCCACGGCCGTACTCAGGCCGCGGCCGTGCAGCACCTTCTTCAAGGCGTGGAACACCTCGGCGCCCATGCGCAGCCCCTCGCGGAACGACGGCGCTCCCACGGGGCGTATCATGAACTCCTGGAAGGCGATGGGGGCGTCGCTGTGCGAGCCGCCGTTGATGATGTTCATCATCGGCACGGGCATGACGTAGGTGTTCGTGCCGCCGATGTAGCGGTAGAGCGGGATGTCGAGGTAGCAGGCCGCGGCCTTGGCCACGGCGAGCGAGACGCCGAGGATGGCGTTGGCGCCGAGGCGCGACTTCGTCGGCGTGCCGTCCAGCCCGATCATGGTGCGGTCGATGCGGCGCTGCTCCAGCGCCGGGAGCCCCAGCAGCTTCGGGGCTATTATCTCGTTTACGTTGGCCACGGCCTTGAGCACGCCCTTGCCGCCGTAGCGTGCGGCATCCCTGTCGCGCAGCTCCAAAGCCTCATGTTCACCCGTCGAGGCGCCCGAGGGCACCGAGGCGCGTCCGTGCGCACCCGACTCGAGCGTTACGTCCACCTCGACCGTGGGGTTGCCGCGCGAGTCGAGGATCTCTCGGGCGGTGATCTTTTCGATTCTCATATCCGTCATATTTTTATGCGGGCGGCCCTGCGGCACGCCCTGCCGTTATACTTCAACTGTCAAGTGCAAATTTCGTTCTAAATATTAGAACGCGCAATCCCCGTTTCGGGTGTTTTACTCATACGCCATCCCCATTTTTCGGGATAGCCGCAGACTTATCCGATCTTCTCCTGCATCCAAAAGAGTACCAAAAATTCTGTGGACAAATAATTCGCACGCCGTACACCCCGAAACCGCAAAAATATATAACTTGCATCGTACAACCGCACATAATCCGCAGCCATGACCATACGCCCCATACGCCGCAGCGAGATACCACTCTTGACCGACTTCCTCTACGAGGCCATATTCCAAGGCGGAGGCACGCCCCTGCCCCGCACCGTCATCCAGCACCCGTCGCTGTGGCGATACATCGACCGCTTCGGCTCCCGCCGCCACGATCGCTGTCTTGTGGCCGAGCAGGAGGGGGTTGTCGTAGGCGCCGTATGGGTGCGGCGCATGCACGGATTCGGTTTCCGCGATACCGCCACACCCGAGATGGCCGTCGCCGTATACCCGCAATGGCGCGGGCAGGGCACAGGTACCAGCCTTGTGGCCGCGATGCTGCAACTGCTGCACCGCGAGGGCTACACGGCCGTATCGCTCTCAGTACAGCGCGCCAACCCCGCCGTGAGGCTGTACGAACGGGCGGGATTCACCATCGCCGAGGCAACTGACGAAGAGTATGTCATGGTCAAAAATTTCCTACCTTTGTAAATAAACCCGAAAACCGATTCCCATGCGAAAGATCGAAGTATGCTGCGCCTCCCTCGACGAGGCGCGCGAGGCGCAGGCCGGCGGCGCCGTGCGCATAGAGCTCTGCTCGGCCCTCGGCGCCGGGGGCATAACCCCCTCGGCCGGCACCATCGAGGCCGTGGCGCGCGCCGCGGACCTTACGCTCGACGTGAACGTACTGATACGCGCACGCGAGGGGTCGTTCCTCTACACGCCGGACGAGGTGGAGATCATGGTGCGCGATATAGAACTCTGCCGCCGCGAGGGCGTCCACGGCGTCGTCATAGGGGCCCTGACGGCAGACGGGGAGATCGACCTCGGGGCGTGCCGCCGCATGGTGGAGGCCGCGCAAGGGATGTCGGTGACCTTCCACCGCGCCTTCGACGTATGCCGCGACCCGGAGCGCGCACTCGAACAGATCATCGCGTTAGGGTGCGACCGCCTACTCACCTCGGGGCAGGAGGCCACGGCCGAGGCGGGGACGCCCCTCATAGCGCGCCTCGTGGAGCAGGCCGCGGGGCGCATAATCGTAATGCCGGGGGCCGGCATACGCCCCGGGAACATCGCCGCCATAGAGAAGGCGACCCGTGCCTCCGAATTCCACTCGACGGCACGGGGCCCCGTCACCGGGGACGGCATGCGCTACCGTAACCCGCGGGTATGTTTTGCCGCCGATGCGGCCGAAGAGCACGCCGTACGGCGCACCGACCGCCGCGTCGTGTCACAGCTTGTGAATGACATTGCGTAGCTGGTCCGCCAGCGAGGTGTTGTATCCCTGCGTGAAGTATACCACGCGCCCGAAGCTGTCGCAGACGGCAACCATCGGCATCGTCCGCGACGACGACTTGCACCCCTCGCACAACATCGCCGCAACCTTGCCGTCCGTATCCACCCCGAACGATGCCTTCACCCCGCCCAGAGGCGTGGGGTCGAACTTCGCCGCATCCTCCGCGCTGCGGTTCAGGATCACCACGGGGCGTCCCCACCCGGCAAGTTCATCCGCTATCGACGCCAGGTCGCGCAGGGCGTGGTTCGTAGGTTCGTCGCCCGCACCCACGACCGCAAGCAGGAAGTAGCCGCGCCCCGTCGTCGAGAGCAGCGAACGCTCCTCCTCCGCCCCCGCGGGCAGGTACCGTTTCTCGGCGTCGATGAAGCCCACGACCTCTATGTCGTCATCGGCGGAGCGTATCACCAGCTCCACATCCGTCGTCCGCCCCTGCTCGATGCGGAAGGTCACACCGCGCGAGAGCACCTTGCCGCTGGCCATGCGGTTGCCCGAGGTGAGCATGTAATATCCCTCCTCCAGCTCGAACGGGCCGCTGAAGCTCGAGGCCGAGGCGTCGGCCCCCAGTTCCGTGGCGTCGCCGCCCGAGAACTCCAGCAGGCGGCAGCGGCCATCCTCGATCCTCGAGATGGTGAAGTGGCGGTAATAATCCGGGTTGGCCATGCGCGCATCCGTCGCCGCATAGCCCATGCGCAGGAAGCCCGTGCGGCTCTCGCGCTCGGCAACGGGGCCGTCGAGAAGCACGTCGACCCAGCCGTCCTCACCCATATACTGCGCCTTGCCGGTCATGACGTCGCGCCGTGCCGCGATGCCGAACGAGCGGCACGCCGCCACGAAGAATATGTCGCGCGAGAGGGCGTCGGCACGGCGCGTGCGCAGCGTCCCCGCAGGCGTCGCCTGCAGGTGCAGCGGGTTGTACTCGTCCGCCGGCAGGATGTTGTCGCGCGTCCACGCTATGATGTCGGCCGCCGCGGGCGACGCCCCCAGATCGGGCTCCAGCGCGGCGCGTATCTCGCGGCGGTAGGGGCGCAGGAACTCGTCCGCCACGCGCGGCGAGAGGATGTAGTGTACGTATTCATCGGTAAGGGCTGCCGCGGGGGTCGCCTCGAGGGCGTCGCGCAGCACCTCCAGCGGCGTGTCGCGCAGGTCCTTGCGCGAGACCGCCGAGAGCATCGCCACGGCACGCGCGCGGTCGTCGCCCGCACCCTCGAGGAAGGCCTTCACGTCGCGCCAGTTGCCCCGTGCGGCGATCAGCAGATCGCGCGTAACATCATCACAGGCGGAACACTTCTCCTCGGTCATGAAGGTCGAGGTATAGGCCATGCGTATCGAGTCCTCGCGCGCCAGGCGCACCCTGTTCGCGGCGGCGGCCTCCTCCGTAACGTCGGCGGGGATGCGTCCCGGGGGTGGCGGCGTGAGGTCGTACTCCACGGTGAGGGGATCGCCCGCGGCATGGTCGAGCGTCACGGTCAGGGCCTCGCCCTCGAGCTCCGCAACGCCGAAGCGCCCCTCGTGCGAGGCCCACACCACCATGTCGCCGAGGCCCGTGTGGAGCGACACCTCGCCCCGATCGTCACTCGTGAGCGTCACCACGGTGCAGTACTCCCCGTAGTTGAATATCTTGAACTCCACCGTGGCGCCCGAAACGGGGCTGCCGCCGGTGTCGACGACCTTCACCACCGACTGCCGCACGGGGGCATAGTTTTCGACGACGTTGATCTCGGTAAAGCACTCGGTGCGCTGTATCACATCCTCCGGGCCGCAGTAGTCGCCATAGACGCGCGTGTGCATCAGCATGGCGCGTGCCGCCGGCTCGTTGAACCACGCCACGTCGAGCTCCGGCTCCGGCTCGCACGCCCCGAGGAACCGCCAGCGGCCGTCGACCCACACCTCGACCCATGCGTGGTTGTCGTCGGTGTGCGCCCAGCGCGGCGTATAGACCTGACGTGCGGGTATGCCCACGGCGCGCATCGCCGCAACCGTAAAGGTCGACTCCTCGCCGCAGCGCCCCTCCGCCGTGCGTATCACCGCCAGCGGCGACGACGTGCGGGCGTCCGAGGGGGTGTAGGTGGCCTTCTCGTGGCACCAGTGGTTTATCTCGAGGGCGGCGTCGTGCAGCGACAGACCCTCGACGCGCCGGCGCAGCGTGTCGTAGTAGAGCATGCGGAAGTCGTCCAGCCGCTCGTTGTTCACCCGCACCGGAAGCACGAAGTGCAGGAACATATCCTCCGGAATGTCGCGCCCCCACGCCAGCTCCTCGCGCGCACGCAGCGCACAGCGCACGTTCCCGAGGAAAAACGCCCCGTCGTAGTCGCCCATGTCCGCACTGCTCATCGAGGCGTAGAGGAACTCCATCGCCTCGCGCTCGGCTCCGCTCATCGTCCCTTCGAAGCAAGCGAAAAGATCCCCGTCGGCAAAGACCTCGCGGCGCGACTCGAACTTGTCATGTATACGGCTGCGCCGTGCCGAATCCGATACAAGGCGGTCCGTACACGACACCCCGCCCAGGACCGCAGCCAGCAGCAGGGTCGAAAAAAGGCTCTTGACACTCATTTCGTTCAGGTTTTTGAAAGTAAATATAGCAAAAAAAAACTATTTTTACCGCTCAAAACACCCTTTCGATGAACTCCAGAGGAAACATACGCGCTCTCGCGCCCCTGGCCATATTCCTGGGCGTATATCTCGCCGGGTCGCTCATCGTGGGCGACTTCTACAAGATACCCATCACCGTGGCCGCACTCGCCGCCTCGATATGCGCCGTGGCAATGTCCCCAAAACCCCTCGTCGAACGTATCGACGACTACTCGCGCGGCGCCACCGAACCCAATATCATGCTCATGATATGGATCTTCGTGCTGGCAGGCGCCTTCGCCGCCTCCACAAAGCAGATGGGTGCCGTCGATGCCACCGTCGCCCTCACGCTCAAGATCGTGCCCGCACGGTTCCTGCCGGCGGGACTCTTCATCGCCGCATGCTTCACTTCCATATCCATCGGCACCTCCGTCGGAACCATCGTCGCCCTCGTACCCATAGCCTCCGCAATAGCACAGCAGACAGGATGCGACACCGCCTGGATCGTCGCTATCGTCGTCGGGGGCGCGTTCTTCGGCGACAACCTCTCGTTCATCTCCGACACCACCATCGCCGCGACCAGAACCCAGGGCTGCTCCATGCGCGACAAGTTCCGGACAAACTTCCGCATAGTACTCCCCGCGGCTCTCATAACCCTCGCAATATACATATTCTCCCAAAGCCACGCCTTCGTCTATGACGGCGCCGCCGAGGTATCATTCATAACCGTAATACCATACCTGCTCGTCCTCGTCACGGCAATAATGGGTATGAACGTCCTGATCGTACTCACCCTCGGGATCGTCTCCGCCGGAATCATAGGACTCCTCGCCGGAACCATGAGCCCCGTGGAGTGGACCGTGGCCATGGGCAGCGGAATGGCCTCAATGGGAGAACTCATCATAATCACGATGATGGCCGGAGGCATGCTCGAAATGATCCGTATCGCCGGCGGCATAGACTACATCATCTCGCGCCTCACGGCCCGCATAAGCTCGCGCCGCGGCGCCGAAACCGCAATAGCCGCCCTGGCCGTATTCGCCGACATATGCACCGCAAACAACACCGTCGCCATAATCTCCGTCGGCGCAATATCGCGCAACATAGCACGACGATTCGGAATACCGCCGCGCCGCGCCGCAAGCCTCCTCGACACATTCTCGTGCTTCGTGCAGGGAATTATCCCATACGGGGCACAGCTGCTCATGGCAGCAGGACTCTCCGCCGTGTCGCCCGTGCAGATAATACCTTACCTGTACTACCCGTTCATCATGGGCTGCTGCGCCGCCCTCGCAATAGCATTCCAACGACCCCGGTGCCGCGATTGAGACGAAAATGCATACTTATGCGAAATAATGGCCAAAAACGATACCGCCAACTTAAAAAAAACATATCTTTGCAACAAGTTACAAACGACAGACTCAAATACACATTAAATTTCAAACAATGAAAAAGTTCTATTCACTCATTCTCGCTGCCGCAGTGTGCCTCTCGATGGTATCGTGCGGCGGCAACAGCGCCAAGAAGAGCGCCGAGGGCGAGGAATGCCCGAACAAACTCCCCATCGGTCTGCAGCTCTACAGCATCCGCGACGACATGGCCAAGGACTTCAAGGGTACCCTCCAGAAGGTTAAGGACATGGGCTACGACGGCGTCGAGTTCGCCGGCCTCTATGACAACGCCCCCGAGCAGGTGAAGGCCATGTGCGACGAAATCGGCCTCAACCCCATCTCGGCACACGTGCCCCTGGCAGACATGCTCGCCGACATCGACAAGGTGATCGCCGACTACAAGGCCGTGGGCTGCCAGTATATCGTCGTGCCATACGTTACCGAGGAGCGCCGCCCCAATGGAGAGCTCTTCCTGCAGATGGTCGAGGAGATCAAGACCATAGGCCAGAAGGTGAAGGACGCAGGCATGACCCTGCTCTACCATAACCACGACTTCGAGTTCACCAAGCTCGAGGACGGACAGTACGGTCTCGACTACCTCTATGCCAACGTCCCCGCAGACCTGCTCCAGACCGAGCTCGACGAGTGCTGGGTGAAGTACAGCGGCGAGGACCCCGTGGCATACCTGAAGAAGTATGCAGGCCGTTCGCCCCTGGTACACGTCAAGGACTTCTATGCCGAGGGCAAGCAGGAGGGTGACCCCTATGCCCTGATCGGCCTCAACGAGGGCGAGCAGAAGAAGACCGGCACCTTCGAGTTCCGCCCCCTGGGCGAGGGCCTGCAGGATGTGCCCGCCATCATCGCCGCAGCCGAGGAGGTTGGAAGCAAGTGGCTCATAGTCGAGCAGGATGACCCCAGCATGGGCAAGACCCCCATGGAGTGCGTCAAGATGAGCATCGACTACCTCAAGGCAAACTACCTCAACGCTTCGGCCGAGGATTGCGCCGACTGCCCCGAGAATGCCGACTGCCCCGCTGCAAAGTAAAGACGGCCAAACCGGAAAAAGCGGTTGCGGATGGTTCCGCAACCGCTTTTTTCATGCCCATATATGCCGCGAGCCCCTCGTACGCCGCCATATCCTCCCCATACTATTCCGACGTATTGCGACACATTCCGGCAGGGAAAGCACCCCTCCCTCCATGCGTCTTCGCGCCGCCCCTCGCACGTCGCCGCGGCCGGAGAATCCCGGCACACACAAAAAGGCCCCGCATGCCGCGGGGCCTCTGCTATGAAAGCCTTCGGACCGTTATCCCAGCGTATAGGGCTTGCGGTACTCGTAGTGCAACTGCTTCGTAGCCTCCGGATCGTCCATGAACTTCTCAACGATGGGATTCCAGTGCAGAGGACGGTTCAGGTCGTATGCAATGTTACCCAGGTTGCAGACCGTGCATGAGCTGTGGCCCACCTCCACCGGTACACTCGGGTCACGACGCGAAATGATGCTGTCCACGAAGCTCTGGTAGTGCGGCACGTTGGTCTCGTAGATGGCCTTCTGGTCCACCTCGCTCGGCATGAACTCCGGCGACGATGCCAGGAACTCGCCGCGGCATACCTGGATCCAACCGTTCTCGCCGTAGATCTTGATGCCCTGCTTGCCGCCGTCGAACTGCTGCTGGATCATCTCGATGCCGTTGTCGTAGCGGTAGGTCAGGCACTCGTACGGGCTGCTGGCAGGAGGAAGAATCTCTACGGGACCCGATCCGTCCTTGCCGATGGCCCACTGGCCGATATCGAACATGTGAGCGCCCCAGTCGGTGGTGTAACCGCCGCCCAGGCCCTTGTACCAGCGCCATGCCCCCCAGCACTCGTCGCCGCCGTTCTCCAGGATCAGCGGGTTGAGCTCGTGGTTGTAGTGCCATGTGTCGGCCAACGGTCCCAGCCACAGATCCCAGTCCAGACCTGCCGGCACCGGCTGCTCGGGAAGATCGTACGGCTTCGGGCCGTCTCCGACGTGCGCCTTCATGAGAGAGATCTTGCCCAGACGTCCCTCGCGAACCACATTCGCCGCATGGATGAACTCCGCCATCGAACGCTGCATGCTGCCTACCTGCAGGATGCGGTTGTTCTCGCGAACGGCCTTAACCAGCTGCTGGCCCTCGTAGATGGTGAACGTAAGGGGCTTCTCGAGATAGACGTCCTTGCCGGCACGGCACGCCGCTATGGCTATGATGGCGTGCTGGTGGTCGGGCGTGGCGATAACGACAGCGTCGATATCCTCGCGCGCCAGAACCTCCTCATAGTGGATATACATGTCGAGCTTGTTCTTGATACCCTTCTCGGCATAGTACCCGTTCACACGGTTCTGGAAACGGTCGCGCTTGATGTCGTAGACATCGCAGCCGGCAACGACCCGTACGTTGGGGATGGTGATGAAGCCGCTCATCAGGTATATGGCCTGCTGGCCCAGTCCGATGAACGCAATGTTGATCAGATCGTTCACATCACCCTTCTTGGGTTTCTTCGGCGCCATGGCGGCCGATACCGAACGCGGAAGGATCAATGCCGACGCTCCCAGCGCCGAATAGCGCAGGAAGTCCAAACGAGATAATTTAGAACTCATGATTTAGCAGTTTTTGAGGTTAATAGTTGTTAGTCAACCGTAAAATTAGAAAAAAACTCCATACCGCACAACCTTTTCGGCAAGTTTTCGAGCCGCCTCCGCAAAAAAATCTCTCACCCGCCCCCACAAACAGAAAGGTGTGCGGAACAGAGCCCCCGCGGGACTTCCTTCCGTACACCTTTCCTCCATGCCGCGTTACGCCGGACCCAGCCGTTACGGCTCGCGCGTGTCGCGCCACTCGACAACATCGGGCTTGAGTTCCTCATCGCGGTCGATCCATTCGCCGTTGCGGAGCAGCCACTCCTTATAGCGGTCCATACGCTCCACTATGTCGAAACGAGGGCGTTCCCGATTAAGGCTCGCGGCACGCCGCGACGGCCGTATCTCCAGGTCGAAGATCGTCCCCCGCGTGGGACGGCGCCACGGCTCCCACTTGAAGTTGTCAAGACGCATAGGCTGTGTCGGCGGAACCTGCCCGATCGGGTAGAGCGTGAAGGGAACATCGTTGCGGTAGGTCATGCCCACCAGCTCCCGATCCTCGATATAGAACGATGCCGAGGCGCTCTCCAGGTAGATCATCTCCGTAACTACGGCCGACGAGTCGTTCTCCCGCTGGAAATATATCGTCTGCACGTTCCCGTCCACATCGTCGCGGTAGATCTCGTTGTCGCGGAAGTAGGCCGTCATCTGCTTGCCCGCAACCTGGTTGTAATAGGTCGTATCGATCTCGGCAACCATGATCGGGGCCCCAATGAACTCCGCCCGCACGATCTTGCGGTTGACGGTATGTATGTCCATCTCGTCCGAGGCGATCTGGTTCGAGTTGTTCCACAGCAGAGGGTCGAGATAGAGATGCACGATCGAGTCCGTGGAACGGCTCACCATAGAGTCGCACACCATCTGCGCATCGCTGCGGTAGACTCGCACGTTGCGGTAGGCCTTCACAAGACGGTAGATACTGTCCACAACAACCGTATCGACGCTGTCCGGCGCCGCAACCTCCTCCACGGCGGGGGCATCGGGAATGACCCGCTCCGCCTCCCGCACGGTATCGTCGCGCACCACGCCCAGATTGGAGATGCTGTCCCGTATTCTGGCGTCGCGCTCCCGCGCCGAGGCATCCAGAGAATCCAGATGCGACACGTCGTCGCCGCGCCTGAGGGCCCGCGCACGCACCTTCGCACGCCGCACCGAGTCACGCGCCGCTGCCTTCGCCGCACGCTCCAGCTCCGCCGCCTTGAACTTCTCCAGCTGCGCCGTGGCCTTCGCCTGACGCTTCATGGCGATCGAGTCCAGCTTCTGCTTCCGCGCCGCTGCCTTCACGCGCTTCGCCTCCGCCTTGAGAGCCTTCACGCGCTCCCGCTCCAACGCCTTCAGCGCCTTCTCCGACAGCGTATCCGCCGCCAGAGAGTCCACCGCCAGAGAGTCCGCCGCCAGAGAGTCCGTATCCGCCGAATAGGCCTCCGGCTCGAGCTCCGCCGCCGCTGCCCCCTCCGTCACGGCGCCTTCCGCCGTCGCTGCCGCGTCCCGCGTCATACGGCGGCTCTCCATGATCTTCTGCCGTGCGGCGCCCGCCGCAACGGTATCCGCCGCACCCCGCGCCGGCCGCACAACCTCCGGCTTAAACCCGCCCCTGCCGCCCGCGCCCGCAGCACGAATGCTGTCGGCAGCCGCCGCGGCAGCCAGCGAGTCGGCCCGCTCCTGCTCCAGCGACACCGTGAACAGCAGCATCGAATCGGCCCGCATGAAGACCGAATCGCCCTGCAGCGTATCGTAGCTCACAACGGCCGGATCAAGCGTAAGAACGGCATTGCCCGGATGTTTCCAATACTCCGCATAGTTGCCGAAGGCGAGCAGCTTGTTGTCGAAGTCGTGCATCTGGATATTGCGACGCGAAACCACATAATCCTTCGTGCGATAGTAGTAGATCGTGTCGCCCCACATCTCCTGCCCCTCGGTCAGAATATATCCGTCGCGCGTGACGCGGTAGCACTGCTCCGCCTTGTCGTAGGACCCCTCCTCGGCCGAGAGGTAGTCCCCGTCGGTGTTCCATATCTCGCTGCCGGTGAAGAACCGCGCCGACTCCGTCGAGATGTTGTATATAACCGAATCGCTCTTCATGTCGTAGTCCGCACCGTGCATCTCCACCTCCTCCACGCATATCACATCGTGCGTGTCGGAATAGTAGTAGCCGCGCTGCGACTCGATGATGTTGTCGTCGTGAAGCATCACGCCGCCGCCCGTGTAGCGGCCCACCTTCTCCTGCGTGTTGAAGCTGAAATTGTAGGTATAGAGCAGGGCGTCTCCGTCCACCACCTTCACGATCGGCGCATAGACCTCCGCCAGAGAGTTCCCCCCGTCATAGACGGCACTGTCGCCATAGATATATACCGAGTCCTGATTTATTACGACACGCCCGAAAAAACGCATCTGCGAGTCGCCGTAGCGCACGGCGCTGTCGCAGACGATAACCGCACCGTTATGGTGTGCGGCAAAGTTGCCCGTGAAGCATATGACGCTGTCGCGCCCGTTATTGTAGGGTC
>CASDSD010000006.1 GCA_949283205.1 uncultured Alistipes sp. | reverse complement strand
CTGGCGGGCGCATTGGGCCTGGGCCTGCCGGCGCTCCTCCTGCTGCCGACGGCGCGCCTCGCCCTCGGCGCGGTCCCAGCGTATGCGCTCGGCCAGCTCCGTCTGCATCTTCCGCAGCGAGGACCCGCCGCCGTAGATGTATTCCGAACAGATCTGTACGAGGATCGCCCCCGCACGGATCATGGCCTCCACGTCGTCGGCATCCGAGATGCCCCCGCATGCGATGACGGGGCAGGCCCCTTTCGTGCGGCGGCTTATGTGCGACACTATGTGCAGGACGCGCGCCTTGAGCGGTGCGCCGCACATTATGCCCGGCATGCGCCCCAGGGCGTGTATCTCGCGTGTCGAGTTGTCGAGTCCGTATCGTCCCGTGGTGCCTCCGCAGGCCACCAGGCCGTCGAGCGGCATGGTGAGCATGATGTCGGTCAGGCCGTCGATCTGCTCGTCGCTCAGGTCGGGCGATATCTTTAGCAGGACGGGGCGGTACTGGTTCTGGCCGCGGCGGAACTCGAACAGCGGTTCGAGTATTGCCTCGACCTGCTCCTTTGTGCGTGGCACGAAGGGCTCGGGCGCCGAGTTGTCGCAGACGTTTACCGTGAAATAGTCGGCATACTGGTACAGCGAGCGGAAGGAGCGCAGATAGTCGGCCGGAGCGTTGCGTTCCGGCGTTTCGCGGTTCTTGGCTATGTTGCAGCCGATGATGGTGTTGCTGCGGCTGCGTTTGATGTTGTCGACGACGCGCTCTATGCCGACGCTCTCGATGTCGGAGTTGTATATCAGGGCGCGGTCTCCCTCCAGTCTGTAGAGGCGTTTTGCAGCGGAGCCGCTCTGGGGACGCGGGGTGATGGATCCGACCTCGACGAACCCGAATCCCGATGCGCTCAGGGCATCGACCATGTTTCCGTTCGTGTCGAACCCGGCGGCGATGCCCACGGGCGAGGAGAACTTCATTCCGAAGGCCTCGCATTCGAGTTCCGGCATGGGGGGCGCATAGAGCTTGCGCAGCAGGAATGTTCCGACGGGGGTGGCCGCAGCCGCACGCATCATCCAGCGCTTGCGGCGCAGGGCGAAATCGGGCCCCGTGAAGAATCGGAACGGTTGTAGTAATGAATCAATCATATCGGTAAGCGTATCCGCCCGGCCTTATGGTAAGCGTATGCGTCCGACCTCGGGCTTTGCGGAACGTCTTGTGTCAGTACAAAGATAACAAAAAAAGTTCTGTCATAATGAAAATAGCCTCCGCCGCATCGGAAATTTAGAAATACTCCTCCCGCAGTCGGTAGTTGTTGCGCATCTGTTCGAAGGTGTCGGGCGACGACTTGAGCGCGAGCGTCTGTGCCGCTATGTCGAACCGGCCGCCTATCGTGTCGCACATCTGCTCCCATGTTATGGGACGGCGCTCGACGGGTGTGGCCTGCGGCGGGTACCACTCTCCGAGCGGCAGCGAGAACCGATCCGCCACGGCACGCACTGCGGCGGCCGTGGCATTTGCTTTGCCCTGTGCCGAATATCCGGCTATGTGGGGCGTGGCGATGAAGGCCTTTTGGAGCAGCCGGCGGTCGATCCGCGGCTCGTTCTCCCATACGTCGAGGACGAGGCGCTGCGGTGCCCCGATGAGGGCGGCCGTGTCGGCCACCTCGCCGCGGGCGGCGTTCATGAGGACGGCGTCGGGGCGCATGATGCCGATCAGGCGGCTGTCGGCCATGTGGCGTGTCGTCTCGTCGAGCGGTGTGTGCAGGGTTAGGATGTCGGCTTCGGCTGCGACCTGCTCGAGGGGAAGGAAGTCGCCGCCCTCGCGCTGCTGCCGCGGCGGGTCGCAGCGCAGCACGCGGAAGCCCCACATGCGGGCATACTGTTCGATGAGGCTGCCGACATGTCCTACGCCGACGATGCCGAGGGTCTTCTGTCGCGGATGCCATCCCTCATCCGCGGCGAGGGCCGCGAGGGCCGCCGCAGCCCATTGCAGCACGCCGGCGGCGTTGCACCCCTGGGCCGTTACGACCCGGATGCCGTGTGCGGCGCAGTAATCGAGGTCGATATGGTCGAAGCCGATGGTGGCGGTGGCGATGAGCTTTACGCTCGAACCCTCGAGCAGGGAGCTGTCGCAACGGGTGCGGGTGCGTATGATGAGGACGTCGGCGTCGGCCGCATCCTGCCGCGAGATGGCGTCGGCGGGACGGTATGCGACCGATGCGTAGGGCTCCAGCACCCCCGATATGTAGGGTATGGCGTTGTCGATTACGATTTTCATCTGCGAAAAGATTACTTTTGTGTAAATTGAGTTGCAAATATAGCGAAAAAACGATTTTTTTGTATCTTTGCCCAATTGATTGTACGTTAGTTATGGCGGATAAGGACAGCATACTCGATCAGATGGATCCCGATGCCGGCGATTACTTCGGCGTGCCCTCCCTGCCCGAGCAGGCGGAGCTGGTGCTCATATCGGTGCCGTGGGATGTCACGGCTCCGGCCGAAGCCCTTTCGTCGTATGCCCCCGATGCCATCATCGAGGTGTCGGCGCGCATGGATCCCTACGACCCCATCTCTCCCGACGAGTGGAAAAAGGGCTTTGCCACGGCCGACGTGGACTATACGCTTCAGGACCGGTCGCAGCAGCTGCGCTCGGATGTCGAGCGGTTGCGTTCGTATGCCGTGGGCGGCGGAGGCATCATGCGTCCGCTGGCCGACGACTACTACTCGCGCCGCCAGCGGCGTGTCGAGGAGGGGTGCCGCGATATGGTGGAGTCGGTGCGCAGGGACGCGCGCGAGTGGCTGCGCCGCGGCAAGGTCGTCGGACTTGTCGGCGGGGACCACTCCACCCCGCAGGGGCTTGTCGAGGCTCTTGTCGAGCGCGAGGGCCGTATCGGTATCCTTCACATGGATGCCCGCTGTCGTCTGAAGGCGCGCGGCGAGGGCTTCGAATATTCGTGCGAGTCGCTGATGTACAATCTGCTGAAGAATATCGAGGGTGTCGAGCGCGTGGTGCAGGTTGCGCAGCGCGACTTCTCCGCCACGGAACACCGCGTGGCGCGCGAGTCGGAACGTATCGTGCTCTACGACACCGACCGTATCGCCTCGATGCGTTTCGACGGGGCGTCGTGGCGCCAGGTGTGCGACACGATCGTGGCCGAACTGCCCGAGACGGTGTATGTCGACTTCGATGTCTCGGCCCTCTCTATCGAGAACTGTCCCCATTCGCCCGATGCCGCCCCCGGAGGGATGCGCTTCGACGAGGCTCTCTATATGATCAACCGCGTGGTGGAGTCGGGACGCCGCATCGCGGGCTTCGACGTGGTGGGCGTGGTGCCCAAGGTCGAGGATTATGTCGATGCGGAGGTTGCGGCGCGAATGTTGTACCGTCTGTGCGGCATGGCGTTGCGCTCGCAGAAGAAAAACAATTGAACATGAAGCGATTACTCTATATGCCTGTGGTGGCGCTATGTCTGTCGGCGCTGTCGTGCGTGGTGTCGTGCGGCCGTGACGGCGGCATGACGTTGAACGACCAGACCGATTCTCTGTCGTATGTGGTGGGGATGAACATCGCATACAACATCATGGAGATGGATTCGACGCTGCGTGCCGACGTGATATGCGCGGCCATAGCCGATGCCATGGCGGGCGGGGAGAGGATCACGGCCGAGGATGCCAAGACATACTTCCTTGCATATATGAACTACGGTTCGTATGAGCGTACGCGCGCATACGAGGAGCAGTATCTCTCGGATCTCGAGCAGTCGGACCGCGACATCGTGCGTACGCGCAGCGGCCTTACATATAAGGTGGAGACGCTGGGCGACATGAACCGTGCCGCCACGAGCAACCGCGACACGGTATCGATACGCTACCGAGCCGAGACGCTCGACGGCAAGGTGGTATATTCTTCGTATGAACGGGGCGATACGCTCCGCTCGGTGGTGAACCGGCTTATCGACGGCCTCGGCGAGGGTGTCCAGATCGTGGGCGAGGGCGGCAAGCTGACCATGTGGCTTCCGTCGGCGCTGGGATACGGCGCCATGGGCGACGAGGAGCTGGGCGTGAAACCGAACCAGATGCTGCGCGTCGAATTGGAGGTCGTGGAGGTGAAGCGACGCCGGTAACGTCCTGTGGCTGCAGGAGCGGCGTATGGCCGCATCTTCTCCCGGGCCGTGCGCCGATATTGAGTGAGGGGGCGTAAAGAGAGGGGGGGGGAGAGAGAGGAGAGAGAGAAGTGAAAGTGTGAGAGGAAGAGAGGAAGAGGAAGGAGAGTAGAAAGGAGAGAGAGATTTGTTATGTAAAAAACGAAAGTTGTAAAACAATAAATTTTTAAGGTCAAGATGAAAAAAATCATGTTTGCGGCTGTCATGCTTGTTTCTGCGGCATTGATGGTCTCTTGCGGCGGAAAGACGTCGTCGAGAATTACTAAGGGCAGCAAGTCGAAGATGGATACGTTGTCGTATGCCTTCGGTATGGATATCGGTCGGGGAATCAAGGGTGACATCCGCGAGATGAAGTTCGATGGCGACGTGTTGGCTTCGAGCGTAAGCGATGCTCTTCTGGGCAAGGGCATGAAGAGCGAGGATGCCACGGCGAAACTCAACGAGTTCTTCACCACGAAGCGTCCCGAGCGTATCCAGAAAATCAGCGAGCAGATACGCAAGGCACAGCAGGATTCTACTGTAGCCCCCGTCAATATCGACGAGGTGGACATCTTCGAGAACGATGCCGAGCGCAAGGAGATATCGGAGGCATACGGTGCCGATATGGGAGCCCGTCTGCGCAGTTCGCGTCTGCCCATGCAGGTATATTGGTTCGCCAAGGGCCTGGCCGATACGTACGGTGGCGATTCTACGGTAATTACCCCCGATGAGGCGTCTATGTGCCTGCAGACCTATTTCATGGTGACGCGCCCGGCCGAGAACAAGAAGGCTTCGGAGGAGTGGCTCGCGTCGATCGAGAAGCAGGGCGGCGTGCAGAAGACCGAGAGCGGTCTGCTCTACCGTATCGACCGTGAGGGCGATGCCGCCATCAAGCCCAAGGCTACGGACCAGGTTGAGGTGAACTATGAGGGCAAGTTCATGGACGGCGAGGTGTTCGATTCGTCGTACGAGCGCGGCGTGCCGGCTGAGTTCCCGCTCAACGGTGTGATCAAGGGCTGGACCGAGGGTATGCAGCTCGTGGGCAAGGGCGGCCAGATCACGTTGTGGATCCCGTCGGATCTGGCATACGGAACCTACGGATCGAGCGTAATCGGCCCCAACGAGGCTCTCGAGTTCAAGGTGGAGCTTCTGGATGTAAAGGTGGGTGACGCTCCCGCCGCGGAGGCACCTGCCGCCGAGGAGCCCGCTGCCGAGGAGAACAAGTAATCCCGTATGGGGAAGGGGTGTTGCGGCTGTGAAACGCCTGTCGTTAAGCGGTCGTGATGCGATGTGCGGCGATGACCGATAATTACCCTTCCGGACATGAGCCGGATGTACAGAAAAAGCGGCTGCCCGAAAGGCAGCCGCTTTTGTTATGTGGGTAGGAGTGTTCCGTCCTTTAATTCTGTGATGCGGCCGGCGGATTGTGTGCGCCGCGCTCGTCGCATATGAGCAGCGACGAGTCTCCGTAGGAGAGGAATCGGAAGCCGTTGTCGAGGGCGTAGCGGTATATTTTGCGCCATTCGTCCCCCACGTATGCCGCGATGAGCAGCAGCAGCGTCGATTTGGGCTGGTGGAAGTTGGTGATTATGCGCCGCACGATGCGGAACCGGAATCCCAGAGGCGTTATCATGATCTGCGTGGCGGCCTTGATCCTGTCGAGGCCGCGCTCCTGCATGTACGATACGATATCGTCGAGGGCGTCGCGGCCCGTATAGTCGTCGGGGATGTCGTATGGCTCCCATTGCCCGACGACGGCCGCCGTGTCGGGCGTGCCGTGGCGCCGTATGCGCCATCCGAGTGCGGGCAGCGACTCGAGCGTGCGTACCGAAGTGGTACCCACGGCCGTAATGTCGTGGCAACGCTGGAGCAGATGCCGCAGTGTCTGGATGCGCACCTCGAAATGCTCGGTATGCATCGGGTGCTGCGCCGCGTCGTCGCTCTTCACTGGGAGGAAGGTCCCCGCGCCGACGTGGAGCGTTACGGCCTCGAAGTCGAACCCTTCGGTGCGCATGCGTCCGAGCAGCTCCTCGGTGAAGTGAAGCCCGGCCGTGGGGGCCGCCACCGAACCCTCGAACTTCGAATATACGGTCTGGTACCGTGTCAGGTCGATCTGTTCGCTCTCGCGGTTGAGGTATGGCGGTATGGGTATGCGCCCGAGGTGTTCGAGCAGCTGTCCGAATGTCATTGCGGCGTCCCACCTGAAGCGTACGATATGTTCGCGCGAGCCGCGCTCGACGATCTCGGCCGCCAGGCGGCAGCTGCGGCCATCGTGGTCGAAGAGGATCTCTACCTCGCCCTCCTTCCACTTCTTCAGGTTGCCCACGATGCAGCTCCACGTGCAGGTGCCGCGTGCGGCAAAGGCCCGTTCGTAGTCCGCAGGATCGTGCGGCTCGAGGCAGAAGACCTCGATGCGCGCCCCCGACGGCTTGTGCATCATGATGCGTGCCCGTATGACCTTCGTGTTGTTGAATACGACGAGCGTATCGTGCGGCAGTTGTTCGCCTATATGGCGGAAGCGGCTCTCAGAGATGTCCCCGTTGCGGTATACGAGCAGTTTCGAGTCACTGCGGTCGTCGAGCGGGAATTTGGCTATTCTCTCGTCGGGAAGCGGGTAGTCGAACCCGTTTATGTCGATGTGGCGTTCCATGTGTTCGGGTTTTGGCGGCAAAGTTACGAAATAACGGCGTGAATGCGCAACATCTTCGGCAGGCCCCTCCTCGTGAGATGGCTTCGGCGGACAGGGACGGACGATCGTCATGCTGTGACCGTAGTCGCTGCCTCCAACCCGCTCGCGGGGCGGTTATTCGTAGGCCTTGTATCGCGAGGGCGATATCCCCACGCGCTGCTTGAAATATTTTCCGAAGAAGGATTGCGAGACGAAGTTGAGGCGGTCGGCGACCTCCTGTATGCTGAGCCCCGTCTGTCGCAGCAGATCCTTGGCACGGTGTATCACCACGTCGTCGATGATCTTCGAGGCGTTCTTGCCCGTCTTCTTCTTGCATATGAGCGATAGGTATTTGGGGCTTATCCCCAGCTTCGAGGCATAGTATTCGACGCTCCGTTCCTTCTCGCAGTCGCAGCCGAGGATGCGTATGAACTCCGACATCAGGGCGTCGGTACGGGTCTGGCTGTCGGGCTCCGACTCCGTGGGGAGCTTGCGGTTGAGGAGCGAGACGAGCGAGTAGAAGAATGCCGAGAAGAGCGACGTTATGATGCGGTTGTCATACGGGTCCTTTCCCGACGTGCGGACTACGTCCGCCAGCAGCGCCCCTACGCGGTGCAGGTGTGCCGCCTCGGCGTCGGTGAGCATCAGGCACGGGCTCGTCGAGAAGACCATATATACGGACAGGAAGTCGGCTGCGGGAATGTTGATCGTGTCGAGCATCGAGCGCGAGTATGTCATCATGTAGCCGCGACAGGCCTTGCTGCACTTGAAGGCGTTGACGACGGAGTCCTCGCGCAGAAGTACAAGCGAGTTGGTCCTCAACTCATGGGAACGGCCGTTGATGGTGATCCGGGCCTTTCCGTTGCATATTATCCCTATCGTGATTCCTTCTATTACATGTGACGAGTGCCCCATGCTTTTGAACGTCACCAGAGGCGACATCACCATGTTGTCTGAAACGAAACTGTCGTCAGCTAAAATCTGTTTGAGTTTTGCAATTGAAATTCTCTGAACATCCTCGCCATAAATCTTTCTCTCCATATTATCTCTGAGTTAAAAAATATCAATTCTCGTAATTCTCCTGCGGACATACCACGTTCAGATCGCCGTGCAGGCACACCACGCGCATGGGGAACTCTCCGCCGCGTTGGCCGTCGACATCGGTGTCCTCGTCGATACAGGTTGCGAGCGTAAGCGTACTCGTACGCAGGAACCGTATGGCGGGAGTCGTTATTCCCAGCACATAGAGTATCATGTCGAATACCGACAACAGGAGGTTGCGCCTGCGCAGGAACAGACAGTCGAAGACTCCGTCACGCAGGCTCGATTTGCTGGCCAGCGGAACCCGGCCGGCAGTCTCGCCGTTGAATACCAGACCCATGAGCGTCTGGTAATAGAACGATTCGGTGTCGGTAGTTATTGTGAGCGGTATGCTGTGAAGGTTGCGTAAATCGCGCATCGCGGCAATTACGTACGCCAGACGGCCTATACGGTGCTTCAGATGCTCGGAGGTGTGCTGCGACGTTGTGGTGAAGAGCCCGAAGCTGAATATGTTGACAAAATATATGTCCTTGTCGTGATCCCTTTCCCGGCCGCGGCCTATCTGTTCGACCTTGCCGCAGTCGATCTGCTCGACGACGCCGTCGGCAATCTGCTGCGCCGCCTTGAGGATGTTGCGCGACATGCCGAGCGCGCCGGCGAAGTCGTTCGCCGTACCCGCGGGTATTATGCCGAGCGTGAGCGACAGCCCTTTGCGTTTCATGGCATTGACCACGTAGTTGACCGTGCCGTCACCGCCTGCCACGACGGCAAGATCGACCTTTTCGTATCCGTCGAAGGGGTTCTCGCCGAAGGTTATGAGGCGCGGCCGCATGTCATATCCCGCAGTGCGGAATATGGCCACGATGTGATCGACGTTGCGTCCGATCTTGCCGCGTCCTGCCTGTGTGTTGTATATCAGTATGGCACTCTTCATATAACAAGCATTCGCCGCCCTTGAACCGATGCAGGGGGCAGTTCATGTCGGTCGTTTATATGGCGTGAAATCCTTCTTTCCGTTTTAGCGACGGGGCGAGAGCCTCCGAATAATAGACCTCGAAGCTGCCGTCGGTCCCCGAGGTGATGAAGTAGACGAGTATCCCGTTGCGTTCCAGCTCGCGGGCCTTGGCTATGGCCTTCTCCTTGCCCAGGGCCATGAACATGGTGCCGAAGGCGTCGGCTTCGGCGCACGTGGGGGCCACGACCGTAGCCGAGAGCAGGTCGCTGACGGCGCTGCGCCCCGTGCGAGGGTCTACCGTATGAGCGACCTTGCGGCCCTGCTCGTCGATATAGTATCGGCGGTAGTTGCCCGAGGTGGCGAAAGCACAGTCGGTGAGCGAGATCACCTGCTGGACATAGGCTCCGGGCATCTGGTTGCCGTCGAAGGGAGTCTCCACGCCGACACGCCACGGCCCGCCCTTTTCGCGGTTGCCGCGGCACCGCACCTCGCCCCCGATGTCGACGATGTAGTTGTCGATGCCCATCTGTTCGAGCAGGTCGGCCGCCATGTCGACCACGTAGCCTTTGGCTATGGAGTTGAAGTCTATCTGCACCCGCGGGTCGGCCTTTTTCAGGCGCCCGTTCTCGACGCGCACCTTGTCGAAGCCGACGAACTCCATGATCGAGTCGATGTCGGGATTCTTTGCCCTCTCCTTTGCCGCGAAACCGTACGCCTCCACGAGGGGCTTCACCGTGACGTCGTATGCGCCGTCGCTGATGGCGTTGATACGCCCCGCCAGTTCGAGATTGAATGCTATGTGTCTGTCGATCGAGTCGGTCTGGTTCCGGTTTATGCGGTTCAGGAGTGACTCCTCGTCGAATATTGACATCGACTTCTTTGCCTCGGCGTCAACCTCCATCATGCGGTCGTATATTTCGGATGCGGGACGGTCGGTTTCGGCCGTAATGTGCAAAAAGGTGCCGAGCATCTGTCCGTCCACATCGACGTATGCCGTGTGGGTATTGCGACAAGCCGCGACGGTCGCGACCATGATGCAAAGAGAGAAAAAGCGTATGTTGCGGAATATGTTTTTTCTGTTCATACCGATCACGGGTGTATGATGTCGGGGCTACGTCGCCGAAACGGTTTGCGCGGTGGCGTATACGTGAATTACAGCGCAAATATAAACAAATTTGCATAAACCTTGCCGATTCGCCGGCAAATAGGAATTTTTTGACGGTAAAAAAACACGTTTGGCCAATAAAATATTTGCTTCAAAATATTTGCCTCTTAATTAAATTCAAAGTATTTTTGTCGCACGCTCTGGCGTTATTCACGGTAAGGGGAATGCGTCGTAGAGCGCAACCCGGGTTGCGGCCGTTCTGGAAAATGCGGCGCGGCCCATAAAACATCAAACTTTATGGCTTATTTAACTGCAGAGAAAAAGCAGGAGCTTTTCGGCAAGTACGGCAAGTCTAACACCGATACGGGTTCTCCAGAGAGCCAGATCGCGCTGTTTTCGTACCGTATCAGCCACCTTACTGAGCACCTCAAGAGCAACAAGCACGACTTCGGCACGCAGCGCGCACTGCTGCGTCTGGTAGGTAAGCGCCGCCAGCTGCTCGAGTACTTGAAGGAGGTGGATATCGAGCGTTACCGTTCGATCATCAAGACTCTCAACCTCCGCAAGTAACCCTTTCCGAGGTGGACGAATGAAGGTAACCGCAGCGTTACCTTCATTTTGTATGACATTTTTTATTTGACGATAGATAAGTATGGAAGAACAGAAGTTGTACAATGCTGTACAAAAAACGATCACTCTGGCGGACGGCCGCCAGATCATGATCGAGACCGGAAAACTGGCCAAGCAGGCCGACGGCTCGGTGGTCGTTAAGATGGGCGACACGATGCTGCTCGGTACGGTCGTGGCCGCCAAGGATGCCAAGGAGGGAACCGATTTCATGCCCCTTCAGGTGGAGTATAAGGAGAAGTTCGCCTCGTGCGGACGTTTCCCCGGCGGATTCATGAAGCGTGAGGGCAAGGCCAGCGATGCGGAGATTCTCGTGGCCCGCCTCATAGACCGTGCGCTGCGTCCGCTCTTCCCGGCCGACTACCATGCCGAGGTGTTCGTTACGGTGAATCTGATCTCGGCGGACAAGGATATACAGCCCGATGCTCTGGCCGGACTGGCCGCATCGGCGGCTCTGGCCGTGTCGGACATACCCTTCGGCGGCCCCATTTCGGAGGTGCGCGTGGCCCGTATCGGCGGCGAATATGTCATCAACCCGAATTTCTCGCAGATGGCCGATGCCGATCTGGACATCATGGTCGGCGGTACCATCGACAACATCCTTATGGTCGAGGGCGAGATGAAGGAGGTGTCGGAGGATGTGATGCTCGGCGCCATCAAGTTCGCACACGAGGAGATCAAGAAGCAGTGCGCCGTTCAGATCGAGCTCTCGAAGGAGCTGGGCAAGGATGTCAAGCGTACATATTGCCACGAAACGAACGACGAGGAGCTGCGCCAGACCATTATCAGGGAACTTTACGACAAGGCCTATGCCATTGCTACCAGCGGTACGTCCAAGCACGAGCGTACGGATGCGTTCGACGCTCTGGAGGCGGAGTTCGCCTCGCGTTACAGTGAGGAGGAGCTGGTAGAGAAGGCGCCCCTTATCCACAAATATTTCCACGACGACGTGCTGAAGAAGGCCATGCGCAACATGATCCTCGACGAGGGCAAGCGTCTGGACGGCCGCCGCACGGACGAGATCCGTCCCATCTGGTGCGAGGTCGGCTATCTGCCCGCGGCACACGGTTCGGCCATCTTCACGCGTGGTGAGACGCAGTCGCTGACGACCGTCACGCTGGGTACGAAGCTCGACGAGAAGATGATCGACGAGGTCCTGGTGCAGGGCTCGGAGAAGTTCGTGCTGCACTATAACTTCCCTCCCTTCTCTACGGGCGAGGCCCGTCCCGCGCGCGGCGTGAGCCGTCGTGAGATCGGCCACGGCCATCTGGCATGGCGTGCGCTGAAGCCCATGATCCCCACGGGCGAGGAGATGCCCTACGCGCTGCGTGTGGTATCGGATATCCTCGAGTCGAACGGCTCGTCGTCGATGGCCACCGTATGTGCCGGCACGCTGGCTCTGATGGATGCCGGCGTGAAGATCAAGAAGCCGGTGTCGGGTATCGCCATGGGCCTTATCTCGGATTCCGCTACGGGCCGCTGGGCCGTGCTGTCGGACATCCTGGGCGATGAGGACCACCTGGGCGACATGGACTTCAAGGTTACGGGTACGCGCGACGGCATCACCGCCACGCAGATGGATATCAAGGTTGACGGCCTTTCGTACGAAGTGCTGGCCAAGGCTCTGGAGCAGGCCCGTGCCGGACGCATGTACATCCTCGACAAGCTGACGGAGTGCATCGCCGAGCCGCGTGCCGACTACCGTCCCTTCGTACCGCGCATCGTGCAGATCACCATACCCAAGGACTTCATCGGTGCCGTTATCGGCCCGGGCGGAAAGGTTATCCAGGACATTCAGAAGACGACCAATACCACCATCACCATCACCGAGAACGACGAGGCCGGTGTTGTGGATATCTTCGGTGTGGACAAGGAGGCTCTGGACGGCGCCCTGGAGCGTATCAAGGGTATCGTAGCCGTGCCGGAGGTCGGCGAGGTATACGAGGGCAAGATCAAGAGCATCGTATCGTTCGGCGCCTTTGTCGAGATTCTGCCGGGCAAGGAGGCTCTGCTTCACATCTCGGAGATCGACTACAAGCGTTTCGAGACGATGGAGGAGACGGGCCTGCACGAGGGCGACATGATACAGGTGAAGCTCATCGGTGTGGATGCCAAGACCAACAAGTACAAGCTCTCGCACCGCGTGCTTCTTCCCAAGCCGGAGGGCTGGGTAGAGCGCGAGCGCAAGCCGCGTGAGCCGCGCGAGGGCGGCAAGCCTCACGGTGACAAGCGCGAACCGCGCCGCAACAAGTAGTATTTGCGGCGAGGGGCGCAAGCCGTTTGCGGTGAAAGTTGCAACACGAAATGTTTAACCCAAGTTTATATCACAAAACAAAATGAAAAACGCATTGAAGCTGTTGGTAGCGGTGGCGGTTGTATCTGTCGCATTGACAGGCTGCAACTGCTTCGGCAAGATGGCCAAGAAGCAGAACGAGGTGACGATAAGCTGCACTCCCGATGTCTTGGCACTGAACAACGGCAAGGTATCGGCCGACATTACGGTCAAGTTCCCTGCCGAGTACTACAACAAGAAAGCGGTGCTGAAGGTGACTCCGGTGATCGTATTCGCCGGAGGCGAGGTGGAGGGTGCCACGAAGTATTTCCAGGGTACTGCCATCCATGACAACTACACCGTTGTCGATTCGAACATGGGCGGATCGTTCACCCAGCATGTGGAGTTCGCATATGATGCCCGCATGCAGCAGAGCGAGCTGCAGCTGCGTATCGAGGTCAAGTGCCCGAGCGGCAAGTGCAAGACCTTCACGTTGGTAGATGCCAATACGGGTCTGCTGCCTACGAAGGCGCAGGCATCGGTTCTGGCTGCGGGCGGTGCCGAGGCACAGGCTCTCAAGCGTGCCTTCGGTCTTACGATCGCCAAGGGCGTGAACACTCTGCAGAGCGATCTGGACTATGCCGACGTTATGAGCGAGACGGCGAACAACTACAAGAATGTCACCACGGTTGTTACCAAGGCCGACATCATGTACGCCATCAACTCGTCGCGCGTGACGACCAAGGCGGCCAACAGCGAGGAGCTGAAGGCCTTCAAGGATAACGTCGTGGAGACGCAGGGCAACGACCGCGCCACGCAGAAGCTCTACGTGAACGGTTACGCTTCGCCCGACGGCCCGGAGAAGTTCAACGACAAGCTCTCGTCGGCACGTTCGGAGTCGGGCAAGAAGGCAGCCGAGAAGCTGCTCAAGGGTACCGGCATGGACCTCGACGCCGCTTCGTACGGTGAGGACTGGGAAGGCTTCAAGGAGTTGGTAGCCGCTTCGGACATCGAGGACAAGGACATCATTCTTCAGGTACTGAGCCGTTACGACTCATCGTCGCAGCGCGAGTCGGAGATCAAGAACATGTCGGATGTCTTCACGGCGCTGAAGAAGGAGATCCTTCCGAAGCTGCGCCGCGCACAGCTGGTGAACAGCACCGACATCAAGGGCAAGACCGATGCCGAGATGCTGGAGCTCATCAACTCGGGACGTCTGGACGAGCTTACCGACGAGGAACTGCTCTACATGGCCGAGAGTGTTGTGGAGAACAACATGGGCAAGGCGCGCATCCTCGAGTATGCGGCCAAGAAGTTCAACGACGCGCGTGCATATAACAACCTCGGAGTGGCATATGCCGACATGGGCGACATGACGAAGGCTCTGTCAGCCTTCGAGCGCGCCGCACAGCTCGGACTGAACAACAACGAGATCAACAGCAACCTGGCGCTTGCATACCTGGCAAACGGCAACATGGCCAAGGCCGAGCAGTATGCTGCGGCAGCCGATGCCCGCACGAAGGCGATGATCGCAGCGGCACAGGGCAACTACAGCCCCGCCGCATCGACGCTGACGGGATACAATGCCGCCATAGCCAACGTGATGAACAGCGACCTGACGGCAGCCAAGCGTGCCATCGCTTCGGACGACTCGGCCAAGGCAGATTACCTGCGTGCCGTGATCGCCTCGAAGGAGGGTGATCTGAATACCGCCAAGACGCAGCTCCGCAGCGCCATCGGCAAGGATGCTTCGCTCGCAGAGAAGGCCGAGAAGGATGTAAACCTCTCGAATCTTTTCGCCAGCGGCTTCAAGCTCTGATCCGTAGGGCCGGAGAGCGGCATGTCGGGGGCATGAGAGCCCTCGGGGCCGTGCGCCGTCATGATTTCCCGATCCGCCGTGTGCGGGTCGGGATTTTTTGTCCCCGGCGGGCGGTTATTGTCTCGGGAAATTAGTATCTTTGTCCTGACAGTAATAATGGAACATGCGGCCGCGTGCGGCCTGCCGCGATGCCTTAAGCGGTGTCGTGGGGGTGGCTGCGGTGGCGAAAATGACTGAGCCATGGAGTATGCGAACCATTTGAAGGAGTATGCTGCGGCACCCTCGGCCGAGGAGGTGGCAACATTGACAGCGGGAATGCGGGCCGTCGCGTCGCGCAACCACAACAGCGACGTATACGGTTTCTGCTATTCGGCCATCGACCTTACGACCCTTTCGTGCAGCGATTCGGAGGAGTCGGTCGGGGCCTTTGCGCGCCGTTGTGCGGAGTTCGGCGACCATTATCCCCATCTGCCGAATGTCGCTTCGATATGTGTCTATCCGTCGTTCGTGGAGACTGTGGGCGTGGCTGTGGACGGTACGCCTATGCGCATCACGAGCGTCGTGGGGGGCTTCCCGTCGTCGCAGACATTCCTCGAGGTGAAGATGCTCGAGACGGCCATGGCCATCGAGAACGGCGCCGACGAGGTGGACGTGGTGATGAACGTGGGCAAGGTGCTGACGGGGGCGTGCGACGAGGCGGCCAACGAGATAGAGGTGCTGCGCGAGGAGGCGCGCGACGTGGTGATGAAGGTTATCCTCGAGACGGGGGCGCTGAAGACGCCCGGGATGATACACCGCGCTTCGCTGCTGGCGATGCTCGCGGGGGCGGACTTCATCAAGACCTCGACGGGCAAGATCGACGTTGCGGCGACGCCCGAGGCGGCCGTGGTGATGTGTCTGGCCATACGCGACTATTATAGGCAGACGGGCCGCAGGGTGGGCTTCAAGGCTGCGGGCGGCATACGCACCGCGGAGGATGCGGCTCTCTATTATACCATTGTCGAGGAGATTCTCGGCGCCGAGTGGCTTACGACCGACCTCTTCCGCATAGGGGCTTCGTCGGCGGCGAACAACCTGCTGTCGGCCATCGAGGGACATCCCGTGAAGTATTATTAGGGAGTGGTTGCATGCGAGATGAACGCGCGGCTGCCATACGGGCGGCCGCGCGTTTCGCTTATGGTCGGTTTGCAGTGGTTCAGTCCTCGTCGTCGAGCTGGAAGAGCTCCTCGACTGGGCGTGAGAATATGCGGGCGATCTTGAGGGCAAGGAGCGTCGAGGGAACGAAACGGCCGCTCTCGATGGCGTTTATGGTCTGGCGGCTGACGCCCGCCTCGTCGGCCAGCCGCTGCTGCGTCATGCGCACCTCGGCGCGCGCCACGCGGATCCTATTCTTCATGGTCTGTGGTGCGGTTTATCCGCCACATGCGCCATCGGAATATGAGCATGAAGAGCAGCGGGGTGGTTATTATGTTCCATATCATGAAGTAGAGGAACGCGAAGTCGTAGAGCGCGAGGGCCGCCGCGACGGTTACGGCCGAGTTGATGTAGAGGGCCGTGAGCAGGGCGTTGAGCCGCACGGCGCCCGTCATCTCGTCCTCGATGCGCTCGCGCGAGCAGGCGATGAAGATCGAGCCGACGCAGAGGCCTATGATGGCGATGTTGTTCAGCAGGCGTGTCATGCCGTCGGACGCGAGCGTGGCGAAGAGCGGCGACGAGGTGTCGGCGGGGAGCAGGTACGACGGCCAGCCGTTGTATCCGTCGGGGGTCATCAGCAGTCCGACTGCCGCTCCTATGGCAAATATCACCACCCCGATGCGTCGGAACGGGTGTGGCAGAAGAATCAGACGTTTCATAATGATGTGCGTTTACGGTTGCGTGCAATGCTTATGCGGAATACGGCCTCGTAGGCCCAGAAGAGGAGTGTGGGCGATGAGAGAAATAGGGCAATGCCATTGTATAGGTCTGCGCCCGTAAGGATGGATACGATGGTTATTGCCGTGAAGAGCGCAAAGGCGGCGTATGCCACTGTGGCAAGTGCGCGCAGGCGCATGGCCGAGACCATCTCGTCCTCGACCTTCTCGCGCGAGCAGGCGATGAGCAGGAGTGAGAGATACACCGCGGCGAGGATCACCCGTGTGATGGTCTGTGTCTTTGTGACGTCTGCCGTGACCGCGCCGCCGGGCTGGATGCCCGAGGGGATGTCGAGTATCAGCGCCGCGGCCGCCGCCACAAGCGAGGCGAGCAGCAACAGCCATCCGGCAGTCTGGAAGGCGTGCGGTAAGAGAAATCGTTTCATTGTTCTTTGGTTTTTGCGGTTCATTTGTTGTGTCGGTATTCGAATACAGTACAAATGTAAAGTAAAATTTACATTTTGACAAATATTTGCGACAAAAATTCGGTGCTATTTTCGTTTGGACAATCGATCGGTTACATATATATATTAAGGTATGTATGGCGGGATGATGATATGAGAATCGCCGCATCCCGAGCGGGTGCGGCGATAATGCGTTGTCGGACAGTATTTCCGAAGAGTCTGCCTGCGTATTAAAACTCCGAGGTGAAGTGGAAGCGTATGTCCTTGAAGTTCTCCTGCGCGAGGGCCAGGGCGTAGCTCGTGTCGGCGAGGAAGACGTCGCGGCCGTGCTTGTCGACGGCCATGTTGGCGTGCTTGCGCCGCTTGAAGTCGGCCAGTTGCTCGGCGTTGTCGCTCTCGATCCAGCACGCCTTGTGTATCGAGATGGGCTCCCAGCGGCACGAGGCGCCGTACTCATGCTCCAGACGGTACTGTATCACCTCGAACTGCAGCGCCCCCACCGTGCCGATGATCTTGCGGCCGTTGAGGCTCGAGGTGAAGAGCTGCGCCACACCCTCGTCCATGAGCTGGTCGATACCCTTGGCCAGCTGCTTGAACTTCATCGGGTCGGCATTCTCGATATATCGGAACAGCTCCGGGGAGAATGACGGTATGCCGGTGAACTTGAGCTTCTCGCCCTCGGTGAAGGTGTCGCCGATCTTGAAGGTGCCGGTGTCGTGCAGGCCCACGATGTCGCCCGGGAACGCGAAGTCGATGACCGACTTCTTCTCGGCCATGAATGCCGTGGGCGACGAGAACTTGAGCTGCTTGCCGCTGCGCACGTGCAGGTAGTTCTTGTTGCGCTCGAAGGTGCCCGAACAGATCTTCAGGAAGGCGATGCGGTCGCGATGGTTCGGGTCCATGTTGGCGTGTATCTTGAAGACGAAGCCCGTCATTTTCGGCTCGTCGGGCATGACGGTGCGTGTCTCGGTGGTCGAGGGGCGCGGCGACGGGGCGATGCGTATGAAGCACTCCAGAAGCTCGCGCACGCCGAAGTTGTTCACCGCCGACCCGAAGAATACGGGCGCCACCTCGCCGCGCAGGTAGGCGTCGCGGTCGAAGGGGTCGTATACGCCCTCGACGAGTTCGAGGTTCTCGCGCAGCTGCGCCGCAAAGCGGGGGGTGATATATTTGTCGAGTTCGGGCGACGAGATATCGTCGAACTCCACGGTCGAGGCGTCGGCCGTCTGGCGTTCGTCGCTGGTGAAGAGCGAGAGGTTGTGCTCATATATGTTATATACGCCGCGGAAGGTCTCGCCGCTCGAGATGGGGAAGGCCAGCGGCCGGACCTTGATCTTGAGCTCGCGCTCCACCTCGTCCAGCAGGTCGAAGGGGTCCTTGCACGGACGGTCGAGCTTGTTGATGAAGACCATCACGGGGGTGTTGCGCATGCGGCATACGTTCATCAGCTTGCGCGTCTGCGTCTCGACACCCTTGGCGCCGTCGATGACGATGATGACCGAGTCCACGGCCGTCAGCGTGCGGTAGGTATCCTCGGCGAAGTCCTCGTGCCCCGGGGTGTCGAGGATGTTGATCTTGACGTTCCTGTAGTCGAAGCCCATCACCGACGTTGCGACCGATATACCGCGCTGGCGCTCGATCTCCATGAAGTCGGAGGTCGCGCCCTTCTTTATCTTGTTGCTCTTGACGGCGCCGGCCACATGTATGGCCCCGCCGAAGAGGAGCAGTTTCTCGGTAAGGGTGGTCTTTCCCGCATCGGGGTGAGATATGATTGCAAAGGTTCTGCGCTTGGTGATTTCGTCGATCAACGCCATGTGTCACGTGATTTTATTTCGCCTGCAAAGATAACACACGCGCGGCGGCCCTGCAAGATTTTTTCGCCATTTATCGGTTTCGGCGTCCATACGGCGCTTTGTCTGCTTCAGCGTTGCGCGTGCCGGTGGCGGCGACGTCGCGGTTAGCGTAAAATGCGGACGGCGTGCGACATGTATGCGAATTTTTCCTAAATTTGTAGATGGCGTTGCGATACGCTCCGGCGTGCCGCAGCACTGACCCGAATGAAACTTTTGCAACCATGAAACCTTTACTGAGAATTATCCTGCTCGCAGCCGTGTGCGTTGCGGGCGGAGGTGCGGCTGCGGCCGCAGAGAACCCGCGTCCTTTCGTCATCCCCGAACTCAAGTCGTGGCAGGGTGCCGAGGGACGTTTTGTCCCCACTGAGTCGACGCGTATAGTCTACAGGTCGGGTGACGCGGAACTGGAACGCGTGGCGCGGATGCTCTCCGACGACTGTGCCGAGATGTTCGGCTTCCGTCCCGAGGTGGCGGCGGGCCGCGGCGGTAACGGCGACGTGTCGCTGGCGATCAGGGCCGACAGGGAGCTCGGGGACGAGGGCTATGCCGTGACCATATCCGACAGGCGTGTCGAGGTGACGGCCCCCACGGCGAAGGGCGTATACTGGGCGACGCGCACGCTGCTGCAGATGGCCGAGCAGGGCGAGGACCGTTCGCTGCCGTGCGGCGAGATACGCGACTGGCCCGACTATGCCGTGCGCGGCCTCATGATCGACTGCGGGCGCAAGTTCATCCCGATGCGGTTCCTGCAGGACTATGTGAAGATCCTGGCATACTACAAGATGAACACCCTGCAGATACACCTTAACGACAACGGCTTCAAACAGTATTTCGAGGACGACTGGGACAAGACCTATGCGGCCTTCCGCCTCGAGTCGGAGAGGTATCCCGACCTGACGGCGCGCGACGGCAGCTATTCGAAGCGCGAGTTCATCGACCTGCAGAAGTCGGCCGAGGAGCGCTTCGTAGAGATTATCCCCGAGATCGACGCCCCGGCCCACACGCTGGCCTTCAGCCACTACGACCCGCAGCTCGGAAGCAAGGAGTACGGCATGGACCACCTCGACCTCTTCAACCCCGCGACGTACGAGTTCCTCGACGGCCTCTTCAAGGAATACCTCTCGGGCGACGACCCCGTTTTCCGCGGGCCGCGCGTGCATATCGGCACCGACGAGTACTCGAACAAGGACAAGGCCGTGGTCGAGAAGTTCCGCGAGTTTACGGACCGTTACATCCGCCTGGTGGAGAGCTACGGCAAGCAGGCCTGCCTGTGGGGCGCACTGACGCATGCTGCGGGCCAGACCCCAGTCAAGTCGGAGAACGTGGTGATGAATCTCTGGTATAACGGCTATGCCGAGCCGCGCGAGATGGTGCGGCAGGGGTACAAGCTAATCAGCATCCCAGACGGTTACCTGTATATAGTACCTGCTGCGGGCTACTATTACGACTATCTCAACTGCCGCATGCTCTACGACGAGTGGACGCCGGCCCATGTCGGCGCCGAGGTCTTCGAGGAGCGCGATCCCGCCATCCTCGGCGGCATGTTCGCCGTATGGAACGACCATGTGGGCAACGGCATATCGACGAAGGATATACACGACCGTCTCTTCCCTGCGGTGCAGACCCTCGCGGTGAAGATGTGGACCGGTGCCGCGGTGGCGACTCCCTACGACGAGTTCGACGTGCAGCGCAAGGCGTTGAGCGAGGCTCCGGGTGTAAACCAGGCGGGACGCATAGGCCGCAGCGGCGGTCTGGTGTACGAGCAGGCGGAAGTCGCGGCCGGCAGCGGTACGCCCCATCGCGAGATAGGGTACAACTACCGTGTGGAGTTCGACATCACGGGTGCGGACGAGGAGCGCGGGACTGCTCTCTTCTCGTCACCTGATGCCGTCTTCTATCTCTCGGATCCCGTGCGCGGCATGATCGGTTTTTCGCGCGACGGTTATCTCAATACCTTCTCGTATCGTGTCCGCGAGGGAGAGAAGGCGACCATCGCCATCGAGGGTGACAACCGTTCGACCCGTCTCTATGTGAACGGCGTGCTGAAGGAGGAGATGAATATCCAGACGCGTTATTTCAACGAGGGCAAGAGCAAGATGAGTTATGTGCGGACGCTGGTCTTCCCGCTCGAGAAGGCGGGCGACTTCCGCAGCCGTGTCACGAACCTCAAGGTGTATGATCTGAACGGAGTAGAGTAGCACTCCGGGATGATATGCGAGTGCGGGCGGCCCGACGAGGCCGCCCGCACTGTTTGTGTACAAATGTGTGCGTCTGCCACACAGGCGGTTGCGGCTGATGCGGGGCTCATAAAAAACGGGCTGTCCTTTTCAGAACAGCCCGTCCGTTATTTGTCGGGGTTAAGGATTTTTTTTCCCCCCCCCTCCTGTAGTCGGGGTTACGCCTCCCCCTCCGGGATTACTCCAAATGGGGACCTGCCGCTACGAGCGACTTGCCCTCCTCGTTGCCGGTGAACTTCACGAAGTTCTTGATGAAGCGGCCTGCGAGATCCTTGGCCTTTACGTCCCAGTCTGCGGGGTTAGCGTAGGTGTCGCGGGGATCGAGGATGGCGGGATCAACGCCGGGCAGAGCCGTGGGCACCTTGAAGTCGAAGATAGGCAGCGTCTTGGTCGGAGCCTTGTCGATCGAACCGTCGAGGATGGCGTCGATGATGCCGCGCGTATCCTTGATAGAGATACGCTTGCCGGTGCCGTTCCAACCCGTGTTCACGAGGTATGCCGTAGCGCCCGATGCCTGCATTCTCTTCACCAGCTCCTGGCCGTACTTGGTGGGGTGCAGCGACAGGAAGGCTGCGCCGAAGCATGCCGAGAAGGTCGGCGTGGGCTCGGTGATACCGCGCTCGGTACCTGCCAGCTTGGCCGTGAAGCCCGACAGGAAGTAGTACTTCGTCTGCTCGGGGGTGAGGATAGATACGGGAGGCAGCACGCCGAATGCGTCGGCCGACAGGAAGATCACCTTCTTTGCGGCGGGAGCCTTCGATACGGGCTTTACGATGTTGTCGATGTGGTAGATGGGGTACGATACGCGGGTGTTCTCGGTCACCGACTTGTCGGCGAAGTCGATCTTGCCCGTAGCCTCGTCAACGGTAACGTTCTCCAGCAGCGCGTTGCGGCGGATGGCGTTCCAGATGTCGGGCTCGTTCTCCTTCGAGAGGTTGATAACCTTGGCGTAGCAGCCGCCCTCGAAGTTGAAGACGCCGTCGTCGTCCCAGCCGTGCTCGTCGTCACCGATAAGCTGGCGCTTGGGATCGGTCGAAAGGGTGGTCTTGCCGGTTCCCGACAGACCGAAGAAGATAGCCGTTTCGCCCTTCTCGTTGGTGTTTGCCGAGCAGTGCATCGAAGCGATGCCCTTGAGCGGGAGCAGGTAGTTCATGTACGAGAACATACCCTTCTTCATCTCGCCGCCGTACCAGGTGTTGATGATAACCTGCATCTTCTCGGTGAGGTTGAAGACAACGGCGGTCTCCGAGTTCAGACCCAGCTCCTTGTAGTTCTCGACCTTTGCCTTCGATGCGTTCAGAACGACGAAGTCGGGCTCGCCGTAAACCTCCAGCTCGGCGTCCGTCGGGCGGATGAACATGTTCTTTACGAAGTGGGCCTGCCATGCAACCTCCATGATGAAGCGGATCTTCAGACGCGAGTTCTCGTTGGCGCCGCAGAAGGTGTCGACAACGTAGAGCTTCTTGTTCGAGAGCTCCTTGCCTGCCAGCTCCTTCAGCACCTTCCAGGTCTTCTCGGTAACGGGCTTGTTGTCGTTCTTGTACTCGTCCGACGTCCACCAGATGGTGTCGCGGGTGGTGTCGTCCATTACGAAGAACTTATCTTTGGGCGAACGGCCGGTGTAGACGCCGGTCATTACGTTCACGGCACCCATTTCGGTAACGACACCCTTGTCGTAACCGGTGAGGCCGGCCTTGGTCTCCTCGCGGTAAAGCTCATCGTACGAGGGATTGTAGATCACCTCGGTAGTACCGGTAATACCGTACTTTGTCAAATCAATCTTTGCCATAACTCAAAATATTTTTAGTTAAACCTAACCTGTTTCTTGCAGCCGCAAGGGCTAATGGCCTGAATCTCTTTTGCGTCGGAATGTTTCCTACGGAAAAGGCCCTTGTTTCAGCGCTACAAAAGTAGTCAAACTATTCTAATTGTGAAAAGAATAACAATATTTTTTGAAAAAAATTTAATTCTCCGCATCATGTGCCCCGCCGCGGCCACGCAGGGCGTATCGGCGCCCCGCGGCGGCATGCCGTGACGCCGCAGACGCAACCCGTGAGACTGCATGAAGCATGCCGATCGGCCGCGGCCGTGAAGATATTGTGACGGCGCGCGCGTCAATTGTTTTTTCGGCAGGAAATTAGTACCTTTGGCACAATATGGCGGGATTATATTTCCACATACCTTTTTGCAAAAACATTTGCGCCTATTGTGATTTCTTTCGCACGGGCGACCTGCGCCGCATGGACGGCACGCTGCGGGCGATGGCCGCGGAGCTGGAGAGCGCGCGGGAGTTCATTTCGGACAGAACGATACGCACGATATATTTCGGCGGCGGCACGCCGTCGCTTGTGGCGCCGGCGGAGTTGCAGCGCCTGATGGACCGCGCGGGCGAGCTGTTCGACTGCTCCGGTGTCGGGGAGATCACTGTCGAGGCCAATCCCGACGACGTGACGGCGGAGTATGTTGCGGCGCTGCGGCGTACGGATGTCAACCGCGTAAGCCTGGGCGTGCAGTCGTTCGACGACGCGGAGCTGCGTTTCATGAACCGCCGCCATACGGCTGCCGAGGCCGCCGATGCCGTGGCACGGCTGCAGGATGCCGGCTTCGGGAACATTACCGTCGATCTGATATTCGGTGTCGACGGTTTCGGGGGCCAGGTCCTCGAGCAGAGCCTCGAGCGGACGATATCGCTCGGCGTGCAGCACGTTTCGGCATACCATTTGACGTTCGAGCCGGCAACGGCCTTCGGACGGCGGCTGGCGCGCGGCGAGATGCACGAGGTGGACGAGTCGGTGAGCGAGGCGGAGTATGCGGCAGTGGAGCGTGCGCTGACGGAGGCCGGGTTCGAGCATTACGAGGTCTCGAACTATGCCCGCGAGGGTTTCCGTGCGCGTCACAATTCGTCGTACTGGCACGGGGCGCAGTATCTGGGCATAGGTCCCGGGGCCCACTCCTTCAACGGGGAGGAGCGCCGTTGGTCGGTGCAGCGCCCCGACGACTACATCGTCGCACCGCAATATGTCGGGGAGCGTCTGACCCTGCGGGACCGGTTCAACGAGTATGTGATGACGGGATTGCGGTGCGTCGAGGGCATCGACACGGCATACCTGCGCCGGGAGTTCGGGACGGAGCGTTTCGAAAGGGTTATGCGCGAGTCGGGGCAATGGATCGCAAGCGGAGAGTTGCGTTACGCAAACGAAAGGCTTTCAATACCTACCGAACGCATGCTGATATCGGACGCGGTGATAGAGACGTTTTTTGAAACGTAGATATTAAAAAATATTAATTTATTGTTAAGTTATTTTATGAAGTCCCTTCGGGGGTGATCTTTCGCGCTCTTTTTCAAATATAAGTGTTATCTTTGCGGCGCGATTCCGACGATATTTGTATTTTCGTACTTTCGTACAAGGATTATAGGTGATAATAAATACAAGCAATCTTATGAGTAATACGAGTCAGATGCCCGATTATCTGTTTGAGGTAAGTTGGGAGGTATGCAACAAAGTTGGAGGCATACATACGGTCATAGCGACCAAGGCGCTCACCGTGACCAAGCGTATGGGCGACAATTATATTGTCATAGGTCCCGATTTCATGCAGGAGCATGCGAATCCCGAATTCGACCCCGACCACTCGCTTCTGGCGGGATGGCGCGAGAGCCTCTATAACGAGGGCATACGCGTCCGCATAGGCCGCTGGAATGTCGAGGGCCGTCCCCTGGCGGTGCTTATCGACTACAAGTCGCTCATCTCGCAGAAGGACGAGGTGCTGAAGCACATGTGGGAGGATTACCACGTGGACTCTATCTCGGGACAGTGGGACTACATCGAGCCCGTACTGTTCGGCCATGCCGCCGGTATGGTTATCAAGTCGTATGTGGACAACTTCTGCACTTCGGTGGACAAGGTTGCGGCACACTTCCACGAGTGGATGACCGCATCGGGTGGTCTCTACCTGCGCAAGGCGTCGCCCTATGTTGCCACGCTCTTCACCACGCATGCCACGGTTACGGGACGCTGCATAGCCGGAAACGGCCTGCCGCTCTATTCGGACCTGCACAAATACAACGCCGACGATGTGGCGCGCCGTTTCAACGTTACGGCCAAGCACTCGATCGAGAAGATGGCGGCGCTCTATCACGACGCCTTCCTCACCGTCAGCGATATTACGGCCAACGAGTGCAAGTATCTGCTGGGCCGCGAGGTGACGCACATCACCCCCAACGGCTTCGAGAACGACTTCGTATGGAGCGGCGAGACCTTCGAAGCGAAGCGCCGCGAAGCGCGCAAGGCGATGATCTCGGTGGCCGAGGCGTGTCTCAGCTGCAAGTTCGAGAAGGAGCCCCTGATCATCGGCACCAGCGGCCGCTACGAGTACCGCAACAAGGGTATAGACATATTCATGGAGGCGTTGAAGCGCCTGGCGTCGTGCGGCACGCTCGACCGCGACATCCTGGCCTACATCACCGTGCCGGCGGCCAACAACGGCCCCCGCGCCGACTTGGTCGAGCACCTGAAGGATCCCTCGAAGGCCATCGACGCCTCGCAGTGGCGTTTCTCGACGCACTACCTCGAGAACCGGCAGTGGGATCCCGTCTCGCAGGCCATAAGCGGCAGCATCCTCGAGAACGAGTCGTCGCGCGTGAAGGTGATCTTCGTGCCGTCGTACCTCAATTCCGCCGACGGAATCTTCAATAAGAACTACTATGAGATGCTCGTGGGCATGGACTTCACGGCATTCCCGTCATATTACGAGCCGTGGGGCTACACGCCTCTCGAGTCGATCGCCTTCTCGGTTCCGACGGTGACGTCGAACCTCTCGGGATTCGGCCTCTGGGCGCAGAAGCAGGCCGACCACTCGGCCGTGGAGGTTATCCGCCGCGACGACAACAACGATACCTATGCCGTCGAGCAGCTGGTGGATGCCGCGCTGCGCTTCCTGCAGCTCGATGAGAAGCAGGTGGAGCAGGTGCGCCATTCGACATGCGAGATGTCGAAGCTGGCGTTGTGGGACAAGTTCTTCGTACACTACGAGCGCGCCTATGCCGAGGCTCTGGACAATGCCGTGGCGCGTACCAACCGTACGGTGGGTGACGGCGGCAATTATACCGAGCAGATCAACTTCGTGCGCCAGCAGCTCATCTCGAACAAGCCCTCGTGGCACCGCATGATGGTCGAGAAGCGTCTGCCGTCGCGTCTGCACGCGCTGGAGACCATCTCGAGAAACCTGTGGTGGAGCTGGACGCAGGATGCGCGCGACCTGTTCGAGAGCGTCGACCCCGAGCTGTGGAACAAGGTGGAGCGCAACCCCATTGCGCTGATCGACAAGCTCTCGCTCAAGCGCATTGACGAGCTGGAGAAGGATGCCGAGTTCCTCTCGCGTCTGGATTCGGTGAGCGCGCAGCTCGAAGCCTATATGTCGGAGGAGCCCGATCCGTCGAGCCCCAAGATCGCATACTTCTCGATGGAGTACGGCCTGCACTCGTCGCTGAAGATCTATTCGGGCGGTCTGGGTATCCTGGCCGGCGACTACCTCAAGGAGGCGTCGGACAAGAACCACCCGATGGTGGCCGTGGGCCTTCTCTACCGCTACGGATATTTCACGCAGCAGCTCTCGTCGCAGGGCAGCCAGGTGGCCAACTACGAGGCGCAGAACTTCTTCAAACTGCCCATCTCGCCCGTACGTGACGAGTTCGGCAACTGGGTGTCGATACAGATAGCATTCCCGGGACGTACCCTCTCGGCCCGCGTATGGAAGTGCCAGGTGGGCCGCACGGCGCTCTACCTGCTCGATACGGACTACGAGGCCAACCTCGAGGAGGACCGTCAGATTACATATTACCTCTACGGCGGCGACTGGGAGAACCGTCTCAAGCAGGAGCTGCTGCTGGGTGTGGGCGGTATCCGTGCCCTCACGAAGATGGGCATACGCCAGGAGGTGTACCACTGCAACGAGGGCCATGCGGCCTTCATCGGCATCGAGCGTATCCGCAACCTCATCGCCAAGAAACGTCTCTCGTTCTCGGAGGCCATGGAGGTGGTGCGTTCGTCGTCGCTCTTCACCACGCATACTCCCGTGCCGGCAGGTCACGACGCCTTCCCCGAGTCGATGATGCGTCAGTACATGTCGCACTATCCCGACGTGCTGGGCATAACGTGGGAGCAGTTCATCAACCTCGGCAAGACCAACCCGAACGATCCGAACGAGCGCTTCTCGATGTCGGTTCTGGCGTGCAACCTCTCGCAGGAGGTCAACGGCGTGTCGTGGCTGCACGGCGAGGTGTCGAAGGATATTCTGGGCAACATGTGGCCCGGCTACTTCAAGAACGAGCTCCACATAGGATATGTCACCAACGGCGTACACTTCCCCACGTGGGTGGCGCCTAACCTGCGACGCCTCTATGCCCGCTACTTCCCCAAGGGCTTCGAGGGTCATGTGTACGACATCCCCGAGTGGCAGGGCGTGCACAGGATCGCGGACGAGGAACTGTGGAACGAGCGCATGATCCTCAAGGACCGTCTCATAAATCATATACGCAAGCTCTACAGCGATCCCAAGCAGGTGCGTTTCGACTCGCCGCGCCAGATGGTGCAGATCGTCGAGAGGATCCGTCCCGACGTGCTGACGATCGGTTTTGCGCGCCGCTTCGCGACCTACAAGCGCGCCTACCTGCTCTTCACGAATCTGGAGCGCCTGTCGGCCATCGTCAACAACAAGGAGCATCCCGTGCAGTTCATCTTCGCGGGCAAGGCCCACCCGAACGACAAGCCGGGGCAGGATCTCATCAAGCGTATCGTCGAGGTGTCGTCGATGCCGGAGTTCGTGGGCAAGATAGTCTTCCTGCAGAACTATGACATGGAGCTTGCGCGCCGCATGGTTCAGGGCGTGGACGTATGGCTCAACACGCCGACACGACCCCTGGAGGCGTCTGGAACTTCGGGCGAGAAGTGCGTCATGAACGGCGTACTGCAGTTCTCCGTGCTCGACGGCTGGTGGGTCGAGGGATACAAGGAGGGCGCCGGCTGGATGCTGCCCCAGGAGCGTTCGTTCACCGACCAGAAGTTCCAGGACGAGCTCGACGCCGAGATGATATACAACACCATCGAAGATCAGATCGTGCCGCTCTACTACGACCGCGGCAAGGACGGCATACCCCACGGATGGGTCAATTCGGTCAAGAACTGCATCTCGGACATCGCGTCGAACTTCACGACCAACCGTATGCTCATCGACTACGAGAACCGTTTCTACGACAAGCTGGCGGCGCGCAAGAGCGAGATGGTGGCCGACAACTACCGTATGGCGCGTGAGATCGCGGCATGGAAGCGCAAGGTGTCGGCAGCGTGGGACGATGTCAAGATTCTCAACGTACAGCGTGTGGAGATCGATACGGAGGCCATCTTCGTGGACAAGACCTACCATTACGAGATCTCGCTCAACATCGGCTCGCTCAGCCCCGAGGATATCGGTGCCGAGCTGGTGATCGCGCAGCAGATCGAAGCCGGGGGCAAGGTCAATGTCGTGGCGACGAAGCCTCTGGAGCTGAACAGCGTCTCGGGCCGCGAGGTGGTTCTGTCGGTAGACTATACGCCGGACCGTACGGGAACGTTCGACGTGGCTATCCGCGTCTACCCGAAGAACGACCGCCTGCCGCACCGCATGGATTTCGCGCTGGTGAAGTGGGCCTAAAGTCTGCAGCCGGTATCAATTGATATCGAGGGTTAAGGAACGAATAAATTTCTCGATAAAAGTGCCGCGTTACGGAATATTTTATTAACTTTGGATAGGAATGATAATTTTTCAAGGATTGAGATATGTCTGCACTTACATTTGACAAGAGCGAGCTGGGCAATCTGGAGTATTCGCTTCAGCGCGAGATGCTCGCTACGGACCGTAAGGGCGGTTATATGAGCACGACGATCGTGTGCTGCAATACCCGCAAATACCATGGCTTGATGGTGGCGCCGATCGACGAGAGCGACGAGGCGTATGTGCTGCTGTCGTCTCTGGACGAGACGATCATCCAGCACAACCAGTCGTTCAATCTGGCTCTGCACCGTTACAAGGGCGTATACGAACCGCGCGGTCACAAGTACATCACGGATTTCGAATACACGCCCACGCCTACGATCACCTATCGCGTGGGAGGCGTGATCCTGCGCAAGGAGCTGCTGTGGATACACAAGCGCACGCAGCTGATGATACGTTATACGCTTGTGGATGCGCACTCGGATACCATACTGCGTCTGCGTCCCTTCTTCGCCTTCCGCAACAAGCACGCGCTCTCGAAGGCCAACATGGAGGCCAACGGCCGTTCGTATCCCATCCCGGGAGGTGTCAAGTGCCGTCTCTATGACGGATTCCCGTGGCTCTACCTGCAGACGGACAAGGAGGATGCCGAATTCGTGGCCGCCCCCGACTGGTATTACGGCTTCGAGTATCCCGAGGAGATCAAGCGCGGCTATGACGGCTACGAGGATCTGCTGACGACGGGCTACTTCGAGATGCACATAAAGAAGGGTGAGAGCGTGATCTTCTCGGCCGCCACGGACGAGATGGCCACGAGCCAGACCATAACCGAGATATACAAGGCGTCGCTGGCACGCCGTACGCACAAGATCGACTTCCTGAGCTGCCTGCACCACTCGGCACGTCAGTTCATCGTGCGCCGTTCGGGCGGCCGCACCGAGATGATCGCCGGCTATCCGTGGTACGGCACCGTGGGACGCGATACCTTCATTGCACTGCCGGGCATCGTCCTGGAGCAGGGATACAAGGAGGACTGCATGGACGTGCTCGATACCATGGTGCGCGAAATGCATGACGGCGACTTCGCCGGCTCGGCTTCGGCATGGGTGGCGGCGGACGCTCCGCTGTGGTTCTTCTGGACGCTGCAGAACCTCGAGAAGCATATCGGCGCCAAGGAGCTGTGGTCGCGCTACGGCGAGGCCATGAAGTCGGTGCTGGAGGCTTACCGCCGCGGTTTCGACGGCCGCGTGGTGCTGCACGACAACGGCCTGGTGTGGGCCGCCGCCGACGGCGAGGCTCTCACGTGGATGAATACCAAGGTGGACGGCCGTCCCGTGGCACAGCGTGCGGGCTATGCCGTGGAGATCGAGGCTTTGTGGTACAACGCCGTATGCTATACGCTCGATCTGGCGCGCAGGATGAAGGACAAGGCCTTCGTCGAGCGTTGGGCCGACATGCCGCAGAAGACGAAGGCGTCGTTCGTGGCGAAGTTCTGGCTCGAGAGCAACTACCTTGCCGACTATGTCAACGACTATGAGGTGAACGATTACCGCCGCTCGAACATGATCGTGGCGTGCGGTTTGGACTATACGATGCTCAACGAGGAGCAGACGGCCAATGTCCTGAGCGTGGTGCGCCAGCACCTGCTGACACAGCGCGGCCTGCGTTCGCTCTCGCCCCGCAATCCCCTTTACGAGCCGTCGTATGCCGACGACCAGCGGTCGCAGGATCTGGCCAGCCGCAACGGCTCGATATGGATCTGGCCGCTTATGTTCTACGTAAAGAGCTGCTTCGCGATCCTGGGCGACCAGTTCCTGGGCCGTGCCGAGGAGATCCTGGCCGGATTCCATGAAGAGATTCAGACGGCCTGCATCGGTTCGGTGAGCGAGTGCTTCGAGGGTGATCCTCCATTCCATGCCCGCGGGTGCCTGTCGCAGGCCACCAGCGTCGGAGGACTGCTCTATATAAGCGACCTTATCGAGTCGCGCAGGGGCGCAGCCCCGAAGGGAGCCGGAGCGAAGGCTTCGTCGGCCAGGACGGTGAAGACCGCCAAGGCCGCGGCTGCGAAGACGGCGGAAAAGGCTCCGGCCGCGAAGAAGACGGCGAAGGCCCCGGCGAAGACGACCAAGAGCGTCAAGACCGCAGAGCCGAAGGCCGCCGCAGAAAAAAAGGCGCCCAAGCGCACGAGCGCCGCACGCAAATAGAGAACAGACAAATTATTAGGAGGATAGAATGAGAGTATTAATGTTTGGGTGGGAGTTCCCTCCCCACATAGCGGGCGGTTTGGGTACGGCTTGTTATGGGATGACCCGCGGGTTGGCTCATAACGGCGTAGATGTTACCTTCGTTATGCCTCACGCCTCGGGCGATGAGGACGAGCGTTTTGTCAAGGTACTTAATGCGAGCGATGTAGATGCGCTCTACTGCGATTCGGCCGTGGGAGGCGACGATATCATGCGCAAGATATCGTTTATCCACATCGATTCGAACATGGTTCCCTACATCTCGCCGGAGGAGTTCGCCTCGTACCGCAGCGAGTATGAGAAGACGGGACGCAAACTTTGGGAGCGTGAGGGCGACTGTTGGACGCAGCGCTATAACTTCTCGGGCCGCTACGGGGCCAACCTCATGGAGGAGGTTGCGCGTTATGCCGTAGTAGCGGCGCAGGTGGCACGCAATCTGGAGGGGCAGTTCGACGTGATCCACGCCCACGACTGGCTTACCTATTTCGCCGGTATCGCGGCAAAGCGTGTCTCGGGCAAGCCGCTGGTGGTGCATATGCACGCCACGGAGTATGACCGTTCGGGTGAGAATATCAATACCCAGACCTACGCCATCGAGCGTGCCGGCATGATGGCCGCCGACAGGGTGATCGCGGTGTCGAACCTCACGCGCAAGATCGTCATCGACCGTTACGGCATCCCTGCCGACAAGGTTGTGACGGTTCACAATGCGGTACGTTTCGCCGAGCGCGAGAGCGCGGCTCCCGAGCGCGGCGTGGACGACAAGATCGTCACCTTCCTGGGCCGTATCACCTATCAGAAGGGTCCCGACTACTTTGTCGAGGCTGCGGCGAAGGTTTTGAAGCGTGTGCCGAACGTACGTTTCGTGATGGCCGGTTCGGGTGATATGATGAACCATGTGATACGTCGCGTGGCGCGTCTGGGCATAGCGGACCGTTTCCACTTCACGGGCTTCCTCAAGGGCGAGGATGTGCATCGTATGTTCCAACTCTCGGACGTATATATCATGCCGTCGGTATCGGAGCCGTTCGGTATCTCGCCTCTGGAGGCTATGCGTTCCAATGTGCCCGTCATCATCTCGAAGCAGAGCGGTGTGGCCGAGGTGCTCGATTACGCCGTGAAGGTCGACTATTGGGATGTTGACGCCATGGCCGGTGCCATCTATGGATTCGTGAAGTATCCCGCCCTGTCGAAGATGTTCGCCAAGAAGGGCCTCGAGGAGGTTACGGGTCTGAAATGGAACAACGCCGCCGCCAAGATCAAGGCGGTATACGAGTCGGTGATTAATGAGAGCAGGAAATAATAAAACACGATAAGGCTATGAAGACAGTTTGCATGTATTTTCAGGTACACCAGCCGTGGCGACTGAAAATCTACCGTTTTTTCAATATCGGTAAGGACCACAATTACCTTGACGACTTTACCAACCGCGCCATAATGCAGAAGGTGGCACGCCAGTGTTATCTGCCGATGAACGCGCTGCTGCTGAAGCTCATCAAGGAGAACAAGGGGGCGTTCAAGTGTTCGTTCTCGATAACCGGCACGGTTGTCGAGCAGATGCGCGCCTATGCGCCCGAGGTACTCGATTCGTTCCGGGCTCTGGCCGAGACGGGACAGGTTGAGTTCCTTGCCGAGACCTACTCTCATTCGTTGGCGGCGCTGGCGTCGAAGGAGGATTTCGTCGAGCAGGTCAAACTGCACGCTGCGATGATCCGGAAGGAGTTCGGCAAGCGGCCGACGGCATTCCGCAATACGGAGCTTATCTACTCGGACGCTATCGGCGAGATGGTGTCGGAGATGGGTTACAAGACCATTCTGGCGGAGGGCGCCAAGCATGTGCTGGGCTGGAAGTCTCCCAACTATATCTACACGAACGCCATCGACAACAGCCAGCGAGTGCTGCTGCGCAACTACAAGCTCTCGGACGACATTGCGTTCCGATTCTCGAACCAGGGGTGGGACCAGTACCCGCTGACGGCCGACAAGTTCGCTTCGTGGATCGAGGGAGAGGGAGGCGATGTGATCAATCTCTTTATGGATTACGAGACCTTCGGCGAGCACCAGAAGGCCGATACGGGTATCTTCAACTTCATGAAGGCGCTGCCCAAGGCCGTGTTGGCCCACAAGGATATTAAGTTCGCCACGGTGAGCGAGGCGGCCAAGTCGTCGCAGCCGGTGGCCGTGCTGCACTGCCCGCACGTGATGTCGTGGGCCGACGAGGAGCGTGACATTACGGCATGGCTCGGAAACGAGTTGCAGAACGAGGCCTTCTCGAAGCTCTACGCTCTGAAGGACAAGGTGAAGGCTTTGAAAAACAAGGATTTCGAGTATGTTTGGAACTTCATGCAGACATCGGATCACTTCTACTATATGGCGACGAAGTGGTTGTCGGACGGCGATGTGCACTCGTATTTCAACCCCTACGGGTCGTCGTACGAGGCATTTATCAACTACATGAATGTGCTTTCGGACTTCGAGATCGAACTGGAGAAGGCCACCTCGGCCAAGAAGGCTCCCCGCAAGAAGGAGAAGGAGGCCGTGGCCTAAACGTCCGGATTCCTGAACGCAAAGAGGGCGCAACATACGTTGCGCCCTCTTTGCGTTTGGCGGCGGCAGAGCTTGTCCGCTCGTCGGTTATCGGGCCTCGACCCACGGCATGTGCTCGTCGAAGAACTCCTTGACCTCGACGGCACGGTCGCAGCAGAGGGCGTCGGCCCCGAGGGCGACGCCGAGGATGAAGTCGTCTATCGACTGCCCGGGCCAGAGGGAGACGAACAGCCCCGCCTTCTTGGCCTTGCGCACGGCGTCGCGGCTGGTGCCGCCCATGGTGCATCCGAGGCGTTTGATCCCCATGTCGAGAGCCTCGCGTATGGTGTCGTCGCCGATGGGGCGGCCTATGATAAGCAGCAGGTCGGCTTCGGGATGCAGGCGCTGCATCGTGCGCAGGGCCCGCTTGTCGCTCGAGGTGAACAGGTATGTCGACGAGGCGGGTTTGCGGGCCATGGCTGTCGTGTAGAGGAGGTCGCAATACTTCTCCAGCTGCTCCTCGTCATAGGCGGGGCTCGAGGTTTTCATCTCGAACTCGACGTACATGCCCTCCTTGTCGGCGAGCCACCGGCACAGTTCGTCGAGGAAGAGTATGTCGTTGCCCTGTTTGGTCTTCACCTTGCGGATCTCCCGTGCGGTCATCTTCTCCACCTCGCCGTCGCTGGGCGTGAGGCGCGCGAGAGACGAGTCGTGCGATACGACGAGTTTGCCGTCGGCCGTCATGCGTATGTCGGTTTCATAGCCTCGGATGCCTTTGTCGTATGTGGCCTGGAAGGCCGGCATGGTGTTCTCGTCGTACTCGAGGCGGCTGCCGCGGTGTGCGAAGAACTGCACGCTGTGCTTTTGCTGCGCCGGGGCCGCGGATATGACGGCGAGCGCGGCAGCGATAGTTGTTATTATCTTCTTCATGTATGGCGGGTTTACGGGTTGTAAAAGAGACGCGGGCAGCCTGTGCCGCCCGCGTTGATGGCTCCCGTTCGAGCGGGAGCGTATGGGTGTGGGGGAGAAGGACTTCAGACGGTCATTATCTCCTTCTCCTTGGCCTCCATCAGCGAGTCGAGCTTCTTCGAGTACTTCTCGAGGAGCTTCTGCGACTGGGTCTCGCCATCCTTCGACTCGTCTTCGGGCATGCCCTCCTTCTGTGCCTTCTTGAAGGCGTCGACGGCATCGCGGCGCGAGTTGCGCAGGCTGATGCGGGCATTCTCGCCGATGTTGCGCACCTGCTTTACCAGCTCCTTTCGGCGCTCCTCCGTCAGGGGCGGTATTGAGAGGCGTATCTGCTCGCCGTTGTTCGAGGGGGTGAGACCGATGTTCGAGTCGAGGATCGCCTTCTCGATGGTGCGGATCATGTTCTTGTCCCACGGCTGAATGAGTACGGTCTTGGCGTCGGGTACGGTGACGCTCGCCACGGCCGATACGGGCGACTGCGAACCGTAATAGTCGACATAGACGCTGTTCAGGACGTTGGTCGATGCCTTGCCCGCGCGGATGTTGAGGAGCTCCTCCTCGAGATGCTGCACCGTGCGCTCCATGCGATCGGTCGCCTCTTTGATGATGGTCTTGGTATCCATAACTTGTATGCTTAAAGTTTTCGTTTCTACTTCTTCAGTTCGGCGGCCACGGTGTCGATGAGTTCCGCAAACTCCTTTTCGTCGTATCCTACCGAGAGAAAGGCTATGTTGCCTTTCCTGTCGATGACGAAGTTGCGGGGGATGAAGTTCGAGGCGTATAGTTTGTATATCGCCTGTTCGGGATCGAGTCCTGCGGGGAACCCGTATCCGTTCTTCTCGAGGAAGGCCTTGACGGTCTTGGCGGCCTCGCCGCGCGAGATCGGCAGGAAGACGAACTTTTCACCTTTGAAGCGGTCGATGATATCTGCCTGGACGTGTTTGAGCTCCTCGCGGCAGGGCGGGCACCATGTGGCCCAGAAATTTACCACGACGACCTTGCCTTTGAGCTCGGAGAGCGTGATCTTCGAGCCGTCGACCATCTCAACGGTGAAGTCGGGAGCCTTGTCGCCGACCTTTACGAGGGTCGATTCGGCGATCTGCTCCTGCTGTGATTTCTGTTGTGCGGATGCTGCGGTCAGGGGCGCTGCGGCCATTACGAATGCCGCGGCGGCGACCATGAGATATTTGCGGCTGAAAATATTGCGTATCATTTTCTCTTTTTCTGTTGTGCGGTTGTCGTTATCGGTGTACGAGGGTGCCTATGGCCTCGCCGTCGAGCACCCTGCGCAGGTTGCCGGCGGTGTCCATGTCGAAGACGATGATGTCGAGGCCGTTCTCCTTGCAGAGGGTGAAGGCCGTCATGTCCATCACCTTGAGGTTGCGCGTATATACCTCGTCGAAGGTAATGTCGTCGAACTTCACGGCCACGGGGTCCTTCTCGGGGTCGGCCGTGTAGACGCCGTCTACGCGCGTGCCCTTGAAGAGCACGTCAGCCTCGATCTCGATGCCGCGCAGTGCGGCGGCGGTGTCGGTCGAGAAGTAGGGGTTTGAGGTGCCGCCGCCGATGATGACGACGTATCCAGCCTCGAGGTACTCTATGGCGCGCGCCTTCGAGTAGTATTCGCCTATTGGCTCCATGCGTATCGAGGTGAGCACCTTGGCCCTGATGCCGTTGCTTTCGAGGGCCGAGTGCAGCGCCAGGGAGTTGATCACCGTTGCGAGCATTCCCATCTGGTCGCCCTTGACGCGGTCGAATCCGCGGCCGACGCCCTGCAGGCCGCGGAAGATGTTGCCGCCGCCGATGACGATTCCGATCTGGATGCCGGCGGCCGCGGCTGCGCCGATCTGTTCGGCGTATGATTGCAGCACGGCGGGCGAGAGCCCGTATTTCTGCTCCCCCTGGAGCGATTCTCCGCTCAGTTTGAGCAGTATGCGTTTGTATTTCATGTTTTGATACCTGTTTTATCCTTGTTGCGAAGATAAGAAAAAATCTTGTTTTGCGCAATGCGGTCACTCTTTTCGCGGGGCAATATGGCGGTGGTAAGTATAAATACTTATTTTTCGGCCGGCGCAGGGCATAAGTCTGACCGTGAATGTCATTTGTTCGGATTTTTGCGCTATCTTTGTGTTGCCGGAAAAAACGGTTCGGGGCCTGTCGTGTGCAGGCCGCCCGGAAAATAGAGGATCAGAATACAACTCAATAATTAACTGACAATATGGTTGATATTTTCGAAAGACTTGAGAAGAATGCCGGAGGCCCCATCGGGCAGTATATGCAGCGTGTACACGGCTACTTCGCATTCCCCAAGCTGGAGGGCGAGATCGGCCCCCACATGCGTTTCCGTGGCAAGATGATGCTCAACTGGAGCCTTAACAACTATCTCGGCCTGGCCAACCATCCCGAGGTGCGCAAGGCCGATGCCGCCGGCGCCGCCGAGTTCGGCATGGCGGCCCCCATGGGTGCCCGCATGATGAGCGGTCAGACCAAGTACCACGAGCAGCTCGAGCGTGAGCTGGCCGAGTTCGTGGGCAAGGAGGATGCTTTCCTGCTCAACTACGGCTATCAGGGTATGGTGTCTATCATCGACTGCCTGCTCTCGCCCCGCGACGTGGTGGTCTATGACGCCGAGGCTCACGCCTGCATCATCGACGGTCTGCGCCTGCACAAGGGCAAGCGTTTCGTCTATGCCCACAACAACGAGGAGTCGTTCCGTCTGCAGCTGCGCCACGCCACAGAGCTGGCCGACGAGCAGCACGGCGGCGTGCTGGTCATCACCGAGGGCGTTTTCGGCATGAAGGGTGACCTGGGCTTCCTCGACGTGATCACCAAGGCCAAGAAGGACTTCAACTTCCGCGTTCTGGTGGATGACGCGCACGGTTTCGGTACCATGGGTCCCGGCGGTCGCGGTACGGCGGCGCACTTCGGTGTGACGGACCAGATCGACGTGCTGTTCAACACCTTCGCCAAGTCTATGGCCGGCATCGGCGCCTTCGTCAGCGGTCCCCGCTGGCTCATCAACCTGCTGCGTTACAACATGCGTTCGCAGCTCTACGCCAAGTCGCTGCCCATGCCTATGGTCATCGGCGCGATGAAGCGTCTGGAGCTGATCCGCAACCACCCCGAGTATCAGCAGAAGCTGTGGGAGATCACCCGCGCCCTGCAGAGCGGCCTCAAGGAGAACGGTTTCGATATCGGCGTGACGCAGTCGCCCGTAACCCCCATCTACATGAAGGGCGGCAACGAGGAGGGTACCAACCTCATCGTCGACCTGCGCGAGAACCATGCGCTCTTCTGCTCGATCGTGATCTATCCCGTGATCCCGAAGGGCGAGATCATCCTGCGCGTGATACCTACCGCGGCACATACCATGGAGGATGTGAAGTACACGATCGAGGCCTTCAAGTCGGTGCGTGACAAGTTCGAGGCCGGTTACTACCGCTCGATGCCCATCCCGATGATGGCCGATCCCGACTTCAAGGTTCGATAGGCGAAAGGAATCGCCGTCCGCCCCGCCTTCGAGCGCAGGGCGGACGGCACGATAAGGGCCCGCAGGTTACTGCGGGCCTTTTTTGTGACTGGAGGATCCGTGCCCGCCGGCGATTGGTACGGTATGTGCGGCTCTGGCGTATGACAAAACGGGAAAACACTTGAAAACCTTCATTATCGTGATTACGCTTGCAATTCTGTCCATTGTCGTTGCCGCCTTTTCGTGGGGAGCGCGCGCAGCCGACATCGACCGCACGACGGTGAGCGACTTTTCGCTCGAGGACTATATGGGCCGCTGGTATGAGATCGCTCGCTTCGACCACTCGTTCGAACGCGACATGGAGTATGTCACGGCCGACTATACGCTGCTCGACGACGGTACCGTTGAGGTGGTCAACAGCGGCATGCGCGGCAGCGAACTGCGTACGGCGCATGGCCGTGCCCGCACGACCGACACGCCCGGACGTCTGCGGGTATCGTTCTTCTGGATCTTTTATTCCGATTACAATATCCTGGCGATGGGCGAGGATGGCGGGTGGGCCCTCGTGGGGAGCCGTTCGCCGCATTATCTGTGGATATTGTCCCGTACTCCGCACCTGGCGCGGGGTGTGCTGGACGCTATTCTCGAGGAGGCGGCCTCGCGCGGATACGATACCTCGAAACTCATATATGTCGAGCAGCGGTAGCGTCCGGCCGGCAATGGACAGACCGTAATGCCGGGTTACTCCACGGTGGCGGCCTTGCGTACGGGTTTTAGGCGGAACCGGTATATCAGGTTCCGTTCTGGATGCCCCGCGACGTGGAACGAGAGGTATAGCCTGCGGCGCTTTATGTCGAGCCCTTCGGGTTCATACCCTATGGGGTTGAGGTCTATGAGCCGGAGCCGCCGCCCCGTGGCGGCATCCACCACGTGCATGCGGCAGCCGCGCGACGGTACGCCGTCGGGAAGGTATATGCACCGTTTTTCGGCGGCGCTGCCCTGCGGTATGGCTATGTCGCCCACCGCAATGTCCCCCAGGGCGTCTGCTGCCGTAAGGCGCACGATGCCCTCGGCGTCGGACTCCTCGAGGCGCGGCAGCCGGAAACGGCGGAAGGTGCGTTTGCCGTCTATGGTGCAGTAGGCGTAGAGGATCCTCTTTTCGCGGTCGACACACCAGTCCATCGGCCCCGTGCAGTCGTCGCCTGTATATATTATCTTCTGTACTATCCGCGAGCCTTCGGTCGAGATGTCCGTTACGTAGCAGGCGCGTTCGCCGCGGCACTCCGATATGTAGAGGAGCGGAAATTCCGATTTGCGCGAGTATCTCTCCACCCCGAACGAGGCGTTGTTGCAGTGAGACGTGTTCCCCTCGAGGTGGAACGTGCCGACGAAGCGGCGGCGTTTCATGTCCAGCACCACGCACTGCCCCTTGTCATGGAGCGAGAATGCGTATCGGCGCCACAGCGCCAGCCCTTGCGACGCCCCCTCGATTCGGATCTCGGTGGTGTCGATCAGCGTTGACGTGTCGAGATACAGTTCACCTTCGTGTTCGGGTATGAGGTAACGTTGCGCCTGCGCGCCCGTGGCGGCGCAGAGAAACATCATAAGGGTAAATATCCGTAATCGCATCAAAGCATCTCCTTTATTGTTCGCAGGATACCTTCGGCATCGTATCCGCGCAGGGCCTGAAGTTGTGCTACGGTTCCCTGCTCGACGAAGTTGTCGTTTATTCCGAGCGAACGTATGTGCGGCGAGAATCCGTTCTCGGCGAAGAAGTCGGCTATGGCCTCGCCGACGCCCCCGCGCAGAATGCCGTCCTCGACCGTAAGTATGCGGTCGAAGCGTGTGGCGGCCTCGCGCAGCAGCTCCTCGTCCAGCGGCTTGGCGAAACGCAGGTCGTAGTGGGCTATCGTTACGAGTCCGCTGCGCTCGATGGCCTCGATAGCCTCGGCGGCGTTGTTTCCCGCGGTGCCTATCGATATTACGGCCATATCCTTGCCATCCTTCAGCCGGCGGCCCTTGCCCGTGGGCACGGGCTCGAAGGGCATGCCGCGCCACTCGACACCTTCGCCGCAGCCGCGCGGATAGCGTATGGCGTAGGGGGCGGGGGTGTTGACGGCCGTATAGAGCATGTTGCGCAGTTCGCGTTCGTTCATCGGTGCGGCGACTATGATGTCGGGGACGCACGAGAGGTATGCCATGTCGAAACTGCCGTGGTGCGTGGCGCCGTCCTCACCCACAAGGCCCGCACGGTCGATACAGAAGGTCACGGGAAGACGCTGCAGAGCCACGTCATGGATGATGTTGTCGTAGGCGCGCTGCAGGAACGACGAGTATATGTTGCAGACGGGGTGCATGCCTCCCGCAGCCAGTCCTGCCGAGAATGTCACGGCGTGACCCTCGGCGATACCCACGTCGAAGCAACGGTCGGGCATCTCGTGCATCATGATGTTGAGCGAGCATCCCGACGGCATGGCGGGTGTTATGCCGACGATGCGGCGGTCGGCGCGGGCGAGTTCGAGCAGCGTCTCGCCGAAGACATCCTGGTATCGTGCCGCGGAGTTCCTGGCGGGGATGCGTTCGCCCGTATCGGGGTTGAAGCATCCGGGGGCGTGCCACAGGGGTTGGTTGTCCTCGGCGGGGGTGTAGCCCTTGCCCTTGACCGTGATCACGTGCAGCAGCTTCGGCTCGGGCATCTCTTTCAATGCCGAGAGTATTCGTACCAGCTCCTTGATATTGTGTCCGTCGATCTGTCCGAAGTAGCGGAAGTTGAGGCTCTCGAAGAGGTTGCTGTTCTGCAGCAGACCCTGTTTTACTGCGTTGCCGGCCTTCTGACAGAAGCGCAGCAGCGGAGGTATGTGTGCGAATATGTTCCACAGGCGGCGCTTGAAACGGTTGTAGTGGCGCGATGTGGATACATGTGTCAGGTAACTCTTGAGGGCGCCCGTACCCTCGTCGATCGAGATCTCGTTGTCGTTGAGGATGACGAGGATGTCGTTCGACTTCTTCTCGCCGGCGTTGTTGAGCCCCTCGAACGCGAGGCCCCCTGTCATGGCGCCGTCGCCGATTACGGCCACGACCTTGCGCCGCTCGCCGCGCAGTTCCGCGGCTTTTGCCAACCCGTATGCCGCCGAGATGGATGTCGAGGCGTGGCCTGCGCCGAAGGCGTCGTATTCGCTCTCGCTCATGCGGGGAAAGCCGCTTATTCCGCCCAGCTTGCGGTTCGTGGGGAAGAGGTCGCGGCGGCCCGTGATGATCTTGTGGGCGTATGCCTGGTGCCCCACGTCCCACACCACCTTGTCGTCGGGCGTGTCGTAGACGTAGTGTATGGCCACGGCGAGCTCCACGGCCCCGAGACTCGAGGCCAGATGCCCCGGATTCTTCGAACACTCTTCGATTATGTACTTGCGCAGTTCGCGGCAGTATTGTGGTAACTGTGCGACGGAGAGTTTCTTGAGGTCGGCCGGAGAGTTGACCTTGTATAGCAGATCGTATTCTATCGTTTCGATTGAATTCATGGTGCAAATATACGCAAAGGTGAGAGCAGAGACAAATGAAAACGCAGTTTTCCAATTTGACTATGCCGAGACACATCCTATATTATCCAAATATAGGAAATCCGCGAACAAAATTCAACTTCCGGCGGAGTTTTGTTCGCGGATTGCGGCACGTTATTGCGGCGGTTCGGGGAGACGCCTGCGCCGCCGCCCGTATGGCTGCAGCCTTGCCGTGGCGCCTTATTTCAGGTGCTTGCGCAGGTCGTCGGCCGACATAAGCTGGAAACCGTTGGCGATGACCTTGCCGTTGCGGCCGATAAGTACGGCGTGAGGTATGCCCGAGAACTCGAACAGGTGCGACAGGCGGTTCCAGTCGTCGCTGCTGATATATATATGCTCGCCTTTGATCGATTTCTCCGTCATCCACTTCTCGGCCGCTTCGCGCGGCGATGTAGCCTCCTCGCAGATATAGAGGAACCGCACCGGCTCACCGCTCAACTCCTCGACGATCTGGCGTTGGGCAATCATCCCCGCGCGGCAGGGGCCGCAACCCATGCCCCAGAAATCGAGATAGAGCAGGTTGCCCGCGTATGGCTCGATTATATTTTGCAGGGTCTGTTCCTCGCGTGATACGGGGGTTTTTGTTGCGGTGTCGGCGACCTTCCCGCCTTCCTTCGCGGCGCGGTGTTCCGCAACCTTCTCCTTCGTGCGGATGTATCCCTCCACTATCTTGCGCGTGATGTAGGGGTTGGTTATGGTGGTGAGCAGGTCCATCGTCGCCTCCATATGGGCATCGACATACACATCATCGTCCAGACTGCTCATGTCCTTGCTCATGTTCGCCAGATTTAACAGATGGTCGCGTGTGCGTGTCACCTCGGCCATGAAGCAGTCGCCTATGCCATATTCAAGCATGTTCTGTTCGTCGATACGCTGCTTGCATTCGAGCAGGGTCTTCGTGTCGGTATTTTCCCCGAGGCTTTTCTCGGCCAGGAATTCATTCGCGGAATTTGAATATTCTTTGAATACGGGATTGTACTCGCTGCGGTTGAATATCACCCACGATGTCGAGTTCATCAGCGTGAGAGGGTTGTCGTAGATGAACTGTTGATAGTCGCGTATGGCGTCGAACATGCGCGAGGGGTCGAGCTCTTTGAAATCGGGTACGGAAGTATAGTATATCGAGCCGTCCTCGGCCGTGTGCTGCACTATACGTTTGCTGTTGTACATGTCATACAGGTCCTCCATGTTCCCAAGCAGTTCACATCCCGCATTTACCATCACCAGCTCCTTGCCGAATGACGACAGGGGCGTGTCGCGCAGGTATTGCTCGGCAAAGGTGCCGTCCCATACGCTGTTGTATTTGTCGGTCAGATGGTCTGTCAGCGCTTCGGTTGCGGCGTGCCCTGCGGCAACGGAGTCCTCCATTTGCTTGTACTGTTCCATGCCGCGGGTGTAGAAACGGTCGAGCAGCTTGTCGTTCAGGGCGTTTATCATGGCCGACTCGCCTGTGGAGCGGAATGCCGTGTTGTCGGAATTTACCGTGGCGAATACCTCGAGCGTATCGCCCGGTATGAGCAGCCACGACGCTGCGGGATAATCGACAAAGACATACTGCGGGTAGTCCATCGGTATGTCGGCCTCATAGGTGTGGTCGGGACCTATCTCCGCCAGAACGGAGATCTCGCTGCGGCTGATATGGTCGTAGCCCGTCAGTTTTACGACCGACACTCCGATTTCGGGCGAGTAGTTGTCCAGATGCACCTTGACGTGTGCCGTTGCGGGTTTGCAGAACTCCATGCCGCGGTGACGGCGGTAGTCGATGTTAACCTCGGCGCGGCTGGGCGGCAGGCTCATGTAATATTCCGCTGTCATTGTCCACGGGTCGATGCCGTCCTTCCATACGGCGGGGCTTTTCGGCGCTCGCTTGGCGAGGTGTACGCCGTAGACGTTATTGTCGGGCCGGCTGCCCGCCTCTATCATGTTGAGCCGCTCGACCGATGCCGGTACGGCCTCGAAGAGGAGCGTGCAGGGCATCTTGCCCGATTCGGGCATATATGTCTCCTTGCCGAGTTCTATCCCCTCGGCCCCGAGGATATGGTACTTGTTGCCTGTTGCGGGGTCTACGAGGTCGGTGTCGGGCGAAACCTTCACCCACCAGTTGGGGCGGTTGCGCAACTCGGCCTTGACGACGGTGCGGTCGCTGCCGAGCGAGATCTCCGTAAAGGTGATCCATGTGGGTACGTAGTCGATGTCGGGATTTTCGATCACGCGCTGCGCGGCAGCCGTGAGCACAGCCGCAAGGGCGAACGACAGGAACAGGAGTCTTTTCATGACGGGGAAGAGTTGCAATTATGGCGAATATAGTAAAAAAACATCAAACTCAAACAATATCGCCGACCTTGAAAAAGGTCGGCGATATTTCTGTTATGTTATGGGTGAGCGAGCCGTTATGCGGCGGTGCATGGTATGCCTGCGGCCTTGACGCGGCGCGCTATGGCCTGCAGCTCCTCCTTGCCCACCTTCTCGAGCGTGCGGCAGGGGGTGTCGCGGTCGAGCGAATAGACCATGACCTGATGCGGCGCGATCTGCCGGACGAGGTCTATCCATGCCGCAACCTCGCGCTCGGTGGTGTTGTCCACGCGGCGGCCGTTGCATGTCCCGCGCAGGAACATCGTCTGCACGATGAGCCTCCCCTCGAAGAGCTTCATCAGCTCGACGGTGCGGGCAACGGTGTAGTCCCCCGCAGGGTTGTTTATCAGTCGCACGGTCTCGTCGAAGGCCGAGTCGAGCTTCAGCAGGTTGTTGTCCACGCGCAGCAGGGCGCGGCGCACATCCTCGCGGCCGATCTGCGTGGCGTTGCTCAGCACCGACACCTTGACCGTGGGGCAGTGGCGGTCGCGCAGCGCGAGAGTGTCGTCTATGATGGCCTCGAAGTCGGGATGGAGCGTCGGCTCGCCGTTGCCGGCGAAGGTGATCACGTCGGGCGGGGTGCCGGCGGCGCACATGCGGTCGAGTGTCTCGGCCAGCATGCGGCGCACATCCTCGCGGGCGTTGAAGCGGCGGCGGCCCGGATGGTCGGCGTTCCAGCCGCACTCGCAGTAGATGCAGTCGAAACTGCACAGCTTGGACTCCAGGGGCAGGAGGTTCACCCCCAGCGACAGCCCCAGACGGCGCGAATGCACGGGGCCGAAGATTATGTTGTCGTAGAGCGATGTCATGGCAATGCTGTTTGTTGTATCGGTTCTATATGGTTCTCATGCCGCGGGCCTCCCCGGCGCCCTTCGGATGCCGGTGCCGGCGGGCGGCCTATTGGTTTTTCGAGCGGCGGAACTCCTTGGGTGTCATGCCCGTGTGCCGCAGGAAATACTGCCCGAAGAACGACGGGTTGGGGAAGTTGAGCTGGTTGGATATCTGCTGCACGGTGAGCTGCGTGCCCGAGAGCAGCGACTTGGCCTTGACGATGACCGTGCGCGAGATCCACTCCGTGGCGCTGTGCCCCGATACCTGCCGCGTGATGATGGTGAGGTATTTGGGCGTTATGCATAGCTTGTCGGCGAAGTACTGCACCTCGCGCGAGGCGGTGATCTCGGTGGCCAGCAGCGAGAGGAATCGCCTGAAGATGGTGTCCTGCCGCGAGCAGGGCTGGCGCTTGACGGGGTGGTACTGCGTGTATATTGCCGCCAGCTCGTAGCATAACATCACCAGCAGCTGCGAGTTGACCTGCGTGCGGAAGGGATGCTGCTTGCGGGCGTTCTTGCTGCGCAGCATCTCGCACAGCTCCAGCACGCATTCTATCTGCTGCTGGGTGAGTGTCACGCACGGGTAGTCGAGGACGAGCATGTAGAGCGACGTCACCGACGGGATGTTTATCTCGCGTATGAAGTCGATGCTGATGGCCATTGTGTATCCCTTGAAGTTCCGGTCGGTGCGGAGCGACTGCACGATCGTGCCCGGGAATGCCAGACACATGGTGCGGGGCTGCAGGTGGTACTGCTGCTCGTTGATGATGACGTCGCCCTCGCCCTCCAGGCAGAGGAAGATGCCGCCCAGTTTGAGCACATAGGGTGTGTTCGCATCGCGGTTGAGGACGGTGTAGTAGTCCTTCTGGTCGATGTAGCTGAAGAGGTCGCTCTCTGCCGTTGCGGCGAAATCGGCGACGCCGGTCTGGGTTGTAGTGATTGAACTGCTCATCTGAACGGAGATATTGCCATTACAAATGTAATAAAAATTTGTGATATCGGATATTATGTACGGCAAAAGCCTCACTGTTTCGTATGCCGGCATGTGCAAATGCGACATCGCGGCCGGCCTGCCGACGGGCGCGTGCGGAGCCGTTTGCAGAATAATTATGCTAATAAATGGACCGAACGTGGTTTTTTATGCCGCTAATGTTGTATATTTGCAAGGACGTGCGTGCCGTCTCGCGACTGGGGGCGGCGGCGCTGTCGGCACCGACGTGTGGCGGCCGGATGGGAATGCCGCGCGGCTGGGATGCCGTAATGTGAAACCAAATATTGAAATGTTATGTGCGGATTCGTAGGAATGTTCGATATAGAGAACAACAGTATGGAGTACAGGGAGCAGGTGCTGCGCATGTCGAAGAAGATTCGTCACCGCGGTCCCGACTGGTCGGGTATCTATTGCGGCGAGCGGGCGATAATATCGCACGAGCGTCTGTCGATCGTCGACCCGCAGTCTGGCCGCCAGCCCCTCTATTCGTCGGACGGCAAGATCGTGCTGGCCGTGAACGGCGAGATATACAACCACCGCGACATCCGGCGTGAGCTGGCGGGAGAGTACGAGTTCCAGACCGGTTCCGACTGCGAGGTTATCATACCGCTGTGGCAGCGTATGGGCCTCGGCATGCTGGAGAAGATAAGCGGCATATTCGCCTTCGCGCTCTACGATATCGAGCATGACGAATACCTGATCGCCCGCGACCCCATAGGTGTCATCCCCCTCTATATCGGCTGGGACAAGGCCGGCCACTTCTATGCCGCCTCGGAACTGAAGGCCCTCGAGGGTGTGTGCGTGACGATAAAACCCTTCCTGCCGGGACACTACTGGTCGAGCCGCGACGGCGAGATGAAACGCTGGTACCGCCGTGACTGGGAGTCGTACGACGCCGTGAAGGACAATCCTACCGATATCGGCGCCCTGCGTGCGTCGCTGGAGGATTCGGTACGACGTCAGCTCATGTCGGACGTGCCCTACGGCGTACTGCTCTCGGGCGGGCTCGACTCGTCGATCATCTCGGCCGTGGCGAAGAAGTATGCCGACAAGCGTATCGAGTCTGGCAGCCGTGACGAGGCGTGGTGGCCCCAGCTGCACTCGTTCGCCATCGGTTTGAAGGATGCGCCCGATCTGGCGGCGGCGCAGCGCGTGGCCGACCACATAGGCACCGTACACCACGAGATTCACTACACGATACAGGAGGGTCTGGACGCCCTGCGCGACGTGATATACCACATCGAGACCTACGACGTGACCACCGTGCGCGCCTCGACGCCGATGTATCTGCTGGCGCGAGTCATAAAGTCGATGGGTATCAAGATGGTGCTCTCGGGCGAGGGTGCCGACGAGATCTTCGGCGGCTACCTTTACTTCCACAAGGCCCCCAATGCGCGCGAGTTCCACGAGGAGACGGTGCGCAAGATCGGCAAGCTGCATCTCTACGACTGCCTGCGTGCCAACAAGGCGCTCAGCGCATGGGGTATCGAGGGGCGTGTGCCGTTCCTCGACAAGGAGTTTCTCGACGTGGCGATGCGCATAAATCCCGAGTCGAAGATGGTTCGCGGCGAGCACAACATGGAGAAGTGGGTGCTGCGCAAGGCCTTCGAGGACATGCTCCCCGAGTCTATCGTATGGCGCCAGAAGGAGCAGTTCTCCGACGGCGTGGGCTACGGCTGGATCGACACGCTCAAGAAGATCACGTCGGAGGCGGTGAGCGACCGCGACATGTCGCTGGCGGCGGAGCGTTTCCCGATCAACCCGCCCCGCAACAAGGAGGAGTACTACTACCGTTCGATCTTCGAGGAGTTTTTCCCGTCGCAGACGGCGGCGCAGTGCGTGCCGTCGGTGCCGTCGGTGGCATGCTCTACGGCCGAGGCGCTGGCATGGGACGAGTCGTTCCGCAACATGAACGACCCCTCGGGCCGTGCCGTCTTCGGGGTACACGTCAAGGATCTGAAGCATTGATGCGGGGCTGCACGTCGCAGCCTGCGTTGTTCACCGCATACTCTCCGCACGACGCGTCGTGCGGAGTTTTTTTTCGCGTAGCGGCACGGCGACGGCCGCCGATTTGCATATTAATGTAATAATGACTACTTTTGATTTTCGAATCGAGTGTAAACGAACGTAATACATACACAACAATATGAGCAGTCTTAAAACAACGTTTGCGGGTTTGGAACTCAAAAACCCGATTGTGGTGAGCAGCAGCTCGCTTACCGACAGCGCCGAGGGGTGTCTGCGTTTCGAGAAGGCGGGTGCGGCCGCCGTGGTGCTCAAGTCGCTTTTCGAGGAGGACATCGTTCGCCGCACGGAGTCGCTTACCGATGAGGCGGCGCATACCGAGTCGGCAGACTACCTTCAGGGCTATCTGCGCGGGCAGATGCTGGGCGACTACCTGAAACTGGTGAAGGAGAGCAAGGCTCTCTGCTCGATTCCCGTCATTGCGAGCATCTGCTGCTGCACGGCGGGCGAGTGGACCGACTTCGCGCGCATGATCGAGGAGGCCGGAGCCGATGCCCTGGAACTCAACGTCATGAGCCTCGCGTCGGACAAGGCTGCCGCGGACGGCGCCTTCGAGCAGCGTCATGTGGATATCCTGGCGGCTGTCAAGCGCTGTGTGTCGATCCCCGTTATCATGAAGCTGGGTGACAACCTGTCGAATCCCGTGAGTCTTATCGAGCGTCTGCGCGGCTACGGCGCGGCGGCGGTGGTGTTCTTCAACCGCCCCTATCAGACCGATATCGACATCGAGAAGATGGAGTATGTCTCGGGCAACGTGTTGAGCGCCGAGAGCGATCTCTCGAATTCGCTCCGCTGGACGGGTATCGCATCGGCTGCCGTGAAGAACATCTCATACGGTATCTCGGGCGGTGTACATGGCGGCGAGGGTGTCGTCAAGGCGCTGCTTGCGGGAGCGTCTGTCGTCGAGGTGTGCAGTGCGCTCTACATGGCGGGCGACGCATGGGTCGGCGCGGCATTGGACTTTGTGGAGAAGTGGCAGGATCGCCACGGCTTCGAGAGCGTCGGCGAGTATCGCGGCCGCATGAATGCCACCGATGCGGAGCATGTGGACCGTCTGGAGCGTATGCAGTTCCTGAAATATTTCGAAGGCTTCGGCCACAAGCATGCGCACGGGCATGGCCACCACGGTGCCAAGTGATGTGCGCACGGATCCGGATGCCTGCAGCGTGAAAACAGCGAGGGCCGTACTCATGAGTACGGCCCTCGTCATTTGATGCGTATTGCAGCGATTAAGCCTTGCCGGCAGAACCGAGGACGTTCTCGCACTTGTGCATGTAGAGTTTCTTGAGCTCGTCGCGGGCGGGACCCAGATACTTGCGGGGGTCGAACTCGGCGGGCTGGTCTACGAAGATCTTGCGGATCGTGGCGGTCATGGCCAGACGACCGTCCGAGTCGATGTTGATCTTGCAGACGGCGCTCTTGGCGGCCTGACGGAG
>CASDSD010000005.1 GCA_949283205.1 uncultured Alistipes sp. | reverse complement strand
CGCACCCGCTCCGCGATAGGAGGTAGCCTGCGCCAGGAAAAGGCCCGCAAAGAGCCCCAGAACAGATATTGCCGACAATATGCGCCGCACCCGACAGCCTTTTAGCGGTTCGTTACTTCACCCAGTTCTTATACTCGAACTCCCCGTTGCGGAACTCCGGGTCGATATAGACGTATATCCCGTCGATCTTGTCCTTCAGCCACTCGTCGAACACCTTGGTCTGCTTGTCGTTCAGCGCCATCTCCTCGATGGTAAGGTAGTCGTCCACAAGCGAGGCCGGATGCGACGGAATGATGTCCAGAAGTTTCACGATCTTGCTCAACTCGTTGCCGTTCAAGTCGGTATCCTGGTAGGCATCCGACACCTCCCCGATCTCCATGTGCGAGATGGCAACATAGTCCTTAAGGCTGCGCCCCTCGCCGAAATCCTCCTCGCGGAACTTCGTCGCCGTATATTTCACGTTCGAGTACTGCGGGTTGCTCGACAGCAGGTCGTGGTTCGACACCAGACCTCCGTTCATCTTCGTCAACGGGTCCTCCGAATACTCCCTCGCCGCTTCCTCGAAGGTGATCGAGTCCGACCGGATCAGATTCGCAACGCTGTCCAGCAGTCGCGTCGGCTCCAACAGCTCGTCCGCCGTATAGGTAGGCTTTATCAGTATGTGCCGGATATGATAGTTGCCGTTCTTCGGCTCCTCCATCAGCTCGATGATGTGCATGCCGTACTCCGTCTCCACGATCTCCGACAGCTGACCCGGCTTCAACTCCTCGATGGCCTCCGCAAAGGGGGGCGTCCACTGCGACAGCGGACCCGCTGGATACTCGCCCCCGCGCATCGCCGACCCGGGATCTACAGAATAGAGCCGCGCCAGAACCGGCAGCGACGACTTGCCCGTGATGATACGCTCGCGCATCTCCAGAAGACGCTCCCGCGCACGCTGCTTCGCCGCATCCTTCGACGCCGGGTACCGTACGATCTGCGCATACATGTACTGCTTGGGGATCAACGGCAACTCGTCCTTCTTGAGCGAGTTGAAATAACGCTCAACCTCGCCCGGCGTAACCGTTATGTCCTGGATCACCTCGTTCTGCATCGAGCTGGCATACTCCTGCTCCGTGATACGCTGCGTGACTATGTCGCGGTACGCATATATGGGCATATGCTCGCGCGCCTCCAGCGCCGCGATGGATCCCTCCTCCGCTATCATCGCCTGGATCTGCTCCTCGACATACGAATGCACGTCACCCATCATCTCGATCGAGTCGATCAGCGCCTGGTTGTAGAGCAGCTTCTGCTTCATCAATGTCTCCAGAGCCTCGTTCATGGGGTCCCGGTCCGAAGTGTAGCCCTGCGCACGGCGCTGCTCGACCAACATGTTCGCATAGGTCTCCACATCCGAGTAGAGTATGGCCGATCCGCCTACCACCGCGACTACCTTGTCAAGCATCACCTGCCGTTTCTGCGCCATGAGCGATCCCGAGGCCGTCACCGCCAGCACCGCCACCGCCAAAACAATCTTTTTATACATATCTCCCATAATTCCTTACTTGCTTGCTTATTCCTCACGATCCTCCCGCTCCGGCGACCCCGTTGCCGTCTCCGCATAGATGCGGGCATGACCCGACGCCATCGCCGCCGAGACGATCTGCTCCTCGTGCGCCTTGATTATCTCGCTGCGCCGCTGCGTGATGAGTATGCGGCGTATGTTCTCCGACACAACCTCCAACGGCGCCACATTCCCCTTGCGGCATACCGACGTGAAGTCGAAGTAGTATCGCATGCCGCCGGCATCCATCTGCTGGATCCCCGTCTTGTCGAGAAGCGGCTCGTTGTTCTGCGACTGGGCCGTCGGCAGGTAGGTCAGGAAATCCGCGAAACCGATCCACTCCGAACGCTTGTCCACAAGCTCGAAACCGTTCTTCTCGCATATCTCCGAGAGCGTCTTCGCGGCACTCTGCGACGTCGCGGCCTCCCGCATCTGCGTCATGAGCGTCTTGCCCTGACGGTACGACGCGTTGAAACGCAGAACACGCCCCTTGACAAGCGTTCGCTCCAGAATGAAATCCGACTTGTGCGTATTGTAATAGTCGGCGATATCCTTCTCGGTGAAATCGCCGCTCATCTGCTGCTCGACATAGTACTGGTCAACCTTGCGCATCAGAAGCGACTGGCGGTACTCCTCGACCATGCGGTCGATATCCTCCTCCGACCCCGAGAAAAGATCGTCGGCCTCCTCCACCTTGAGCTGGCGAACCAGCCACCGGTCAACATACAGCTTGACGAACGAAACGCTGTCGTCGCCCGACACGTTGGAGGGCATGGCATCCACAATCTCGCTTATCTTCAACTCCTTGCGCCCGACCTTCGCCACCGTGCCGTCACTCACCAGGTAGTCCGGCAGATCGCGGCACGCCGTCATCGCGACGGCTCCGGCCGCAAGCAATATTTTAACCACAAGGCGCATAACAATCGACAAAGATATAATTTTTACACCCAAATAACGCAAACCCTGCCGCGATTATTACTCTTTGGCAATACAATCGTCCTTTTTAATGCGGCGCACGAGCACATACATGCGTGCCAGCGCCGCCACCGAGATCACGCCGCACGCGGCATATATGGCCGTGGCGACCCATGTCCCGCCCGCAAGGTCGCGGACTGTGACGTCGCCCGCGCCCGCCACCTCGAGAAAGCAGGCCGTCATGTTGTTCAGCGCATGGAGCATGATGACCAGAACCAGCGAACGGTAGCGCAGGTAGTAGAACCCCAGCACGAGACCTCCGGCGAAGGCGGTCACGATGCCCGCCGGAGCGATATGCACCGCAGCGAAGACCACCGTCGGCCATATCCATGCCGCCACGCCCCCGTAGGCGCGACGCATGCCCCCCGTGAGGAAACCGCGGAAGATGATCTCCTCGAAGATCGGCGCCGCCACGATCGACGTCAGCAGGAACCACCCGCCCGTACCCATGTCGTCGCTGCGCCCGGGCAGCAATGACGACAACGGCTCCACGGCGATAGAAAAGCACCACAACAGCAGGTAGCCGCACAGAAGGCGTATGGGAGAGGCCCACCCCGGAGCCCGGAACGTCAGACGCGCGCTGCGGCCCATGATACGGCCGTAGAGCGCCAGAAGCGTCACGCACAGCGCCATCGCGATGACATACACCACCGCCAGATAGCGGCCGCGAAGATATCCCGCGCCCTCGGCGTCGGCCGAAGGCATCGAGCCCCCGAAAAATCCGTAGATGAGGACCGCCGCCCACTGCGAAAAGACGAAGATCAGTCCCGCAATGATCAGATCGCTCCATCCGTATCCCGCCGCCTGCGGCTTGCAGGGCTCCGTCCCAGCCCCGCCGTTAGCGCTCCCTTCAGCCATACAATAAAGAATTTAGCCTACGCGTTATGGACTTACAAAGTTAATCATTTTTCCGCAACCGTTGTTTTATTCGATTAAAAATGATTAATTTTGTCCGATTGTATCCCGATGCTCCGGCCCGGCACAAAACATGCCGCCCGCAGCCGGCGCACAGGTTCGCAACAACGTTTTTTTTTCGATTACAGCAACCAAGAGAGTCATTGACAGCATGTCGAAAGTCATAGCCTTAGCAAACCAGAAGGGCGGCGTGGGCAAGACCACAACCGCCATCAACCTCGCCGCATCCCTCGCCCTGCTCGGACGGAAGGTGCTCCTGCTCGACGCCGACCCGCAGGCAAACGCCACTTCCGGACTCGGATTCGATATCGATCTCGAGGGAATATACGAATGCATCGTCGGCGAAAAACAACCCGACGAGGTGATACGCCAAAGCCCCGACCTGAAAAACCTCTGGGTCCTGCCCTCGAGCATCGACCTGGTGGCCGCCGACACGGAACTGCCGAAGATGGAGAACGGGCACTTCGTCATAAAGCGTATCGTCGACAGGGTGCGCGAGCGCTTCGACTACATATTCATCGACTGCTCGCCCTCGCTCGGATACACCACCGTCAACATACTCACGGCGGCCGACGCGGTCCTGATACCCGTGCAGTGCGAGTACCTCGCCCTCGAGGGCCTGAGCAAGCTGCTAAACACAATCAAGATAGTCAAGAGCGGACTCAACCCCGCACTCGAGATCGAAGGGTTCGTGCTGACGATGTACATGCGCAACCGCCTCAACAACCAGGTCGCGGCAGAGGTGCGCGAACACTTCGGACCCCTGGCATTCGACACCGTCATCCAGCGGAACATACGTCTCGGCGAAGCCCCCTCGCACGGAAAGCCCGTCATGCTCTACGACGCCGCCGCAACAGGATCGGCAAACTACCTGGCCCTGGCGAAGGAGCTCCTCAAGCGGAACCGCCGCAAGGCCGCAAAGAGCGCCCCGGGACAGGACGGCAACGACACCGCCCAGCATGAGCGCCCCGACAACAAGGAATAACAATACCCCCGATATGAAACAGAAAGGTTTAGGACGAGGTCTGGATGCAATCTTCGGAACGGAGAACATCGCCGCCAAGGTCGCACCCATGAGCCATATGGCACAGATCGCCATAGATCAGATCGTGCCCAACCCCGTACAGCCGCGTACGGCATTCGACGAGGAGGCGCTGCGCGAACTCGCCGACTCGATCCGCCAGCTGGGCATCATACAGCCCATCACGGTACGCCGCGACGGCAACGACCGGTATGTCATCATCAGCGGCGAGCGCCGCTGGCGAGCCTCACGTATGGCCGGACTCGAAACACTCCCCGCATACGTGCGCGAGGCCGACGACGAGAGCCTCCATGCCATGGCCCTCGTGGAGAATATCCAGCGCCAGGACCTCAACGCCATAGAGATCGCCCTCGGCATGCAGCGCCTCGTCGAGGAGTGCGGCCTGACCCAGGAGCAGATGGCCGACAAGGTGGGCAAGAAACGCTCCACCGTCTCGAACTACATGCGCCTGCTCACACTCCCCGAGGAGGTGCAGCTCGCCCTCAAGGAGGGACTCATAACGATGGGCCATGCGAAGGCCCTCGGCGCGCTGCCGCGGCAGCTGCAGGTCAAGGCACTCAGGAAGTGCCTGCGCGCGGGGCTCTCGGTGCGCCAGGCGGAGGAGCTGGCACGCAAGTTGTCGCAACCCGCCGGCAAGGCCGCCGCAACGGCCGACGAGGAGGAGTATCCCGAATCGTATTCGCGGCTGGTGGAGCAGCTCGAACCATACTTCTCACAGAACATAAGCATCAAGCGCGGCCGCAACGGCGGCGGGAAGATCGTCATCGAGTTCTCGGGCGACGAGGAGATCGACACCTTCATCGAACGCCTGCGGGCACGGCAATAATCCGCACGCACGCCAGCAGTCCGGCCAATCGGGCCGGCCGGCACGCGACGAAAAGGGCGGCGCGCCATACGGCAACCGAAACAGCAGAGACAGAACAGAAACGCACCGAAATGTCGACCCACGGCAGGCTACAGAGACCGATCGCACGTTATGCGGCGCCCCTCGGGGCAGCGGCCGCACACGCATTGCGCCGTCTGCGGCCGCTGCTCGCGGCAACCGCTACGGCGATAGCGCTCGCAGCGCTCCTGCCGGCACAGCTCCACGCCCAGACCATCAAGCGCGGAGACATACGCACCGTAAAGGGAGGCATACTCCAGCAGCGCGACACCACACGCCGCGCCGGCGCCGACTCGACGGCCATCATAGAGGTAGGGAAACTCTTCACGCTGCTGCCCGACTCGCTGCTGCAGGATACACGCATCGATTCGCTGCTGCGGTCTCTGCAGGCCGACGCCGCGGCAACGATCCCGGCCGACTCGCTCGTTCGGCTGCTGCCCGGCTCGCTCCGCTCGGGCATAATATATGACGGCATCATGGCCGCCGCCGTGACGGCCGGAGCCGCCTCCGGAGCCTCCGCACCACCCGACGACGGCGAACGGTCGGACAGGGAGAGGGAGCGCAATGAAAAAAGGATGCAGAAACAGTCCGAGAAGCAGCGCATGAAGGCCGCACGCATGGAGATGCGCGCAAACGACTCCCTCCGCACAGAGAAGATCCGCCAGCCGCTCTTCGCCGACTCCGCCTCCCTGTCGAAGGTATGCCTCATGGCGGCCGTAATGCCCGGATACGGGCAGATATACAACAAGCAGTACTGGAAGCTGCCCGTACTCTACTCGACCATCGGAGCATCCATTGGCGTGGCCATACACCAGGGCTCGCTATACAAACCCCTGAAACGGCAATACGACGCCCTGGCCGCCGAGAGCATGTCGCGTACCGAGGAGATGAACTCGCTCCAGAGGCGAATGATACGCGCAAACACCGCCCGACAACTCATGTGGGCCACGGCCGCCGCCTCGTACATATATTTCCTGGGCGACGCCGCCGTAAACTACTCCACAAACGAGGTCTCGGACGTAAAGAAGGCCACAACCCTGTCGCTCATATGTCCCGGCGCCGGCCAGGTATACAACAAAAGCTACTGGAAGGTGCCAATCGTCATCGGCGGCCTCGCATCGATGGCATACGTCATAGACTGGAACAACCGCGGATTCCAGCGTTTCAAGACGGCATACGCCCTGCGGTCGGACTTCGAGAAGAACCCCGGAAAATATCCCGACGGCGTCTCGCACGACGAGTTCGGCGGCCGCTACTCGGCATCATACCTCAAGAACCTGCGCGACTCATACCGCCGCAACCGCGACCTGAGCATAATCCTCACTATCGCGGTATATGCCTTCCAGGCCATCGACGCCCATGTCGACGCCCACCTGAAGGATTTCGACGTCTCGGACGACCTGACCGTATCGCTCGAACCCATGTTAGACACCACATACACCCAGGTGAGCGGGACTCAACCTACATTTGGATTTAACCTAAACGTCAGATTCTGATCGTACCTATGAATAAAGCCATAACCATAATCCTCCTCGCGCTGCTGGCGGCCGCGCCCGGCGTCGAGGCCCGCGCGCAGAAGAAACCCAGAAAATTGAGCGCCAAGAAACAGCTCGTCATAGAACAGCAGAGAGCCGACTCGCTCGCCGCCCTCGTCGAGGAGTACCGCCGCCGCGAGAGCGACTGGCAGAAGGCATGGCATGACGCCCAGCAGCAGAACGAGAAGAAACCACGCAACGAACGTTTCGCCGTGGACTACACCCCCGCACGTGCCGACTCCCTGGCCGAGCAGCTGCGCCTGCAGCATGTGGACGACGCCCTGCAGAGCTTCTTCAACGACTACGTGTGCGAACCCGCCGACATGAGTACCGACACCAAGCAGGACTCGCTCTATGCGGCGCGCCTGAAGACCCTCGTCTCGCCCATACACCTGCCGTACAACCAGCTCGTAAGAACATACATACAGCGTTATACCGACGGCTCGGGCCTCATGAGCCGCGTGCTGTCGCTCTCGCAGTACTACTTCCCCATGATCGACGAGGAGCTGCTCAAGGCAGGGCTGCCCGTCGAACTGCACGCCATGGCCATCATCGAATCGGCCCTCTCGGCCACGGCATACTCGCGTGCCGGCGCCGCGGGCCTCTGGCAGTTCATGCCCACGACGGCAAAGGCGTACGGACTCGAGGTCAACTCGATGGTGGACGAGCGTTACGACCCGCTCAAGTCGACGCGTGCCGCCTGCCGCTACATGAAGGACCTCTACGACATGTACAACGACTGGAGCCTCGCCATCGCCGCCTACAACTGCGGCCCGGGCAATGTCAACAAGGCCATGGCACGCGCCGGCGGAAACCCCCAGTCGTTCTGGGACGTATACGACTACCTGCCGCGCGAGACCCGCGGGTATGTCCCCGCCTTCATCGCCGCCTCGTATGCCTATGCCTACCACCAGGCGCACAACATAACCTACTCGGAGCCGCCGATGCCCATAGCCGTGGACACGATACAGGTGTCGCGTCTGCTCCATCTGGGGCAGGTATCCTCTACGATAGACGTCTCGTCGGAGGCGCTCAAGATGCTCAACCCCCAGTACAAGCTCGACATAATCCCCGCCACGACCAAGAGCTATACTCTGGTGCTGCCGGCGAACCGCGTCACGGAGTTCATCTCGAACCAGGACTCGATCTTCGCCAAGGATTCGACATACCTCAAGGAGTATCTCGATCCGGCCGTCGTCGAGAAGAAGAAGGTCGAGCAGACAGTCATCTACTACCGTGTCAAGAGCGGCGACACGCTCGGCGCCATAGCCCGCCGCAACCATGTCACCACGGCGCAGATCATGCGCTGGAACGGCATCAAGAACCCCAACAAGCTCAGCATAGGCCAACGCCTCAGGATAGAGAAACGCTGACGCCCCGCGCGTCGCAACTTTACGCAGTGAGATGATCTTCCGCGACAACGATACCATAGCGGCCCCGGCCACGGCTACGGGAGGCGCCCTCTGCACGGTGCGTGTGAGCGGCCCCCGCGCCATAGAGGTGTGCGACGCCCTGTTCCGGGGGAGGACGACCCTCGCGGCGGCACGCGCGACGACGGCACACTACGGCCGCCTGACCGATACGCGGAGCGGCGAGGTTATCGACGACGCCGTCGTGACCCTCTTCCGCGCCCCGCACTCATATACGGGGGAGGACACCGTGGAGATATCGGTACACGGATCATCATACATAGTGCAGACCCTTATGCAGGCTCTCGTGTGCGCCGGAGCCCGGCCCGCAGAGGCGGGCGAGTTCACGCGGCGCGCCTTCCTTGCCGGACGCATGGACCTGGCGCAGGCCGAGGCCGTGGCCGACATGATCGCCTCGACGTCGCGCGCGGCGCATGCCGTGGCGGCGACACAGATGCGCGGCGCATACTCCCACGAACTGCATGCGCTGCGCGGGGAGCTGCTGCACATAACGTCGCTGCTGGAGCTGGAGCTCGACTTCTCGGAGGAGGATGTGGAGTTCGCCGACCGCACGCAGCTGGAGACGCTGCTGCGACGCGCTCTCGGCAGGGTGACGTCGCTTGCCGCGTCGTTCGCCCTCGGCAACGCCCTCAAGGAGGGTGTCGCCGTGGCTATCGTCGGACGCCCCAATGTCGGCAAGAGCACCCTGCTGAACCGCCTCGCGGGCGAGGAGCGGGCCATGGTATCCGACATAGCGGGCACCACGCGCGACACCGTGGAGGCACAGACAAATATCGGCGGCGTAACATACCGGTTCATAGATACCGCCGGCGTGCATGATACCAGCGACGCTCTCGAGTTGATGGGCATCGACCGCACGAGGCAGGCCCTCGAAAAGGCCCGCATAGTGTTGTGGATAACCACGGCCGACGAGCCCGGCAGCAATGTCGGCAGCAATGTCGGCAGCAATGTCGGCAACCAGTCAGGTCATAACGCACATAACGCCCCTGACACGGAGGCAGCCTTGAAGGCGGAGTTCGCGGCGGCAACGGGCATAGAGCTCGCACCCGAACAGATCCTCTACCGTATAATCAACAAGATCGACCTGCAACCACACACGGATAGTGCCTCAGCCGCAACAGCCGAAGGGGCGGAGGATAGATACACCTTACGGCTCTCGGCCAAGACGGGCGAGGGGATAAGGGCTCTTGTTGCGGCGCTCGCGCGCAGCGTGGACGCAACGGCAGCATACCGCGGCGAGGCCATCGTCACCAACCAGCGCCACTACCACGCCCTGTGCGAGGCGCTCACGGCGCTGGATGCGGCTCTGGACGGATTGCAGCATGGACTCACGTCGGAACTTCTGAGCGAGGATATCCGCGCCGCAATCAACCACCTCGGTGAGATCACCGGCGAAATCACCTCCGACGACATCCTCCAAAATATATTCTCAAAGTTCTGCATCGGCAAATGACGGCTTGTAAACAGCCATAACCAACTATAACCATTTAGAATAAAGTCGCTGTATATCAGCGACTTTTGTTTTTATGTACTTTCCAGACCGTATTTGGAAGTAACGGTTTTTATCCATATTTTTCATACGTATTTCTACCGTGACAGAAATTCACGGTTTGCCCAAATATCACAGTGACGCATTAGTTGACGTGTGTTGACAATGGTTTACATGTGTGGACAAAAAGGGAAATTAAAATTCATGTAAAATGGCAGAAAATAGGACGAAAATATGGAAGTAAAAAGAATTTGTCAATGGTGCGGAAAACCCTTCATCGCACAGAAAACAACTACCTGTTATTGCAGCCCGCAATGCTCGAAACGAGGTTACAAACACCGAATGATGGAACGGAAGATGGAGCTGCGCCATATGCAGGAGATGCAGGAATTGCGCTCGTCGCTGGAAAAGCAGGAATACTTCACCTTTTCGCAGGCTGCACGTCTGATGGGTGTAAGCCGCCAGTACATCTACAAACTGGTAAAGGAAGAGAAACTCCGTGCATCCCGGCTCAGAGGAAAGATGTCGTTGATACGGAAAGCCGACATCGAACTCATGCTCAAAAGCAAACCTTATGAACGGCTGGTAGCAAAAAACGACTTTGACATCACCGAGTATTACACTGCCGAGGAGATTGCACAGAAATATAAGGTTAATGCCAAATGGGTATGGACCTACACACGGCAGCACAAGGTCCCGAAGGTGCGCATCCGCCAGTTCAACTATTACAGCAAGAAACATATTGATGCCGCCTTTGCCAAATATGAGGTGGATTCCGACCTGACGGAATGGTACACTCCCGAAGATATTCAGGAGAAATACGGCATGACACGTGTCGCCATCCGTTCGCACGTCTACCGCAACAATATCCCATCGAAAAAAGAACACGGGCAGATATTCTATTCCAAACTCCACTTCGACCTTTCGAAGAACTCTGCAGAGGAGAGCAAGGCCGAATACTACACCGTCAAGGAGGCAATGGAAAAATTCAAACTCTCCCGTGACTCAGTTTATAATATTCTGCAGTTCCACCAGATTCCCCGAGAAAAGAACGGGCGCTTCGTCCGCTTCCTGAAAGTGGACTTTGACCGGGTGATGGGTGTCCGTAAGTGACCTGATTATAGGCTACCGTAAATTATTCCAAAATTAATCGTCACTGAAGGTGGTCTGCATGGTTACATTACAGTGATTTGCCAGCGAATTGATAACCTTTTCGATAAATCGAGCGCAGAGTCAAACTTGTTTGAACTATGCCGAGATGAAGAAAAGGAATGCGAAGCAAACACCATAAAAAATATAACATTATGAACGATTGTAAAACCGTAACATTAAGAACACGTCCTTTGAAAAACAGGATGCTGTCGTTTTATCTGGATTATTATCCTGGGTATAGAGACAAGGAAACAATGAAAGTTATCCGTCATG
>CASDSD010000004.1 GCA_949283205.1 uncultured Alistipes sp. | reverse complement strand
CCTTCCGCGTACGGAGGGCGCCGGCACGGCGCGGCGGACCATGTGGCGTGAGGGTATTGCGAACATAGGGCGGCGGCTGGACCGCGCCCCGATGGTGAAGGCTCTGGTGCCTTTGGCCTGCGGCATACTTCTGGCGGGTCGCTGGTCGCTGCCCCTGTGGGGTGTGGCGGCCGGCCTTGTGGTGTCGCTGGCGACGGGGCTGCTGCTGCGGCGCGGTGCCGCCGGAAGCCTCTGCATGGCGGCGGCGATGCTCCTTGCCGGGTGGTGTGCCGTGGAGGTGCGGCCGCAGCGCCCGCTGCCGACGGGGTGTGAGCTGCTGATGGAGATCTCCGCCGACAACGTGGTCTCGCGCCGCGACGGGCAGACGGTGGCCGAGGGCCGTGTCATCTCGTTCGAGCGCGCAGGGCGCGTCGAGCTGTGCGGTGCCGCCGTGCGTATCGTCGCGGCGGAGGAGGTCGCCCTGCGCGAAGGGGAGCGGCTGGAGGCGTTGTGCCGCGTGAGTCCATTTGCGGGGGAGGGTTTCGGCCGTTACATGTCGCGCCGCGGCTTTGCGGGCCAGATACGTCTCTACGCGTCGCAGGTGACCGAACGGCGTGACATGCCGCTGCCGTGGGTGCGGCGGCTGCGCGACGGCGCCGTGGAGCGTATCCGCCGGCTGGGGCTCCCGGCGCAGGCCGATGTGGTGGTGCGGGCGATGACCGTGGGCGACAGGAGCGATATCACGCCCGCGATGCGGCGGCAGTACGCCCTGGGCGGGGTGTCGCACCTGCTGGCCGTATCGGGCCTGCACGTGGGCTTCGTCTTCGTGGTGGTGAATCTGCTGCTCTTCTGGGTGCCGGTGCTGCGCTACGGATATTCGTGGCGGTGCCTGCTTGCGGTGGCCGCGATATGGCTCTATGCCGCCGTCACGGGGCTCCCGCCGAGCGTGGTGCGCGCGGCGGCGATGTTCTCCGTGTTCCAGACGGCGATGGCCGTCACGGTGCGGTTCGATTCCCTCAACTCGCTCTGCCTGACGGCGTGCCTCATGCTGCTGTTCGATGCCCCGACCTTTTACGACGTTGGGTTCCGCCTGTCGTTCCTCTCCGTGGCGGCCATCATCGAGTGGGGCGTGCCGCTCTACCGCCGCACGACATACCGTCCCGTTCCGTCCTGTTTCGAGATCCCGAGGGGCTTTCGGGAAAATGCCGTACACTATCTCAAGGTGTGGTCACGGCGGTGCGTCTGCTGGGTCTGGGGCGGCGTGTTGATGGGCGCCGCGGCGAACGTGGCGACCATGCCCCTGTCGTCGTACCTCTTCGGGACGGTGTCGCTGTGGAGTGTCGTGGCGGGGCCTGCGGCCGTGCTGTTGAGCGGCATCTCGGTAGGTGCCGCCTTCCTGTGGACGCTGCTGCCGCTGCCGTTTCTGCAGCCCCTCGCCGCATGGGTCACGGGGACTGCCGCCGGCCTGCTCGGGCGGCTTGTGGAGGCATGCTCCCGCAGCGGCTCCCTGGCCTTCGACGCCACGGCGGACGGAGTGGTCGTCGCGGCGGCATATATCGCCATGGCGCTCTTCACGTTGTGGCTCTGGAGCCGCCGCAGCCGCCGCAGGCGCGATTTTTGACGCTGCGGCCGCGCAGCCTGTGCAACAAGTGCGAAAAAACACTATATTTGCGCCCCGAAAACGTGTCCGCAGCGGATGCGACGCACACAACAAATCCCGAAATGAAAGCTGTTTACACAATTCTGCTGCTCGTCGTCTCGAACATCTTCATGACGTTCGCATGGTACGGGCATCTCAAACTGCAACAGATGAAGGTCATCTCGTCATGGCCGCTCTTCGCGGTGATCCTCTTCTCGTGGGGCATCGCCCTGGCGGAGTATTCGTGCCAGATCCCGGCCAACCGCATCGGTTTCAGCGGCAACGGCGGCCCCTTCTCGCTCATGCAGCTCAAGGTCATACAGGAGGTGATCACGCTGGTGATCTTCTCGATCTTCTCGGTTGTGGTGTTCCGGGGGGAGGCCCTGCACTGGAACCATCTGGCGGCCTTCGCCTGTCTGGTGCTGGCGGTCTATTTCGTCTTCATGAAGTAGGGGCGCAGCCGCGACATCGGTCTCGAATACGGCATGCCGGGGCGTGGTTGCCTGCGGCGTGCCGTTTTTTCGATTAATTTTCGCTATCTTCGCAGAAAATTGGGCCCGCGATGAGACTGAGCAACATAATAACCTTCTTCACCGACACCATCTTCCGCAAGAATCCCGGCAGCTACCGCAATCCCGTGGCGCGGTGGGCCGTGCGGCAATACAAACTCCTCTTCTATACGGTTCAGGGTCTCTCGTCGCACGGCACCATGGTGCGCAGCGCGGCGCTCACCTTCTACACGCTCATGTCGCTGGTGCCGGTTGTGGCGCTGGTCTTCGCCGTGGTGAAGGGCTTCGGCCTGGCGGAGGGGCTGGAGCAGAACCTCTATGCGGTGCTGCCGCAGAGCCCCGAGGTGATAGACTACGTGGTGGAGTTCGCGCAGAAGGCCCTCGCCCGCACGCAGGGCGGCTGGGTGGCTCTGGTGGGCGTGCTGACGTTGTTCTGGGCCGTGATCAAGGTCTTCGGCTCGATCGAGGACGCCTTCAACAACATATGGGAGGTGCGCAGCACGCGCAGCGCCGCCCGCAAGTACAGCGACTACATCGCCGTGGTGGTCATAGCCCCCATACTGTGGGTTATAGCCTCGTCGTTCGGCAACTATGCCTCCGAGATCCTGGGCGTGGCCGGCACGCCCGGCCTCGAGATCCTCTCGCGCGCGGGGTCGATGGTGGTGGTGTGGGTGATGTTCACCTTCATCTACATCGTTCTTCCCGCGACGAAGGTGCGCTTCACGGCGGCCCTTACGGCGGGCATCGTCGCCGGCACGGCCTTCCTGCTCTTCCAGTGGGGGTATGTCTACCTGCAGCGGTGGATGACCTCCTACAACGCCATCTACGGCAGCTTCGCGGCGCTGCCGCTCTTCCTGCTGTGGATGCAGATCTCGTGGGAGATCCTGCTGCTGGGCGGGGAGCTGTCGTTCGCCTACCAGAACGTCGCCCGCTTCGACGAGGAGCGCGAGTCGCTGCTGGTGAGCTACGACTGCCGCCGCAAGCTGATGGTGGGGGTGATGGTGCTTGTGGTGCGCGCCTTCCGCGACGGCCGCGGCGCCGTGCCCTTCTCGGAGATACGCGACCGCCTCGACGTGCCGACGCGCATCATGAACAACATAATCTTCTCGCTGGTGCGGGCGCGCATGCTCAACGAGATCCGCACCGAGGGGACGGAGTACGACATGGAGTATGCCCCTGCGCGCGACATCTCGCAGCTGCGTGTCTACGACATCCTCGAGGCGGTGGAGTCGCACGGCTTCGGCCGCGATACGATCGACATGCGTGCGAACCGTTTCCTGCGGCGCTGCGGCGAGGCGGTGGAGCGGCTCAAGGGGGTGACGCGCGCGAGCCAGTACAATGTAACGATACTTGAACTTATGGACGATGGAACGGATAGCGAGTCTGGTGATCGTGGGCAGCGGTAACGTTGCCGAGGCGTTGGCGGTGGCCGCGGCCGCCGCAGAGGGGGTGGAGCTGCGCGGCATCGCCGCGCGCAACGCGGCACGCGCCGCCGCGATCGCGGCCATGGCGGGAGACGTATGGCACGGCCCCGTGGCGGAGGCTCCCGAGGCCGACCTCTACCTTATAGCGGTGAGCGACCGCTCCGTGGGGGAGGTGTCGCGGCAGCTGCCGCGGCGGGGTGCCGCCGTCGTGGCGCATACGGCGGGGAGCGTGGCGGTGGATGCCCTGGCGGAGGATGGCTTCGCCGCACGCGGCGTGATATACCCGTTCCAGACCTTCACGGCGGGGCGCCGTATCGACTTTACGGAGGTGCCGCTCTTCGTGGAGGGGTCGGACGAGGCGACGACGCGGCGGCTCGAGGCCTTTGCCGCGTGCCTGAGCCGTGCGGTCTACCGCGCCTCGTCGCAGCGGCGGCGCACGATACACCTGGCGGGGGTGCTGGCCTGCAACTTCGTCAATGCCCTCTACTCTATGGCGGCGGACGAGCTGGCCGTGCGCGAGGGCCTTCCTGCGGAGGTGCTGCACCCGCTCATCGGGGAGACGGCGCTCAAGGCGATGGCCATGGAGCATCCCCGCCGGGGACAGACGGGGCCTGCGGTGCGGGGCGACAGGGCCGTTGCCGAGCGGCATGAGGCGATGCTGGCGGGGGAGCCGCTGCAGAGGGATATTTACCGACTTTTAACCGAATACATATGGGAAACTTCAAGGAAGATATAGCTCGCACGCGCGCCTTCGTCTTCGACGTGGACGGCGTGCTGACCGACGGCGGCATCATGCCTATCGACGGCGGCCGGGATTTCATCCGCAAGTACAACGCCAAGGACGGCTATGCCGTGGCCTATGCCGTGCGCCGCGGATACCGCGTGTGCATCATCTCGGGCGGGCACGGCGACCTGCTGCGCAGCCGCATGGAACGCCTCGGCGTGACGCGCATGTACCTCAACTGCATGGACAAGCGCAAGGCGCTGGAGGAGTTCGCGGCGGACTACGGTGTGGACCTCGCCGACACGATATACATGGGGGACGACATCCCCGATCTGGAGTGCATGTCGATGGTGGGCATTCCGGTCTGCCCGAGCGACGCCTGCAGCGAGGTCGTGGAGGCGTCGCGTTATGTCTCGGAGTTCGCGGGGGGCCGCGGTGCCGTGCGCGACATCGTCGAGCAGACGCTGCGGGCGCAGGGCGAGTGGTGCTGCGACACGATGGGCGTCATGGGCGTGGCGTCGCGGTAGGCGGGATGGTCGGAAAAGGATTACGGATATGGAGACGATGAACCTACCGGAGGAGCGGAACGACGGGGACGGGCTGAACGGGTCTAACAGTCTGAACGGTCTGGACAGCCTGAACGTGCCGGATGATCGGGCCGAACGGGCGGCGCGACGTGCGCGGGTGGAGGAATTCCTGCACGCGCACGATATACGGTATGAACTCTACGAACATCCCGAGGCGCTGACGATCGAGATCGCGCGGCAATACTGGCACCGCGACGGCTCGAAGCACTGCAAGAACCTCTTTTTCCGCAACCACAAGGGCAACCGCCACTACCTCGTGGTCTTCGACTGCGAGCGGTCGCTCGCCATACACGACCTCGAGCATCGCCTGCGCCAGGGCAAGCTGTCGTTCGCCTCGGAGCAGCGCATGGAGCGCTACCTGGGGCTGCGGCCCGGGTCGGTGTCGCCATTCGGGCTGATAAACGATACCGAAAACCATGTCCACCTCTTTTTGGACCGCACGCTGCTGGACTATCCCTCTCTGAGCTTCCACCCCAACGACAACACCGCCACGGTGGTCATCTCGCAGGAGATGTTCGGCCGCTACCTCGGGGCCGTGGGCAACACCTATGAATACATATCCCTCTACGACGGGGCGGAGGCCGCCGGGCCGCAGAGCCTGTGACGGCGCCGCATGCGGTACGGAAAACCCGTCTCCCGATATCGGGGGACGGGTTTTTCGCGGGGTGTAATCGGGGGCTCGGTCTCAGCGGTGGCATTCCGCATCCGCCAGGAACGCCTCCAGCTCGCAGTAGACGCGCTGCACGGGCAGCCCCATGACGTTGTAGAACGACCCCTCGATACCCTCGATGCCGACATACCCGATCCACTCCTGTATGCCGTAGCTGCCGGCCTTGTCCATGGGGCTGTAGCGGTCGACATAATATATGATCTCCTCGTCGGTGAGGCGGCGGAAGCGTACCGACGAGTGAGCGTCGAAGGTCTTCATGCGGCCGGCCGTGCGGAGGGTGACTCCCGTGACCACCTCGTGCGCGCGCCCCGAGAGCAGGCGCAGCATGCGTATGGCGTCGTCACGGCCGGCGGGCTTGCCCAGCACCTGCCCCGCAGCCACCACAACGGTGTCGGCCGTGAGCAGTATCTCGTGCGGCGCCAGCGGCCGCGGGTATGCCTCGCTCTTGAGGCGCGAGAGGTAGGGCGCGACATCCGCGGCCGCCAGGTCGGCCGGGTAGCGCTCCTCGCACTCGAACCGTTCGGCAAGGGTGTATTCAAAGCCCGCATCCGCGAGCAGCTGGCGCCGCCGCGGTGACTGCGACGCCAGTATCAGCGTATAGGGTTTCAGTTTCTCGTGCAACAGCATTTTTCGGGGATATTGGCAGGTTTTTACGTATTGTTATGCAGTTAGTGTCCTTGGGGTTTTCCGGCTCCGGGAGGGGTCCTTGTTGTTCAATCCTTTCCCTTGTGGCTTTCCGGCTCCGGGGACCTTGTTATTCAATCCTATCCCTTGGGGTTTCCGGCGGTACGCTCTCCCCGGGGCTACCGTATGTCGAAGTCGAGCAGGGTGCGGCCCTCTATCGAGGCGCGGAGCGTGTCGCCCTCGCGGACGGGGCCGACGCCGGCGGGGGTGCCCGTATAGATCAGGTCGCCGATGCGCAGCGTCATGTATTGCGACACGTGGCTGATGATCTCGTCCACGGTGTAGAGCATGAGCGAGGTGTCGCCCCGCTGTCGCACCTGTCCGTTTATCTCCAGCTCAAAGTGCAGGCGCTGGACGTCGCCCCCCAGCTCGGCGAGGGGGATGAAGTCGGGCGAGAGGGCGGCCGAGTGGTCGAACCCCTTGCACACCTCCCACGGCAGGCCGCGGGCTATGGCGTCGCGCTGCAGGTCGCGTGCCGTGAAGTCGATGCCGAGCCCCATCTCGTCGTAGCAGCGGCGCGCGAAGCGGCGGTCGATGCACTTGGCCAGGCGGTTTATCTTTACCACCAGCTCGCACTCGTAGTGCACCTCGCGCGTGAACGACGGTATGTAGAAGGGGTCGTTGTTGCGCAGCAGCGCCGTGTCGGGCTTGAGGAAGAATACGGGGCCCGTGATGCGGCCGTCGGCGGCCGTCGGCGTTTCGGCCGTCTGCCGTGTCTGCGGCGCGGGTGCTGCGGTGCGCTCGCCCGTGTCGAGGCCGGTATCGTGGTGCAGCTCCGCGGCGTGGGCGGCGTAGTTGCGCGCTATGCATATTATCTTCATGGCGTATGTGTTTTATTTCGACTCCTTGCTGTCTTTACCGAGGGCGGCCACCATGTCGGCGGCGGCGCGGTCGCTGACGCCGACCTCCCCCATCATTGTGCGCAGGCGGCCGAAGTCGCGCAGCATGCGGTCGCGGTCGGCGCCCCCCGTGAGTATCGAGCGCAGCTCCGCCTCCGCGGCGGCGGGCGAGGGGTTGTGTTCGACGATCTCGCGCACGGCCTCGAAGCCGAGGTTTAGGTTCACGAGCGAGACGTAGGGTATCTTCAGCACGTATGGCTTCAGCTTCTCGTAGAGCCACGGCACGCCGTATACCACCACCTCGGGCGTGCCGATAAGGGCGGTCTCGAGGGTCGCGGTGCCGGAGGTGACAACGGCGGCCTCGGCTATGGCGAGCAGCTCGTATGTGGCGTCGCAGACGGTGGTGACGGGCATGCCCTCCGTGATGCGGTCGTACTCGGCGCGGTCTATCCACGACACTCCCGCCACGACGAACTGGCGGTCGGGTATTCGGCGGGCGATCTCGGCCATGAAGCGCAGGTTGGCGCGTATCTCGCTGCGGCGGCTGCCTGCGAGCAGCGCCACGACGGGACGGTCGTCGAGGCCGTGGCGGCGGCGGAACTCCCCGGGCGTGGGGAACGACGCGCGGCGTGCGGCTATGGCGTCGACGAGGGGGTTGCCGTGGAAGTGGGGCTCTATGCCCTTCGAGCGGAAATACTCCTGCTCGAAGGGGAAGATGGTGTAGAGGCGGTCGACATGGCGGCGCAGCTGTTTCACGCGCCACTCCTTCCATGCCCACACCTTGGGTGCGATGTAGTAGAAGACGGGTATGCCGCGCGTGTGGGCGAATCGCGCCATGCGCATGTTGAATCCCGGGTAGTCGATCAGGATGAGGACGTCGGGACGGAAGGCCTCGATGTCGCGGCGGCACTCCCCGAACTGCCCGAGGATGGTGGGCAGGTTGCGCACAACCTCGGCGATGCCGAAGAAGGAGGTGTCGCGGTAGTGCTTGGCCAGGTTGCCGCGGCCGCCCGCCGCGGCCATCATGTCGCCGCCCCAGAAGCGGAACGCGGCGGCAGGGTCGGCCTTGAGTATGCCGCGCATGAGGTTTGCGCCGTGCAGGTCGCCCGAGGGCTCGCCCGCTATAAGGTAGTATCGCATAACGGCAGGGGTTTTTACGTGACGTTACTCATTTGTCATTCTCCAGCAGGTCGGGGCGCAGGCGTCGGGTACGTTCCCAGGCCTGTTCGTCCTGCCACCGCTCGATCTCGGCGAAGTTGCCCGAGAGCAGCACGTCGGGCACGCGCCAGCCGCGGAACTCCGCCGGCCGCGTATATACGGGCGGCGCCAGCAGGTTGTCCTGGAACGAGTCGGTCAGCGCCGACGACTCGTCGCCTATGGCCCCGGGGATTATGCGCACGACCGAGTCGGCGATGATGCATGCGGCCAGCTCGCCCCCCGTGAGCACGTAGTCGCCGATAGATATCTCGCGCGTGATGAGGTGGTCGCGCACGCGCTGGTCCACACCCTTGTAGTGGCCGCAGAGGATTATGATGTTCTCGAGGGTCGAGAGGCGGTTTGCCTCGTGCTGGTCGTAGCGCACGCCGTCGGGCGAGGTGTATATCACCTCGTCGTAGCGGCGCTGGCCCTGCAGATGCTCGATAGCGCGGAAGATGGGCTCGGGTTTCATCACCATGCCCGCCTCCCCGCCGAAGGGGTAGTCGTCGACGGTGCGGCGGCGGTCGAAGGTGTAGTCGCGCAGGTTGTGTATGACGATCTCGACGAGGCCCTTCTCCTGCGCCCGCTTGAGGATCGACTCGTTCAGGGGCGAGACGACCAGCTCGGGTACTACGGTTATGATGTCTATTCTCATTGTTCGCTGCTCTCTTTGTATCGGAATATTATGTCGCGGCCGTCGTCTGCGGCGGGGTCGAGAGGGTGTTCGGCGCCGTCGCCGCCCAGCGTGAAGGGACGGTAACCCTCGCGGCGGAAGGTCTCGACGAGGCGGCGGCGGTTGTCGCCGCCGCTCTCGATGAGGAGCGTGGGGCGGTGGCGGCGTACGAGGGGCAGCATCTCCTCCAGCACGACGCACTCGTAGCCCTCGATGTCGCACTTTATGAGGTCTATGCGCTGCAGGGGGGCGAAGAGCTCGCTGCCGCGGCGCATCTGCGCCTCGAAGCGCATGGCGGAGGCGGCGGCGCCGCCGTCGGCGACGTAGTTGCGTCCCGTGCCGAAGTACCCGGCGGCGGCGACGGAGTCGTTGGCCATCTCGACGGGGCGGTTCTCGGCGCCGAGGGCGCAGTTGTATGCCGTGACGTTGCCGCAGCGGCGTATGTTCTGCCGCAGCACGTCGTATATGACGGGCACGGGCTCCACGGCCAGCACCGCGCCTTCGGGCCCCGCCAGGCGCGACATGGGCACGGTGTAGTATCCGAGGTTGGCGCCTATGTCGATGACGGTGTCGCCGGGGCGGATGAGGGCCGGCAGGTGGTAGACATACTCCATGGCGCGGGTGCGGCGGCCGCGGCCGAGGGCGAGCGCGAGGAAGTAGAGGCGGCTGACCCACAGCAGGTAGCGGGGCAGCGGCAGCAGCCGGTAGAGGAGCCTGTGCAGAAGCCTATTCATAGCGCACCTCGTCGTTTACCACCTCGACGATGAAGGGGTTGTAGAGGGCCTCGTGTCCGAGGTCGCTCTCCTCGCCGTGGCCCGGGTATATCCTGACCTCCTCGCCCAGGGGCATTATCTTCTCGAGGATCGAGCGCATGATCCACGTATAGTCGCCGCCGGGCAGGTCGGTGCGGCCTATCGACTCGCGGAAGAGGGTGTCGCCCGTAAAAAGGGCCTTCGATGCGGCGTGGTGGAATGCCACGTGCCCGGGGGTATGGCCGGGCGTGGCGATTATGCCGAGGGTTGTGTCGCCGAAGGAGATCGAGTCGCGGCCGTCGAGGTCGATGTCTATGGTGTCGGGCATCTCCGCCGCACGCACGCCGAAGAGTTCGGCGCTGACGCCCGCGGTCTTGAGCAGGAAGGCGTCGCGTGACGAGAGGGCGAAGCGCGCGCCGTAGCGGCGGCGCAGGAACTCCACGCCCATCGTGTGGTCGAAGTGTCCGTGTGTGTTGAGAGCGAGGACGGGGCGCAGGCCGCGCTCGTCGATGAAGCTCTCGAGGGTGCGGTTCTCGCGCTCGTTCATGTTGCCGGCGTCGATGACGGCGGCCTCGAGGGTGTCGTCCCACACCACGTATGTGTTCTCCTGAAGCGGGTTGAATACCAAGCGTGCTATCTTTATCATTGCGATATTCGTATTGTGCGTCCGATGACGCCGTTTCAAACGGTCAAAGTTAACAATTTTGGGCGAGATGCCCCAACGGCGGAGGACAAATATGGCGTTTTGTGCGCTTTATCGGACATGTCGGATCCGCAGGCGCGCGGGGCGAAGAAGAGCGGCGGGCACTCCCGCCGTGGGGATGCCCGCCGCCGAAGGAATATCCGCCGCGTCACTTGGTGTTGAGGTAGAAGCGGGCCGAGACGTTGTAGGTGATGGTCATCTGCTTGAAGTCCACCTCGGGTTCCGTGCCCGCGGCCGTGGCCTCGTCGTATGCCACCGAGTTCTTCATCATGAGGTTTGCGCGCATGACGGGCTGGGCGTCGGTGGTGTAGTCGGTGATCTCGAAGCAGGGGCCTATCGACTGCCCCACGGCGCCGGCGAGCTGCTCGGCGCGCTCCCTGGCATTCTTGATGGCGGCGATACGGGCCTCGGCGCGGTACTCGTCGAGTTTCGAGCATGTGGTGCGCGCGAGCTCCACGTTCGATACGCCGGCGGCGTCGAGCGCCTCGAATACCTTGCGGGCCTCGTCCGCCGAGCCTACCTTCAGCTCGTACTGCGACGAGGAGAGCGACGAGCGCTTCTTGAAGAACGAACTCGACATGTCGACCACGCTGAGCTGCTTCTCGATGTCGATGCGGCACTTGCGCAGGGCGTCGAACATCGCCTTGCGCTGCTCGTCGAGCGTAACCTTGCCCTTGGAGTCGGTCTCGTCGAGCTTGATCGAGAGGTAGAGCACGTCGGGCGTGACCTTTATCTGCGACGAGCCGTTGACCGTTACGCTGGGTATCGTCTCGCCGAAGTCCTGTGCCGTTGCGGCCGTGAACGCCATGAGGGCGGCTGCGGCCATGATGAGCATCTTTTTCATGGTTTCAGTGGTTTTATTGTTTACGGTTGTTTGATCTCTTGCCCCGCATCGGGTGGCCATATGCCCCTCCCTCTTACCGTCTGTCGAGGCGCACGACGTTCTCCACGTGGTGGGTGTGGGGGAACATGTCCACGGGCTGCACGGCCGTGACGCGGTAGGCCGTGTCCATGAGCGACAAATCGCGTGCCTGCGTGGCGGGGTTGCAGCTCACGTATACGATGCGGTCGGGCGCCGCGCGCAGGATCACCTCGATGACGCGGGGGTCGACGCCCGCGCGCGGCGGGTCGAGGATCATCACGTCGGGGTGGCCGTTGCGGGCGATGAAACCGTCGTCGAGCACATCCTTCATGTCGCCGGCATAGAAGCGCGTGTTGCCGATGCCGTTTGCCTCGGAGTTGCGGCGCGCGTCCTCGATCGCCTCGGGGACATACTCCACGCCTATTACGGAGCGTGCGGCCGCGGCGCAGAAGTTGGCTATGGTGCCCGTGCCGGTATAGAGGTCGTAGAGGGTCTCCGTGCCGGTCAGGGCGGCGAAGCCGCGCGCCACCTTGTAGAGTTCGTACGCCTGCTCCGAGTTGGTCTGGTAGAACGACTTGGGCCCCACGCGGAAGGTGAGCCCCTCCATGCGCTCGGCGATGTGGTCGGCACCGCGGTAGAGCGTGTGCGGCAGGTCGGCGATCGAGTCGTTGAGCTTGGTGTTGACCACGTAGTAGAGCGACGTGATCTGCGGGAACCGCGCGGCGAGGTGGTCGAGCAGCGTCGTGATGCGGCCGCGGTCCTCCTCGGCGAAGACCACGATGACCATCACCTCGCCCGTGGAGGCGGTGCGTATTATCATGTTGCGCATGAGCCCCTCGTGGCGGCGCACGTCGTGGAACGTGTATCCGTGGTCGATGCAGAAGCGGCGGGTCTCGGTGCGTATGTCGTTCGAGGGGTCGGGCTGCAGGTAGCAGCGGCAGATGTCGAGCACCTTGTCGAAGCTGTCGGGTATGTGGAATCCGAGGGCGGGCTCGCGCTCTATGTCGGCGCCGGAGGCTATCTCCTCGTAGGTGAGCCACCTCTTGTCGGAGAAGGTGAACTCGAGTTTGTTGCGGTAGTACTGCCGACGTGCGGACCCGAGGCAGGGGCGCACTTCGGGCAGCGAGATCTTGCCTATGCGCGCGAGCTGGTCGCGCACCTGCTCGGTCTTGAAGCGGAGCTGCTCGTCGTAGGGGAGGTTCTGCCACTTGCAGCCGCCGCACACCCCGAAGTGGGGGCAGAAGGGCTCCACGCGCATGGGCGAGCGGCGCACGAAACGCACGGCGGTGCCCTCCATGAAGCGGCGGCGCTTGCGCCGTATCTGCACGTCGACGACGTCGCCGGGGACGGTCATGGGGACGAATACGACCATGTCGCCCACGCGGCCCATGGCTTTTCCTTCGGCGGCGAGAGTGGTTATCTCGAGTCCCTCGATGATGGGGTAATCATGTCTTTTTCTTGCCATATTTTCCTCTGCACTCTATCTTTTGAACGTCTTGTTTCGGATTTTATTGTTCAGGTTGTGTCCCAGTCGGCCGACGGCGTCGCTGGCCACGAGCAGCACCACGGCGCCGACGATGACGGCTATGGCGGCGAATATGCGCAGCGTCATGGGCTCGGCGAAGACGAGCGTGCCGCAGACGACGGCGGTGACGGGTTCGAGGGCGCCGAGGATGGATGTGGCCGTGGATCCTATGTACCGCACCGAGAGTACGAGCGACGTGCACGACACTACGGTGGGGACGACGGCCAGCAGGAGGACGAGGCCCCAGGCGTCGGCCGAGGGCACGGCCTGGAGGCGTGCGCCGAAGCCCGTGCGGGCGAAGAAGAGGAGGGCGCCCGTGACGAGCGACCAGAATGCGACCTTCGAGCCGCGCAGGTGTCGTACGCGCGACTTGTTGACCAGGATTATGTATGCGGCATATGTGAGGGCGGCGCCGAAGGTGAGGGCGAGGCCCGTTGTGGAGAATCGTATCGGGCCGTCGGTGAGGTATAGCAGGGCGATGCCTCCTACGGCCATTGCGAGCGAGAGGAATCGACCCCATGTCATGCGTTCGCCGTAAACGGCGGCCATGATTATGGCCACGAGTATGGGGTATATGAAGAACATCGTCGAGACGAGGCCCGTGGGCATGTAGTCGAAGGCGATGAACATGAGTATCGACGAGAGTGCGAAGAGCACGCCGAGGGCGGCGATGAAGGGCACTTCGCCGCGGCGCAGGGAGAAGTCGTGCCCCTGCAGGCGTGTGATGAGTCCGAGGACTGCGGCCGCTATGGCGTAGCGGTAGAAGAGCAGCGAGTCGTAGTCCACGCCCTGGCGCAGCAGCGGCAACGAGAAGAGTGGTATGAGGCCGTATGAGGCTCCCGATGCGGCGCCGCAGATGTATCCTTTGAGTTTGTCGTTCAACATGTCGTTTCGGGTTTCGGGTTTTCCGGCGGCGGCTCCGCAGGGCCTTTACGGGACGTGTGCGGAGCCGTTGTCCGCCATTGTCCGCGTTGTCCGCCGCCGTTGCGGCGGCAAAGTTACGAAAAGCCGCGGGCAAAAACGGCAATGCCGGAAGTTTTTTGCTTCCGGCATCGCCCCGTTGCGGTATTCGGGGGCGGGGTGCGGCCCCTTTCACTGCTCCGGTTACTTCCCCTGCTGCGGGCCCTTTTTCTCCTGTTCCGGCCTGTCGCCGGGAGGTGCGGTGCGGCGGGCGCGTTCGCGCAGCGTGCCCACCCAGTATCCCGCGGCGAAGGGCAGCCCCAGCACCACAACCGCCAGCAGCACGAGCCATACGGCCACGCGGCTCACGATGGCGGGGACCTGGTCTATGGCCTGCTGCACCATCCCCTGCGCCGTCTCGCCGGCCTGTTTTATTATGGCCTCGCGCTCGGCCGAGACGTAGCGCTGGAGTTCGCTGCGCTGCATGTCCACCTGTGCGAAGGCGTAGTCGAGGCTGCTCTCGAGCGAGGCGAGCACCTGCTCGACGTGGGTGTTGAAGCGCGCCATCACCGAATCGGATATCTCGGGTATGTTCTCCATGACGATGACGATGCGTTCGAAGCTGCGGTCGAGGCTGTCGAGCTGTGCCGAGACATACTGCGACATGCTGTCGCGCTGCCACTCGATCTCGAGGATATCCTTCGACCAGATGAGGCTGTTTGTGAACTGCCCGGTCTGGCCGTTCATCTTGTCGCTCATGTCGGAGACGACGTCGGCAATGGATCCCGAGTCGTATGTGACCTCTATGCCCTTGCTCTTCATGAACTCGATCCATGCGAGGGTTGTGTTCTGGGGCGTGGTATTCTCGTCGGTGCGCTGTCTGTTGCGGCGGATGTACTGCTCGACATACTCCTGCATGAGGGCGTAGCGGTCGGCGGTGAGGGCCTGGCGGGCTACGGAGTCGGTCTTGAGGCGCATGTCGTGAACGGCGGTGCGCATCATGGGGGTGTAGGGCCCGAAGAGCATCGAGTCGGGCATGTGGGTGAAGGCGCGGTCCATGCGGGTGCAGAAGATCCACGTGTCGGCGAGGGCCACGTCGGGGATTGACTGCATGGCGGCGGTGACGGCGGCGCGCGTGGCCCGTATCTTCCACCGTATGGCGCGTATGCGCATGTCGGTGTCGGGGGATGTGGCCACGGAGTCGGCGGCGGCGACGATGCGGTTCGAGAGGTCGTAGTAGAGGGCGCGTGTCATGACCCTCACGCGGGCGTCGTCGGGAGATATGGGCTCGCCCGTCGAGAGCGACACCTTGAGCAGCGAGCAGCCCGTCATTGCGGCGACGGCGGCCAGCGATACGGCCATGCGCAGGAGTATGTTTTTCATTGTGGCGTGTTTTTGGGGTATGGGGCGGGTGCGGCGGCGGGGGTTGCGCGCCGCCGGCAGCCTGTCTTGCTCCAAAGATATGGAAAAATCGCATACGTCGGTGCGGCGCAGGCCGCCGCCGTGCGTAAAAAACACAATCCGGCCCGCGGATTTTGAAACTTGCCCCGATTGTTGTATTTTTGTTGGTAATATAAAGTAAAGCGCAACGTCATGAAAAGGGAGTTTCGATTCGAGTACGAGAGCTTCGACGCGTCGCATCCGCTGCCGGAGCAGGACCGCCTGCTTGTGGAGGCGGCCGCGCGGGCCACGCAGGGCTCGCATGCGCCCTATTCTCATTTCAAGGTAGGTGCCGCCGCGCGCCTCGCCAGCGGCCGCGTGGTGAGCGGCGCCAATATCGAGAGCGAGGTCTTCCCCTCGGGTCTGTGCGCCGAGCGGACGCTGTTGTACCATGTGCAGGCGTGCCATGCGGGCGATGCGGTGGAGGCCGTGGCCATAGCGTCGGACCCCTCGCCGCGCGAGTGCTACCCGTGCGGAGCGTGCCGCCAGACGCTGCTCGACGTCGAGCGGCGGCAGGGCTCGCCCGTGCGTATCATCATGGCGGGCGGAGGCACGGCCACGGCGGTGGCGTCGGCGGCCGACCTGCTGCCCTTCACCTTCAAACTCTGAGAGAGACGACATGTTCACACCCGACGACATACTCTATGAGGACAACCACCTGATGGTGGTGAACAAACACTGCGGCGACCTGGTGCAGCCCGACCGCGATACGGACGAGGCGCTGGAGAACGAGATCAAGGCGATGATCAAGGTGCGCGACCACAAGGCGGGGAACGTCTTCCTGGGGGTGGTGCACCGCATCGACCGCCCCGTGAGCGGGGCCGTCATCTTCGCCAAGACGTCGAAGGCCCTGGCGCGGCTGAACGACATGATCCGCGAGGGCCTCATCTCGAAGACCTACTGGGCGCTGACGGAGCACACCCCCGACCCGGAGTCGGGGCGCCTCGTGCACTACATCCTGCGGGACGGCCGCACGAACCGCTCGCGGGCGCTGGATGCGCCGCGCGGCGACGCCAAGCGCGCCGAGCTGGAGTACCGCACGGCGGGGCACGGCACGAACTATACGCTTGTGGAGGTGCGGCTGCTGACGGGGCGCCACCACCAGATACGGGCGCAGCTCTCGAAGATCGGGTGTCCGATCCGCGGCGACCTCAAGTACGGGGCGCGGCGCTCGAACCCCGACGGCGGCATCTCGCTCCACTCGCGGTATGTGGAGTTCGAGCACCCCGTAAGCCATGAAACCGTCCGCGTGACGGCCCCCGTGCCTGCGGGCGACCGCCTGTGGGCCTTCTTCGAGGGGTCGCAACAGTGACGTGCCGGGTGCGGGAGGGTGGAATCCCCCGACCGGGCATTGCGGCGCGGCCGCGCCGGAGAGTATAACTGAAAAATCCGGATATGAGAATCCTTGTACAGAGAGTAAGCCGCGCCTCGGTCACGATCGACGGGCGCGAGCATTCGCACATAGGGCGCGGGCTGCTGGTGCTTGTGGGCATCGAGGCGGCCGACGGCGACGAGGACATTGCGTGGCTTGCGGGCAAGCTGCTGCGCCTGCGCATCTTCGACGACGCGCAGGGGGTCATGAACCTCGACGTGACGCAGGTCGGGAGCGAGATCATGGTGGTGAGCCAGTTCACGCTCTTCGCCTCCACGCGCAAGGGCAACCGCCCCTCCTACATACGGTCGGCGCCCGAGGCGGTGTCGCACCCCATGTACGACCGCTTCGTGGAGCACCTGCGGCGCGAGTTCGGGGGCGAGGTGGCCACGGGGGTCTTCGGCGCCGACATGAAGGTGGAGCTTGTGAACGACGGCCCCGTGACGATATGGATCGACTCGCGCAACCGCGAGTGAGACTCTTCGCGTAAAACCTTTCCGATATGAGAAGACGTACCCACAGGATGAGCCCGCGGCGGCCGGTACTCTATGTCATCGTGCTGGCGGTGCTGCTCGGCGCTGCATACCTGCACGAGCGTTTCGACGACCTTGCGGCGGCGGCCGGCGACATGCCCGGGGGCACGGTGCTGGTGGAGCCTGCCGGTGCCGCATCCGAATCCGCACCTGAATCCGAATCCACACCCGCACCGGCCGAAACGACAGACCCGGCGGGACCGGCCGAAGCGTCGGCCGCGGCCGGAAAGGTTCCCGCGACGGTCTACCGCACGGGATGGGCGGAGCTGCCCGACGAGCGCGCGGAGGGCGACCGCCGCTATGTGCATCACCTCTGCGGCGGGGAGGGGGCGTCGGCGTCGTGGCGCAGCCATACGGCCTGCTTCAGCGTCTCGCGCCGCTGCCCCGTGTGGGTTGCCGCGCCGCTGCACGACTGCTACCGCGGCGACTCGGGCCGCTCGGGAGGCTATACGTTCGACCCCGCGCTGCCGGTGGAGATACAGCCCTCGCTGAAACGCTCCTACGGAGAATATACGCGCGGCCACCTGCTCGCCTCGGCCGACCGCACGGTTTCGGCGGAGGCCAACCGCTCGACCTTCATGCCGACGAACATCGCGCCACAGACGCAGGCGGGTTTCAACGCCGCGGGCGGCGCATGGAACAACCTCGAGGCCTTCGTCGAGGGTCAGGTGTGCCCCGACACGCTCTATGTGGTTACGGGGTGCCTCTTCGACGACTACGACGATCCCGTTGCGGGCAAGGTCGAGGCCCGCACCACCGTAAACAGGAACGACGGTGAGGCTGTGGCCGTGCCGACGGCATACTACAAGGTGCTGCTGCGCACCCGCTCGGGCCATACGGGCCGCAGCGTGCGCGACTGTGCGGCCGAAGAACTGAAATGTGCGGCCTTCGTGGTGGGGCACCGCGGCGTGCGGGGGCGCGAGGTGACGGCGGCCGGGATGATGAGTGTCGCGGAGCTGGAGCGGCTCTCGGGCGAGCGGTTCTTCGTGAACGTCCCCGCAGCGCCCAAGTCGCATGCCGAGGCTGCCGACTGGGGATTGTAGGGCGTGCGCGGTGAGGTTTTTGCGGTTGGGGTTTTGCATATCGTAACATTTTGCATAATTTTGAGAAGCCCGTGATACGCCTCCTTTCGGGCGTGGCCGCGGCGACGGCCGCAGGAGGAGAAGATGCGGACCACTGAAAAACAACGACAGATGAAACGGACGATTATCGCATGCGCGGCGCTGGCGGCCGGCATACTTGCCGCATCGGCACAGGAGGGCGGCGCGAAGGTCAGGCCGGAGGATGAGGGCAGGGGCATCCCCCTCGCCGAATCGCAGATACCCGGAATATACCAGCTGACAGGCAGCGGATCCGACGTGTCGCGGGGCGAAGCGATGCCGTTCCTCAAGATATACAACCCCGACGGATCGTTCTACACCATTCTGGCCATGCCGCTGAGGACGCAGCCCGCGATCATAACCACGTCGGGCACCTACCGCGTGCTGTCGGAGCGGCAGCTGGTCGAGTCGCTCGGGGAGAGCGTATACGGCTCGCACCATGCGGGCGACGACAACAGGATCGACTATGTCGTCAAGGACGACGTCATCTATTTCGTCTTCCCGTCGGGCAGCGGCGTGGGGCGCGAGGCGTGGCATACGGTATGCCGTCCCGCCGCGGCCAGGGCCAAGCGGACCCCGGCCCGGGCAAAGGCGCTGGCCGAGTCGCTGGAGGGGGTGTGGCAGTTGTGCTACAACACCGACGAGGGCAAGCGCATCTACGCCCCGATATACAAGATATACCGCACCGACGGCATGTTTGTCACGGTGAACATCACCTCGCAGGACGGTGCGGCGCGGGTCTCGGCGCAGGGCCGTTATGCGGTGAAGGGCCCGCAGGAGTATTCCGAGTGTGTCACGGAGAGCGTGACCGACCCCGATCTTGTCGGTGTCGAGACCTCGTTCGAATGCGTCTTCACCGATGGCGGCAGGATATACATGCGTGTGAGCTTCACGCTGCCCGAACGCGAGGGGACGTTTACCGAGGAGTGGGCGCGTGTCATTCCGGCCGCGCGGGCGCGGAACGGCGGCGCCACGAATTAGGTATAACCCGCCCGCCGCTACGGGCGGATTGCGCGGGCAGAAAACATGATGAAACCTGAAGATATATGGACATAGCACAAGCAAAACGCAAGGAGAACATCGCCGAATACATCCTCTACCTGTGGCAGCTGGAGGACCTGCTGCGGGCGCTGCAGCTGAGCCCCGAGGCGATCTACTCGCAGCTGGTGGCGCCGCGCGACGTGCCCCAGCAGCGCAAGGAGGAGATCCTGGCGTGGTACCTCGATATGGCCTCCCTGCTGCGCAAGGAGGGCAAGGAGCAGAGCGGGCACCTCGACCATACGCTCCACCTCATAGGCGACCTCCACAACCTCCACCTGCACCTGATGCAGGCGCCTGTGGGGGAGCACTACCGCCATACCTTCGCGCGCCTGGCGCCCGAGCTGCCGAAGCTGCGGGCGCTGCTGCACGACGACGGCATCTCCGATACGGAGATATGTTTCCGCGCGCTCTATGCGGCGATGCTCTACCGCATCCGGGGCGACGGCAAGGGCTCGGCGGCCATCGCCGACACGGTGGAGCTGATCTCGCCCGTGGTGGGGGAGCTTGCGGCGATCTACGGCAAGGCGGAGCGTGGCGAGCTGGACCTCTTCGAGGGGATGTAGCGCGCGGAGGAACGTGCCACGGAGACGCGGGTGTTGCCGCGGCGGCGCGGCCTGCGGGGGCGTGGCGACGGCGGAATCCGATGCCCTCACGGGGCGAGGCGATGCCTCTTATCGGTGAAAAAGAGGCTCTAAATGTGATTTGTCGTGAAAATATTTTGCGAAAAGGGAAAAACCTCTTACCTTTGCACTCCGCGTCGGAACACCTGCTTGCCGGGTGCCGGGGCGCCAGGCCTATCGGCGTGATGCCGTCGGGCACAGTAGAACAAACACAAATACGATATCGTTATGGCAATGAAAAGAACTTATCAGCCTTCTCGCCGCAAGCGGATCAACAAGCACGGATTCCGCCAGAGAATGGCTACGGCCAACGGCCGCAAGGTGTTGGCTGCGCGTCGCGCCAAGGGACGCAAGAAGTTGACCGTTTCGGACGAGTCGACCTTCAAGTACGCTTAGTTTTACCGACGCCGTCGGAAAAACGACAGGGGACCGGACGCGGTTCCCTGTCGTTTTTTATGCCCGTCCCCGTCCCCGTCCCCGTCCCCGTTCCTGTCCCCGTTCCTGTCCCCGCTCCTTTCCCGCCCCTTCATGGCCCGCGGGAGTGCCGTCCCCGGAAAATATGTGCCTCGGGATGGCGTATGAATCGCGGGTGCGGTTTTGCGGAGCGGGACGACGATGGCCGTGAACCGCAGAATGTTAAGCGGACGGAGAGGATTGCCGTGGACGTATAAATGCATGCGGAGTGCGGCCGCGGCGGTGCCATAATAAAAAAAAGTGTTGCGGGTCTTGAATATTATTAATACATTTGTCTTGATCATATGCCTTGTCGGAGCGTTTCCGGCCGGGCGCAAAACATTAAAGGACCAATATTATGAAGACCTCGAACTTATGGCATGGATGCCTGCGGGCGGCACTGACGGTGCTGTGCGTGGCGGCATCCGCAGGTATGGTTGCCCTGCCGCAGGAGGCATCGGCAAAGAAAAAGAAGATCGGTATCCAGCTCTACTCGGTGATGGGAGCGATGCAGAAGGATCCGGCAGGCTCTATCAAGCGTCTTTCGGATATGGGTTACAACACCGTCGAACTGGTTCAGTGGGGCGGTGACACGAAGGTGTTCGGCATGGCGCCGGCGGACTTCAAGTCTCTCTGCGACGACAACGGCGTGGAGATCGTCTCGACGCACACGGGCATCCAGGAGGACCCCGCAAAGGAGGAGGAGGTCATGGCGCGCTGGCGTCAGATCTTCGAGATACAGAAGTCGTGCGGCGGCCGGTATGTCGTTATCCCGAGCTACGGTGTCGATTACACGGAGCAGGGTGTGCAGCAGATGTGCGAATACTTCAACCGTGTGGGCAAGCTGGCCTCGGAGTACGGGCTCAAGCTGGGCTACCACAACCATTCGGGCGAGTTCGCCAAGCTGAAGGGTTCGGACAAGGTGATGTGGGAGTATCTGGTCGAGCATACCGACCCGAACTATGTCTTCTTCGAGCTGGACGTATACTGGTGCAGCAAGGGCGGCAAGAACCCCGTCGACTACCTGAAGAAGTACCCCAACCGCATCCGCATGCTGCATGTGAAGGATGAGTTCGTGATCGGTGCGAGCGGCGATCTGGACTTCGAGGCCATCTTCGACCAGTTCTATGCCAACGGCATGAAGGACTACGTGGTTGAGATCGAGATCCCGGGGTGGCTGCGCGAGGAGCGTAACGCCGCAGGCGAGAAGCTCTCGGACGACGAGATCATGGAGCGCATGTTCGACGCGGCGAAGCAGAGCGCCAAGTATCTTGCGAAGGCGAAGTTCGTGAAGTAGCGGCTTCGGCCCCGTAACGGCAAAGCGGCCGGCACCATACATTGGTGCCGGCCGCCTGTGTCATTTGTTGCGGCTGTGGGTGTTGGGGATTATCGTGTGCCGCCGTCGCTTCGTTTGCTCTCCTCGGCCTCGGCCTGCTCGAAGCAGTGGCGGCAGAGGGGTTCGTAGGACTCCTTCTCGCCGAGCATGACCAGGCGCGCGTCCTCCGTCAGGCGGTGGGAGTATTGCGCGGGGTCGCCGCACCGCACGCATATGGCGTGTACCTTGGTGACGTGCTCCGCCACGGCCATGAGCGCCGGCATGGGGCCGAAGGGGCGCCCCGTATAGTCCATGTCGAGGCCGGCGACGATGACGCGCACGCCCTGCGAGGCGAGGGTACGGCAGACGTCGGTGAGGCTGCCGTCGAAGAACTGCGCCTCGTCTATTCCCACGACGTCGACATCGCCCGCCATGAGCAGTATCGTCTGGGGCGACTCGACGGGGGTGGAGCGTATCGAGTGACCCTCGTGCGAGACCACCTCCTCGTTCGAGTAGCGGGTGTCGAGGGCGGGTTTGAATATCTCGACTCTCTGGTTTGCGAACTCGGCGCGCCGCAGGCGTCGTATGAGCTCCTCGGTCTTGCCCGAGAACATCGAGCCGCATATCACCTCGATGCGGCCGCGGTGCTTGGTATATTCCAACAGCATATAAATTTAACTTACTACCAAACCTGCCTTTAATCCAAGTTTATCTTTAAACTCGACAGGTATGTCATCCCAATGTTCCGCTAATATATCGACAAGTTTTTCTCCATTTATCAATCCTATTCGAGGAAAATTAGCTTCCGACGCTATTTCATATGCTTTATTTTGAAAATCGGTGGTGGTTATAAAGGCGCCTTGTCCTCCTTGCGGAATATTGGCGCGTAATAGTTTTACTACATTATGGCTGATGCGTGACCCAAGTTTGAAACGTTTGGCTTGTACGAACAGCTTTATCTTTGCAAGGCCAGATACGTCCAATTCGCCTGTTGCGTCAACCCCACCATCACCTACACGTCCGGTGTGTTGAGTCCCTTCGAATCCTAGAGCTGAAAGTATATGAGTAACCAGAATCTCGAACTCTGTATCATCAAGTTCCAATATTCTGTTTAATACAGACTTGTAGTAGTCGAACGAGGTGTTTTTTTCTTCGGTCGGTATATATTCTTTATGCCCGATTACTTCGAAAAAATTACTTTTGTGATTTACCGAGAAGACAGTAAGTGATGACCGCATTGTGTTTTGGAAAGGAACTGAAAAACAGCTTCTCGGTATAGGGTTTTTCTCCCATTTTACTTTTTTACGATGTTGGAAAGGGCAGGGATCGCTGTTGGGCTTAACATAATAATAGCTGTCGGGTTCCACGATCCCGTAATACAATAAATTAGTATCGGCGGCAGGAGTTATTACATAATCTCCTCCCTTTATATCAAACAGGAATCTTGATATTTGGCCTACTTGGACACCGATAACCACGTTGCTCGTATCTTGAGGATAGTATTTGCGGTATATTGGATATAATTCATCCTTGTGTTTTATATCGCTTAAATCGTTATCTGATAACCATCCGATAGCAACGTAGTTCCCATCAATAAAATTTTGGGTGTATTTACCGAAGTCTGCGCGAACGCAATATATGTCTGTCATAATTATATGGTTTTTACTCGTCGAGGCGGGTTATGCGGGCGCCGAGGGCGTTGAGGCGGCCGTCGATGTCGCGGTAGCCGCGGTCGATCTGCTCGATGTTCTGTATGGTGCTGGTGCCCTCGGCGCTCATGGCGGCGATGAGCAGCGCCACGCCGGCGCGGATGTCGGGCGACGACATGCGTGTGGCGCGCAGGGGTATGCGGCGGTCGTGGCCTATGACGGTGGCGCGGTGCGGGTCGCAGAGGATGATCTGCGCCCCCATGTCGATGAGCTTGTCGACGAAGAAGAGGCGGCTCTCGAACATCTTCTGATGTATGAGCACGGCGCCCTTGGCCTGCGTCGCCACCACGAGGAATATCGACAGCAGGTCGGGCGTAAGGCCCGGCCACGGGGCGTCGGCGATGGTCATGATCGAGCCGTCGATGAAGCTCTCGATGGCGTAGTGTTCCTGCTGGGGGATGTATATGTCGTCGCCGCGCTGCTCGAAGCGTATGCCGAGGCGTGCGAACTGCGCCGGTATGATGCCGAGGTTGTCGTACGACACATCCTTTATCGTAAGCTCCGACTGCGTCATGGCGGCCATGCCGATGAAGCTGCCCACCTCGATCATGTCGGGCAGCAGGGTATGTTCCGTGCCGTGGAGCTCGCGCACGCCCTCTATGGTGAGCAGGTTGGATGCTATGCCCGAGATGCGGGCGCCCATGCTGTTGAGCATGCGGCAGAGCTGCTGCACGTATGGTTCGCAGGCGGCGTTGTAGATGGTGGTTATGCCCTCGGCGAAGACGGCGGCCATGATTATGTTGGCGGTGCCGGTCACGGAGGCCTCGTCGAGGAGCATGTAGCACCCCTTGAGCCGTTTGGCCTCCACCGAGAAGAACTCCTCGGCCTGGTCGAAGTCGAACGTGGCGCCGAGTTTCTGGAATCCGAGGAAGTGGGTGTCGAGGCGGCGGCGTCCGATCTTGTCGCCGCCGGGCTTGGGAATGTACCCCACGCCGAAGCGTGCCAGCAGGGGCCCTATCATCATGACGGAGCCGCGGAGGCGGCGGCAGCGGCGGTGGTAGTCGTCGCTGCGCAGGTAGTCGAGGTCTATGTCCGCGGCGCGGAAGGAGTAGCTGTCGCCGCCGAGGTTTTCGACTTCGACGCCCATGGCGGCGAGCAGCTCGATGAGCTGCATGACGTCGAGTATCTGCGGGACGTTGTGTACGACGACGCGCTCGGGCGTGAGGAGCGTGGCGCAAAGTATCTGCAATGCTTCGTTTTTGGCGCCCTGCGGACGGACGGCGCCGTGGAGGCGCGTGCCCCCTTCGACTTTGAATACGGCCATATATCGGATCAATGTTTCACCAAAGGTAGCGAATAATGGCGAACGGGCAAAATCGCGGCGGCGAAAAATGAGATCGGCCGCGGCGGCGCCCTGCGGGCGGGTGTTTTCCCCCTTTTCGGGTAAAAATATCCCTTCGGAGGTGAACGCCTCGTTTTTTTATCGTTATTTTTGGGCAGCGGAAAGAGGCACTCCGCACGACCCGATATGACATAGGATAGACATCGAAATAAAAACCCGTAACTTCATGAAAAAACTACTCATCACCCTTGCGGCCGCGGCAGCGATAGCGCATGTCGTTCCGGCCGTGTCGGCGGAGAGGCCGCTGTGGCTGCGGCACAACGCCATCTCGCCCGACGGCACGCGCATCGCCTTCACCTACCGCGGCGACATCTACACGGTTCCCGTGGCGGGCGGCCGTGCCGAACAGATCACCTCGCATGCGGGCTACGACACCGACCCCGTATGGAGTCCCGACAGCCGGAGCATAGCCTTCGCCTCGGACCGCCTCGGGGGCATGGACGTATTTATCGTCGATGCCGGCGGCGGGGAGCCGCGGCGGCTGACGACCCACTCGGCGGCGGAGCGTCCCGTAGCGTTCCTCTCGGACAGTGTGGTTCTCTTCACGGCGAACATCATGCCCTCGGCCGAGGATGCGCAGTTCCCCTCGGCGCAGTTCCCGCAGATATACGAGGTTCCGGCCTCGGGCGGGCGGCCGCGCCTCTTCTCGTCGCTGACGATGGAGCATATATGGGTTAGCGCCGACGGCCGCGAGCTGATCTACCACGACCGCAAGGGCTACGAGGACCCGTGGCGCAAGCATGAGACGGCGTCGATCACGCGTGACGTGTGGACCTGCACGCTCGGGGACGAGCGCACCTACACGCGCCAGACCGACTTCGAGGGCGAGGACCGCGAGCCCGTGTGGGCGCCCGACGGCGAGTCGTTCTACTACCTGTCGGAGCAGGACGGCACCTCGAACGTATGGCGCCGCCGCAAGGGGGCGTCGGAGGCCGAGCAGGTGACCCGCTTCGAGAAGAATCCGGTACGTTTCCTGACCATCTCGCGTGACGGCACGCTCTGCTTCTCGCAGGACGGCGAGCTCTACACGCTGCGCGAGGGCGGCGAGCCGCAGAAGGTCGAGGTGGAGATCGTGGCCGACAAGCAGGACCGCGACGTGATCCGCCGCCTGCGCACGAGCGGCGCCACGGAGATATCGCCCTCGCCCACGGGCAAGGAGGTGGCCTTCATCATGGGGGGCGACGTCTATGTGACTTCGGTTGAGTACCGCACCACGCGGCAGATCACCTCGACGCAGGACCAGGAGCGGGGCGTGCAGTTCTCGCCCGACGGCCGCTCGATAGTCTATGCGTCGGAGCGCGGCGGCCTGTGGCAGATATACGAGGCGACGATCGCCGACAAGGAGGAGAAACAGTTCACCTACGCCACCGACATCACGGAGCGCAACCTCACCAACTCGAAGGTGGCGTCGTTCCAGCCCGCCTACAGCCCCGACGGCAAGGAGGTAGCCTTCCTGGAGGACCGCACGGCCATCCGCATCGTCAACCTCAAGAGCGGCAAGGTACGCACGGCGATGGAGGGCAAGTGGCAGTATTCCTACTCGGACGGGGACCAGCACTTCGAGTGGTCGCCCGACAGCCGGTGGATCCTTTCGGACTACATAGGCATCGGCGGCTGGAACAACAAGGACGTGGTTCTGGTCAAGGCGGACGGCTCGGGCGAGATGCACAATCTGACGCAGAGCGGCTATACGGACCAGGGGGCGACGTGGGCGCTCGACGGCAAGGCGATGATATGGTACAGCGACCGTGCGGGCTACCGCAGCCACGGGTCGTGGGGCTCGGAGTTCGACGTCTACATCATGTTCTTCGACGTGGAGGCCTACGAGAAGTTCCGCATGAACCGTGAGGACCTGGCTCTTCTGGAGGAGAACAAGCCGCAGAAGGAGAAGAAGGCCGACGAGAAGAAGGCCGAGGATGAGAAGAAGGCCGGCGAGAAGGCCGAGGAGAAGGGTGCCGCCGCCGTGCCCGAGGTGGAGCCTCTGGAGTTCGACCTCGAGAACTGCCGCGACCGCATCGTGCGTCTTACGCTGCACTCGTCGCGCGGCGTGGGTGCGGTGCTGTCGAAGACGGGCGACAAGCTCTACTATCTTGTGTCGTCGGAGGGCGGTTCTACGGACCTGTGGGTGCGCGACCTGAAGGACTACTCGATGCGCATCCTGGCGCAGGGTGTCGGCGGGGGCTTCGTCGTGGACCGCAATATCGAAAACCTCTACCTGTGCGGCGGCGGCATGCGCCGCGTGTCGCTGGCCAACGGCGAGACGAAGCGGATCGAGTTCGAGGCGTTCCAGGACTACCGTCCCTACGAGGAGCGCGACTATATCTTCAACCACGTGTGGAGCCAGGTCAAGGACAAGTTCTACGACGTCGACCTGCACGGTGTGGACTGGGAGTACTACCGCAGTGTCTACGAGCGGTTCCTGCCCCACATAAACAACAACTACGACTTCACGGAGATGCTGTCGGAGATGCTGGGCGAGCTGAACGCCTCGCATACGGGTGCGCGCTACTACGGCCCGGGGGCGTCGCTGGCGACGGCATCGCTGGGAGTCTTCTATGACGAGACATACGAGGGCGACGGTCTGAAGATCAAGGAGGTGATGGCCAAGAGCCCCTTCGACATCATGAAGACCGAGGTGGAGGCCGGCTGCATCATCGAGAGCGTCGACGGCGAGAAGATACTCGCCGGCAAGGACTACTACCCGCTGTTCGAGGGCAAGGTGGGTCGCAAGATGCGCCTCGGCATCCGCAAGGGGGGCAAGACCTTCGAGGTGACGGTGCGGGGCATCGGCGCGGGCGAGGTGAACGAGCTGCTCTACAACCGCTGGCGGGAGCGCTGCCGCAAGGAGGTGGAGCGCCTCTCGGACGGCCGTGTGGGGTATGTCCACATCCGGGCCATGGACAGCGAGAGCTTCCGGCACCTGTACAGCGAGCTGCTGGGGCGTTTCCGCAATTGCGAGGCGGTGGTCATCGACACGCGCCACAACGGCGGCGGCTGGCTCCACGACGATGTGGTGACGCTGCTCGGCGGCAAGGAGTACCAGCAGTTCGTGCCGCGCGGCCAGTATATCGGGTCGGACCCCTTCAACAAGTGGCTGCGGCCGTCGTGCATGCTCATCTGCGAGGACAACTACTCGAACGCCTGCGGCACGCCGTGGGTATACAAGGAGCTGGGCCTCGGCAAGCTGGTGGGCACGCCCGTGCCGGGCACGATGACGGCCGTATGGTGGGAGACGCAGATCGACCCCACGATCGTCTTCGGCATCCCGCAGGTGGGGTGCCGCGACATGCGGGGCGTCTTCTCGGAGAACACGCAGGTGGAGCCCGACGTCTATGTGGCCAACCCGCCCGCGTCGCAGCTCCGGGGCGAGGACCTGCAGCTGCGCCGCGCCGTGGAGCTGATGCTCGAGACGGTGGGTGAGAAGCCCGCGGCCGAAACCCCCGCGAAGAAGAAAAAGGATGCAGGGGAGCGGTAACGGCCCCTGCCGGTGTCTCGGCGTGCCCTCCCGTCGGGGCGGCACGCCGCTCCTCCCCTTGATCCCCGCTGCGGGGTTTTGGCCGTATACCCGTTTTTTACTACCTTCGTAAGGCCGGTATCGGGGCCGGCGGGGCCGTGAAAGGCCCTTCGGTGGCGGGGACAGCCCGAAGGTGCGGGGGCCTCCGGCTCAAAACGACAAAACGACAAAACATTATGAGGAGACTGATCTGCGCGGCGGCGCTCGGCATATGATCTGTCGCTGGCCTGGTATGTAAAGGCATACAGATTCTCGCCCGTGGTGGAGCTCGGTTACAGATTCATTGATTCCCGCACGGCAGGGCTCGACAATTACGGGAACGTATACCTCTCCATCGGGTTCAGATACTGACATCGCGGCGGGTGCCGTTGTCCCGCAACGGTATTTTGCGGGTCCGTTCCGCGTTGTGGCTCGGGGCGGGCGCGCAGCCGCGATGCGGGGATTGTGGCCGGACGGGGACGCGCGGCCGGCAGGGGAATGGCGCCGCTGGCGCCCGGCCGCTGAAAAATTGTAAGGCGAAAGGAAAGATTGCCAGCCCTTTCGCGCCGCAACGGGCCTCCCCGCACGGGGTACGGCGCGTTTTGTCATGTGAAAAAGTGTTATGTAGATATATTTTTTTGTATATTTGCTCTTGTTAAAACCTAAAATCACACACACATGAAGAGATTGATTCTTTCGGCGATGGCCGTATCGTTGGCTGTCGTCGCCACAGCGCAGGAGAAGAAGGAGTATCCGCAGCCGGAGCGCATGCGCCCGGGGATGACGGAGTTCTGGACGCCGCAACCGAAGGTTGTGACGCCGGGTGACCAGGCTACGGCTTCGGCGCCGTCGGATGCCATAGTGCTCTTCGACGGCAAGAACCTCGATGCATGGGTTAGCAGCAATACGGGCGGTGCCGCCGAGTGGCGCGTGCATGACGGTGTCTTCACCGTCGACAAGAGCAAGGGCGACATCCAGACGCGCGAGAACTTCGGCAGCTACCAGCTCCACCTCGAGTGGATGGTTCCGGAGGGTATCACGGGCGAGAGCCAGGCGCGCGGCAACAGCGGCGTCTTCATGCAGAACATGTATGAGATCCAGATTCTCGACTGCTACCAGAACGAGACCTACGTGAACGGACAGACGGGCAGCGTCTACAAGCAGGTGGTGCCCCTGGCCAACGCCATGCGCAAGCCGGGCGAGTGGAATGTCTACGACATCATCTACAACGCCCCCGTCTTCAACGAGGACGGCACCTACAAGGTACATCCTACCGTTACCGTTATCCAGAACGGCATCGTGCTGCTGAACAACTTCACCATCCTCGGCACCACGGAGTATATCGGCCTGCCGCGCGTGGTGAAGCACGGTGACGGCCCGATCCGACTGCAGAGCCACGGCGACCCGAGCGAGCCTATCAGCTTCCGCAACATCTGGGTGCGCAAACTCTAATGGCATGGCGGCGTGCCGCGGGGCCTGCTGACGACGGTCCCGCTGCGGCCGCATGATGAGACATGCCGCCCGTGCGGCGGCCGCATCCGGCCTGCACCCGTGTCCGCCAGCATCTGCCAATATATCCTGCGGGCGGTGCATCCCGATGCGTAATGCGAAAACCCCGTCTCCCGATGAGGAGGCGGGGTTTTCCGTTTCCGTACCTATATGTCTGCCGGCTGCGCAGGTGCCGCATGCGGGGGCTCCGCACCCTGCCGCACCTGCGCCCTGCCGTACTCTGCCGCACCTGCGCCCTGCACCCAGCCGTGGCGGCCGGCCCTGCGACCTGCACCCAGCCGTACCATGTTGAGACGGCCGAACCTGTGTCCTGCCCCCTGCCGTGGCGGCCGTCATGGCCGCCTGCAGCATGCCTGGCCGGGCTATCGGGGTTTCGGGGCGGGTGTTGCGCCGCGGGCAGTGTATGGTGCGGCGTTCCCGGCCCCGTCTTTCCCTTGGCGGCACTCAGTCCACATGCCGCCGTTTGGCATTATATCCCGCTGACGGGCATCGATGCGGGCATCACCTCCGGGGTGTATCCCTCGGGCAGCGAGAATTCATCCATTACTACCGTTCCGTTCTCGATCCTCCACGCGATGTCGAGCGAGTCGTCCCCGACGGGTATCGACCCCTTGCAGTGTGTGAGGCCAGAGTCGACGAAGCGCAGGCGCACCTTCTTCTCCGTGGGCGAGATGTCGTATACGCCGAGTACGTCGCGGTAGAGCACCCGTACCAGGTGCGCGGCGAAACCGTGGTTGCAGCTTGCCACGCTGGTCATGTTCTCCCAGAGGGTCCCCGTCTGGTCGGCCATGGTGAGGTACTCGGCGATTGACTCGTCGAGGATCTGGCGCGAGAGGCCCTCGCGCGAGAGCAGCTCGAGGCGCAGGTAGTTGCCTATGAAGGCGTTGGCGAAGGCGACGTCGGGATAGGGGTTGTGCTGCTTGCGTGCCGGGCCGAACTCGTCGCGCAGGCGCGCCCACAGCTCGGGATATAGCTCCGGCGTGGCCGTGCGGAAGAAGAAGGCGTAGTACTGGCACACCTCCGTGTGGTTGTCGGTGCGGCGCAGCGTGCCGTCCTTGCCGCGGACGGCGTTGTCGCAGAAGAAGCGGCCGTCGAAGGCCTGCCCGCGTATGGTTCGGCGCACGGCCTCGGCCTGTGCGGCGAGGGCCTCGTCGCCGTAGAGGCGCGCCGCCACGTCGAGCATCTCGGCATAGAGCATGTTGGTCGGGTAGTTGACGTCCTGCACGTAGTCGTTCGCGGCCGACCACTCGACGAAGATCCAGCGGTCGAGCTTTTCCAGGAGACCGTCGCTGTTGAGGTAGGGGCGGAAGTACTCTATGAGGTCATAGACGCGCTTGCGCGCCGCCTCTATTGTTGCGGTGTCGCCGCTGCGGTGGAGGTACTCCTCCAGCTCGACGACGAACCACATCGCCCAGTTGGGTATGTAGTTGCCGTTGCGGTGGTCCGAGGGGTAGCACATGGGGAGCATGCCGGGGTCTATGTCCTTGAAGCGCTCGGGCAGCAGGAAGTTCTCGATGAAGTTCTTCTCGAGCTTCGTATGGCCCGCCAGGTCGAAGGCCACGCGTGCCGAGAAGTAGCTGTCGCAGAGCCATCCGGCGCGCTCGCGCGACGGCGTGTCCATGAATACGTCGAGGGCGCTCTGGCGGTGCGTCTCGCGCGCCGTCTCGAAGAGGCGGTCGAGGTCGGCGTTCGACGACGAGAAGGTGCCGCGGTGTACGTCGGCGTTGCAGTAGTCGCGCATGTAGATGCGTGATATGCGGCCGGCACCCGTCTCGAAGACCGGCTCGGCATACTGCATGGTGTAGGGCTCGAAGCTCTCGAGGCGGTACGAGCCGGGCTGCAGCTCGTATGTGACGTATGCCTGACACCCGAGGCGCCCTATGTTGACATGGCCGTCGGCGGTGAGCAGCTCGTCGAACGACACCTTGAGGCGTGAGGGCTCCGTTACCTCGACCTCGATGCCGAGGAACCCGCTGCTGTTGCAGTCGAACTTGTATATTCCGCCCTGTATGGCGCGGGCCTCGTGTACGCGGTAGTCGGGGTATGCGACGCGGCGCGGGAGCAGCTGTTTCGCGGGCTGTTCGGCGAGGGTGACGGCCTCGGCGGTCCCGGCTGCCGCGGCGTCCCATGCGGGGTCGCAGGCCCAGGCGTCGAAGTCGGGCGCGAGGGTGTAGTACTCGGTGAAGGGGCGCTGGAAGCTGAAGCGCGGCACGTCGGCCTTGCGCTGGCGCAGCTCGTAGGCTGTGAAGTCGCGTCCCGTGGCGGCGACGCACTCGCCGTTGAGCACCACCTCGGCCTGCAGGAACGATGGTTGGTCGAGCAGGTAGTAGCTCGGTTCGTTGTACCCGGCCACCTCGATGGCGACGATGTTGTCGCCGCGGTGCATGTAGGGGGCTATGTCGTAGCAGTCGACGCGGTAGAAGTCGTGTGCCGCGACGCAGGGGCCGTGCGCCACGAACTCGCCGTTCACGCGCAGGCGGTAGTCTGTCGAGGCGGCGATGCTTATCAGGGCCGATGATACGCGGCGGGCGCGTATGTCCTGACGGAAAGAGAGGGTGAGGTTCTTCTCCGTCTCGCGCCCCTGGGCCCAGACGGGACGGGCCGCCTCGAACGAATCTATGGCGGCGAGGTCGGGTGCGGCGGCGGGTGTGCATGACACCGCAGCGGCGATGGCCGCAGCCGCAACAAGTGCTTTTAGGATGTGGTTTTTCATGGGGTGGTGTTTCGGTTGTAGTGGGTGGGGACGGAGGCTCCCGCGCTGCGGCGGGCGCTGCCGGCGGCATGCCCCGTCTTTTCAAAGATAGGAAATTTATCGCAGCGGCCATAGCCTTACGCTTTCGATACGACAAAACGGAAAGTATTTCCGTCAATATGTATATGCGGCGGGATACGGCGGCGGGATCTGTCGCGGTGCGGGATCGGCGGCTGTGGTGTCCGCAAGGCAGCTGGTTGCCGCGCGGCTTCGGAAAAGGGCAAAAAAAAACGAGGTTCGGAGGTATTCGACGCCGAGCGAGCACCGCTCTTTGTCTTAGTAACCCGGCGTGCCACAGAAACATCGCCGTATCGGTTACAACCTTCCGATAGCCTCTACCAACCTAAAACTACTAACCTAAATGAACCTTAAAACTTCGTGTGCAAAGGTAAGCCAAAAAAGAATACCGTGCAAGTAATTACTCAAAAAAATTCAAAAATTTTTAAGAAATTTTAACATTAGCGTAACATTGGATTTTCGCGCAAATGGATATGTGATTGATACGCAGCGCGTTGCTGTTTAGGCTGCAATCTCCCGCGCACCCCTCCGCAGAGGGTGATTCCATTCTTTTCCGAGGTGTTTGGGGGACCATCTGCCGGTATCTTGGGGAATCTCCGCGGGTTTTTCGCGGGAACTTTTGAGGTTTTTCGCAGTATTCTCTGCCGTTTTTTTGGAGTCTCCGCGGGTTTTTCGCGGGAACTTTTGGGGTTTTTCGCGAAAACCTTGGGGGCTCTCTGCCGTTCTTGGAAAATCTCTGCGGGGTTCCGCGTGATCTCTGCCGGTTTTTGGAAAATCGTGCGGCAGCCGCTACCGCAATCTCTCGGCCCCCGATGCGAATATCGACTTGAGGTCTATGGAGTCCTCATACATCTTGGCCAGGGAGGTGAACTTGTAGAAACTGTTGTATGCGGCGCGTATCAGCCCCGGCGTGCCGTCGCGGAAGCCCCCCTTGAGGATGTAGAGCTTGAAGAAGACGAAGGCCGGCTTGAAGAGCAGGCGCAGGAACGTGACCTTCTCGCCCCTTTCGCGGCGGCGCACCCGCTCCGACTCGGTATATGCGTCGGCCTTTGCCAGCAGCACCGACATGTCCTCCGGCGGGATGTGTATGAATGCCAGGTCGCGGCGCGAGGCGGGTATGCGTTCCGTCCTGCCGACCACCTGGGGTATAGCGTGCGCGTGCGGGGCCCACAGGGTGCCTTCGCGCCGCATGAAACGCAGGATATAGTCGGGGTATGTGCCGTGCATGAAGCGCCCCATGAAGTAGTTGCGCCGCGGTATCCACAACCCTGCGGGCGGGTTCTGGCCCCCGACGAGGGCATAGAGGTAGTCATGCAGCGCCGGTGTGACGATCTCGTCGGCATCGACCACGAGCACCCACTCGCATGCGGCGCTCTGCAGGGCGAAGGCGCGCGCCGGCTCGACGCATGTGCAGCCCTCCTTGGGGAAGGTGACGATGCGGCAGCCGTAGCTGCGGGCGATCTCGACGGTGCGGTCGGTACTCTCCATGTCGCATACGAGTACCTCGTCGAAGAGGCCCCCGGCGACCGATTTGAGTGTCGGCTCGAGTGTCGTCTCGGCGTTGTAGGTGTTTATTACGACTGAAATCCTGTTGCTCATAGGGCTTTGCGGTGTTATCTGTTTGGGATGAACCTCTTCCAGAAACGGTACATCCTGGGCTTCGACCAGCTGTGGCACCCCATGGGCAGGCGGCCGCCCGTAAGGCGGTAGCAGTAGGCGGGGGTGGTGTCGAAGGCGAAGGCGAGGGCCTCCTCTGCCGCCGGGTAGCGGAAGTGGGCGGGGACGGTGGCCCAGAATACGTCCTCGTTGTAGAAGTGGCCGCTGCGGGCGTTGTATGTCTCTATGGTGTCGCCGTAGCGGCGGCATGCCTCGATGAAGGCGGCCGTGCGGCGCAGCGAGAGCCCTCCGTTCCCGATGCGGCCGTAGAGGTCGGCGCGGCACTTCAGGCCGCGGCGGTGGCGTGCGCGCTGCCGCCACGACATGTATTCTCTTATTACGGGCAGGTCATAGACGGGGCGCCGCATCCAGGGTGCGGCGACGCAGTCGTAGCCGCGGGCGGCCCATGCGTCGAGGTCGTCACGGAAGATCCAGGCGTCGGTGTGGCATATGAGGATGTAGTCCCACGCCTCGGAGAGGCGGTAGAAACGCTCCGAGAGCATCATGGCGTTGTATCCGGCTATTCCGTTGCGCGTGCCGAGCCACTCGTCGCCCACGCGCACTACCTCCGCGGCGGGGGCGATGGCGGCGTAGGCCGACATGTCGAGCCCTTCGGGCGCGACGAAGGCCGTGTCGTGCGCTGCCAGGAGCCGCACGTTGTTTTCGATGGCGCGGCGTTCGCTGTCGGTGGGCAGTGGCCGGTATACGGGGATCAGGACTCGGATATTCATCTTGCGGGATCTCTTTGCGTGTGTCGGGTGGTGTGTCGGGTGATACGGCTGTCGCGGGGCGGCGAGCATTCGGGCCGGCGGCCGGAATCATGTCAGCGGCTGCCGTTTTTTATGTAGCTTGCGGCGGCCTGGGCGACGCGTTCGCCGTCGAGGGCCGCGGAGACGATGCCGCCGGCATATCCCGCCCCCTCGCCTGCGGGGAAGAGGCCCGCCACCTCGGGGTGCATGAGCGTCTCGCCGTCGCGGGGTATGCGCACGGGGGTCGAGGTGCGCGACTCGACGCCGACGACGATGGCCTCGGGCGAGAGGAACCCCTTCATCTTTCGGTCGAAGGCCGCTATGCCCTTTCTGAGCGACGAGGCGATCATTTCGGGCATCCATTCGTCGAGGCGCGAAGGTGCGAGGCCGGGGATGTATGAGGTTGCCGGCAGGGACGACGAGGCGCGTCCGGCAACGAAGTCGGTAACGCGCTGCGCGGGCGCCACCTGCCGTGCGCCGCCGTTGCGGCGTGCGGCCTCCTCGAGGCGCTGCTGGAACACCAGGCCCGCAAGGGGCCCGTATTCGGGCTCGAGGTATGCGAAGTCCTCGGGGCGGATCTCGGTGACGAGGCCCGAGTTCGCCCAGCGGGAGTTGCGGCCGCTGGGTGACATTCCGTTTACTACGGACTGCGCGGCGTCGGTCATGGCGGGGACGATGAAGCCGCCCGGGCACATGCAGAAGGAGTATACGCCGCGGCCGTCGACCTGCTCGACGAGCGAGTATGATGCCGCGGGGAGATATTCGTCGCGCTGCGGCGCATGGTACTGTATCGAGTCGATGAGCGACTGCGGGTGCTCTATGCGCACGCCCATGGCGAAGGGCTTTGCCTCGAGGCGCACGCCGTCGCGGTAGAGCGTATGGTATACGTCCTTTGCCGAGTGTCCCGTTGCGAGGACGACGGCGGCGCCTTCGACGAGAGTGTCGCCGACCCATACGCCGCGTATTCTGCCGCGCTCGATCTTGAATCCCGTCACCTTGGCGCCGAAGCGGATCTCGCCGCCGGCGGTCTGGATCGTGCGGCATATGTTGCTTATGATCCGCGGCAGGCGGTCGGTGCCGATATGCGGGTGGGCGTCGTAGAGGATCTCGGGCGTGGCGCCGTGGAAGACGAGTGTCTGCAGGGCCTTGTTGTAGTCGCCGCGCTTTTTGCTGCGCGTGAAGAGCGTGCCGTCGGAGAATGTTCCGGCGCCGCCCTCGCCGAAGGCGTAGTTCGAATCGGGGTCGATGTCGAGGTTGCGGTTTATGAGGGCGATGTCCTGCTTTCGGGGCAGCACGCGCTTGCCGCGCTCGAGGATTACGGGCTTGAACCCCTCCTCTATGAGGCGCAGGGCGGCGAAGAGGCCTGCGGGGCCCGAGCCGACGACGATGACCTCGGTGGCGTGGCTCACGTCGGGGTAGTCGAAGTGCAGGGGTTCGGGCTGCGGCTCGCTGTCGACGAAGATCTCGAGGGTGATGTTTACCTTGACGGGTCGGCGGCGGGCATCTATAGACCGTTTGATGACGCGGGCCAGGGCGATGTCCGCGCGACGTATTCCCATGCGGCGTGCCGCGAGCGAGGTACACAGCTCGAAGTCTGCGGCCTGCCTGGGAGAGAGTGTCAGGGTAACGTTTGCGGGCATGTTGCGTCGGTTTTTAAGTGGGAACAAAAGTAGCTAAAAAAAGGCAACTACCCAATTTTTTGGGGTTGTGCTTCATGTGGAACGGGATTTTTATTACCTTTGCGTTGGTTTGTCGCATGCATGTCGGCGGCTGTGTGCCTCTTGCGTAAAGCCGGAGGCGTGAGCGGCGGCATGTAGAACCATGCGGATATGGTGTAATTGGTAGCCACGTCAGACTTAGGATCTGATGCCGAAAGGCGTGGGGGTTCGAGTCCCTTTATCCGCACCGGGCCGTGAGCCTTTCCCCGAAGGGGGAAGGGCTCTTTTTTTGTGTGTGTATGGCGTGTCCTTTTGTCGGCGCGGCGCCGTCGGCACATCCCGTGCGGTTATCGGTTCCGAGTATTCGTATGCATAGTCCGGAACGGCGAAACCCCTCGCATATGATTTTTCTGGCGAGGGGTTTCGGAGTATTCGGGCGGGGCCGCTATCTGCCGGCGGCCTTTACCACGGGCAGTGTGTATATTGCGAAGGTCTGGGGCCCGATCTCGGTATCGAGAGTGCTGCCGCCGATATTGAGGGCGCTCTCCGCGGGGACGATCTTCGCCGGCTCGTCGAGCGTGTTGTCGGCATCGGGGTCGTCCGAGTGGAATGTCACGCAGCGGCATCCCGAGATGCGGGCCGTGCGTTTCAGCCCCTCGATCGTTATGGTTAGCGGCTGCGCCGTGTCGGAGGTATTGACGACCTTGACTATGCAGCTCTGCGTCGGCTCGTCCCACACGGCGCTGGCGAAGAGCCCGTTCTGGCCCTCCTGCCCGCTTACGGGACGCCCCTCCATGGTCAGGGGCACCACGTTCGTGCCCTTGTTGTTGCCGTAGAGGTACTGCACGTACCAGCTGCACGTGCGTACCGACCGCAGGTTGTCGAACCAGATGAGGTCGGGACGCCACTGCCACCCCTCGACATGTGCCAGCAGCGGGGCGTAGGTGGCCATGTATACCACGTCGGCGTTGCGCTCGACGCCCGTGAGGAAGGCGGCCTCGAGCAGCGCGGCGTGGAAGTGGTTCCACTTCTTGCCGGCGCCGTGGCAGGCGTACTCCCCGGCGAAGACCTTGGGACCCTTGCGGTCGTAGTTGTCATAGCGGTTTCCCGAGGCGAGAAACCACCGCTCGGGACGGTAGAAGTGCTCGTCCACGAGGTCCACGCCGAGGCGCCGCATCTCGGGCCACAGGTAGTCGAAGTCGGCGCCCTCGGAGTTGGGGCCCGACGAGCCGATTATCTCGATCTCGGGGTGCGCCTTGCGCAGCGCCTCGACGAAGAGCTCCAGCCGCTCGGGGTACTCCGGCCCCCACTGTTCGTTCCCGATGCCTATGAACTTGAGGTTGAAGGGCTCGGGATGCCCCATCTCGGCGCGCAGCGCGCCCCACTCGGTGTCGGTGGCGCCGTTGGCGAACTCTATGAGGTCGATGGCATCCTGTATGTAGGGGTCGAGGTCGCATACCGCCACGTGGGCTTCGGGACTGTCGTTCTGGTACTGGCACGCCAGGCCGCAGTTGAGGATGGGCAGCGGCTCGGCCCCGATGTCCTCGGCCAGCAGGAAGAGCTCGTAGAAGCCCATGCCGTAGCTCTGGTAGTAGTCGGGGAAGAAACGGTGGCGGAAGGTGTACTGCCAGCGGTTGATGTTGAGCGGGCGGTTCTCGACGGGGCCGACGGAGTTCTTCCAGTTGTATCGCGTCTCGATGTTGGTGCCCTCGACGATGCAGCCGCCCGGGAAGCGGAAGACGCCGGGACGGGTGTCGGCCAGGGCCTGCACGAGGTCCTTGCGCAGGCCATTCTCGCGGCCCCGCCACGTGTCGACGGGGAAGAGCGATACGTGCTCGAGGTCGACCGTGCCGCCCGAGGTGAGGAAGATGCGCAGGTGGGCCTTGTCGAGGGTGCGGGCGGGCGTCAGGCGCGCCTCGTACCTCTTCCAGCCGGCGTCATCGAATTTCAGGTCGTGTGCCGCGACGACCTGCGTTTCCTCCATCGAGGCGTTGTCGACGAGCTCGACCCTGATGCTCTGGCCCGCGCCGCGGGCCCATACCGTGAAGCGGTACTCCTTTCCCTGCTCTACGCCCATGCCGAAGAAGCCCTCGTTCTCGAGGCCCGTGGCCATGTGGGGGTGTGCCGGGGGCGTGAGGCGTACATAGTGGGGGTTGCGGTCGAAGGGGCCGTCATCCTCGACGGAGACGTTGCCGAAGGTATCCCACCCCATGAGTCTCTGCGGGAACTCGAACGAGCGGTTCTTCACCATCTCGGCATAGAGGCCGCCGTCGGCGCCGTAGTTTATGTCCTCGAAGAAGTGCCCGTACATGGTGGGCTGTATCTGTGCGCCGATACGGCCGGCATCGACGACAAGGCGGTTTGCCGGCTGTGCGTATGCCGCCGTGGCGGCAAGCGCAAGGGCGCTGGTGAATAGGGTTCGCATGTTCATGGCATGTCGGTTTATGGTTGTCTGTGTGTGTCGTGTGTCTGTGCGTGTCGTGTGTCAGTGCGCCTCGAGCCAGTTGCGGCCGACGCCGGCATCGGAGACGAGGGGTACGTGCAGCGCCGCCGCTCCCTCCATCGCCTCGCGCACGATCGCCGTGACGCGCTCCTGCTCCCCGCGCACCATGTCCACGATCACCTCGTCGTGCACCTGCAGGATCATGCGCGAGCGGAGTCCCTCGCTGCGGAAGCGGCGCCGGATCTCGATCATCGCTATCTTCATTATGTCGGCGGCGCTGCCCTGGATCGGGGCGTTGATGGCGTTGCGCTCGGCCACGCCCCGCGCCACGGCGTTGCGCGAGTCGATGTCGCGCAGGAAGCGCCTGCGGCCGAAGACCGTGGTGACATATCCCTTCTCGCGTGCGGACGCTATGGCGGCATCCATGTACTCCTTCACCTTGGGATAGGATGCGAAGTAGCCGTCGATGATCTGTTTGGCCTCGCCGCGGGGTATGTCGAGGCGCTGGCTCAGGCCGAAGGCCGAGATGCCGTATATGATGCCGAAGTTGGCGGTCTTGGCGCGGCGCCGCTCCTCGGGCGTCACCTCGTCGAGCCCCTTGTGGAAGAGTCGCGCGGCGGTGGCGGCATGTATGTCCTCGTTGTGGCGGAAGGCCGCGATGAGGGCCTCGTCGCCGCTCAGGTGCGCCATGAGGCGCAGCTCCACCTGGCTGTAGTCGGCCGACAGGAGCAGATGGTCCCCGTCCGAGGGGATGAAGGCCTCGCGTATGCGGCGTCCCAACTCCTCGCGCACGGGTATGTTCTGCAGGTTGGGGTTCGTCGACGAGAGGCGCCCGGTTGCCGTCACCGCCTGGTTGAACGAGGTGTGTATGCGCCCCGTGGCGCGGTTCACCAGCTGCGGCAGCGCCTCGACATAGGTCGAGAGGAGCTTCTTCACGCCGCGGTACTGCAGTATGAGGTCCACGATGCGGTGCTTGCGGGCGAAGCCCTGCAGGTACTCCTCCTCGGTGCTGAACTGGTGCGTGCGCGTCATGCGGGGCTTTTCGGCGATGCGCATTTTGGCGAAGAGCACCTCTCCTATCTGCCGCGCCGAGTTGACGTTGAGCGACGGCTCGCCCGCCTCGGCGCGTATCTCGCCCTCGAGTTTTGCGAGCAGGGCGTTCAGCTCCACGGCATAGTCGTCCAGCAGCGCGCTGTCGATCTTGACCCCCGTGAGCTCCATCTCGGCCAGCACGTCGATCATGGGCTCCTCGATGCGCAGGTAGAGTTCGTCGAGCCCCTGCGCGCACACCTCGCCCCAGAGCGCCTGCTTGAGCTGCAGCGTGATGTCGGCATCCTCGGCGGCGTACTCCTTGACGCTCTCGACGTTCACCTGGTCCATCGAGAGCTGGCGCGTGCCGCGCCCGATGAGGGTTTCGATGGCGATGGGCGAGTAGTTGAGGTATCGTTGTGCGAGGTAGTTCATGTTGTGTCGCGCCTCCGAGTCGAGCAGGTAGTGGAGGATCATGGTGTCGATCTTGCGGCCGCGCACCTCGATGCCGAGGCGCGAGAGAACCATCATGTCGAACTTGATGTTCTGCCCGATCTTCACCGTGTCGGGGTTTTCGAACAGGGGCCGCAGAATGTCGGCAAAGGCGGGGGTGTTCTCCGGCGTGAAGGATATGTACCACGCCTCGTGCGGCCGTACCGCTATCGAGAGGCCGACGATGCGGTCGTTGAAGATGTCGAGGCCCGTGGTCTCGGTGTCGAAGCATATCTCGGGCTCGGCCTGCAGCCGCTGCACGAGCTGTTGCAGGGTGTCGGCGTCGGTCACAAGAGTGTAGTCATGGGGCGTGGTGGCCGCCGTGGCGAATGTCGGCTCCGCCGTCTCGGGATTCTCCGCCGCGGTTGCCGGTTGCGGCCCGGCCGTAGCGTCGGTTTCCGCCGTTCCCGCCGTTTCCGCCGTTCTCGTCTCGGGCGGGACGGATGCCGGCGCGGCCGCGGGCGCCGCGAAGAGGTCTCCCTGGCCGGCGAGGGCCTGTCGTTTTGCGGCGGCGGACTTTGCGCGCGCCATCTCCGCGAGCTGGCGCTGCGGCGCCTGCTGCGGGATGTCGGAGGGCTCCTCGACGGGGGCGAGGTTGTATATGTCGCGGGCGAAGGCCGTGAAGTCCAGCTCCGCGAAGAGGGCCTTCAGGGCGTCTATGTTGGGCTCGCACACCTCGAGGTCTGCGGCGACGAACTCCACCGGCACGTCGGTGCAGATCGTCGTGAGGCGCTTGGCCAGCAGCAGACGGTCGCCCCAGGCGGCGATCTTTTCACCCTGCCTGCCCTTGATCGAGGCTGCGTTGGCGAGGATCTGCTCGGCCGTGCCCCACTCGGCGACGAGCTTGCAGGCACCCTTCTCGCCTATGCCGGGCACGCCGGGGATGTTGTCCGAGGCGTCGCCCCATATTGCGAGGATGTCGCGCACCAGGATGGGGTCGGGGATGCCGTAGCGGGCGCATACGGCGGCCGTGTCGAGGATCTCTATGCCGTCGCCCTTCTGGCGGTATATGTTTCGGTGCGGACCCACGAGCTGGCAGTAGTCCTTGTCGGGGGTGACCATGAAGACCTCGTATCCGGCGTCGGCGCCGCGGTAAGCGAGTGTGCCGATGACGTCGTCGGCCTCATACCCCTCGATCTCGAAGACGGGGATGCGCATGGCGTCGAGCAGGCGCCGCAGGTATGGCACCGAGAGGATTATGTCCTCGGGGGTCTCGAGGCGGTTGGCCTTGTATTCTGGAAAAATATCCTTGCGGAAGGAGCCCCCCTTGGGGTCGAGCGCGACGCCCAGCAGGTCGGGCGCCTCGCGCTTGAGCATGTCGCGCAGGAACTTCGTGAAACCGAAGAGTATCGAGGTGTTCATGCCGTACCGGTTGCGCATGGGGCGCCCGATGAAGGCATAGTAGTATTTGAACACCAGGGCGTAGGCGTCGATCAGGAAAAGTCGTTTCATTGCAGGGTGTATCTACTTTTGTGGGTGGGGCCGTTGCGGCGGCGCGGCGTCACAGGTTGTCGTCGGCAAACCATTCGGCGAACGACGTGGCCGTCTCGTGCAGGCGCAGCGCGTAGAGCTGCACCTCGTCGGGCAGGGCCTCGAGCAGGCGTTCGGCGAAGTCGACGAGCAGGTTCTCGCACGTGGGCTGGTAATCTACCATGACAACGCGCGAGAAGTGGTCGGCGAGCATCCCGCGCAGCAGTTCTCCCTGCTCGGTGCGCCGTATGACGAAGGCGTGGTCGAACTGCGAGACGATCTGTTCGTTTACGATCCTCTTGAGCAGGCCGAAGTCCATCACCATACCCTGCTTGGGGTCGTATTCGTCTGTGGAGGGCTCTCCCTTCACCGTGACGAAGAGGCGGTACGAGTGTCCGTGAATCTCGCGGCAGGCGCCGTCGTAACCCTCGAGGGCGTGCGCCGCCTCGAAGGAGAACTCCTTTGTAAGTCGAATTGTTGCCATAGTGGGAGCCGTGTTGCGGTGTTACACAATATCATGGTGTCACGATGCACAAAGTTAATATTTTTATCGTAACGCGCAACTGCGCCCGTACGATGCGCGGGCATGCGTCGGGGCCGGCGTGGCGTCAGAACAGGGGAGGGGTCTCGGCCTCGGAGGTGATGGGGGCGTCGTCGTCGCGGCGCGTGAGCTGCTTGTTTGTCCTGATGACTATGTTGCGGCCGTCGGGGGGCGATGCCGTGAGGCGCGTGCTCCAGTATGCCTGCAGTGGCCATCCGGTGTCGAGATGTATCTCCTCGCCCGAGAAGCTCTCCATTTCGACCGGCGTGTCGGCTATCTGCTCCGGTGCGACGGCGTTGCCGAGCAGCAGGGCTTCGGGGTTTGTTGCGGCGACCGTCCGCAGGGCCTTCTCGGCATCGGATACGGAGTGGGTGTGGAGCATCGCCGAGGCGTTGTCGGTGGTCTCCGGGTCGGCCCAGAAGACGGTGACGCAGTCGGTTTCGGCATCGCTCATGGGTATGAGCAGACTCTCCTGCTGGCTGTACTCGGGGCCTATGCGGAACCGCTTGCCGTGGAAGAAGAATATGCGTCCCAGGTCCTCTATGGTGCGTGTGGTGGAGGCGTCGGCGTTGATCCACTTGCCGAGGATGTTTCGCCATTCCCATTGGGGTGTGGTGCGGCGTATGGGGTCGGGAAGGCTGTCGTAGAGGGTGTCGGCGGCACGGTCCACGAGCTGGTGCGCCGCGGCGACGATCTCGGAGGCATTGACCACGCAGAGCAGCTCCCCGTCGAGCGAGGTCTCTATCACGAGCGGGACATTCAGCCCCTCGCGCTGCTCGAGCGAGAAGATCATCTGCGCCACGGGGTCCTGCTCGAAGTGGCGGTAGTTCCTTATGCTGATGGTATATCGCGTGGGGGTCGCCTTGATGACCTCCATGGAACGCACGTCGGAGTAGCTCCGCAGGCGCACGGTGTCTCCGTCCTCGATGATGCACTCGGTCGACGTGTAGTCGTATGTCATCCGGTCGCCCACGCGCCAGTATGCCGTGATCTGCACTGTCGAGTCGGGCATGATCTGGGCTTGTGCCGCGGCGGCCGCCGCGAGGGCGAGAGTCAGGAGACGGATGTGCAGTTTCATGGCACGGTGTTTTTGCGATGGTTGGGGAGAGGTGTCCTACACTATCCCTACACTATCCAAATATAGTGAAAAAAATGGTGGCGCGGATACTCTTTGGGGACTATTTTACCAATGGCCGCTCCGTTTCCGCAAATTTTCGCGGGAAACGCGGCAAAAACCGCTCCCCTCCGGCGTGTTCCGGGCGCGGGAGGCTTTTTTTGACGATATGGCGGCCGGGGAGGCCATATTTTGTGAAATGCGGCTGGCGGTCGGGGTATGTCCGCGGCGGTGCGGGGCCGGCCGTGGCGGAGGTGTGCTTCTGCTTCGGCTGCGGGGCCTGTGCGCGGGGCGGAGGATGCGGCTGCGGGGGAGGGCTGCAACGGGTGGACAGGGGCCCCGTTGCGGCCGTGCCGCCGTCAGAACTGGAAATAGATGAAGGGCTGTATGTCGCTCGACTTGATCTGCATGACGCACCATATCGTGGCGGCCATCATCGCCACCTGCCACCAGAAGGAGGCGTTGACCACGCGGTTCTGTATGTCGATGTCGATCTTCTCGGGGAGGAAGTGCATGGCGTAGCCCAGCACTATGAGGCCGAAGACGGCCTTGTAACCCTCGACGACCTGCGGTATGAGCGCGGGGTTGAAGTTGTTGAATATCTGGTATAGCATCACATGCACCGTCTGCATGTCCTCGGCGCGGAAGAGCAGCCACCCCAGACATACGAGGTTGAAGGTTATGATGGTGTTCGGGATGCGCATCAGTATGTTCATCTGCTCGCCCCTGGCCTTTGCCCACGGCACCACCGACATCCACATCTTGTGCAGGGCGAGGGCCACGCCGTGCAGGGCGCCCCAGAGGATGAAGCGCACGGCGGCGCCGTGCCACAGGCCGCCGAGGAGCATCGTCAGCAGCAGGTTCAGGTACGTGCGTGCGCGTCCCTTGCGGTTTCCGCCGAGCGATATGTAGAGGTAGTCCCTGAGCCACGACGAGAGGGATATGTGCCAGCGGCGCCAGAATTCGGTTATGGTGGCGGACTTGTAGGGGGCGTCGAAGTTCTTGGGGAAGCGGAATCCGAGCAGCAGGGCTATGCCTATGGCCATGTCGGAGTATCCCGAGAAGTCGCAGTATATCTGCAGGGCGTATCCGTATATGCCCATCAGGCACTCGAATCCCGAGTACAGGGCGGGGTCGTCGAAGATGCGGTCGACGAAGTTGAGGGATATGTAATCCGAGATGACGGCCTTCTTGATGAGTCCTATGATTATGAATGCCACGCCGAGGCCGAACATGCGGCGGGTGACGCGCAGCGGCTGCCGTATCTGGGGGATGAAGTCGCGGGCGCGGACGATGGGCCCGGCCACGAGTTGCGGGAAGAACGACAGGTAGAACATGTAGTCGATCCAGCGGTCGAGGGGCCGTATGACGCCGCGGTAGACATCTATGGTGTAGCTCATCGACTGGAATACGAAGAACGAGATTCCCACGGGCAGGAAGATGTTCCGGAAGTCGAGGAATCCGGCGCCGAAGATGTTGTTCGCGATCTCGATGAGGAAGTTGGTGTACTTGAAGTATCCGAGCATGCCGAGGTTTACGGCCACGCTCAGCGCCACGAGCCACCGTTTCGTCTTTTGCGAGCGTGAGGCGGCTATGCCGTGGGCGATCCAGTAGTCGCTGACGGCGGCGAAGACGAGCAGGAAGAAGTATATTCCGCTCGACTTGTAGTAGAAGTATATCGAGAAGAGTATGACGTATAGTATGCGCAGCGTTGTGGTGCGGCGCAGCAGCACGTATCCCGCGGCGAAGCCCACGAAGAGGAACAGGAAGAGGCCGCTGTTGAATATCAGCGGCGCGGAGGCGTCGTAACGCAGCAGCTCCAGCACTCTGTCTACGATCTGTTCCATGGTGAGGTGAGGGTTGTTTCCGGATTCGGGCGGGGTTGTGCTATGGCAGTGGTTGCGGCAGGGGCTGCGGCAGCGGCAGCGGTTCGGGGTCGGGCCGCAGGTCGTCGTTCGTGGGCAGCGGCGGCAGCTCGAGGCTCCCGGCGGCGGTGTCCGCAGCTGCGGGGGCGATATCGTGCAGGGGCTCCGCCAGGACGGGCTGCTGGCGTTCGATCACCTTGTTCAGGTATGCGACATATTGCTGCACGCCCTGCAGCAGGCCGTGGTAGAGGGCGCGCGCCACCTGTGCGCCGCCCGCATAGTTTATGTGGGTGTAGTCCTTCCCGGCCCAGCCGTCGGCCACGAAGCGCGTCATGCCCCCGAGGCGCTGCATGGCGTCATAGGTGTTCCAGAAGGCGGCGCCGGTGTTCTCGGCGGCGGTGCGCTGCCAGCGCGAGAGGTCGCGCGCCGACTCCATGGGCACGATGCCGTCCTCGCCGCGCTGCGAGCGGTCGCTCACGCCCATCACCATGACGGCGGCCTGGGGGAAGCAGCTCCGCACGAAGCGTATCATCTTCTCGACCTGCTCGGCATAGAGCGAGTAGTCGTGGCGGTCGGCCTGCATGATGTTGAGGCCGTATTGCAGTATCACCAGGTCGTAGGGGCGCATCGAGTTGATCTGTGCGTTCACCGTGGGCGAGGTGCGGAACATGGCCTGTCCGTTGTTGCTGCGTATGGAGAGGTTGTCCACCGAGACGCCCGACAGGTCGTCGAAGTCGGCGCCGTAGGCGGTGAAGCCCTCGGCACCCTTCTCTATCTTCATCTCGAGGGAGCGTATCTCGGGCTCCTCGACCACGATCTGGCGGACGACGTCGTCGCCCTCGAAGCCGAAGGTGCGCACCTCGCCGTCATTGAGCGTGACGCTCACCTGCGAGGGGTCGCGGCTGATGAAGAGCAGGCGGGCGCGGCGGCACTCGTCGAGGTGGCGGCGGCGCGAGGTCATGTCCCAGCGTGTCGAGGCGCCGGGGGCTGCTGCTGCGACCCATCCCGAGACGAAGAAGTCGCCCGCATAGGGTTCGGGGACGCTCTTGCTCTGCATGATGTTGTACGGGGTCCACCCCTTGGAGGTGGTCTTTACGGTCTGGCGGAAGCCCGTGAAGGGCGATGCCGCGGGGGCGAATCCCACGCCGCCGCCGCCGAAGGTCTCCTGGAGGAGTTCGCGCAGGTCGGCCGTAAGGATGTCTCCCTCGACGAACGAGTCGCCCATGAATGCCACGCGCACGGGCTGCGTGCCGTCGAGCAGCTTGTCGTAGAGGCGCTGCAGGGGAGACATGCCGTCGCCCTGGTGGAACTCCTCGACGGGGGTTATGAGCGAGTCTGCGGGCAGCAGCGCCGAGAAGTCGGCGGCGGCGACGGCCTGCCGGTGTGCCGCGAGCGAGTCGGCCGCGGCGCTCCCCATGTCGTGTATGGAGTCTGCCGGCATTGGCTGCTGGTCGAATATGCCCTGCCACGAGGCGGATGTCGCGTCGCCCGTGGGGGATGCCTCGCGTGCTGCGGCTGCGACCTGCCTCTCGACCTCCTCGAGGTCGACATGGAACTCCTCGACGTCGATCTCGGGCTGGAGCGGCTCCTCGTCGCGGGCGTCGTCGCTGTCGAAGCGTATCAGGTCGGAGAGGATGTTGGCGCGGCGCAGCGAGACGCCTCCCGCTTCGATGGGGGGTATTATGCTTATCGCCATGAGCACGACGAGCGTGGCCATGGCGAAAAGGAATGTTCGTGAGGTATAGTCTTCGGGGTGTTTTGCCATCAGTCGCGGCGTGAGATGAGGGATACGTAGTAGAGTACGGTGGCTATGGCCGAGAGTGCCGCCACAAGGTATGTGCGGGCGGCCCAGCGGAGCGACTCGCGGGCATAGGAGAGCTGTACGCCCTGGAGGGTGCGGCTCGACTCGAGCCACTCGAGGGCGCGCTGCGAGGCGTTGTACTCCACGGGCAGCGTCACGATCGAGAAGAGCGCGGTCATGGCTATGAGGGCGATTCCTATCCAGCAGACGGTTGTGCTGTTTGTTGTGGCCATTATGAGAATCCCGGCTATTATGACCCAGGTTGCCATGCGCGAGGAGAAGTTGACCACGGGCACCAGGGCCGAGCGCAGGGCGAGGGGTGCGTATCCGCGGGCGTGCTGTATGGCGTGGCCGCACTCGTGGCAGGCGACGGCCGCGGCGGCGATGCTGCGCGACGAGTAGACGGCGTCGCTGAGGTTGACGGTCATGTTCTGGGGGTTGAAGTGGTCGGTGAGCATGCCTCCGACGTGGGTGATCTTGACGTTATGGATGTTGTTCTCGCGCAACATCTTCTCGGCGACCTCGGCGCCGGTGAGGTTGCCGGGGAACGCCACCTGCGAATATTTCTGGAACACCGACTGCAGGCGAGCCTGCACGATGTATCCCGCTACGGCTATTATCACCATGAGCAGGATGGATCCCGACGTGGAGAATCCTCCGGCTATGGAGTTGTCATACGTTGCATAGTCCTGTGCCAATTGCAGTAGTTGTAACATGGTACGATTCGAATTTTAATGGTTTCCATACGGATAACGCAACATGCGGCCCGAAGCGTATGCGGCGGGGCGCGAATGGCGTAAAAAACACCTTTTGCGCGGTTTGGCGGTTTGGCGGTTTGTCGCGTCGTCGCGGCGCGGGCATGTGTCACGAGCATGTGTCGCTGGCATGTGCTGCGGTCGTGCTGCGGTCGTGCTGCTGGCATGTGCTGCGGTCGTGCTGCTGGCATGTGCCGCTGCGTGCGTCGCGGGCGTATGCTGCGGGTGTCGCTGGCGTATGCTGCTGGCGTATGCTGCTGGCGTGCTGCGGTCGTGCTGCTGGCGCGTGCTGCGGGCGTGCGGTGCAAAAACCTGCCTCATGCGGCATCGGGTGTCGCTCCGAGAGGACAAAAGTAAGAATTTTTTACATAACTTTGTACAGTTGTACCGAAATAAGACGCCACGATGAGTGTTGAGTATATGCTTGCCGAGCGCACGGCACGCAGCGGACGCGTTTCGCGCGCGCGCATCATGATGCGCATAGCGACCGTATCTGCGGCGCTGGGCATTGCGGTGATGATCGTGACGCTGGCCGTGGTGTCGGGGTTCCGGCACCGCATCTACGGCGACCTGCGGGGTTTTGCCGCCGACATACGCGTATGCGACGTGCGGACGCTGCGGGGCGGCGAGGGGGAGCCTGTGGCGCCGAGCGACGGGTTCTTGGGGCGGCTCCGTTCGTGCGGGGGCGTTGCTGCGGCGTGGCCCTATGCGGAGGCTGCGGGCATGGCCAAGAGCGGCGACCAGGTCGTGGGGCTGGGTGTCAAGGGTGTGGACGGGTCGTGCGACCTGGCGTGGTGGCGCAGCCGCCTTGTGTCGGGGGCTATGCCCTCGATCGGGGAGGAGCCGCGCACGAAGGAGATCCTTCTGTCGCGGACGACGGCGGCGGCATTGCGGCTGGATGTCGGCGACAGGGTCGAGATGCTCTTCATGGACGGCGAGGGGCGGCCGCGGCGCGACCGTTTCGTCGTGTCGGGACTATACGACACGGGATTCGAGGAGCTGGACCGCACCACGGCGCTGACCGACATGCGCAACGTGCAGCGTATCGCCTCGGCCGACAACAGGGCGATCTCGGGATATGAGGTGCAGACCCGGCGCGGTGCCGATGCGGCTGCCGTGTCGGCTGCGGTGGAGGAGGCCATCGAGGCGGCCTTTTACGATGATGGGGACGAGAGCGTGGGGGCGGCGGCCGCCGTGACCCTTGCCGAGCGCTATCCCGTCATCTTCGACTGGCTGAAGACGCACGACGTGAATGCGCGCGTGGTGCTGGCGGTGATGATGGCGGTGGTACTCTTCAACATGGTGTCGGCGATGCTGATCATGGTGCTCGACCGCACGGGCATGATCGGCGTGCTGAAGGCGATGGGCATGCGCAACGGGGCCGTGCGCCGCATCTTCCTCTACCGTGCGGCGATGCTTTTCGTTCGCGGCGCGGCGTGGGGCAACGGCGTGGGGCTGGCCCTTGTGGGGCTGCAGGCGTGGCTGCATCCGGTGCGGCTCGACCCCTCGGGCTACATGCTCTCGGAGCTGCCGGTGCGTGTGGACGTGTGGTGGCTCGCGGCGCTGAACGTCGGGGCCGTGTCGGTGACTGTGGCGGTGATGACGCTGCCGTCGATGATCGTGGCGCGCATCAGCCCCGAGGCGTCGCTCAAATACCGCCAGTAGCGGCACGGCCGCACGGAGGGGGGTGAACCGATGTGAAGAAACGAAACTTAAAGAGAGATATGAAACCATACAATACGCCCGGAGCGGGCAAGAAGGAGGAGGTGAAGCGCATGTTCGACAACATCGCGCCCACATACGACCGCCTGAACCACATATTGTCGTTGTCGATCGACCGCGTGTGGCGTCGTCGCGTGATGCGCATCGTGCGCCGCGGGCGGCCGCGCCATATCCTCGACCTTGCCACGGGTACGGGCGACCTGGCCATACTGATGGCGCAGCGCATCCCGCAGGCGCGTGTGATGGGGGTCGACCTGTCGGAGAAGATGCTTGCGGAGGCGTCGGAGAAGGTGCGGCGCCAGGGCCTGGACGACCATGTGGCGTTGTATCAGGGCGATGCCGAGCGGCTCGACCTGGGCGACGGGGCGGTGGATGCCGTGACGGTGGCCTTCGGCGTGCGCAACTTCGGCAACATGGAGGCGGGGCTTTCGGAGGCGCTGCGTGTGCTGCGGCGCGGCGGGCAGGCGGTGATCCTGGAGTTCTCGACGCCGCGCAACCCTCTGGTGCGGTGGGCATATTCGTTCTACTCGGACAAGATCCTGCGTCCCGTGGGCGGGCTCGTCTCGCGGGACAAGGCGGCCTACGGATACCTGCCGGCCTCGATCGAGGAGTTCCCGGGGCCGGAACGCTTCCTGGAGATCATGCGCGGCGTGGGCTTTACGGAGTGCCGCCGGCGTTCGCTCTGCCTCGGCATAGCGCAGATATATATCGGATACAAGGCATAGACAGATGGCAGTGCGGTTTTTGACATTTGTGGCGGCGGTACTGCTGCTGGCGGGCTGCGGCGGGACGCGGCGGTTGCCTGCCGTTTCGGGCTTTGAGATTCTGGAGACCGAGTGGCCCATGCCGTCGGCGGAGGATGCGGGATGGCCCTCGGGCATGACGGTGCGGCTCACGGTCGACAATCCGGGTGGGGCGGTGGTGTTGCGCGGCGGGCGGCTGCGCGTAATGTGCGGCGGCGGCCGTGCCGCGGTGCTGGTGCTGGGGGAGCGTGTGCGCATCCCCGGCCACGGGCAGTGGCGGGTGCGGGTGACGGTGCGCCTGCGGATTGCGCGCAATGCCTCGGCACTGTCGCTGCGTTCGGCCATAGCGCGGCGCGATGCTGCGGCGGTGTCCGTGGACTGGGAGTTGTCGCTGCGGCGCGGCGCATGGCGCGGAAGTGTGGACGCGGACCCCGAGACTCTGGACGGGATGCTCTCCGGGGAGGAGCTGCAGCACCTCTGGCAGGTGCTCGACAGGGTGTCGGGAGCGTCGGGGGAGGGTGCTGCGGCGCCGGAACAGCCCCGCCGCGGGGCGGAGCCGCAGGATCGGAACGGGGCGAGCGCAACGAACGTAAGGAGTTGGGAATAGTGTAAAGAAAAGGATAATACGATGAAAAGACTTGTCATTATTATTGTTGCGGCGGTGTGTGCCCTGTGGGCATACGATGGCTGCGCGCAGGAGATTGCGGCGTTGCGGCGCCAGCTGGCGACGGGGCGCGATGCGGTGCGTGTGACCGAGACGGAGGATGCCGCGGCGGCGATACGTGCCGTGGAGCAGCGGGCCAAGCGTACGAAGGTAAACGGCTATACGATAGTGATCCTGTTTGACAACTCGCAGCAGGCGCGCGAGAATGCCGTCGAGGCGAAGGAGACCTTCGAGGAGAACTTCAAGGGGATCGACATCGACGTGACGTACGAGAATCCGTGGTTCACGGTGTCGGTGGGGCGTTACCTGACGATGGAGGAGGCGATCATCGAGCTGGGGCGCATCCGGTCGGTCTTCCCGAAGGCCTTCCCGCGCAATGCCGAGATGGATATCGCCGACTTCGTGATCGACGAGGAGGCGGCGGCTGCGGCAGCGGCGGCCGCGGAACAGAGTTCTTCGCAGGCGGCGGCCGCGACGGCCGAGGAGACGCCGGCGGAGAGATAGCCGCGGACCTCCGGCCTGCGGGATGGGCCTTGCCGCTTCGGCGGGCGCGGGGGTGCGTGCCGTAGGGGACGGACAACGAAACAACCTATACTGCTTATTACCGTTATGGAGATGAAGAGACTTGCAATTGCTGCCGCGGCGGCCGTGTGCTGGTGTGCGGCGGCGGCCGGAGAGTGGGAGCCGGCGGCGTGGCCGGTGCTGAAACATTACGACGGGGATCACCTCTACCGTATCGCGCTGCCGCTGGGCGGCATAGGCACGGGGACGGTCTCGCTGGGCGGGCGCGGGGAGCTGCGCGACTGGGAGATCATGAACGTGCCGGCGAAGGGGTACAGCACCGTCACCACGGGCAACGACGCCCCCTTCTTCGCGATATATGCGGCGCCCGAGGGCGGCGCGGCGACGACGCTGCTGGCGGCGGGGCCGCTCTATGACCACGAGAAGCTCCACTACGAGGGGCGTCCGGTGAACCATCACGGACTGCCGCGTTTCGGGGCTGCGTCGTTCGATGCGGCCTATCCCTTCGGGCAGGCGCACCTGTCGGATGGGGGCGTACCGCTCCGCGTGACGGTGCGGGGCTTCAACCCGCTTGTGCCGGGCGATGCCGACGCGAGCTCGCTGCCGGTTGCGGTGCTGGTCTACGAGGTGGAGAACACCTCCGACAGGGACATGGATGTTGCCGTATGCGGGTGCCTGCGCAACTTCATCGGCAAGGACGGGAGCCGTTTCCATACCGACTGGAAGGGCGACTACGTCCCCACGGGGGCTGCGGCAAACCGTAACGAATACCGCGAGGGCGATACGTTCCGCGGCATATACATGTATTCCGACGGCGTGGACAAGGGCGATCCCGCATGGGGCACGATGGCTCTTGTAACCACCACCGAGGGGGAGGTGAGCTACCGCACCTCGACGCGGCGGAACGACTGGAGCAACTCGATGCTCGACTTCTGGGACGACTTCAGCGCCGACGGCCGCCTCACGGAGCGCACGGAGCCCGTCACGGAGGATGACCCTGTCGGGGCGCTGGCGGTGCTGCGGCGTATCCCTGCGGGCGAGAGCCGTTCGTATGTCTTTTTCCTGACGTGGAACTTCCCCAACCGTGTGGCGTGGTCGTCGCGCGTGGAGGGCAACTATTACAGCGGTCTCTACGCCGACGCGTGGGCCGCTGCCGGGGCGATCGTGCCGCGCATGCCGGAGCTGGAGCGGCGCACGATAGCCTTCGTGGAGGCGATGCTCTCGTCGTCGTATCCCGACTGCGTGAAGGAGGCGGCGCTGTTCAACCTCTCGGTGCTGCGGTCGCAGACGGTGTTCCGCCTGCCGAGCGGCCACCTGATGGGGTGGGAGGGGGTTATGGACCGTTACGGCTCGTGCATGGGCTCCTGCACCCACGTCTGGAACTACGAGATGGCGACGCCCTTCCTCTTCGGCGGGCTGGCGCGCACGATGCGCGACGTGGAGCTCAACTATGCCACGCGTGAGGACGGCCTGATGAACTTCCGCGCCGCGCTGCCCCTCTCCACCGCCGCCGACGGCGCGGCCGCCGCGGCAGACGGCCAGATGGGGTGCGTGATGAAGATGTATCGCGAGTGGCAGCTCTCGGGCGACAACGGCTTCCTGGCGGCGAACTGGGAGCGGGTGAAGCGTGTGCTCTCCTATGCGTGGGCCGAGCGGGGCTGGGACGGCAACCGCGACGGCGTGATGGAGGGCTCGCAGCACAATACGATGGACGTGAACTACTTCGGCCCCAACCCGCAGATGGGCTTCTGGTACATGGGGGCGCTGCGCGCGGCCGAAGAGATGGCGCGGGCGATGGGCGACCGCGCCTTTGCACGCGAGTGCCGAGACCTTTTCGAGCGGGGCAGCCGATGGATGGACGAAAACCTCTTCAACGGCGAGTATTACGAGCATCGCATAACGGACCCCGAGACGTTCGAATTCATAGACATGGACGACCCGCAGACGGCGGTGCCGCCCTACCAGTTGGGGCGCGGGTGCCTCGTCGACCAGATGGTGGGACAGTACATGGCCCACATCTGCTCGCTGGGCTACCTGGCCGAACCGGAGCATGTGCGCAGCGCGCTGCAGAGCGTCATGCGATACAACTATGTCGAGGACTTCGGCCACCTCTTCAACAACATGCGCACCTACGTCACGGCGGGCGAGTCGGGCCTGGTGATGGCGTCGTGGCCGCGGGGGCGTCTGGAGATACCCTTTCCCTACTTCGCCGAGTCGATGACGGGCTTCGAGTACTGCGCCGCCGTGGGGATGATATACGAAGGTATGGTGGACGAGGGGCTGAAGTGCATCGGCGCCATCCGCGAGCGTTTCGACGGGGCGCGCCGCAACCCCTTCAGCGAACCCGAGTGCGGGCACCACTATGCCCGCTCGATGGCCAGCTGGGGCGCCGTGCTGGCGCTGTCGGGATTCAGTTACTCGGGTGTGGACCGCTCGATGGGCTTTACGTCGCGGCCGGGCCGCTACTTCTGGAGCAACGGCTACGCGTGGGGCGTGTGCGAGGTTTCGGACAGCGAGGTCACATTGGAGGTGTGCGAGGGGAGCCTCGACCTGAGGACGCTGCGCGCGGGGGACCGCACGGTGCGCCTGCGCGACTTCTCCCTTGCGGCGGGCGAGCGGCGCACGGTGAAGCTGTGAAGGAGAATCCGTGAGAGGTGAATTTGTAAAACGAATATGGTTGGCATTATGAAGTTTTCTGCGATGATACGGGTTGCCGCGGCTGTCGTTGCGGCTGCGGTTGCGGGCGGTGTTGCGGCGTCGGATGCCGCCGCCGGGGAGAGGGGCGATGCAGCTCCGCGTCAGGCGGCCGCCGCGTGGGACTTTCTCAACTCGATCGGGGTGTGCGTCCATATCCAGCACGGCGACGATGCGGCCCGCATAGCGCCCCTGCTGCGATATGCGGGCGTGCGCAACGTGCGCGACGCCGCCGACGGCAACTACGACATGTCGGGGCTGTTGCTGCTGCACCGCGAGGCGGGTGTGGGCGTTGTCTTCGGCCCGGGCAGCGGCGCCCGCGACGGATGTGTCGAGGCGACGATACGCGCGGCGCGGGAGCTGCACGCGGCGGGGGCGCTGGTGGCCGTGGAGGGCCCCAACGAACCCAACAACTTCGGCGGCGTGGTCTATGGCGGCGAGGCCGGGGGGCGCGAGCTGTCGTGGCTGCCCGTGGCGCGCATGCAGCGTGACCTCTACGCGGCAGTGAAGGACGACCCGGAGCTGAAGGGGTACCCCGTCTACAGCTCGAGCGAGATGGGGGCGCAGACCGACGACTGCGGCCTGCAGTTCCTGGAGATACCCGAGGGGGCGCAGTGCCTCATGCCCGCCGGTACGCGATATGCCGACTACGCCAACTGCCACAACTACATGTACCATCCGAGCTGGCCGGGCGCGCCGCACGACAACCAGGTGTGGAACGCCGCCGACCCGACGCCGGAGTGCCGTGCCGACGGTCTCTACGGCAACTTCGGCCGCACGTGGCGGCAGGGCTTCGAGGGCTATGCGCAGGGGCAGCTCGACACGCTGCCGCGCGTGACGACGGAGACGGGCGTGCGCGTGGGCGACTGCGACGGCGCCATCACCGAGAGCGTGCAGGCGCACAACTACATGAACGTCTACCTGGCGCAGTTCGCGCGCGGCTGGTCGAAGACCTTCATATACGAGTTCATCGACGACGGCGACGGGCGCTTCGGATTCTACGGTTCGGACTACACCACCAAGCGTATGGCGGCCGACTGCCTGCACAACCTCACGTCGATCCTGCACGACGACCGTCCTGCGCGGCGGCTGCCGGACCTCGGCTATGAGATCGCGCCGCAGCCCGCGACGGTGCATGACCTGCTGCTGGCGAAGAGCGACGGGTCGCTGTGGCTCGTGGTGTGGGGCGAGCGCGTCGAGGGCGGGGACGTGGTGACGGTGCGGCTGCCGCGGCGCTATGGCCGCATTGCGGTGTACGATCCCGTGGAGGGGACGGAGCCGCTGCGCACGGAGCGGCGTGCGGACGAGGTCGTGCTCACCGTGAGCGACGGCCCTCTGATCGTGGAGCTGCGCCGTTAGCGATATTGTTCAGGGTATGCAAGGGCAATGTATAAATGCAATAATAATCTGTATGAAAATGTTCGATTCAAGGCGTAGGGGCGCACGGCGCCTCTTCACGGCGCTGGCGGTGACGCTGGCGGCGGCAGGATGTGTACGTTACGACGTGGCGATACCGCTCGATCGTTTCGTCAACAGGGATGGCGGCGCGAGCCGCGGCAGCGAGATCACGGTGCAGGCGGGGCAGACGTGGCTGGCAGAGGGTGAATACGGCAACTTCGTCCTCAAGGGGCAGGCCTTTACTTCGCCCGGGGCGGAGGGCGCCCTCGTGTTCCATACGGACGACACCGGCACGGCGGGCTACGAGGTGCTCTTCCGCAACGGACCCATCGACGGCACGCGCAAGAGCGGGTCGCTGGTGGCGGTGCGGAACCTCTACCGGTCGCTGGCCGAGGACGGCAAGTGGTTTGACTTCGAGGTCGCGGTGCGCGGCCGCAACATTACCGTCGCCATCGCCGGCACGGAGGTGGTATGCTATACGGAGCCGGAGGAGCCATACCGTACGGACGAGTATGCGGGCCGACGCCTGGGGTACGGCCTGTTCGCCCTGCGCGGGGTTGCGGGGAGTGTCACCTTCCGCGACATGAACGTGGTGCGGCTGCGCGAGGATGCCCGCAACGAGGCCGACACGATGGCCGTTGTGGATGAGACGACGGACGGCGTCATCCGCCTGCAGCAGCAGGGCTTCCCGGTCATAGACTACCATGTCCACCTGAAGGGGGGCCTGACGAAGGAGATGGCGCACGCCATGTCGATGAACTACGGCATCAACTACGGTGTGGCGCCGAATGCGGGCGAGGGCGGCGTGGGCCGCATGCTTGCCGACGACAAGGAGGTGTACGAGTACTTCGACGAGGTGAAGGAGATGCCCTTCATGCGGGGCGTGCAGGGCGAGGGCCGCAAGTGGACCTCGACCTTCTCGCAGGAGGCGCTGGGGGTCTTCGACTACCTCTTTACGGATGCGATGACCATCGTCGACCACAAGGGGCGCCTCTCGCGCATATACCGCCCCGAGGAGGTGCACTATGACGGCATAACCAAAGAGCAGTACATGGAGCACCTTGTCGACCAGACGGTGAAGATCCTCACCAACGAACCGGCCGACATCTACGCCAACCCGACCTTCCTGCCGGAGGACATGCAAGCCGACTACGACAGGTACTGGACGGCGGAGCGTGTGGACCGCGTGCTGGAGGTGCTGCGCCGATACAACATAGCGCTCGAGATAAACGCCCGCTACCGCATCCCGAGCTTCGACATCATACGCCGCGCAAAGGATATGGGCATCAAGTTCACCTTCGGCACGAACAACGTCGACGCCGACTTCGGCCGCCTGGAGTATTGCCTCGATGCGGTGCGCGAGTGCGGTCTCACGGTGGAGGACATGTGGTTCCCCTCGATGAGCGTGCGCCGGTCGCGCCCCGTGGTCATATATAACAAGTGGTAGGAGGGTGCATACCCCTGCGGGCGGCGGTACCGTTACGGTGCCGCCGCCCTTTTTTTCGGGGGGGGGCGGGCATGGCGTTTTTCCGGAGGGCGGGTATGACTTTTTGTCGGGGTGCGGATGACTTTTTGTCGGGGGCGGCGTGCCGCTTTGTCGCGGAGGGTGACATTGCGTCGCAAGGATGCGGCGCCGCCGCCCGCACGCCGGGCGGGCATGTTATTTGCAGCGTCATGGGGCGATAACGGATATTTTGAAACCTAAACAGTTACAGTTATGAAAGATTTGGTAGAGGAGATGCGCGGCGCCGTACGGCACTGGTGGACGTCGCTCATTATCGGCCTGCTGGCCGTCATTCTCGGAGTATGGTGTCTTTTCACGCCCATGGCTACGCTCGGCGCTTTGACCATGCTCTTCATCGCGGCATTTCTGGTGAGCGGTATCTTCGAGATCGTCTTTGCCGTGGGCAACCGCCGTCGTCTGCGCGGCTGGGGCTGGGCCCTCACGGGAGGTATCGTCGACCTGCTTCTGGGTGTGATGCTGGCTGCGAGCCCGGCACCTGCGGCTACCGCCGTACTGGTCTATTTCGTAGGCTTCTGGATCATGTTGCGCTCGCTCTGGGCCATAGGCGGCGCGTCGGAACTCAACGCCATGGGTGTGCGCGGCTGGGGATGGCTGCTCGCCCTGGCCATCGCGAGCTTCGTCTTCTCGCTGATATTCATCTTCAGCTCGCCCATCTTCGGCGGAGTCTTCGTCGTGGCCTTCTTCTCGACGGCGATGATCGCATACGGCATCTTCCGCATCTGGCTGGCCATGAAACTCAAGGCCGTCAAGGATGCTGCGATGCCCGAATAATCTTCCCGCGGATACGCGTATGACCGGCGGGCCGCCCCGATATCGGG
>CASDSD010000003.1 GCA_949283205.1 uncultured Alistipes sp. | reverse complement strand
GGTGTCAAAGATCTCTTCCAGTAAGCCCTCGTTCTTCCACTTGCTGAAATAGTAATACACTGTCTGCCACGGAGCGAAATCCGAGGGGAGCATCCTCCACTGAACGCCGGTCTTCACGATGTACAGGATGCCGTCAAAAACTGAACGCAGCGAATATGTTCTGAATCTTTCTTTGGGGTCTAACATATTTTTTATAACTTGCCACTGTTTATCAGTCAGGTTGGTTGGGTATTTGCGCATAACTTTAATATCTTGATAACCATAAAGTTACGAAAAAATATTCCAATTAACCTACTGATTTACAATTAATTATAAATAAATTTAAACAGTTTCTAAATTTGCGAAGGGCGTCACCCTGCCACGCATAAAGGGTCGCACACCTGATTCACAACCCCGACAAACCCGTAAAACCCAAATGCCATGATACTCCGCACCATCCGTTCCTTCGCACTGCTTGCACTGCTCGCACTCCCGTTCCATGCTGCCGCCGCACGCGACATGCTCGTCGAGGTGGAGAGCTTCGACAGACGCGGCGGCTGGGTCGTGGACCAGCAGTCGATGCCGGCGATAGGTTCGCCCTACATGCTGGCGCACGGGCTCGGGAATCCCGTCGAGGATGCCGTCACGACGATAGGGATATCCCGCGCGGGACGCTACCGCATATGGGTACGTACGCGCGACTGGGCCAGGCGATGGAGCCGCGCCGGTTCGCCCGGGCGTTTCGAGGTGGCGGTAAACGGCCGCCCGCTGCAGGCCGTATTCGGCACCGAACGCGAAGAGTGGCACTGGCAGGACGGCGGCACCGTCACCCTGCACCGCGGCGGCAACGAACTGCGGCTGCACGACCTCACGGGCTTCGACGGCCGCTGCGACGCCATATACATCACCTCCGACACCCTTGCCGCACCGCCCGAAGGGGAGGAGGAGATGACACGGCTGCGGCAGCGTCTCACCCCCGTCGGGCGGCGCCCGCGCAAGGCCGGGGAGTACGATCTTGTCGTTGTGGGCGGAGGTATCGCGGGCTGCTGCGCCGCCGTGAGCGCCGCACGTCTCGGCTGCCGCGTCGCCCTCGTGCAGGACCGTCCCGTGCTGGGCGGCAACAACAGTTCGGAGGTGCGCGTGGGGCTGTCGGGGCTCATCGGGCAGCCGCCGTATCCCAATCTCGGCAACCTCCTCGACGAGATCGGCTCCGTAGGCTACTGGAACGCCCACGAGGCCAAAACGGATCCAGCGTCGGAGCGCAGCGCACAGATCAACGATATACTCGCCCGCCATCCCGAGAAGATGACGCACAACGCCGGTCCGGCATCCAACTACGGGGACGAGAAGAAACGCCGTCTCGTGGAGTCGCACCCCGACATAGACCTATATTTGAACACCCGAGTCACGGATGTCGAGTGCCGCAACGGCAGGATCGTCGCCGTCACGGGACAGAACATCATCACGGGCGAGCGGCTGCGCTTCGAGGGGACGATGTTCGCCGACTGCACGGGCGATGCCGGCGTAGGGTTCCTTGCGGGGGCCGACCTGCGCATGGGGCGCGAGAGCCGCGCACAGAGCGGTGAGCCGAGCGCTCCGGAAAGGGCCGACTCGCTGGTTATGGGGACTTCGGTACAGTGGTATTCGGAAGAGACCGCCGAGCCCGTTCCGTTCCCCGAGTGCGAATGGGCGCTGCAGTTCGACGAGAAGACGGCGATACCCATCACCCGCGGCGACTGGGACTGGGAGACGGGACTCGACAAGGACCAGATATACGACATAGAGCTTATCCGCGACTACGCCCTGCTGGCCGTATACGGCAACTGGGCATATCTCAAGAACCGCAGCCCGCGCCGCGAAGAGTTCGCGCGGCGGCGCCTCGCATGGGTCGCATACATCGGCGGCAAACGCGAGTCGCGCCGCCTGATGGGCGACGTGGTGCTGCGCGAGCAGGACCTCACGGAAGGCTCCCGCTACGACGATGCCGCCGTGACGGCCACGTGGGGCATCGACCTGCACTACCCCCACCGCATCGAGGGCTTCGACGGCGAGCCGTTCCTCGCATACAGCGACTCGCGCGAGATCGAGCCCTACCCCGTTCCGTACCGCTGCCTCTACTCGCGCAACATCGAAAACCTTTTCATGGCGGGGCGCAACATAAGCGTCACACACATCGCCCTGGGCAGCGTGCGCGTCATGCGCACAGGCGGCATGATGGGCGAGGTGGTGGGCATGGCGGCCGCGCTCTGCCGCCGCCACGGCACCACGCCCCGCGGAGTGTATCAGCGCCACCTGCCGGAACTCAAGGCCCTGATGACGGCCGGCGTCGGCACGGAGGGATTCCCCGAAGCCGGCTCCGCGGAGTGATCTTACGATCCGTACGAGAAGCGCCACCCACAAAGAGCATTTTCCCTTGCCGGCCCCGTTCCGCCGCCGAAAACGCAGGACGGGGAGAGGGGCTGAATATCCCGGATTTTGAAATTCCGAAATATATACCTATATTTGTAGGATTTATAACGACTAAACGAAAAAACAAAAACCTACCATGGATATTCTGAGCAACGTCATCAAGTTGTTTTTCGGGTCAAAGGCCGACAAGGATCGCAAACAGATAGAGCCTTACGTCAATAAGATCAAGGAGATATACCCGTCGATACAGCAGCTCTCGAATGACGACCTGCGTGCGCGCAGCGCCGCCCTCATGAAGCAGATCGCCGACTTCATCGCCGCGGACGAGGCCCATATCGTCGAGCAGAAGGCACGTCTGGAGCTGGCCGAGACCTCCCTTTCGGACAAGGAGAAGATATCGAAGGATATCGACAATACCACAAAGCGCATCGACGAGAAGATCGAACAGAAACTCGACGAGATCCTGCCCGAAGCCTTCGCCATCATGAAGGATACGGCACGCCGCTTCGCCGAGAACGAGACCGTCGTGGTCACGGCCACCGACTTCGACCGCAATCTCGCCGCCGAGAAGGACTTCGTCACCATCGACGGTGACAAGGCCATATACGCCACGCACTGGATGGCCGGCGGCAACGACATAAAATGGGACATGGTACACTACGACGTGCAGCTCTTCGGCGGCGTGGTGCTCCACAAGGGCAAGATCGCCGAGATGGCCACGGGCGAGGGAAAGACGCTCGTCGCGACGCTCCCCGTCTTCCTCAACGCCATGGCCCGCAAGGGTGTGCACGTGGTTACGGTGAACGACTACCTGGCACGACGCGACTCGGAGTGGATGGGTCCCATGTACGAATTCCACGGGCTCTCGGTGGACTGCATCGACAAGCACCAGCCCAACTCGGACGCACGCCGCAAGGCATACATGGCCGACATCACCTTCGGTACCAACAACGAGTACGGTTTCGACTACCTGCGCGACAACATGGCCTCGTCGCCCAAGGACCTCGTGCAGCGCAAGCACCACTACGCCATCGTCGACGAGGTGGACTCGGTATTGATCGACGACGCCCGCACGCCGCTCATCATCTCGGGTCCCGTACCCAAGGGTGACGACCAGCTCTTCGAGACCTACCGTCCCTCGATAGAGCACCTGTACAACCTGCAGAAGAACCTGGTGACGTCGCTGGTGGCGGAGTCGCGCCGCCTCTTCGCCGAGAACAAGCCCGAGGAGGGAGGCGTCCTGCTCTACCGTGCCCACAAGGGTCTGCCAAAGTACAAGCCGCTGATCAAGTTCCTCTCGGAGACGGGTATCAAGACCCAGTTCCAGAAGACCGAAAACATATACATGCAGGACAACAACCGCCGCATGCCCGAGATCGTCGACGACCTCTATTTCGTCATCGACGAGAAGCTCAACTCGGTGGAGCTTACCGACAAGGGGCACGACGTGCTGTCGCAGTACTTCAACGAGGACGGATTCTTCGTGCTGCCCGACATCGGCAGCGAGATCGCCGACCTCGAGAAGAGCGACATGACGGCCGAGGAGAAGGCCCGCCGCAAGGACGAGATCATAAACGACTACTCGATCAAGTCGGAGCGCGTGCATACGGTGAACCAGCTGCTGAAGGCATACTCGATGTTCGAGCGCGACGTGGAGTACGTCGTCATGGACAACAAGGTGAAGATCGTCGACGAGCAGACGGGACGTATTCTCGACGGCCGCCGATACTCGGACGGCCTGCACCAGGCGATCGAGGCCAAGGAGCGCGTGAAGGTCGAGGCCGCCACGCAGACCTTCGCCACCATCACGCTGCAGAACTACTTCCGCATGTACCACAAGCTGGCCGGTATGACCGGTACGGCCGAGACCGAGGCATCGGAGTTCTGGAACATATACAAGCTCGACGTGGTGGTCATCCCGACGAACCGCCCCGTCATCCGCGACGACCGTCAGGACCTCGTCTACAAGACCAAGCGCGAGAAGTACAACGCCGTCATCGAGGAGATCGTACGCCTGGTCGAGGCCAAGCGCCCCGTACTGGTCGGTACGACCTCGGTCGAGATATCGGAGCTGTTGAGCCGCATGCTCAAGTTGCGCGGCATCAAGCATAACGTCCTCAACGCCAAGCAGCACCAGCTCGAGGCCCAGATCGTGGCCGAGGCCGGCCGCTCGGGACAGGTGACCATAGCCACCAACATGGCGGGCCGCGGTACCGACATCAAGCTCTCGCCCGAGGCGCGCGAGGCGGGAGGTCTGGCAATCATCGGTACGGAGCGTCACGAAAGCCGCCGCGTCGACCGCCAGCTGCGCGGACGTGCCGGACGTCAGGGAGACCCCGGATCGTCGCAGTTCTTCGTATCGCTCGAGGATGACCTGATGCGCCTCTTCGGGTCGGGACGAATCTCGGCCCTCATGGACCGCATGGGTATCGAGGAGGGCGAGGTCATTCAGGCCAAGATGATGACCAACGCCATCGAACGCGCACAGAAGAAGGTCGAGGAGAACAACTTCGGCATACGTAAGCGCCTGCTCGAGTACGACGACGTGATGAACTCGCAGCGCGAGGTGATATACACGCGCCGCCGCCATGCCCTCTACGGAGAACGTATCGAGATCGACCTCAACAATATCATGTACGACTACGCCGAGACCTTCATGGAGGCCCATGAAGGCGTGCCCTACGAGGATTTCTCGTTCGACCTCATACGCGAGATAGCGCTCCAGCCCTCGTTCGACGAGGCGAAATACTCGTCATCGAAGCCGCGCGAGATCATCGAGATGATCGTCGAGGACATGCGTACCCTCTACGGACGCCGCGCCAAGGCCGTGGCCGACACCGTGCGTACCACGATGCAGGCCATATATGCCGACAATGCCGACCACATGGACCGCGTGATCCACTTCCCCCTCACGGACGGACACCTGGGCTACCACGTTCCCGTCGAGCTGCAGCGGTGCAAGGAGACCGACGGCGCCGAGATATACAAGGTCTTCGCAAAGATCGTAATGTTCACCACCATCGACGACGCATGGCGCGACCACCTGCGCGAGATGGACGAGTTGCGCCAGAGCGTGCAGAACGCCGCATACGAGCAGAAGGACCCCCTGCTTATCTACAAGCTCGAGTCGTACAACCTCTTCTCGGCAATGCTCCAGAAGGTCAACCGCGAGACGCTCGCCATTCTCAACAAGGCCTATATCCCCGTGCGCGAGAACAATCCCGAGGCCGTGCAGCAGGAACGCCAGCGCCGCGCCAAAATCGACGTCAACAAACTGCAGGCGTCGCGCATGGCCGCCGCAGCTGCGGCAGGACAGGCCGACAAGAGCAAGCCCGCGCCGATCAAGGTGGACAAGAAGGTCGGCCGCAACGACCCCTGCCCCTGCGGCAGCGGCAAGAAGTACAAGCACTGTCACGGCAAGGGCCTCTAACGGCCGCAACCGCCACAGGGAGAATATACGGAACGTAACGAATCATTATCCGCAACCGACATGGGATACGAAGAGGAGAAACAACGTCAGCTCGACCTGCGCTACCTGCGCATGGCCCGCATCTGGGCCGAGAACTCGTACTGCGTGCGGCGCAAGGTGGGCGCCCTGATCGTCAAGGACAAGATGATCATATCGGACGGCTACAACGGCACGCCCTCGGGCTTCGAGAACATCTGCGAGGACGAGCAGGGCAAGACAAAGTCGTACGTACTGCACGCCGAGGCCAACGCCATCACCAAGGTGGCAAAGAGCGCCAACAACTGCGACGGCTCGACGCTGTACATTACCGACGCCCCCTGCATCGAATGCTCGAAACTGATCATACAGGCCGGCATACGCCGTGTGGTCTATCTCAACGACTACCGCTCGGAGGAGGGGCTCGACCTGCTGCGCCGCGTGGGAATAGAGTGCGTCAAGCGCACCCTCGATCAGGAATAACGGGAGGAGAAAGCCATATAACAGACGACATAGGGGCCGGACTGAAATGTCCGGCCCCTATGTCGTCTCCACGGCTACCATCACATGTCTCATCCGGATATGGTCCGCCCAGTACAGTCTGCCCGGCCCATACATACCACATGAGGGAATCCTTCCGCACTCCCGCACATACATACAAAAAGAGGGGCGCTCCCTTGTATGGGGAGCGCCCGTCATGGCTGTGCGGATACGTCCAGCACTACTCGGTCGCCGACTCGAGTTTCTTCATGATCGAGAAGATGAACACGGCCGAAAGCAGGCAGAGCACGATAAGCACGCTCCACACCATCCACAGGGCCATGCCGCTGCCCCAGAGGTAGCCTATGAGCGACGTGGCGTAGTTACCCACGGCCGTAGCGGCGAACCAGCAGCCCATCATCATACCCTTGTATTTGGGAGGAGCCACCTTCGATACGAACGAGATACCCATCGGCGAGAGAAGCAGCTCGGCGAAGGTCAGCACCAGATATGTCGAGATCAGCCAGTTCTGCGATACGAAGGTGTCGCTGGCACCCGCGGCCTTCACCTCGGCGGGCGACATGAGGCCGAACGAACCTATGGTAAGGATAAGGAAACCGCCCGCGGCGATGATCATGCCCATACCGATCTTGCGGGGTGCCGATGGCTCCTTGCCCTTGCGGGCGAGGGCCGTGAATATGGCCACCGAGATGGGGGTCAGACCAACCACATAGAAGGGATTGAACTGCTGGAAGTCCGAAGGCAGGATGTGTACCGGATCGGGCGTGATGGTATAACGATAGTAAAGCGCGCCCATAGCGGCGGCCAATACCACGGCGCTGATGATCTTGCCGCGGCCCTTCTCCGACTGGAACAGGCCGACAATGGCATAGACTCCAACCAGAACAAGCACAAGGTTCAGAATATCGAAGCCCATGCGGGTGATGCCCGTCGCCTCGGAGGTCGTGTAGTCGCGTGCGAAGAATGTCATCGTCGAGCCGTTCTGGTGGAATGCCATCCAGAAGAAGATCACCACGGCGAATACGAGCAGCAGGGCCGTAATGCGCGACTTGGTCTGCTCGGCCGTAAGCTCCACGTGGTGTACGCCTGCAGCGCTCTCGGCGGCAGCCTGCTGTTTGGCCGTCACGTCGGCATGCTTGAAGGTCTTGCGGAAGCCCACATATATGAGGTATGATATTACCAGCGATATGCAGGCCACGCCGAAGCCCATGTTGTATGCCGTCGAGAGTTTCTCGATATAGTGCTGCGAGAAGGCTGCCAGGTCGGTCATCTGCGTCCCCATCGATGCGGCCAGCTCCTGGAGTTTCGCCAGCGGCTCCGCCGGCATGTTCGACCCCAGCTCGAGATACTGGTGCGCAAGGGCGGGAATCTGACCGTTATATACCAGTCCGTCCTGTGCGAGGAAATGGTTGGTGATCCACTTCGCCATACCGGGAGCGAACATGGCGCCGATGTTGATGGCCATGTAGAAGATCGAGAAGGCGTTGTCGCGCTTTGCCTGATAGGCCGGATCGTCGTACAGATTTCCCACCAGCACCTGCAGGTTACCCTTGAAGAGGCCCGTACCGCACGCTATGAGCGCCAGAGCTCCGAACATGAGGGCCTGTCCCGCGAAGCCCGTACCCGTAGGTATCGACAGCAGCGCATAACCGGCGAACATGATGAAGATACCGAGCGTGACCATCTTGCCGAATCCGAACTTGTCGGCCAGAATACCGCCGAAGAAGGGCATGAAATATACCGCGGCGAGGAAAATACCGTAGATCTGGGTAGTGACCGCCTCGGTGTAACCGAACTTCGCCTGCAGGAAGAGGGTGAAGATCGCGAGCATGGTGTAGTAGCCGAAGCGCTCGCCCGTATTGGCCAGCGAGAGGGCATACAAACCTTTTGGTTGTCCTTTGAACATAAATAGCAGTTTTTAATATTTGTTATTGTCGATTGCCGAACAATGTGTCGCGCCCAGGGCACAAATTTTACAAATATACGATATTTTCCGCAGATATTCCGAATGTTGCCACATTTTTCAACCGGCCCGGAGATACGGCCTGCGCCTCCGGCCGGAGACAGAACACGCCGAAAGGCTCGATGCGGCCGCATACTTATATATAATAACAGGTGAGATCATCGCCCTGTCAAGGCACGCTCACCGCAGGTCCCCGTCCGCATGGCGTCGCTTTCGCACATGGTCTGCTGCCGCAACGAGGTGGCCATGCGCAAATGTGCCCCACCCCCTTCCGCGGAGTCCGCAACCCCCATGAAGACATTCCGCCCGACCTCTTCCGCCCGGAAGGGGGGGGGGCCGCCGCCCGCATAAAGACAACCGCCCGCATAAAGACAACCGTCCGCACCGAAGTACCATCTCGCCATGAAGATATCCGCCCGCATGAAATCCGCCGTCCGGGCGGTGCCCTACCCCAAGATGTCGGCCGTCCGGACGGCGGACGAAACAGCCGGGACGACATGACGGTACGGCACGTCATTGTACCGCATTCCGACATCGCGGCACGTCAATGCACGCACAATGGCCGATACGGAATAGCAGTTTTTAAGCAAAAAACTGTAAAAACTTTTTTTTCTTAACCTATAATTGAGGAATAGCGATTTTCGGTAACTGAACGAAAAAATAAACTTCGAAAATTGAATTTCAGGCCGCCTGTCATGCCCTAATTTGCCAAACAGGCGATGCATCGGAACCGTTTGTGTCAAATTGTGTACAAATAAATCAAAAGGAGCAGAAAATTATTTGCCTGTAACAGTTTTTTAACAAAACAAACGGCCCTTTACATTTATTAACTTACAATATACAAAGGGGTATATAGCGGATTTTTTCATTTTTTCATCCCGCCAATGTTTGTTTTTTGATTATTATCTTTATATTTACTCAACACATTTATTAAACCTAAAAGTATTATGTGCAAAAAATCCTCTATTTTTACATTACTTCTACTGACCATGTGGTGGGGGGGGGGTTTGTGCTCGACAAATCAACAGTGATGTCGGCCCGACCGAAACTCTCACATTCGGAACCTCAATCGACGCTACGGAATCTCCCGCGGGAGAGACTCTGAACGCTCCACAGGATCAAGAGAAGAAAACCGTGTCGGGTATCGTGACCGATGCCAACAGCGGTGACATACTGATAGGCTGCTCGGTGACCGTAAAAGGGTCGCTGCAGGGCGTACTTACCGATCAGAACGGCCAATACGAAATAAGCGTATCGGAAGGCGACGTTCTCGAAATCTCTTATCTGGGCTACGTGACACAGGAGGTCACCGTAGGCCGCACGAACAGAATCAACATCGCTCTGGTCGAGGAGGCCCAGCAAGTGGAGCAGGTGGTCGTAACCGCATTCGGTTCGGGCCAGCGCAAGGAGAGTCTTACCGGCGCAATCCAGTCGGTGAACCCCGGCGACCTGAAGGTCCCCTCGTCGAACCTCTCGAACTCGTTCGCAGGACGTCTCTCGGGTGTGATCGCATACCAGCGAAGCGGTGAGCCCGGCAGCAACGGATCGAACTTCTACATCCGAGGCATCTCGACCCTGAGCGGCGTCACCAGCCCGCTCATCGTAATGGACGGTGTGGAGATCTCGTCTGCCGACCTGAATGCCATCGATCCCGAAATCATCGAGAGCTTCTCTATCCTCAAGGATGCAACCGCTACGGCCATGTACGGTACGCGAGGCGCCAACGGTGTCATGATCATCACCACCAAGTCGGGTGCCGACCTCGAGCGTCCCGTAATCAGCTTCCGCGTGGAGAGCTACGTCAACGTCCCGACCAAGATACAGTCGTTCGTAGACGGTGCCACCTACATGCAGATGTTCAACGAGGCCGTGACCAACCAGGGCACGGGAGCCGTGCTTTACAGCGACTCGCAGATCGCCAACACCATAGCCGGCACCAATCCCTATGTCTTCCCTAACGTGGACTGGTACGACGAGATCTTCAAGAACGCCACCTTCAACCAGAAGGCCAACTTCAACATCCGCGGCGGTACCCAGAAGATCACCTACTTCATGAACATCTCGTTCAACCACGAGACCGGTATGCTCAAGGACAACAGCAACAAGTACTACTCGTACAGCAACAACATCGACCTGCAGAAATATGCGTTCCAGAACAACATCGACTTCCACATGTCGAAGTCGTCGACCATATCGCTGCACCTGAATGCACAGCTGAACGACTACAAGGGTCCTTATAACAGCGTAAGCAACATCTTCGGTTCGATAATGAACAACAACCCTGTTGACTTCCCCATATCGTTCCCCTACAACGAGGACGGCGAGTGGGTACACTGGGGTATCTCATCGGGCGGTAACACCCAGGGCGCGACCAACCCCATGGCATACGCTACGGTCGGCTACCAGGACTACTTCGAGAGCACCGTGATCGCCAACATCGACTTCGACCAGAAGCTCGACTTCATCACCGAAGGCCTCTCGTACAAAGCCCTCTTCTCGTTCAAGAACTGGAGTTACACGGGACGCTCGCGTTATCAGAGCGCAACCAACCGCTACTACATGACGGGATACACCGAAAACCCGGACGGCACCTACGATTACTCGATATCACCGATGGATACGCCGACGAACTCGACGCTTACCACGGCGACCAGCACCACCGGTGACCGTACCACCTACTTCCAGACATACCTGAACTACGACCGCGCCTTCGGCGAGCACTACCTCAACGGCATGGTGCTCTTCAACATGGAGAGCTACAACACGAACAACGCCGGCGGCGACCTCATCACCTCGCTTCCGCAGCGCAAGATGGGATTCGCAGCCCGTCTGTCGTACGACTACGGCCACCGCTACCTGGTGGAGATCAACGCCGGTTACAACGGATCGGAGAACTTCGCCGAGGGTCACCGCTGGGGCTTCTTCCCCTCGCTCTCGCTGGGCTGGAACCTCTCGCAGGAGAAGTTCTGGGGATCGCTCCGCAACTCGATCTCCAACTTCAAGCTGCGCGCCTCTTACGGTCTTGTGGGTAACGACCAGATCGGTTCTGCCCGTTACATCTACCTCGGCCAGGTCAACCTGCAGGGAAAAGGCTACACCACCGGTTTCGGCAACTACAAACAGAATTACTCAGGCCCCACCTACACGCGTTACCAGAACGACAACATTACGTGGGAGGTCGGATACAAGTTCAATGCCGGTATCGATATGGAGCTCTTCAACTCGTTCAACCTGACGCTGGAGGGATTCCAGGAGAAGCGTACCAACATCTTCCAGCAGCGTAACAGCATACCCAACTACTTCGGTACGTCGACGACCACCATCTACGGAAACCTCGCTACCGTAAAGAACTGGGGCTTCGAGATGTCGGCCGACTTCGCCAAGCAGTTGAACAAGGACTGGTTCGTATCGTTCAAGGGCACCTTCACCTTCGCCCGCAACAAGGTAATCGAGTATGACGAGGGCGCCGGAACGCGTTCGTCGCTCAGCCAGATCGGCAAGAAACTCAACTCAATTATGGGTTATGTCGCCGACGGTCTCTACATCGACGAGGCAGACATAGCCAACAGCGCACAGTCGACGCTGAGCAACATCGCCATCGCGCCCGGTGACATCAAGTTCCTCGACCAGCCCGACGACGACGGCAACTACGACGGCATTATCGACCCGAACGACCGCGTGGTAATGGGACACCCCACAGTTCCCGAGATCGTTTACGGATTCGGCCCGAGCATCGTCTACAAGAACTGGGACTTCTCGTTCTTCTTCCAGGGCGCAGCCAACGTATCGCTCATGATGAGCGGCTTCGCTCCCTTCGGCGCTTCGTACAACCGAAACGTGCTGTCTTGGATTGCCGATGACTACTGGAGCCCGAGCAACCAGAATCCCAATGCGGCATTCCCGCGTCTGACCCAGTACAACAGCGACCACAACATGGCTGCGTCATCATACTGGCTGCGCAATGCGGCATTCCTCAAGCTGAAGAACATCGAGCTGGGATATACCTTCAAGCGTGCCCGCTTCTACATCAGCGCGGTGAACCTGTTCACGATATCTCCTTTCAAGCTGTGGGACCCCGAAATGGGCGGCGGCGCAGGTCTGAGCTATCCTACGCAGCGTACCTTCAACATTGGCGTCCAGGTAACCTTGTAACATATAAACATTTTAGATCATGAAAAAATTATTATATAGAATCGTACTGATCGCGACACTGCTGTGCGGTTTCAGCCGCTGCAACTATCTGGATGTGGTGCCGGACGAGATGGCAACGGACAAGGATGCCTTCGCAGACGCCTTGTCGGCCCTGCGCTACGTCTACTCGTGCTACGCATACCTTCCGCAGCCCAACGCCGGATCGTCATCTCTCGACTTCATGACGGGCGACGAGGTAGTTACGGCCTTCGAGCACGAGACATTCGCGAACTTCGCAAAGGGCAACTACACCAGTGCCAACGTAGCCAACCTCATATCTTACTGGAATACCTTCTACACGGGTCTGCGCCAGTGCTACCTCTTCCTGCAGGGCGTCGACACCGTGCCTGACCTGAGCCCTGCGCTCAAGGAGGACTACATCGCACAGGTCAAGTTCCTCATAGGATACTATTACTTCCTTATGATCCGCTGCTACGGACCGGTACTTCTTGTGGAAGGTGTGGCCGACATCAACACCCCTGCCGAATCGTACCTGGCACGTACGCCGCTCGACCAATGTGTGGAATACTGCGTCAAGATGTTCGACGAGGCAGCTTCAGTGCTCCCGCCCGCACGTTCGACGCAGGCCGAGTACGGTCTTGCAACCAGCGTCGCAGCCAAGGCCATCAAGGCCGAGCTGTTGCTCTACGTGGCATCGCCCCTGTTCAACGGCAACTCGGAGTTCTACTCTGACTTCACCAACAAGGACGGTACCCAGCTCATGCCGCTGACCTATGACCCGGCCAAGTGGGAGACGGCAAAGACCGCCATCAAGGATGCCATCGACTTCGCAGAGAAGAACGGTCACGCTCTCTACTATAACGATCAGGCAGAGATCTCGCTCAACCAGTATCCCTCGGATCCCGTAGAGCGCCGCCTGCGCTATACCATCGCCGAGGCCGGCAACTCCGAGATACTCTTCGCCACCACCTACGACGAGGGCTATTACGGCTTGCAGAACAAGTCGGCGCCAATGTCTTACAACGGTTCAAACACCTGGAACGGCGTGGCTCCCACATGGAACATGCTCAACCGTTTCTACACCAAGAACGGCCTGCCCTACGACGAGGATCCCGAATTCAAGAATCTCGACAAGCTGGAGGTCGTAACGGTCGATGACGCGCACGCCAACCAGGCATGCAAGGGCGAGCAGACCATACGCTTCAACCTCGACCGCGAGCCGCGCTTCTACTCATGGATCGCCTTCCAGGGCGGCTACTACGAGATCGGCAACCACACGTCGACCGGCGCATACTCGCAAGACCCGACATACAGCAACGGCCGACTCGTATGCGACTTCGTCATAGGCGGCAACTGCTCGCGACGCAACTCTGCAAGCGGCGCACTCCGCACGAACAACTACTCGCCTACGGGATACCTCAACAAGAAGGGCGTGCTGCCGAGCTTCGCAGCAAGCACCGGAATCACCCACCACAGCGAGTATCCGTGGCCCGTGGTACGTCTGGCTACGCTCTATCTGAGCTATGCCGAGGCTTGCGTCGAGACAAACGATCTGACCAACGCCAAGATATACCTCAACAAGGTCCGCGCCCGCGCCGGCATTCCCGATGTCGAGGAGTCATGGAAGGGTGTAGCAGAGCTGACACAGGACAAACTGCGCGATATCGTGCGCCAGGAGCGCCAGATCGAGCTCTACCTCGAGAACCAGAACTTCTGGGACATGCGCCGCTGGAAGCTCGCAGGAGAGTGGTTCAACCAGTTGCACAAGGGTATGAACATCTCGGCAGAGAACATATACGACTTCGCACAACTCACCACAATAGAATTCGAGCGTGCATTCGTATCGCCGCGCAACTACCTCATGCCCGTACCCATCGCCGACCTGAACACCAATGTCAATTGCGTGAACAACCCGGGTTACTAATTGTTAAATCACAAAACAGATAAAGATTATGTCATTTAAGTTAAGATATTGGATAATGGCAGTGCTGGTCATGGCATGCGTCTCGTGTGCGGATGACGACGGCGTCACTCCCGTATCATTGGATTCGACTACCATCACCGCCACAGCAGGTCCCGGACAGATCACACTCTCGTGGGATATCCCCGACGAGGCAAACTACTACTATGTCCGCGTACGGTACACCAACCCCGACAGCGGCCAGTTGGTGATGAAAACGGCCAGCGTATATTCCGACAGCATGGTCATCGACGACCTGCTGGCCCGCTACGGCGAGATAGAGTACGAGGTATGCACCGTATCGAAAGACGGCACGGAGAGTGAGCCCTATTTTATCAAGGCACAGTGCGAACCCGCCGAAGTCATCTCGACCAAGACCGGCCAGGAGACCATAGCGCTCAGCACCGACGGCCTGTGGGCAACGCAGGGCGAAACCGCCGAAGGCCCCATTGCCGACCTTATCGACGGCAACACCTCGTCCTTCTTCCACACCCAGTGGTCGGGCAGCTATTGGAAATATGTCGACAGCGACGGAACGGTAGAGGCAGCAAGCGACATACCTGCCGGTCCCCCGTTCTATATCGTGGTGGATACATTCTCGGATGACATAGAGTACTTCTCCTTCAACTACACCTGCCGCAACAACGGCAACCGCTCGAACCCCGACACCATGGAGGTGTACGTGAGCGACAGCTTCGACTGCATGAACTTCGACGAGACCTTCGCCGGCTACAATGCACGTCTGGTAGCTTCATACTCGGGCCTGCCGGGCGACCAGGGTGCGTCGTACACCTCTTCGACCATACAGGTTGATACACCGTTCCGCTACGTGTGGTTCAAGGTGACCGGGATCACCGGCGGCAAGACCTTCCTTGCCCTGAGTGAGTTGAGCCTCACAAAGGAAATATGGTCAATATTCGATCCGGAAGCCGTAGAGTGACGGGTGGGTCAGGCTCCGTCTGACCCTCAACGTCAAGCGTTAAAGAACATACCTTGTATTGCACAAGGTATGTTTTTTTCGCCCTTGAAAACTCTACGAGAAACCCGCGATCACTTGTTATCGTATCGATCAGGCCATGATTACAGCCCAAACGTATAATCGGTACACATATTCGACGAATAATATTTAATACAGGAGATCATTATGAAAATTACCGGATTCAGGCATCCGTACATAACCGTCCTGCTGTCGGCGGCGATGCTTCTCGCCGGCACGGCCAGCGGATGCGGCAAGAGCGAGACAGACGACTCGGACATCCCCTATCTCGACGTCGGCGCCACCACCGTCAACTTCGAGGAGGAGGGGGCTCAGCCCTACAACGTCACCGTCAAGAGCAACGTGGCATGGGAATACACGATCAGCGACACGTGGCTCCATGCCGACAAGGATGGCAACAACCTCATCCTCACGGCGGATGACAGCGACCAGAAGAGCGTCCGCAAGGCCACTGTCGAAATAACCACCGCCTACAGCCTCAGCCACACCATCGAAGTGCAGCAACTCGGCTGGGGCAAGGCCATACTGCTCTCGAAACCCTCCGGCTCAATATCTGCCGCTGGCGGAAACATATCTGTGGATATCACCACCAACATCGAAGTGGAGGCGGGACTCGATCCCGGATGTACGTGGCTCACGGAGGTCCAACCCGACACCCGCAGCACGGCACACCCCGTAGTAACCAAAACGCGCACCTTCTTCGCCGAGGACAACTCCGACAACGGCCCGCGCACGACCGTCATAACATTCCGTGACAAGGATGCCGATTCAGAAACGGAGCCCGTCGAGTTCACCGTATCGCAGAACGGCCTCGATTCATACACGCCCGACGGCATGGAGGACATCAAGGATGACATAAAAATCATCATTGCCCGGGGCGAAGCGTCATCATACGAGCCCGGCGGCGAGATAGAGCTTTCGTTCGACGGTGACATGAGCACCATATACCACTCGGACTGGGACAACTCCGGCAGCGACTATTTCCCCATAACCCTCACCTACTACCTCGAGGAGGAGTCAGACATCGACTACATGGTCTACTATCCCCGTACAGACGGATACAACGGCCGTTTCAAGGAGGTAGACATAGAGGCTCTCTCGGCAATCTCACAGAACGCCGCGACGGCTCCCGCCGCGACCGAAGAGTGGCAACATGTCATGTCATACGACTTCGAAGGCAGCGCCTCGGCCGCCAAGGTCGAGTTCCCCGAACCCCTTATCGGGATCAAGGCCCTGCGCCTGACCGTAAAGTCGGGTGCCGGCGACGCCCAGGGCTTCGCCTCGTGCGCCGAGATGGAGTTCTACAAACGCAACCCCGAAGCATTCGACTACACGACGCTCTTCACCGACCCGTCATGCTCGCAACTGCGCGAAGGCGTCACCGCGGACGACATAGCCGCATGCCCGTATGCCTTCTACAAGAACATAGCCTACTTCATGTATCACGGCCGCTACGACTCGGAGTTCCGCATCGCCACCTTCAAGGCCTACCCGAATCCCGATACCGAGGCCACGAGCAACAAAACCACGCAATACAGCCTGCTGGACAACCCCACGGGTATCCGTGTCGCCTCCAGCGAGGAGCTGCTCGTGCTGGCCGACCTCCAGGGACAAAAGGTATCGCTGCGCGTACAGAATCTCAACAAGCCCGGCGGCGACGGATTCGGCGGCACGGAATATCCGCTCTCATCCGGAATGAACAAACTGTCGATAAACGAGAAGGGTCTCGTATACGTGATGTACCACACCGATGACTTCGAATCGGCGCCCGAAGTGAAGATACACTTCGCCACGGGAGTGGTGAACGGGTACTACGATTCGCAGAACCCGGCACACGAGGGCCGTGAGCAGGAGCTGCTGACCAATGCCGTCGACGATTACTTCGACGTGGTGGGAAAATACGCACACCTGATCTTCCCCACAAGCCGTTTCAAGACCCACACGAAGGATCTGAAGGCTCTCATCGACGCCTATGACGAACTCGTCTACCGCGAACAGGAGTTCATGGGACTCGAGAAGTACGGCAGGATGTTCCATAACAGGATGTGCTTCACGGTGATGTACACCAGCTACATGTACTCGACGTCGTACCACACGGCCTATCATGACGACACGCTGGCCGAGCTGTGCGATCTAAGCCGCCTCACCACGTCGTCGTGCTGGGGTCCCGCGCACGAGGTGGGCCACAGCAACCAGACACGGCCGGGACTCAAGTGGCTCGGCACGACCGAGGTGACGAACAACATACACTCGCAGTACATACAGACCACCATCTTCGGACAGCCGTCGCGCGTGCAGACCGAGAACATGGGCGACGCGGCCAATCCCAACCGCTACACCAAGGCCTGGAGCGGCATTCTGGTCAAGGGCGCATCGCACGCCACGCATGACGATGTCTTCTGCAAACTGATTCCATTCTGGCAGCTGGAGCTCTACTTCGGCAAGGTACTGGGGCGCACCCCCATGCAGCAGAGCGACCACGGAGGATTCTATGCCGACTGCTACGAATGGGTGCGCACGCATGACGACCTGCCCACGGCCGGCCGGCAGCAGCTCGAATTCGTATACATAGCCAGCGAGTGCGCCGGCATGAATCTGCTCGACTTCTTCGGCAAGTGGGGTTTCCTCACCCCCGTTGACGCCACCATCGACGACTACGGCACAGGTCAGATGACCGTCACGCAGCAGATGGCGGACGAATTGCGCGCACGTGTCGAGGCACTGGGATACCCCACGCCAGATGTACCCCTGGAGTATATCACCGACAACAACTACGAGACATTCAAGTCGAAGAAACCGATCGTAAAGGGTACCGCAACACGTTCGGCGCAGACGCTGACGATGAACGACTGGCAGAATGTCATCGTATACGAAGTACGTGAAGGCGGCCCCGACGGTAAGCTCATACACGTCTCGGACGGCTTGCTCACACCCTCGACGACGGCGACGTTCCAGGTGCCCGGCACATGGGGCGACAACTGGAAGGTATACGCCGTACAGTACGACAACCAGCGCCTGGAAGTTACATTCTGACACGGCGCAAACGTGCCCCGCGCAACAACCCACCGGGAGGGACGGATCGTTTCCGTCCCTCTTTTTCATCTCCTTGCCGGCCGCAGATCCGGCCCCGACACCGTCTCACAACCCGTACCTCGCAGCCCCTATTTGCCGCCTTCGGACGATTTATCGGACCGCCGCTATTGAATTTCTCATCCATTATTATTAAATTTGGATAACATAGGACGCCCATAGCCAAAAAAAATCCCGATACGGGTCGGGGTTTTATGCTCGGGGTGTACTATATTTACATGAAATTTGAATAGTATATGGAGGCGGCCCGCATGCCCGGACGGATATTCGATCATGCGAACCGCGCCACGGAAACCATAAAATCTCGTGAGTTATGGATGCGACTTTCCAAAAGCTCCCCATGGTCGAGCGCGACGAGTGGCTTGAACCCGTAGCCGACCGCATATACGAACGCCATGAACGTTATGTACACCGCATGGAGGATATAACGCAGCGTGCCGGCTCGATCGTCGACTATGCCAACGGATACCTGTACTACGGCTGGCAGCGCGACGAGGAACTCTGCGGCTGGTGGTTCCGCGAATGGCTGCCCGAGGCGCAGGACGTATATCTGTTCGGCGACTTCAATTCGTGGCAGCGCACGCAGCTGCGCCTGGACAAGAGCCGCGACGGTGTCTGGAGCGCCTTCTTCCCCGACGCGATGTATGCCGACAGGCTTACGCACGGCTCGCTCTACAAGATGCACGTACACGGCGAAAGCGGATGGCTGGACCGTATCCCCGCCTATGCCACGCGCGTGGTGCAGGACGAGAAGACAAAAAACTACACGGCGCAGTTCTGGGCGCCCGAACCTTACGAGTGGCACGACCAGGATTTCTCGCCTGCGGCCGCCGCAGACCTGCTGATATACGAGGCGCACGTCGGAATGGCGCAGGAGAAAAAGGGCATAGGCACCTACGACGAGTTTACGGACAACGTGCTGCCGCGAATAAAGGAGGCCGGATACACCGCCGTGCAGCTTATGGCCATAGCCGAACACCCCTACTACGGGTCGTTCGGATACCACGTGTCGAGCTTCTTCGCCCCCTCGTCGCGCTTCGGCACGCCCGAGCAGCTCAAACGCCTCGTAGACACCGCCCACGGCATGGGGCTGGCGGTCATAATGGATCTCGTGCATGCCCACTACGTGAAGAATACGAACGAAGGGATAAACGGTCTCGACGGCTCCGACCACCTCTACTCGAAAGCCGGCGCCGAAGGATACCAGCAATATTGGGACTCGATGACCTTCGACTACGGGAAGGGCGGCGTGGAGCATTTCCTGCTCTCGAACGTCAAGTACTGGCTCGACCGCTTCCACTTCGACGGATACCGCTTCGACGGCGTCACCTCGATGATATACCACCACCACGGATATGTCGATTTCGACTGCCGCGACCGCTTTTTCGACGAGGGGGTCAATATCGACGCCCTGACTTACCTCACTCTTGCGAACCGCCTCGTACACGACTTCAAGCCCTCGGCCGTGACCATCGCCGAAGAGGTGAGCGGTATGCCCGGGATGTGTTTCCCGCCCTACGACGGAGGCATAGGGTTCGACTACCGCCTCGGCATGGCAATACCCGACTTCTGGATCAAGATGCTCAAGGACATACCCGACGAGGATTGGAACATATGGGAGATGTGGTCGGTCATGACATCCCGTCTGCCCGGAGTCAAGACCGTAGCCTATGCCGAGTCGCACGACCAGGCCCTCGTGGGCGACAAGACCATCGCCTTCCGGCTTATGGACCGCCTGATGTACGACTCGATGGACCGCAAGACGCAGAGTATCGTCATAGACCGCGGCATGGCCCTGCACAAGATGATACGCCTGATGACCATAACCACGGGCGGCGAGGCATACCTCAACTTCATGGGCAACGAGTTCGGCCACCCCGAGTGGATCGACTTCCCGCGTGAAGGCAACGGCTGGTCGTACGACCACGCACGCCGCCAATGGTCGCTGCGCGACAGCGACGAGTTGCGATACTCGTTCCTCGCCGACTTCGACCGTGAGATGATCCGCATGGTCCGCAAATACGGCATCCTCGCCGACGGATATCCATACAACCTGCTCATGGACGAGAACAACAAAACCATGGTCTTCTCGCACGGCGACCTCTTGTTCGTATTCAACTGGCACCCCACGGCGTCGATTCCCGACTACGAACTGCCCGTGCTGCGCGAAGGACGATACGTGCCGCTGCTATCGACAGACGAGGAGCGCTTCGGCGGGCTGGCACGGCAGGCGATGGACGACCTGCACTTCTCGTTCCCGGCAGGCGAGGACGCACAGCCGCACATAAAGATATACAACACCTCGCGTACGGCTCTCGTACTGCGACGCTGCGACGACTGACACGACCTATCGGATCGGTACGAATGATCCGATACCGCAAGGCATGAAACAAAAATCCACTCCCTTTTCAGGAGTGGATTTTTGTCGTTTATCCAACCGGCCGCCAATCTGCGAAGCGGGCCTGCCGTGCCCCGGCCACGGCCCGGAGCGCGGTCAATGGCGTTTGCGGGAGGTGTTGTCCTCGATCGAGTTGCCCTGTATCGTAAGCAGGCGCACCCCCTCGGGCGAGTTGGAATAGATCTGTATGACGCGGTGGAATATACCCTCCTCGATCTTGTGCGGCTCGTACTTGATCTTGATGACGGATGTCTCGCCCGGCAGCACCGGCTTGCGCGAGAAGTAGACCGTAAGGCACGAACAGGCCTTGGTGATCTTCTTTATCACCAGCGGCTCGTCGCCGTCGTTCACAAAGCGGAACTCCTTTATGAGATCGCCGCCGTGACGCGCCACGTCGCCGAAGTCGTGCGACGTGCGGTCGAAAGCCATATGGGGTCCCGAGCGGGCCTTACGGCGCTGAAGGCCCTGCGTCTGCTCCTGCTTCTCCTGCGACCCCGGCCGTTCCTGCATTCCGTTCCGCCCCTCGGCCGCATGCGCCGAAACGGCCGGGACAGCGGCCACAGCCACCAGGAGAGAGAACATAATCCGTCTTGCCAGAAGTCCCATCGTCGTCAGTTGAGTTTGAAGTTATACGTTATGGTACCGCCCTGCACGAAGCTGCGGCTTTCGGTGAAGCGCGCCTTCTTCGCCGCGGCGATAGCCGCAGCGATCAACGCCGCATCCGACGAGGTAGAGCCCTTGGGTTCGTAGGCCGCACTCGTAACCACGCCGTGCTGATCCACGGCCACGCGGATCACAATCTTGCCGCTCGTGTTGCCGGGATACTCCGGAAGCGGCAGGTTCCCCACAAGGCCCCGTCCGCGCAGTCCCTCGTCCAGCTGGTCGTTGCCGATGGGGTTCAGTCCCCCGCCGTCACCCGAGGCGGTATTCTCCTCCCCCTCGCGGCTGTAGGGGTTGCCCACATCCTCCTCCTCATCCGCGCCGTCGGTGTTGCTGTGGAAGATGGCACGGCGGTTCACCGTACGCGTCTGCTCGTCGGTACCGGTCACCTGCTGCGAGTTGTCGCGCTCCGTAGAGATATTCTCGTGGCGCGGCGCCTGCTGCGTCACTACCGTGCGCTGCGGCCGCGGCGGCTCCTCCTCGAGTTCTATGATAAGCGTTGCGGGCTCTTCGACCTTGTCGATGGATATGTGTCCCAACAGCATCGCTGCGGCTATCACTATAACGTATGCCCCGACAGCCACTCCGCCGTAAAGCTTCGGTCTGTCGTCGTTTTCATCGTAGTAGTTCATAATCGTTCCGTTTTATCCGTCGTCACCCGCCCCCGTGCATCAGGGCTGCGTGGCGGCGATCAATCCGTAACCGTTGTCCTTGGCGATGTTCATCATCTGCACGATCTCGTCCCACGCCACCGTCCTGTCGGCATGAAGCGATATGGTAGGCTTCTCCTGGCCCGCCAGACGGCTCTGGAGCGCGCGAGCCACACCCTCGCGCGAGCCGACATTCTCCAGCTCGACGTAATAGATGTAGCGGCCGTTGCCCGCATCCTTTATCGACACCGTCGTCACGGCCTTGTCCTTGAGCTGGTTCGCGCTCTTGGGCAGCATCAGTTTCACGGCGTTGGGATTGATGAGCGTCGTTGCTATGATCATGAAGAGCAGCAACAGGAACATCAAGTCCGTCATCGACGACGCCGAGAACGACTGATTGACCTTCGATCCTCGTTTTATTGCCATGGTCGTGTTATTTTACGGGTTGATTCAATATGTCCATGAAGGCGATCGAGTTGGCCTCCATCTGGAACACCAGCTTCTCGATGCGGGCCACCAGATAGTTGTATCCGAAATATGCGGGGATGCCGACGATAAGACCAGCCACGGTCGTAACCATGGCCACATACATACCGCTCGACAGAAGCGACATGTCCACCGTACCGCCCGCAGCCGACATGTCCATGAAGGTCTGCACCATACCGAGTACCGTACCGAGGAATCCGATCATGGGCGCACCTCCCGCAATCGTGGCCAGGAACGGCAGGCCGTTCTCGAGCTTCGACACCTCGAGGTTGGCAACATTCTCGATGGCCGACTGTATGTCACTCATCGGACGGCCGATACGGCCTATGCCCTTCTCGATCATGCGTGCGATCGGGGTATTGGTCTTGCGGCAGAGATCTATCGCCGAGCGGATCTTGCCGTCCGAGATGTAGTCGCGGATACGGTTCATGAAGTTCATGTCCAGCACCGACGCCTTGCGTATGGCAAGATAACGCTCCACGAAGATGAACACCGTGATGCCGCCCAGAATGAGCAGCGGCCACATCAGCCAGCCTCCCTTCGAAAAAAGCTCCCACAAGCTCATGCTCACCGCCTCGTTGTTTACCGTTGCCTCGGCAGTCTCGGCTGCCGCCACTGCCGCAGTCTCGGCAGCCTGAAGAAATTCGATCATAGTCTTTCCTGTTTTATTTAAGTTTTCTATTAAGTTACTCGTTCTCTATCATTATCCAAAATTATCTCAAATCCGCATTTACGGACATCTTCTCTCACCCCGTCCCAGGGGTCTCGCTCACGGTCATCGCCGCCATTCGCGTTCCACATAATTCGCACACGCCACCTGCCTCATTGACAATTCACCCCCCCCCACGTTCCATCCGCGTCTGCCGGCTACTCGCTCTTTTCAAACTCTATCCATTCATACATCTCCGGCTCCGTCACGGCCGCCGCACTCCGGTCACCCGCCGGCGCACCTTTGCCTTCGGCGGCATTCACAGGTACGGTGCGGGCCACGGTGTCCGCCCCCTCTCCGGATGCCCCGGCATCACGACGCCGGCGTCGCGTCCCCACCGCAGCACTTTCGGCAGCGGCTTCCGCCGCCCCGACGCTGTCGGCCTGCATCATGCGCTCCTCCAGAGCCTCCTGCAGCTCGGCATCGCGCTGCGCACGGCGACGCTTGCTCATGAAACGCTCGCGCACGCGCCGTTTCAGGTCCTTCCAGTTCTCGAAGTCCTCCTTATAATATATGCCGACGCCCGTCTCCTGCAGACCCTGGTTCTCGTCGAAACGGTCGATCGTCTGCGTGAAACCCCTCATGCGCAGGTTGCCGTTCTCGTCGATAAGCCACGTAATATAGGCCTCGCCCAGGAAATTGGACATGTTGCTGTTGGCCGACATCTGGTTGTCGATAAGGTAGTTGCCCTCGAGCTCCACGATAAGGCGGTCGCTCACGAGGCTCTTCGAGAAACCGAAGTCGATCTCGTCGCTCGTAAGCTCCGACCGCGGGCGATACCGCAGCACGATGTTGTAGTCGTCGCTCGAGAGCCAGTTGCTCAACTGGTTCGACAGCAGCTCGAAGCCCGTCGCGGCCGACGCCGACGCACCTATGCTCGACGAGGTGGACGAGTCGGAATAGAAGCTGGCGCTCACCAGCAGGTACATGAACTGCGTGGCTATCGACTGCTGGTTGTTGAGCAGGTTGGCCACGGCATTCTGGATCTCGGAGTCGGCGTTCGGGACCTTTATGTCGAAGGTCACAGAAGGATTGGTCAGCTTGTCCGACAGGTTGATGATGCACTCCACAGGCACGGCGCGCGATATGTTGTCCAAAGTCGTAGACGAAAGCAGCGGCTTGAGCGACGCCTTGAGTTTGTATACGGCGTTGATATCCAGCCGCGCATCCATCGGGTCGCCCGCCCACTGTATCGTCGAACCCGACTCGATGATGAAGAGCTTGTTGATAATATTCTGCAACGTGAACAGGTAGCTGCCCTCCGTGATGGTATAGTCGCCGTACATGTCGAATATGTTGGCGCTCGGCACGATCCGCATGTTGAGCGTACCGTCGCCGCGTACCTTGATGATATCTCCCACCGTCGGGTCGATCACCAGCTGCACCTCGGCATTGGGGTTGGCCGTAAGCTCGATATTGATATTCATCGTGCTGCCCTCCGTCGTCCGCGTGCGGTTGCGGCGCTCGAACATCAGTTTCTTGCGCTCGAGGTAGTTCATCGTATCGAGCTGTATGCCCGGCTTCTCGAAGATGACGAAATCCGCCGTGGCAACATCCGTCTTGCTCGACAGGGGCATGAAGAATTGCGAGTTGCCCGTCGTCGAGGCTACGATATCGAGCGTCGTACCCTTCTTGCTGCCGCTGATGGTCGCCACGCCCGACGCGTAGACCTTGCCGTAGAAGAGGTCGTTGTCGCGCGAGGTGGTATTCAGCACGATCATGTTGCGCGGCACCACACGCATCTGGTACGATATGTTAGACGTATGCTGCAGGTTAAGATCCATCGTCAGCAGTCCCTCGTTCTGTTCCGAATCGTAGACCCGCACGTTGGTGGCACGCAGATGGTTGTCCTCCACGGCGATCGTGGCGCGGGGCACCGTATAGCGCGCCTGCGTGAAGTCCACCGTCGTGGCCAGGTCCGTCACGTCGATCGACCCCGTAAGCGAGGCGTCGCGGTTCTGTCCCATCAGTTCGAGCGATGCGGTCGCCGTACCCGCCGTGCCCGACACCACACCCGACAGGATCGGGTCGAGCAGACTCATGTTCATCCCCTCGATGCGCGCCTCGGCATAATAGCGACCCGTAGAGGGGGCATAATAGCCGCGCACGATATTGTCACCCGTGGTACGGTTGTTCATAAGAATGCGCACGCGCTGCTGCTCGAAATCCCAGCGCGAGTCGAGCTGCAGGGGCGGCACCGCCACGCCGTTCACCGTAACGTTGTCCAGACTTATGTCCGAGGTCAGCTCGCCGCGGTGCAGCACCGACTTCATCGAGGCCGTACCGCTGCTCGTACCCTCGACATCATATCCCATGCCCACGGCAAATCCCGCCAGCGACGAGACATCGAAATTGTTGAGCCGCAACGTCAGCGAATCGGCACGGCTGCGCGACGCCACGCCGTCGATATGCAGCATCTGGCTCTCGGTACGCACCATGAAGTCGTTCACGACCACGCGCGCCGTATCTATCGTGATCCGGTCGGACGATATACGCCAGTTGCGGCGGCCCTGCGTCACCGTAGACGGCAGCACCGTCATCGTCACGTGGCGCATCCCCGTCGAGTCGTCGCGCCCGACACGCGCCCACAACGACAACATGCCAGACAACGAATCGGCCGGATCGTCAAATCCCGCCGAGACGGTCATGCGGTCGTTCTTCGCCCCTCCCATCATGGTGAGCTGCGGCGTATGCATGCCTCCGGCATAGAGATCCTCCGACGTGAGGAACAGAGCCAGCGAATCGCCCTGATTCACCATGTTCATCTTCATGCGCGTGGCCAGGATGCGGCCCCGCTCGACATAATCCGACTCGGCACGCAGCGATATGACGTTATCCGCCGGGTTGAGCATGAAGTTGAACTTCGACCCCGGAGCCAGCTGCAACCCGTCCGATATGGCATTCAGCAGCGGGTCCAGATCCTTGACCGTGACGGCCAGCGTAGAATACCCCGCCTTGTCGGGCCCGACATACTCCCGGACGCCGTCGTCGAACAGCGACGGCAGATATTTGCTCATCGCCGACTCGAGATACTTCGCTATCTCGGCATAGCTCGTCGGCCCGGTAAAGGTGGCATCGGCGAAGTCCGACGTGAGCGACACCGACCGGCGGCCTTCGCTGCTGCGCGCCGTAATCTTCATCTCGCCGCTGCGCAGCGTATCCAGGTCGTATATGTACTGCCCGCCGAGGGTCAACGTACCGTTCATCGCGTCGGGCCAGCGCCCCACGGCATACATCTCGGCGCCCAGCGCAAGTGTCGAGACCGAATCGCGGCTATTTATGTTCATGGCGCGCAGATCGGCCCGGTCCACGACCAGACGCACATCGCACACGGGCTCCGCACCGTTCATGTCGGCCTTTCCGCTGAGCATCATCGTCAGCGGCTCACAGTCGCTGCGCAGCGTTCCCGTGAAACTCTTGTCAAGGATACGCCCCGAGAGCGACAGCGAGTCGTACAGGCACTCCATCAACTCGATCGACTCCACATTTCCGTTCACGCTACCGTCTATGCCGCCGCCGTCGGACATCGTGCCGTCGAAGCGCACCCGGGCCGATACGGGTCCCAGCGTACTGTTGTGCAACAGCCGCCCCAGGCGCAGATGACGCACGTCGGCAGAGGCCGTCACCGCGTAACGCGCCCCGGAGTCTCCCTTCTCGACCTTTACGGGGGAACGTTTCACCGCCAGCGCGGCGTTTCCCGCCTGCGTGGTCAGTTTCAGATCGGTGGCGAAGGAGCGCAGGCCGCCGCTGAAACTGCCCGCACATATCATCTCACCCGCGCTGCTCATGACAGAACGTATCTTCTCCGAGAGGTCCCGACCGCCGATCCCCGACACCAGACGCGACACATCGGTCTCGCATGTGGCCAGACGTTTCAGGTCGACCGTCATCGTCGCCTTCCTCACATCGGGCAGCCCCCGCAGATCCACTGAGGCCCGCAACGACGAGTGTTCGCCGAAAGAGATATTCTCCACATTGACATTCATGTCGGCGACAGAGCCCGCAACCTTGACCTGCATATCCTTCACCGCAAGTTTCCACGGCAGCAGCCCCGGCGCGAAGTGCGCTATGTCGTCCGTCGAGACCGACGTATCGTAGAGTTCGCCGTCGATGGCAACATTGTGTACGAAGTCCTTGTACGAGCCCCAGTCCTCGCCGCGCAACACCAGTGACCGCAGGCGTATGGACGACTCGTCGGTGTCGATCTCGAAGTCGCGCAGATCGACCAGACCCTTGTCCACCAGGAAGCGCCCCGTGAAGTTGTCGATCCTGAAGCCGCAATGCTCCGTCGTCGTGAAGTTGCGTATATATCCTCCGATGGTGCTTCCTTGCAGGATGAAGCCCTCGATGAAGGCCGACGTATGCTCGAGGTGCATGTCGCTGTAGTCTATTCCGTACTCGGGATCGCGATGCTCGCGCCGTTCGATGATGAGGGTGAAGTCGTCGATCTGCACGTTGCGGATGCCGAAGCCGAAGTCGCCGCCGCCCTTCTTCTCCTTCTTCGAGAGGCGGTCCATCACCTGCTTGATATTCATCACCCCTTCGGGTGTCTCGCGAAGGTAGAGTTTCGTGTCGCTCACCTCGCCGTTGCGCAAAACAATGCCCGAGCGATTGTCCCGCAGCCCTGCCATATGGAGCTGCAGGCGCCCCACATAGAGCAACGTATCCTGCTGGTAATCCTCGACATAAAAGCCGTCCACACGGATACTGCCCCACGCCCCCAGACGAATGCGGTCTATCGATACCGTAGTCTCCAACTTGCGCGACATGTACTTTGCGGCACGGCCGACAACAAAGTTCTGGACCGACGGCAGCGAGATGAGCAGCGTGAGCGCAATGGGGCAAAATATCAGAAACAAAACCGTTACTGATAACGCCTTTAACAATATTTTCGTAACTTTGCGCATCGCAGTTCCGCTTAATCTGCTTAAAACTTACAAATGTAGCTATTTTCCGTCAAAACGTAACAATATACCTCTGAAAAAATGGACATCACGATACTCGGCATAGAGTCTTCCTGTGACGACACCTCGGCTGCCGTAATACGCAACACCACGCTGTTGTCGAACGTCATCGCCTCGCAGGCCGTACACGTCAAGTACGGAGGCGTAATACCCGAACTCGCGTCGCGGGCACACCAGCAGAACATCATCCCCGTAGTGGATACCGCCCTCAAGGAGGCCGGCATATCGGTCGACAAGCTCGATGCCATCGCCTTCACCCGCGGACCCGGACTCCTGGGATCGCTGCTCGTCGGCACCTCATTCGCCAAGGGGCTCTCGGTGGCGGGCAACATACCCCTCGTGGAGGTCAACCACCTGCAGGGGCATATCCTCTCGCACTTCATCGACCTGCCCGACCGCGAGATGCCACACCCCGACTTCCCGTTCCTGTGCCTGCTCGTCAGCGGCGGACACACCCAGATCGTGCGCGTGGACTCGCCCCTCGAGATGCAGATCATAGGCACCACAATCGACGACGCCGCAGGCGAAGCCTTCGATAAGTGTGCCAAAGTGATGGGACTACCCTACCCGGGCGGCCCCGTGATCGACAAATTGGCCAAGGAGGGCGATCCGAACGCCTTCGCCTTCGCGCGCCCACACGTCAAGGGAGAGTTCGACTTCTCGTTCTCGGGGCTCAAGACATCGTTCCTCTACACCCTGCGCGACGAGGTGAAACGCGACCCCGACTTTGTCGAAAAGCACAAGGCCGACCTTTGCGCCTCGCTCCAGCATACCATCATCGACATCCTCCTCGAGAAGCTCATCAAGGCAGCAAACACACTCGGCATAAAGGATATAGCCATCGGCGGAGGCGTCTCGGCCAATTCGGGCCTGCGCAACGCCGTGGCCGAGGCGGGCCGCCGCCGCAGGTGGCGCACCTTCATCCCCGAGCTGAAGTTCACCACCGACAACGCCGCCATGATCGCCATCTCGGGATACTACCGCTACTGCAACGGCATGATATCGGGACTCGACACGGCCCCCGCAGCACGCATCGAGGAGATGCTCTGACCCCCGCAACACATATGCGAACCCCAAACGCAGATCCCCGTCCGGTCTTACGATCCGGACGGGGATGCCGTTTTTCATACGCCCCGCCAAACGGATTTGTTTCAGGATGTTACGCATGACGGGCGATGACAGTATACAGAAATATACGACATAATATTTACCATTTAGAATATTTCAATATCTTTGCACCGACAAACTTCCCAACGATCAAACCCGAACGGAAAATGAAACCACTGAAAATAGGAGATCTCACGGCCACCGTACCCATCGTGCAGGGCGGCATGGGTGTAGGCATATCGCTCTCGGGCCTGGCCTCGGCCGTGGCGAACGAGGGCGGCGTGGGCGTAATATCATCGGCCGGCCTCGGCGTGATATACCGCGACTACTCGCACGACTACGACGAGGCGAGCATCTACGGCCTCGGCGAGGAGCTGGCCAAGGCGCGCAGTCTGACAAAAGGCATCATAGGCGTGAATGTCATGGTGGCCATGTCCAACTTCGCCGACATGGTGCGCACGGCCATCGCCCGCAAGGCCGACATCATCTTCTCGGGGGCGGGGCTGCCGCTGACGCTCCCGTCGTTTCTGAAGAGCGACTCAACGACCAAACTCGCCCCGATAGTATCGTCGGCACGCGCCCTGAAGGTGCTCTGCCGCCGCTGGATAGAGGAGTACGGGTATGTTCCCGACGCCGTGGTCGTCGAGGGCCCGAAGGCCGGCGGCCACCTCGGATACAGCGCGCAGCAGCTCGGCGACGCCAACTGTACGCTCGAACACATCCTGCCCGAGGTCGTGGCCGAGGCGCGTGAAACGGAACAGCGCACGGGCAAGCACATCCCCGTCATCGCCGGCGGCGGAATATATACGGGAGAGGACATATACGACATCACGGCTCTTGGGGCCGACGGCGTGCAGATGGGCACGCGCTTCGTCACGACGAAGGAGTGCGACGCCTCGGCAGAATTCAAGCAGAGCTACATAGATGCCCGCAAGGAGGACATAGAGATCATCCAGAGTCCCGTCGGGATGCCGGGCCGCGCCATACACAACACTTTTCTCGAGAAGGTGAAGGAGGGTCTCAAACGGCCAAAAAACTGCCCCTTCAACTGCATCAAGACCTGCGACGTGACCCATTCGCCCTACTGCATCATGATGGCGCTCTACAACGCCTTCCGCGGCAAGCTCGAGAATGGCTACGCCTTCTGCGGCGCAAACGCATGGCGTTCGGACAGGATCGTCAGCGTACGCGAGCTCATCGCATCCCTGAAACAGGAGTTCGACCGCAAGGTCGCATCGCTGCGATAGCGCCGCGACTCAAACCACACGGGCCGCATACTCCGGATAGGGTATGCGGCCCGCATCGTTCCAGTGCGCACGGGGCGGCCTAAAGGAATCCGACATTGCGGATCTTCGTCCGCTGTCCCTCGGGGGCCTCGCGTTCGATTATCCCGGTAAGCACGTCCGGCGCGTCATGCCAGCGGTTCGTGCGGAAGATGCGCGAATAGGATGAAAGATGCGCATACATCTCGGGCCACCGCTGCGCCCACCCACGCGGGAAGCGCATGGCGTGCAGCACCGTCGCCGAATAGGACAATATGCGCGCCTCCTTGTTCCCGCTCTGGTGGAACCACTCGACGCGGACGCGCGGCAGCAGCCGCTGCAGCGCACGCGCAAAGCCGCGGCCGCCGTTGTTGCTCTCGACCAGCATCGACGCTATCGGCGTACGCTCCGCCATATCGGCCACAAGGGTCTCGGTCACCTCCATCGGCTCACGCGAATAGACCGCATCGAGCAGGTAGATCAGCCCGTCGGCATCGACGGCATAGGCCACCGAACAGAGATAGTCGTCGCCCGTGTCGGCCGTATCGGTATATCCGGCGCGCCGCACGATCTCCGACGGCAGGGTGTCGTACTCGATGAAGCCGTCGCCGTAGAGCAACCCGCCGCGCGGCGACGGATGGCCCTGGTACATGCACTCGAAGCGCAGGGGATCGAGCCGCCGCTTCGACTCGAGCAGCGAGGCGCTCTGCCGCTCGGGCCACAGCGCCTCACCCGCACCTCGCGGATCGATGCCGCATGCCGGAGAACTCTTCAGAGCCTCGAAATTGAGGCACAGCCACTCGCCGTCAACCACCCGGTCCACGTCCGACCACTCGCGCAGGTCGACACACCGCTCGCGCCGCCGCAACTCGCCGATCAGGTCCTCGTCATGCCAGCGCGTGAAGACGATCAGTTCGCTCGAGGCATTATGCATGCGCGTGCGCACCACGGAGGTGTACCACTCCCAGCAGTTTTCGCGCACGAGGGGCGAATTGGCCTCCATGGCATCCTTGTAGAGGTCGTCCAGAATAAAACAGTCCACACGGTTGCCCGTGAGCGAACCCTCGCGCCCCACCGACAAGAGCCCTCCGTCGCGGCCGATGATCTCCACCTCGTCCGACGTGCGCAGATATCCCGACGGTTTGCCGCCGCTCTTGATACGCGTATCGGGGAATATCGCCCCGTACTCTTCGGATTCGATTATGCGCTGCACGCGGCGGTTGAATTTCGACGCCAGCGCCGCCGAGTAGGATGCCACGGCAATCTTCGCATCGGGATCGAGGCCCAACATGTATGCCGGCAGCAGGGTCGAGGCTCCGACGCTCTTGCCGTGCTGCGGCGGCATCGACACTATCAGCCGCCGCACGCGCCCGGCGGCGAACATCTCCAGCAGGCGGTAATATACCTCGTGAAAGGGCTGCAGCTCAAGAAACGGATAGACCGCAACGGCAAAGTCGGCAAACGGCACCGCTCGACAGGGATGCGTCACGGCCGCCGCCTCGCACCGCACCGCAATATCTCCACCGGTCATAGACATACGATACGGTCGCGTATCTCCGAGAATGAAAAGTCGTTCAACATCTCACAGCCATCCACCGAGGTGTGGAACTCCCACCACACGGGAACCACGTCGAATATCGTGTCGCGCACCCCTTCGGGCAGTCGCTCCGGCCTGCTGTAGATTATCAGCGAGGCGGTGAGGCGGCACTCCACGTCGCCGTACTCGAACTCGACCGATCCGGAGAAGTATTCCGAACGGTCGATCCGATCCGCGAGAAGTTCGGCCGCCAGGTCGTAAAGTTCAGAGGAAATCAAATACATAACGGTAAAAACGTATTAAAAAGTTCAACCAATCGTTTGTGATTAAAATCAGAATGCTTAACTTTGCAACACAAATATACATTCAATTACTGAACTTTGATTCGCCAATAGTTAAATTTTTGATATAATATTTTCCGATAGAAAAATCATGGAAAGCAGGGTAAAACTTATACGCAAGGAGCTGAAGATGACTCAAGAGCAATTGGCTCAACATCTTGGCATAGGCAAGGCGGCGCTCTCGATGATCGAGACGGGGAAGTGCGGCCTCTCGATGCGCAACAAGAACATACTGGTTCAGGAATTGAACGTGAATCCCGAGTGGCTCGACACCGGCAAGGGCGAGATGTTCAACGCCGAACCGGCCTATACGGCGTTCCGCCTGCGCAGCGACAATTCGCTGCCCATGCAGAGCGTGCCCCTCTACTCGATCGAGGGTACGGCAGGCCTGGTGCCCCTCTTCACCGACCAGGCGTCGAACAAGCCCGTAAACTACATACACATCCCCAACCTGCCCAAATGCGACGGGGCGATATACATAGTTGGCGACTCGATGTATCCGCTGCTCAAGAGCGGCGACATAGTCCTATACAAGCAGCTGCAGAACATCGACGACATATTCTGGGGCGACATGTACCTGCTCTCGATAGACCTCGACGGCGAGGAGTACATCACCGTGAAATATATCCAGCGCTCCGACCGCGAGGGCTACGTAAAACTCGTGAGCCAGAACCCCCATCACGCCGACAAGGAGATCGAGGTCTCACGAATACGCGCCATCGCCCTCGTCAAGGCGAGCATACGCATGAACTCGATACGATGAAAGCCGAGTCCGGGAGCAACATCCCTTACCACATCACGGCCGCCGTCACCTCGGCGATCTGGGGCACCACCTTCATCAGCTCGAAACTGCTGCTCGGGGAGGGACTCTCGCCCGCAGCGATCATGACGCTGCGCTTCGCACTGGCGTACGTCTGCATGCTGCCCTTCGTGCGCGGCCGCATCTTCGCCGACAACTGGCGCGACGAGGCGCAGATGGCGCTGCTCGGCATCACGGGCGGCTCGCTCTACTTCCTGCTCGAGAACACCGCCCTGCTCTATACGCAGGCATCGAACGTGGCCATCATCATCGCCGCCACACCCCTGCTCACCACGCTCGCCGTACACCGCATCGTGCGGCAGGAGAGCGCCGGACGCCGCATCTACCTCTGCTCGCTCGTCTCGCTCGCAGGCGTCGCCCTCGTGGTCTTCAACGGACAGTTCCTGCTCAAGCTCAACCCCCGCGGCGACCTGCTCACGCTCGGCGCCGCCGTAACGTGGGTCGCTTACAGTATTCTGGTGCTGCGCCTCGAGAAACGCTACCCGCCCACGATGATCACACGCAAGATCTTCTTCTACGGCATAATAACCCTGTTGCCCTACTTCATTTTCCGGCCCGAACACCTCACGCTGCAGACGCTCCTGCGCCCGACGGTTGCGGGAAACCTCTTATATTTGGGAATCGCGGCCTCTCTCATATGCTACTGGACATGGAACATGGTGATCCGCCGCCTCGGAGCCATCCGGGCTACGAATTATCTGTATATTAACCCCATAGTAGCCATGATAACGGCCCACTTCGTCCTCGGCGAGAGGATCACGCCGCTGGCCCTCGCCGGAACGGTGCTTATAATTTTCGGGGTGTCGATGGCACAGCGCCCGCCACGCGCAGAGGAGCGCCGAAAGCCCGAAAACGAAAAATTATAGCCCCGCAAGGAATAACGTATTCGATAAAGAGCTATCTTTGTCGAGAACTTAAAATTTTTTATTTACGATTCGTAATCTTCCCGAACATGAATAATCTCAACACAAAAAAGCTGAAGGATGTCGTGATACGCTTTTCGGGCGACTCGGGCGACGGAATGCAGCTCACAGGAACGCTCTTTTCCAATACGTCGGCGCTATTGGGCAACGGCATATCGACATTCCCCGACTTCCCGGCCGAGATACGCGCCCCGCAGGGCACCGTCGCCGGCGTTTCGGGATTCCAGGTACACTTCGGCTCGGGCAAGGTGACCAACCCGGGCGACTACTGCGACGTGCTGGTGGCGATGAACCCCGCGGCACTCAAGGCAAACCGCAAATGGCTCAAGAAGGACGCCACGGTGATCATCGACGGCGACTCCATCACAGAGGAACATATCAAGAAGGCGGGCTATGCCACGCTCGACCCCATCACCGAACTCGGACTGCAGGACTACAACGTCATCATCCCCGACATCACCTCCATGACCCGCGCCGCAATGGCCGACATGGGGCTCGACAACAAGACGGTCGTCAAGTGCAAGAACATGTTCGCGCTGGGCATATGCTTCTACATGTACAACCGTTCGGAGGATTACGCAAAGCGTTATCTCGATGCCAAGTTCGCCAAGAAGAACCCCGCCATAGCCGAGGCCAACAAGCGCGCCATAGATGCGGGATACAACTACGCGGCAAACACGCACCAGTTCGCAAATACGTACGAGGTTGCTCCGGCACACCTCGAGAAGGGCACATACCGCTCCATCAACGGCAACGTCGCCACGGCATGGGGCTTCTGCGCCGCCGCCGAGAAGGCCGGCCTGCCGCTCTTCTGCGGATCGTACCCCATCACCCCCGCCACGGTCATACTCGAGGAACTGGCCAAGCGCAAGGACCTCGGCGTGAAGACCGTGCAGGCCGAGGATGAGATCGCGGGCATCTGTACCGCCATCGGCGCCGCCTATGCCGGCAACTTCGCCGTCACCACCACGTCGGGTCCGGGTCTCTCGCTCAAGAGCGAGGCCATGGGTCTTGCCGTGATGGGCGAGCTGCCTCTGGTCATCGTCGACGTGCAGCGCGGCGGCCCCTCGACGGGACTGCCGACCAAGACCGAGCAGAGCGACCTGATGCAGGCTCTCTACGGCCGCAACGGCGAGTGTCCCGTGGTCGTCATCGCGGCATCGTCGCCCAGCGACTGCTTCCACTACGCCTTCATGGCGGGTAAGATAGCCCTCGAGCACATGACTCCCGTCATACTGCTCACAGACGGATTCATCGCCAACGGCTCGGAGCCGTGGCGCATACCCTCGATGCAGGATTACCCCGCAATCAACCCTCCCATCGTCGACAAGGCGCCCGAAGAGGGAGAGTTCATGCCCTACAGGCGTGACGAAAGGATGGTTCGCGGCTGGGCATTCCCCGGAAAGAAGGGTCTCGAGCACCGCATCGGAGGTTTGGAGAAAGACCACTTGAAGGGATCCATATCATACGACCCGGCAAACCACCAGGAGATGGTACTCTCACGTGCGGCCAAGGTAGCACGTGTGGCGGACGATCTGCCGACACCCGAACTGGACGGCGCGGCGGATGCCGACCTGCTCGTCGTGGGCTGGGGCGGCACGCGCGGACACCTGCAGACGGCCGTAGACGACCTCAAGGCCGAGGGCAGGAGCATCGCCCATCTGCACATGAACTACATCTTCCCGCTGCCCAAGGGCATGCGCGAGCTGCTGGCGGGCCACAAGCGCATCGTCGTATGCGAGCTCAACGAGGGTCAGATGGCATCGTACCTGCGCCAGAACTTCCGGGAGTTCGAGTTCGAGCAGTACAACAAGTGCGAGGGACAACCCTTCACGGTTGCCGAGCTGAAGGAAAAATTCGTATCATTACTTTAAGCGACAGATAATACCATGGCAGACTACAAATATACTCCGGCCGACTTCAAGAGCGACCAAATGGTAAAATGGTGCCCGGGCTGCGGCGACCACGCCATCCTCAACGCCGTACAGCGCGCCATGCCCGAAGTGGCGGACGCTCTGGACGTGCCCCACAACCGCTTCACCTTCGTATCGGGCATCGGATGCTCGTCGCGATTCATCTACTACATGAAGACCTTCGGGTTCCACACCATCCACGGGCGTGCGAGCGCCGTGGCTACGGGAATCAAGGTAGCGAACCCCGATCTGAGCGTGTGGGTATGCACCGGTGACGGCGACTCGCTGGCCATCGGCGGCAACCACTTCATCCACGCCATACGCCGCAACATAGACCTCAACGTCATACTCTTCAACAACGAGATCTACGGTCTGACGAAGGGACAGTACTCGCCCACCACCAAGCTGGGCAAGATCACCAAGACGTCGCCCTACGGCACCGTCGAGAAACCCTTCAATCCGGGCGAGCTGGTAATAGGCGCCAAGGGCACCTTCTTCGCCCGCACCATCGACATGGAGGTTGCGCTGACGAAGGAGTGCCTCGTTGCGGCGGCAAAGCACAAGGGCATGGCCGTCGTGGAGGCTCTGGTCAACTGCGTCATCTTCAACGACAAGACGCACGCCGACTTCGCCGGTGACAGGGCCACGCGTGCCGAGCATACCATCACGCTGCGCCACGGCGAGAAGATGCTCTTCGGCGCGGCGAACAACAAGGGTCTCGTATTCGAGGACATGCGTCTGAAGGTGGTCACCGTGGGCGAGGACGGATACACGATAGACGATATCCTCACGCACGATGCGCATACGCAGGATACGACGCTGCACTCGATGCTGGCGGCGATGAAGTACCCCGACTACCCCGTAGCCGTAGGCGTTATCCGCGACGTCGCCGACGACAACGTATACGACGTGAAGGTTGCCGAGCAGGTCGAACAGGTGAAAGCCTCGTCGAAGATCCACTGCATGGAAGACCTCCTGCACTCGGGCGAGACCTGGACCATATAGCCCCAAGGGACAGGATCCATATCCGGTAAATTAACGACGGCGGCCATCCGTTTTCATGCGGGCGGCCGCCGTTTTCAGTTTTTCACCGTTTCGTCACGGCCGTGTAATACGGTTGCAACACGGAGGCATTACTTTTGCAGTGTCTTCGGACGAGAACCGCAAGACAAACCATAAGGCATATACACAAGCACAACGTTCTTTCATCCGACGTCCGCGACGAGGCTCGATCAGCCGATGATCCCGACCGACTCCTGCGCCTGCGAAAGAGTGTTGTTTTTTGTCTCCGCGCAATACCCTGCCGACATCCGCCACGGCATCATCCGAAGCCGGCCATATCGAAAAAAAATCGTTACCTTTGCCCTTCCGCCGCCGGTGACGGCGACGCGAAACGGCATACGGACGCAATGGAGATACGCGAGGAACTCATACGATACATCGAGCGGGAGATAATCCCCCGCTACGACTCTTTCGACCGCGCACACGGGCGCGACCATGTGCGGCAGGTCATGACACGCGCCACGGAACTTGCCGCACGCCTCGGCGCCGACATCGAAACGGCCTATGTCGCCGCGGCATACCACGACACGGGTCTGGCCAAGGGGCGCGAGCATCACCACGAAGCTTCGGCGCGCATCATACGCAGCGACGCCGCCCTGCGGCGCTGGTTTACGGAGGATGCCATCGACACCATCGCCTGCGCCGCCGAAGACCACCGTGCCTCGGCCTCGCGGCCCCCACGCACCATATACGGGAAGATTGTCGCCGAAGCCGACCGCGCCATCGACCCCGAAACGATAATCCGACGCACCGTGCAGTACGGGCTGGCACACTGCCCCGAACTCGACAGGGAGGAACACCTGCGGCGCACGCTCGACCATCTGCGGGAGAAATACGGCGAGGGAGGCTATCTGCGTCTGTGGATAGAGGACTCGCCCAATGCCGAGCCGTTGCAACGTCTGCGACGGATTATCGGCGACACGGATCGTCTGCGCACACTGTTCGAGGCGGCATACGCCGCCGAAACCGCAACACGCAAGCCATGACACGCATAGAGAAGGAGAAAGAGATAATCGAGGTGATGATACGCCTCTACTGCCGCCGCAAGCTCCGCACGGAGCAGATGCCGCAACAGTATATCGACCTTCTGGTCTACGCACGCCGCAGGCTCGACATGTGCCGTTTCGGCGAGGGAAAAACCTCGTGCCGCCGCTGTCCCGTCCATTGCTATGCCAAAGAGATGAGGGAGACGATGCGCCGCGTCATGCGCTGGTGCGGCCCCCGCATGATCATCTATCACCCGATAATCACTCTGCGTCACTATCTGACACGATAGCCGGCATCAAGTCCCCGACGGTGATCGCATTCGCCGGCGCAGCCGCATAAAACAAAACGGCGCGGCAGAGATCGACTCCACCGCACCGTAGCACATCCTCCGACAGGCGTCACTGCAGCCGTAGCACATCCTTTATTCCGAGCGCATCGTACACTTCGCGCAGCTCCGTCTCGTCGCGGTCCGACACCACCAGCAGCTTGTCCCCCACCTCGAGCGAGGTATTGCCCCGCGGGACGAAGTACTCGCCGCGGCGGAAGATCATCACCACGAGCGTATTGTCCGGCAGCACTATGTCGCGCAGCGTGGAACCGCCCTCGAGCGTCGAGGAGGTAACCTCGATCTCGGTGAAGTTGCTCTTGATGCTGTCGGGGATACCCATCTTGAAACGCGACTCCTTCTCCTCGTACGCCAGCCCCAGAAGGTTCGCCACGCCGCTCACCGTCGTACCCTGCAGCAGCAGCGAGATGAGCGTCACCATGAATACCACATTGAATATCAACCGTCCGTTCTCGACTCCCGCAACGATGGGATAGGTGGCGAAGATGATGGGCACGGCGCCACGCAAACCCACCCACGAGACAAAGAGCCTCGCCCGACGGCTGAACCGGCGGAACGGAAGCAGTCCGATGAAAACGGCAAGCGGACGGGCGACGAACATAAGGAAGAGGGCCACCGCGCCACCCAGGATCAGCACCTCGGGATGCATCAGCTCGTCGGAGTTCACCAGAAGTCCTATCGTGATGAACATGACGATCTGCGCCAGCCATGTGAAACCGTCCATGAAGGTCGTAAGGTTGCCGCGGTGCGCGATCTTGTAGTTGCCCACGACCAGGCCCGTGATATATACCGCCAGGTATCCGTTGCCCCAGAGCAGCGTCGTGAACGAGAAGGAGAAGAAAACCGAAGCCAGCAGCAGCACCGGATAGAGCGACACGTTGTTCTTTATGTCGATACGGTTAATCGAAAAGACAGCCAGACGGCCTATGCCGTAACCCATAAGGGCGCCCACGACCATCTGCACGACGAATTTCAGTGCGCTCTGCCCGAGGTTCACCTCGCCGACGGCAGAGGTGGCCACCGATACCAGCAGAATGGTCAGCATGTAGGCCATCGGGTCGTTACTTCCGCTCTCGAGCTCCAGCAGCGGCCGCAGGTTCTCCTTGAGTCCCTGCTTCTTGGTACGCAGGATCGAGAAGACCGAGGCGGAGTCGGTCGAGGCCATCGTCGATGCCAGCAGCAACGATACCGGCAGCGACATGGCCAGACCGATCCATGACGAGAAGAAATATATGAACAGACCCGTCACGACCGCCGTGATGACAACGCCCAGCGTCGCCAGCACGATACCCGGCCCGAGGATGGGGCGTATCTCGGAGAACTTGGTGTCCATACCTCCCGAGAAGAGGATTATACAGAGGGCGATCATGCCTATGAACTGCGTGAACTCGAACGACTCGAACTTTATGAAATGCAGTCCGAACACCATTCCCACGCCGAGGAACAGGAGCAGGGCCGGCGCCCCGAACCTGTAGGCCACCTTTCCCGCTATCACCGCCACATAGAGCAGCAGCGCCCACACCAACAATATATTCTCGGTCATACTCAACATATCCTTCTCTCTATTGTTTCAGCGGCACACATGCGCCGTCGTTACCGACGCATCGGCCCCGCAAGATCTTCAGTTCGCTTATCGGCCGCATCTCGAGGTCGATGAACTCGAAGGCCTGGCACGCGCGGAACGTCCCCGCAGGCGAGGTGATGAGTGTCGCCGTCACCGCCGACACCCCGTCATGGCGCAGCGCCCGCAGGGTGTCGAAGTCGCCTTCGCGCACCAACCGTGCCACTTCGGCCGACTTGTCCTTCGCAAAGCGCAACTCCTCGACCTTGAGGAAGCGCCCCTCGCCCGTATGGAACGGATGACCCGAACCGTAGAGGCGCATCAGAGCCATGACGCCGCCGACAAAGAGCAGCACGCCGCCGGCGAATCCCGCCGCGGAGAGCAGCCCCGACGGAAGCGACGCCCCCGCCGCATACGAACCGGCGACCAGCGCGGCCCCGACAAAAAACATTACGGCAGGTACGGCTGCCGACCTGTGGCGGCGTACCACGACGCCGTCCGACGAGGCGTAGAGCGCCTCGTATATATTCTTACTGTTTGACATGATTCAATCTTAAACGTTAAACGGATTTACAAAAAGGAGATCAGGATACGGCAAGGCGGCAGAACCATCCGCCACACCTTGCGGCAGAGGCGCCGCACCATTGGAGGCGCGCCGCCCGCCTCCGCTAAATCCGCAGCCGGCACAGCGAGTGGAGGAAGAAATCCGCCCGCAGCGACGACCGGAAAAGATCGAATTCAAACAATCGGGTAATATGCCCGGCAATATATCCGCGGGCGGCATCGCACGGCATCGTACGCGCCGCACAACGCATCGACCGCGCCGCAGAATGGGGCGAAGAGAGACTCTCGGCGCCGCGCGCCACGCTGCGGCACGACGATGGCAGTCGCAGATCGCAGTTGCACGCCATACACTCGGCAGCGAACTCCGCCTGCATGCGTACTGCCGCGGCTTCATCCGCGGCGGCTATCGAAGCCTCCGTCTGTACCGTCTGCCGCGTCCACGCCCGCTCCGCACCGTGTACGGAGACACCGTACGGCCCCAACGAAAGGCAGCCGCAAAGCCAGACGAATATGGTGACAAGAGTCGCGTACATGAATTTTCTCCCTGTTTGCCGGCCCTGCGGCCGGGTGCCGCCGCCCCGCCGCATCACGCGGCAGCCGTGCGGCCGAAATTCCACACTACTGCGGAATAAAAATATAGGTTATGGTTCCGTTGTGACGCTCCGGCGCCGACATGTCTATGTTGAAAAGCGACTTCCACGCCGCATCCAAAGCCGCCTCGCGCATGCTTTCGTCGCCGCCCGAGACCACCTTGGCCGCCGTCACCTCGCCCCCGCGGTTCACAGTGACGGCCACGACGACCTGTCCGCCGCCCTCGCACCGGTAGGCCGGAACCACCAGCCGCCGTTTCGTGCGCACGGGATCCTTCAGCTCGAAGCTCACCGTTACGTTGCCCTTGAACTTCGTGTCCTGGCCCTCCGACACCTTCTCGTCGCTTTTGGCGCGTCCGTTGTCGAGGATAGCCTCCGCCTCGGCCAGGCCGGCCTCGTAGGCGGCGCGGTTCGACTCCATCCCTTCGGCGATCTCGCGCGCCGAGGCATTCAGCGCCTCCGTGCGGGTGCCGCGGTCATCCTGAAGGTTCTCGTTCAGAAGGGCCTCGTTCGAGGTGAGGTTGCGGACCGACGACCAGTCGAAATCCGACATCTGCTTCATCTCCACCTCGCGCTCCAGACGCTCCTTCTCCTCGGCCAGAGTCTCCAGGTCCTGCAGATCGATATATATGCCCTGAAGATGGGGCTTCTCGTTGAGAATGATCTTCGACCCCACGAACGCTATGGCCAACACCAGATAGCATATGATCATGACGCTCAGTCCCGCGCGGTGGTCGTACGCCCACTCGCCGGCATCCCTGTGCCGGTTCTCGAAAGGCAGATGCATCCTCGTCCCGTGCGTCTGCCTGCGTCGCACGGGTCTGTTATCCACACCGTTCGTCTCCTGCGGTTCGGTTGTCGTCATATTAGGTCACAGCGCATTAAATCTCAGGCAAAATTACTATTTTTTTACGAAATATTCATATCTTTGCACATTATTATCGGACGGAGCAAACCTCACGACAACACAAGTCACACAATAAACCATAACGAAATATGCAAACGAAACAACAGACCCTCGCCTCGACCATTTCATTCTCGGGCAAAGGGCTACACACCGGAGTCAAGGTCAACATGACCGTTCTGCCGGCTCCGGAGAACAGCGGAATAGTATTTCGTCGAATCGATCTCGAAAATTCGCCTTCGGTACCCGCCCTGTGCGAATATGTCACCGACACATCGCGCGGAACGACCATAGAGAAGGGCCCCGCCAAGATAAGCACCGTAGAGCACATCCTGTCGGCCCTCTGGACACTGGGCGTGGACAACGCTGTGATCGACGTCGACGCCCCCGAGGTCCCCATCATGGACGGCTCGGCCCGCGAATATGCCCAAAAGATCACCGAAGTCGGCCTCGTGGAGCAGAAAGCCGACCGCAAATATTACGAGGTGACGGAGAAACAGGTCTATACGATCCCCGACAAGGGCGTCGCAATAATAATATACCCCGACGACGAGTTCACCGTGTCGGTACACGTCGACTACAACTCGAAGATCATAGGCAACCAGTACGCCACGCTCGACCCCTTCAACGACTATGCGCAGCAGATCGCACCCTGCCGCACCTTTGTCTTCCTGCACGAGCTGGAGCCGCTGCTCAAGATGAACCTCATCAAGGGCGGCGACCTGGACAACTCGATCGTCGTGGTCGAGAACCCCGTCTCGGACGAGCAGCTCGAACACCTCAAGCAGGTATTCCACAAGGACGACATACGTGTCACGGGCGGTTATCTGAACAACCTGCAGCTGCGTTCGAGCAACGAGCTGGCACGCCACAAGCTGCTCGACCTGCTGGGCGATTTCGCACTGCTGGGCATGCGTATCAAGGGCCGCGTATGGGCATCGCGCCCGGGTCACTTCGCCAACACCGAGTTCATGAAGCAGCTCATCCACGCCATCCGCCGCGACGGCGAGAAACCCGCCTTCCGCTACCGGCCCGACAAACCGGCGCTGCTGGACGTGAACGAGGTGCGCAAGTTGCTGCCCCACCGCTATCCCTTCCTGCTGGTGGACAAGGTATTCTATCTGGACGACAACTCGATCGGCGCCATCAAGAACGTCACGGGCAACGAACCGCAGTTCACGGGGCACTTCCCCACCGAGCCCGTCATGCCGGGCGTGCTGCTGGTGGAGGCCATGGCACAGGCCAGCGGCATCATCGTACTCAAGAGCGTAGAGCATCCCGAGGAGTACTCGACCTACTTCCTGCGTATCGACAACGTGCGTTTCAAGCACAAGGTCGTCCCGGGCGACACCATGCAGATCGAGGCACACATCATCGAACCCGTCCGCCGCGGCATAGCCTCGGTCGTGGGCAAGGTATTCGTGGGCGGCGTTCTGGCCTGCGAGGCCACGCTTATGGCACAGATTGTGAGAAACAAGAAAGCAGAATAAAACGAGTATGATCAGCAAATTGGCATACGTACATCCCGACGCGAAAATAGGCAGGAACGTCACCATCGAGCCATTCGCATACATTGCCGGCGACGTGGTCATAGGCGACGACTGCTGGATCGGGCCCTCGGCCGCCATACATGACGGCGCACGCATCGGCAAGGGATGCCGGATACATCTGGCCGCATCGATAGCCTGCACGCCCCAGGACATGAAATTCAAGGGCGAGGTCACCACGGCCGAGATAGGCGACTACAACGAGATACGCGAATACGTCACCATCAGCCGCGGCACCGCGTCGCGGGGCAAGACCGTCGTCGGCTCGCACAACCTCGTCATGGCATACGCCCACATCGCACACGACTGCGTGGTTGGCGACCACAACGTCATCGTGAACCGCGTCTCGCTGGGCGGCGAGGTCGAGATCGGCAACTGGGTCGTTGTCGGAGGACATACGGCCATACACCAGTGGGTGCGCATAGGCGACCACGCCATGGTGCAGGGCATGTCGGGCGTCACGAAGGATATCCCGCCCTTCATCACCGCCTCGAACAAGGACCATTACGCAGGAATCAACAAGATAGGACTCTCGCGCCGCGGCTTCACGCCGGAGCAGATCGCCGCCGTACACGAGGCGTGCCGCATACTCTTCCAGAGCAACCTCAACTACATGGAGGGATGCGACCGCGTCGAGGCCGAACTGCCGCAGTCGCCCGAGCGCGACATGCTCCTGAATTTCATCCGTTCGTCGAAACGCGGCTGCATCAAGCAGTATGTTTCGGATGCCGACTGACGGCGGCCGGAACACCCTACGGACGGGTAAAAGAGCAAAAGATATGGAGATATCTTACGGGCGGACAATATGCCATTGTCCGCCCTTTTGCGTTGCATTGTTGAAGAGATTCCACCCTTTTCGGGAACAAACCATTACAAAACCGTAAAAATTTTGAGCTTTTCACATCACGATCGTTTGGCGTGTCGGTTTTTTTCACTATTTTTGCAGCGTTAGTCAGCAATAAGGGGACGGGAAGTCCCCTTATTTCGTAGTTATAACCCCGCGAATTATGATAGATTGCGCCAAAATACTGGAGATTGCCGACCGCGAGCTGGCCGGTACAGACATGTTTACGGTAAGCTGCAAATGCTCCCCCGCCAACGAGGTGGAGCTGCTTATCGACAGCGACACGGCTGTCACCATCGAGGCGTGCGCCGACCTGAGCCGCGCCATCGAGGAACACTTCAACCGCGACGAGGAGGATTTCTCGCTCACGGTGGCATCGGCAGGCATCGGCTCCGAGCTGTGTACGCTGCGCCAGTATCTCAAGATCGTGGGCTCGCCCGTGGAGGTGCTGCTCAAGAACGGCACCAAGATCCTGGCCCGGCTCGACGCGGCCGACGAAAAGGGTATCACGGTATCATACAAGGAGCGGCAGGCCGTCGAGGGCCGCAAACGCAAGGTCGAGGTCGACGTGGTGCGCACATATCCCTTCGAGGAGATAAAGTACACGAAGGAGTATCTCGACTTCAAGTAGCAACGAACGAAAAATAGATAAAAAAGATTCACAAATGGAAAACTTAAATCTCATCAGCAATTTCGCTGAGTTCAAGGAGCTGAAAAACATCGACAAGGCAACCATGATCGGCGTTCTGGAGGATGTCTTCCGCCACGCCCTGCAGAAGCAGTTCGAGAGCGACGAGAATTTCGACGTCATCATCAACCCCGAGAAGGGCGACCTTGAGATCTGGCGCAACCGCGAGGTGGTCGAGGACGGCGCCGTCGAGAACCCCAACACGCAGATCGCCGTGTCGGAGGTGAAGGCCATCGACCCCACATACGAGGTGGGCGACGAGTACACCGACCAGATCAAGATGAACCAGTTCGGCCGCCGTGCCGTGCTGTCGCTGCGCCAGAACCTCGCCTCGCGCCTGCTCGACCTCGAGAAGGCAAACCTCTATGAGAAGTACTCGCAGAAGGTGGGCGAAATCATCACGGGCGAGGTCTACCAGGTATGGAAACGCGAGGTGCTCATCCTCGACGACGAGGACAACGAGCTCATCCTGCCCAAGAGCGAGCAGATACCCAACGACTTCTACCGCAAGGGCGACACCATCAAGGCCATTGTCAAGAGCGTCGAGATGAACAACAACCAGCCGCGCATCATTCTATCGCGCACGGCCAACCAGTTCCTCGAGCGCCTCTTCGAGCAGGAGGTGCCCGAGATCTTCGACGGTCTGATCACCATCAAGAAGATCGTCCGTATCCCGGGCGAGAGGGCGAAGGTGGCCGTGGAGTCGTACGACGACCGCATCGACCCCGTCGGCGCATGTGTCGGCATGAAGGGATCGCGAATATACACCATCGTCAAGGAGCTGCGCAACGAGAACATCGACGTGGTGAACTACACCTCGAACCCGCAGCTGATGATACAGCGTTCGCTCAACCCGGCCAAGATCTCGAGCATCACCATCGACGAGGAGCGCAAGACAGCATCGGTATACCTCAAGCCGGACCAGGTGTCGCTGGCCATCGGCAAGGGCGGTCTGAACATCCGTCTGTCGAAGATGCTCACGGGATACGACATAGACGTCTACCGCGAGATCGAGGAGGAAGACGTAGCGTTGTCGGAGTTCGCCGACGAGATCGAACCGTGGGTTATCGAGGCCCTGAAGAGTGCGGGCTGCGATACCGCCAAGAGCGTTCTGGAACTCCCCGTCGAGGAGATCGCCACGCGTGCCGACCTGGAGATCGAGCAGGCCGAGAAGGTCGTGGAGATACTCAAGGCCGAGTTTGAAGAGTAGTTATAACGGATAAAACGGAGGACAACATATGATAAATAACAGGAAATTAAGGCTCATCCAGGTAGCGAAGGAGTTCAAGGTGGGACTCAACACCATCATGGACTTCCTGCTCAAGAAGGGCATCAATGTCGAGGGATCCGGTTCGCTGGTAAGTCCCGAGGTATATGCCGTTCTGGAGAAGGAGTTCGGCTCCAACCGCACCATCACGGGCAACGAACGCGACAGCATACGCGAGCGCATAGCGCTCAAGCAGACCACGGTCACGCTCGACGAGGGCAACAAGGCCGACAAGGCCGACGAACAGGAGGTCATAATCAAGAGCAACGTCATCAGCGTCAAGGACGAGATTCCGCAGCCCAAGATTCTGGGCAAGATCGACCTCGAGCCGAAGAAGAAACCGGCGCCCGCGCCTCAGCCCCAGCCCGTAGCGGAGGAGAGGCCCGAGCCGAAGGTTGCGGAGGAGAGACCCGAGCCGGAGAGGCCCACGCCTGCGGCGGAGGCGGAAGCTGCAGTGCGGCCTGCCGCAGCCGAGACGGCAAATCCCGCCGTCGAGACACCCGCTGCCGAGACGAGTCCCGAGCCGGAGGCTGTGGAGAGTACGCCTGCTGCGGCGGACCGCGATACCGAGCCGACACCCGCGCCGCAACCCGACGCCGAACCCGAGGCGCCCAAGCGCGAGGACAACATCTTCCGTCCGAACCATACGCAGCTGGCCGGTCCGCAGATTCTCGGCACGATGGACGTGTCGAACATCGTCCCGGGAGGCCGTCACAAGCGCAAGCGCCTGGACAAGGAGAAGGTGGACATAAACAAGGCCAACGGCAAGAGCGGACAGCAGGGACGGCAGCCGGATCGCAGCGCCCAGGGCAAGGGTCAGCAGCAGGGCGGCAACGCCAGTGCCAATGCCGGAGCGCAGCCCAAGCCCGGCGATGGCCGCCGCAACAAGAACAAGCACCAGAAACACCAGCCCAAGCCCATCGTACGCCCCGAAGTGAGCGACGAGGAGGTATCGAAGCAGATAAAGGATACGCTGGCCCGCCTCACGTCGAAAGGCACCAAGAGCAAGGGCGCCAAGTACCGCAAGGAGAAGCGTGAGGAGATCCGCGAGAAGATGAGCGAGGAGATGGAGCGCGAACAGCAGGAGCGTTCGATCCTCAAGGTTACGGAGTTCGTCACGGTGAGCGAGCTGGCCACGATGATGAACGTATCGCCCATGGAGGTTATCTCGGCCTGCATGAACCTCGGACTCATGGTGTCGATCAACCAGCGTCTCGATGCCGAGGCTCTGGTCGTGGTCGCCGAGGAGTTCGGCTTCAAGGTCGAGTTCGTCTCGGTGGACATCCAGGAGGCGATCGAGACCGAGGCCGACAACGAGGAGGACATGGTTCCGCGCCCGCCCATCGTGACGGTCATGGGACACGTCGACCACGGTAAGACCTCGCTGCTGGACAACATCCGCAAGACCAACGTCATCGAGGGCGAGGCCGGCGGCATCACGCAGCACATCGGCGCCTACTCGGTGAACCTCAACGGACAGAAGATCACCTTCCTCGACACCCCGGGACACGAAGCCTTCACGGCAATGCGCGCCCGCGGAGCGAAGATCACCGACGTTGCCATCATCATCGTTGCGGCCGACGACAACGTCATGCCGCAGACGGTGGAGGCCATCAACCATGCGCAGGCGGCAGGCGTGCCCATGGTATTCGCCATAAACAAGATCGACAAGCCGGGCGCCAACCCCGACCACATCAAGGAGCAGCTGGCGCAGATGAACTATCTTGTCGAGGAGTGGGGCGGCAAATACCAGAGCCAGGACATATCGGCCAAGAAGGGCATCAACCTCGACAAGCTGCTCGAGAAGGTGCTGCTGGAGGCGGAGATGCTCGACCTGAAGGCCAATCCCAACAAGAAGGCGCAGGGCACGGTTATCGAGTCGACGCTCGACAAGGGGCGCGGCTATGTTGCCACGATCATGGTACAGAGCGGCACGCTCCACGTGGGCGACGTGCTTCTCTCGGGAACCTACACGGGCCGTGTGAAGGCCATGTTCGACGAGAACGGCAAGAAGGTTACCTCGGCAGGGCCCTCGACGCCGGTACAGGTGCTGGGACTCAACGGCGCACCCCAGGCGGGCGACAACTTCAACGTCATGGACGACGACCGCTCGGCGCGCGAGATAGCCAACAAGCGCGAGCAGCTGCAGCGCATGCAGGGCATCATGACGCAGAAGCACATCACGCTCGACGAGATCGGCCGCCGCATCGCCATCGGGTCGTTCAAGGAGCTCAACATCATTGTCAAGGGCGATGTGGACGGATCGGTGGAGGCCATGGCCGGCTCACTCATCAAGCTCTCGAAGGAGACCGTACAGGTGAACGTCATCCACGCCGCCGTAGGACAGATCTCGGAGTCGGACGTATTGCTGGCCGCCGCCTCGAATGCCATTATCGTGGGCTTCCAGGTACGCCCCTCGGCCGCGGCGCGCAAGACCGCCGAGAAGGAGGAGATCGAGATACGCCTCTATTCGATCATCTACGATGCCATCAACGACATCAAGGATGCCATCGAGGGTATGCTCGAACCCGTGATGAAGGAGGTTATCGTATGTACGATCGAGGTTATGGAGATATTCAAGATCTCGAAGGTTGGCACCGTTGCCGGCTGCGTGGTACGCGAGGGCAAGCTCACGCGCACGACCCCGATACGCGTCATCCGCGACGGCATCGTCATCTACACGGGCAAACTCGGCTCTCTCAAGCGCTTCAAGGACGATGTCAAGGAGGTTTCGATGGGACAGGACTGCGGCCTCAACATCGAGTCGTACAACGACATACGCGTGGGCGACATAATCGAGGGATACGACCAGGTGGAAGTGAAACGCAAGTAAACACGAAGTACAAGTACCGGTTACGGAAAAGCAATATTATAATAAAAACTACAAACTAAACTCGAAATGAATACTCAGATCAAATTCATCACGGCGGAGGAGGCCGTGAAGGTCATCAAATCGGGAGATCACGTACACCTCAGCTCGGTGGCTTCGGCTCCGCAATGTCTCATCAAGGCGATGTGCGCGCGCGGCGAGAACAACGAGCTGCACGATGTACACGTACACCACCTGCACACGGAGGGCCCGGCACCCTATGCCGATCCCAAGTTCGAGGGCGTGTTCCAGCTCGACTCGTTCTTCGTGGGCAGCAACGTGCGCAAGGTCACGCAGAGCGGCTATGCCGACTACATTCCCATCTTCCTGAGCGAGACGCAGCGTCTGTACCGTTGCGGCGCCGTGCCGTGCGACGTGGCCATGATACAGGTCTCGGAGCCCGACAAGCACGGATACGTGTCGCTCGGTACCTCGGTCGACGCCACGCTTGCCGCCGTGGAGACCGCCAAGACGGTGATCGCCGTGGTTAACAAGTATGTACCCCGTTCGTTCGGCGACGCCATCATCCCCATGTCGAAGATCGACATGTTCGTACACGACGACACGCCGCTGATCGAGGCACCCTTCTCGGAGCCCAACGAGACGGAGCTCAAGATCGGCAAGTACTGCGCCGAGCTGATCGAGGACGGTGCCACGCTGCAGATGGGTATCGGCGCCATTCCCAACGCCGTGCTCTCGCAGCTCAAGGGACACAAGAATCTGGGTATCCACACCGAGATGTTCGCCGACGGCGTGCTGCCTCTGGTACGCTCGGGCGTAATCAACGGCGAGGCCAAGAACATCGACAAGGGCATGATGGTCTCTACGTTCCTGATGGGATCGAAGGAGGTATACGACTTCATCGACGACAACCCGGGTGTGCTGATGAAGGACGTGGGCTACACCAACGACCCCTACATCATCTCGAAGAACGACCGCGTGACGGCCATCAACTCGGCCCTGCAGGTCGACATCACGGGACAGGTCTCGGCCGACTCGCTGGGTACGAAGTTCTGGTCGGGCGTGGGCGGACAGATAGACTTCGTCTACGGCGCCTCGCTCTCGAAGGGCGGCAAGGCCATCATCGCCATGCCCTCGATCACGAACAAGGGTGTCTCGAAGATCGTCGACAAGCTGCTGCCGGGAGCCGGTGTCGTCACCACGCGCAACCACATCCACTGGTTCGTTACGGAGAACGGCGCCGTGGACCTCTACGGCAAGAGCCTCCAGGAGCGTGCCCGTCTGCTCATCTCGATCGCGCACCCCTCGGCACAGGAGGAGCTCGACCGCGCCGCCTTCGAGCGTTACGGGTCGCACCACCACTACATCAAGAGCTACATGGGCATGTAATCGCCCCGTCAATACTTGAGACAAAGGCATCGCGGCATACGGCTGCGGTGCCTTTTTGGTTTTTGCCGCCGCGTACGGGAATCTTTTGCCTCCCGGCACCTCCAACCAAACTTTATTGCGTATATTTGTATCATGCTGCACCGCTTTCATGAGGATATAACAGGCATACCGCTGCCCCGACTGTTCACGTGGCCCTTCCACTACGTGCCGCACCCGCTGTGCCGCATTGCGGCCTCGGAGGTGCAGCGATATATCGCCTCGCGCGACGACTGGCGGGATGAATTACGGCGTGGCAAGATGTTCGGCGTGCTGGTGGTGCAGGACGGGGGGAACGATATAGGTTTTCTGGCCGCTTTTTCGGGAAATCTTGCAGGCACCAACCGCCACGAATACTTCGTGCCTCCCGTCTACGACATGCTGCGGCCCGACGACCTTTTCCGCCGCGGCGAGGCCGTGATATCGGAGTTGAACCGCCGCATCGCCGCGGCCGAACACAGCGACGGAATCCTGCGCGCGAAAGCCGCCATGGAGGAGGCGCGGCGGCGTGAACATGAAGAGATCGAGGAGGCGAAGGCCGCAATGCGGGAGGCGAAGGCACAGCGCGACGCGCGTCGTGCCGCGGGCGAGGATCCCGCGCCGATGATCCTCGAGAGCCAGCGCGAGCGTGCCGACCTGCAGCGGCTCAAACGCCGCCTGCACGAGGCTGCGGAGCAGGCCGAGGCGCAATACAGGGCATCGGAAGAGGCTGTCGAGGCGATGCGGCGCGAACGCCACAGCCGTTCGGCAGCCCTGCAGATGGCGCTTTTCGCCCGTTTCCGCATGCTCAACGCCCGCGGCGAGGCAAAAGACCTGTGCGAGCTGTTCGCGCCGACGCCGCAACGGGTACCGCCGGCAGGTGCGGGCGAGTGCGCCGCGCCGAAACTGCTGCAATATGCCTATCTGCACGGTCTGAAGCCCGTGGCGATGGCCGAATTCTGGTGGGGCGACTCCCCTGCGGGCGAGGTTCGCCACCACGGCGAGTTCTACCCTGCCTGCATCGGCAAGTGCAAGCCCATACTCATGCACATGCTGCAGGGGCTCGACGTGGAACCCAACCCGCTGCTGGAGATACGGCCGCCCGAACCCCGCATCGTGTGGGAGGACGAGAGGCTGGCCGTCATCAACAAACCGGGCGGGATGCTCTCCGTGGAGGGCAAGTCGGGCGTGCGGTCGGTAGCCGCGTGGGCGCGGGATCACTGGCCCGGCATCACGGGCCCCGTCATTGTACACCGTCTCGACCAGTCGACGTCGGGACTGATGGTCATAGCCAAGGACAAAGAGACACATGCCGCGCTGCAGGCGCAGTTCATACACCGCACTGTAGGGAAGGCATATACCGCGCTGCTCGAAGGCCGTCCCGCACGGAGCGAGGGGAGGATCTCGCTGCCGCTGAAACTCGACTACGAGAACCGCCCGCGGCAGAAGGTCGCCGAGGACGGACGCTCGGCCGTGACGGAATACGAGGTCACGGGGTACGAGGCCGGCCGCACGCGCATACTTTTCCGGCCGCTTACGGGGCGCACGCACCAGCTGCGGGTACATGCCGCCGCGGCCGCAGGGCTCGGCTGCCCCATTGTCGGGGACGACATCTACGGCCGCGGCGGCGGGCGGTTGTGCCTGCACGCCTCACGCCTTGAGTTCGACCACCCGACGCTCGGAGAACGCATGACGTTCGAGAGCAGACCGGATTTTTAAGAACCAACTGCAAAACCCGACATATATGAGAACCGGACATTTGCGCATCGCGCTCCTACTTGCCGCCGCGGCCTGCGCGCCATCGCACCGCGAGGTGGACAATCCCCTCATCGAGGCCGCCACATCCATGACGATGGACATACCGCGCGTGGAGATGACAGACAGCACAACGGTCCTGCACGTGGACCTATACGGGTATCCGGATATGAAAGTGCGTCTTGACAGCACAAGCATCCTGAAGGCCGGCAACGAAACGTATGCCTTCAAAAGGGCGGAAGGATTTACCATGAACAAATGGGTCAAGTTCCCGAAAACAGGACTTATTTCGTTTACCATGACGTTTCAGCCTATTCCGATGAAGAGCAAAACAATGGATTTCATCGAAAGTGACGACGGATTCAAACTCTTCGGCATCGACCTCACGGGCAAGGCCAAGTATCCGGAATACCCGGCCGGTCTGCCCGACGAGTTGCGCGGCGGCGACAGCGGCGGCGAAGTGCCCGGACAGGTGCTGAAATGCGGGACATCTACGGTCAGGGTGCATCTGCTGGGGCTCCGCGAAGGTATGGCCCGCACGGTGAACCTGCATATGCAACCGCTGCTCGGCGCCACGGAAAGTCTCTCTGCCGAAGCCGATGCGGGAACCGGCACGGCAGAATTCTCATTCATGCAGTACGGCACGATAAAGGTGTCGATAAGCGCCCTACAGGATGCCGGCGTCTACTCGCACGTATGGATAGAGCCCGGACAGACAACCGACGTATATCTCGATCTGGGCAAAACGGGACGCCTCCTCGTCGAACGGCGCGCCATAGAGAAGGGCGGCGAATACCAATTTTTCAACTATATGTGCCCTGCCTACACCACGGGACGCTACGCAGCGCTGAACTACGCATACACGCACCTGCAGGAAGAGATCAGAATGGAGGTAAGACCCGAAACCGGCATAAGTGCCGACGACTATGCCGCGATGGTGGAGCAGGCATACGCGGCGGCCATCGACAGCGTGCGGCACAACAGCGGCATGACCGAGCTGCAAAAACGATATAACGAGATGCTGTTGGACATGGAACTCATGCAGACAGCCTTCTCCGCCCCGAGAATGATGGCCGCGGCAAAAGCGGCAAACGGCACAGAGGCGGAACCTGAGGAGATCACTCCCGAACATATACGCCGCATGCTGCGCCCTATCGGCTTCGACGACATGAAATATGCCATCGACGGCTTGAACTTCATCTTCTCGACAAAACTGTGCGACCCGGCATGGGCAGACAAAGTGCAGCTGGCCGAAGACAACTTCTACCGTGAGTATGACGAGGCTTGGCAGCTCTTCTCGGACGCCTCGTCGGACAGGCTCACCGACGAGGGCCGCGCCCGCCTCGAACGCTTCGCCAACCCCTTCTTCCGCGAGGCGTGCCTCACGGCCGATGCGGAGATACGTGCCGCCGCGGCCGCCGCCGAAGGCAGGATACGCATCGAACAGACTCCCGATGTCGACAACGACAGGCTCTTCGACGCCATCGCCGAGCGCTGTGCCGGCAAGGTGGTCTTCGTAGACTTCTGGAATACATGGTGTACATGGTGCCACGTCGGCTTCGAGAATTTCGAGCCGCTGAAGGGCGGCGGCCTCGCCGACAAGGTCGTGTGGCTCTACATAGCCGACGAATCCTCCCCCATCGCCGTATACAAGAAAACGATAGCCGACCTTGACGGTGTGCACTACCGCATAACGGAGGAACAGATGGAGGCCATTGCCGAAAAACTTGGATTCGACGGATTCCCCTTCTACATGATAATCGGCCGCGACGGGACGCGCGACACGCGCCGCGGCCTCGAATACCCGGCGACGGCCGAGAAACGGTTGAGGGAGGAGTTGCAAAAGTAACCCACACGCACACTGCGCCCCCTTATAAGCGCACAGAGAGAACTATCGTACGGCGGGATTCCGGTTCCGCCGTACTTTCCCATACGGGTTTCGGCGCCGGAAAGAAGTTTTTGCCGAGTGAGGAAAAAATTTGCCCCGTTTTGCAACGCCGTCCGCAAGAAATGCGTAACTTTGCATAGAGATAAATACAAAGGGGTGCCCGCACGGGCTGAGATCATACCCTCGAACCTGATGCAGTTAACGCTGACGTAGGAATTGTGTGTATCGTCTTCGGCAAGTGAGCCCGCAGCCCATCCCGTTGCATTTGTCCCCACGACATAAACATTTCAAGCGATGACAATCTACGTCAACAACAAACCGTTGCAGACGGCCGCCGCCGACGTGGCCGCCCTCGCCCTCGAGATGGGGCTTCCCGAAATGACGGCCATAGCCGTGAACAACCGTGTCCTGCCTCGCGCCGAATGGGGTTCGCACACGCTCTGCGAGGGCGACAGACTCACCGTCATACGCGTAGCCTGCGGAGGATAGAGCCATGATACCCGTACAGTTCATCACACACTCTACAGAGCGGTACTCGTACCTCGACTCGGCACGCATGGCCCTCGAGGGGGGTTGCCGCTGGATACAGCTGCGCATGAAGGAGGCCACGCAGGAGCAGATCATACCCGTCGCGGAGCAGCTGCTCGAAATGTGCAACGCCTGCGGCGCCACGCTCATCATCGACGACCATGTCGCCGTTGCCGAGCGCGTCCGGGCCCACGGAGTACACCTCGGCAAGAACGACATGCCCGTCGTGGAGGCGCGCCGGCGTCTCGGCGAGGCATACATCATAGGCGGCACGGCCAACACCTTCGACGACGTTGCGGCCCTGGCGGCAGCAGGCGCCGACTACATCGGCTGCGGCCCCTACCGCTTCACTACCACGAAGAAGAACCTCAGCCCGATACTCGGTCTCGAGGGTTACCGCGACATCATCGGCCGCATGCGCGACGAGGGCATCACGCTCCCCGTGGTGGCCATCGGCGGCATCGGCTTCGACGACATCCCGCAGATAATGGCTACGGGCGTCTCTGGCATCGCCCTCTCGGGCTCGGTGCTGCGCGCCGACGACCCCGCGGCCGAGATGCGGAGAATAATAGCGCTGTGACCGTGAGGCCGGATACACCCGCCGCAAACGGCAACGGCAGTATTTGCGAAAGAAGTAAAATGTCAAAATATCACTGAAAAAATGGAAAAACTCGTAATCGCCGGCAGGGAGTTCGGCTCGCGCCTCTTCCTCGGCACCGGCAAGTTCAGCTCGCACACGCTCATGCAGCAGGCCATCGAGGCCTCGCGCACCGAGATGGTGACCGTAGCCATGAAACGCATCGAGCTGGAGGACAGCAACGACGACATGCTGCAACACATCCTCAACCCCAATATCACGCTGCTGCCCAACACCTCGGGCGTGCGCAACGCCGAGGAGGCGGTCTTCGCCGCGCAGATGGCGCGCGAGGCCTTCGGCACGCCGTGGCTCAAGCTCGAGATACACCCCGACCCGCGCTACCTGCTGCCCGACTCGGTCGAGACGCTCAAGGCGACGGAGCAGCTCGTAAAGATGGGCTTCATCGTACTGCCCTACTGTCAGGCCGACCCCACGCTGTGCAAGCGCCTCGAGGAGGCGGGAGCGGCGGCCGTCATGCCGCTGGGGGCGCCCATAGGGTCGAACAAGGGGCTGCGCACGCGCGACTTCCTGGGCATCATCATCGAGCAGGCGGGTGTCCCCGTCGTTGTCGATGCCGGCATCGGGGCCCCGAGCCATGCCGCCGAGGCGATGGAGATGGGAGCCTCGGCATGTCTGGTCAACACGGCCATAGCCGTTGCGGGCGACCCCGTAGCGATGGCCGAGGCCTTCGCCCGTGCCGTCGAGGCCGGCCGCATGGCATACGAGGCGGGGCTGGGCGCCGTGGCCGAACACTTCGAGGCCGAGGCCAGCTCGCCCCTCACGGCATTCCTCGACGAAGAGTAACAGCGACAAGAGACGACCATATGGAACATATACAGAAGATACGCTATTCGCGCTCGGAGAAGGTCTACGTCCCGGGGCGCATACATCCCGAGATACGCGTGGCGATGCGCCGCGTGGAGCAGGTGCCGAGCGTCTCGATAGACGAACGGGGCGAGAAGCACTACACGCCCAACCCCGACGTATATATCTACGACACGAGCGGCGCCTTCAGCGACCCCAACATAGAGGTGGACCTCACGAAGGGGCTGCCGCGCCTGCGCGAGAGCTGGATCGTGGGGCGCGGCGACGTGGAGCGCCTGCCCGAGATCACGTCGGAATACGGCCGCATGCGCCGCGACGACCGCACGCTCGACCACCTGCGCTTCGAGCACATAGCCCTGCCCTACCGTGCCAGGCGCGGCGCCGCCATCACGCAAATGGCATATGCCAAGCGGGGCATCATAACGCCCGAGATGGAGTATGTGGCCATCCGCGAGAACATGAACTGCGAGCAGCTCGGCATCGAGACCTACATCACGCCCGAGTTCGTGCGCCGCGAGATCGCCGAGGGCCGCGCCGTGCTGCCTGCGAACATCAACCACCCCGAGGCCGAGCCGATGATCATCGGCAGCAGCTTCCTTGTGAAGATAAACACCAACATCGGCAACTCGGCCACCACGTCGGGCATAGACGAGGAGGTGGAGAAGGCCCTCTGGAGCTGCAAATGGGGCGGCGACACGCTCATGGACCTCTCGACGGGGGCCAACATACACGAGACGCGCGAGTGGATCATCCGCAACTGCCCCGTACCCGTCGGCACGGTGCCCATATACCAGGCTCTGGAGAAGGTCGGGGGCCGCGTCGAGGATCTCACGTGGGAACTCTACCGCGACACGCTCATCGAGCAGTGCGAGCAGGGTGTCGACTACTTCACCATACACGCCGGCATACGGCGGCAGAACGTACACCTTGCCGACAAGCGTCTCTGCGGCATCGTCAGCCGCGGCGGCTCGATCATGAGCAAGTGGTGCCTGGCGCACGACCGCGAGAGCTTCCTCTACGAGCACTTCGACGACATATGCGACATCCTGGCGCAGTACGACGTGGCCGTATCGCTGGGCGACGGCCTGCGCCCGGGATCGATACACGACGCCAACGACGAGGCACAGTTCGCCGAGCTGGACACCATGGGCGAACTGGTCACGCGCGCGTGGGCCAGGAACGTGCAGGCCTTCATCGAGGGCCCGGGGCACGTACCCATGCACAAGATACGCGAGAACATGGAACGGCAGAAGGAGAAGTGCCACAACGCCCCCTTCTACACGCTCGGCCCCATCGTTACGGACATAGCCCCGGGCTACGACCACATAACCTCGGCCATCGGCGCCGCACAGATCGGCTGGCTCGGCACGGCGATGCTGTGCTACGTAACGCCCAAGGAGCACCTGGCATTGCCCGACAAGGAGGATGTGCGCACGGGCGTGGTGACATACAAGATCGCGGCCCACGCCGCCGACCTGGCAAAGGGTCACCCGGGGGCGCAGGTGCGCGACAACGCCCTGAGCAAGGCGCGCTACGAGTTCCGCTGGAAGGACCAGTTCGACCTGTCGCTCGACTCGGAGCGCGCCATGAGCTACTTCCACGCAGGAAGGCATACGGACGGCGAATACTGCACCATGTGCGGGCCCAACTTCTGCGCCATGCGCCTGAGCCGCGACATACGCCGCGAGTACGGCAGCGGGGAGCAGAAAGAGACCGCACCCGACGGCACGGCACGATGACCGCACTCGCAGAGGCACTCGCACGCGCCGGCACTCCGAGGCGCGACATCGACCGCATAGCGGTGCGGGCCGAGGAGGACCCGAAGCTCTTCGCCGAGCTGGCGACGCTGGCCGCCGACGGCGACAAGACCGTGGCATGGCACGCCGCATGGGCTCTGGAGAGGATCGCCAGACGCCGTCCGGAGCTGTTCGAGCCCCTGCGCGATGGGATCATACGCCGGGCGATGGAGGAGACGCGGCAGGGCGTGCAGCGGCTGCTGTTGAGCATAATCGCCCGCATGGAGACGCCGGCAGAACCCGATGGCGACCTGTTGGACTTCTGTCTCGACGGCATCCGCTCGCCGCGGCTGAGCATTGCGGCACGGGCCCTGTGCATAGGGATCGCATGCCGCATGTGCCGCCGCCATGCGCCGCTGGCAAACGAGATGAGGCTCTACCTCGAGTACGGAGACGGCGAGGAGCTGCCCGCAGCCGTGGCCACGGCACGCCGCAACGCCCTGCGGACGCTGGAACGGTATGCTGCGGCAAAGGCAAAGCCTTCAAGGAAATGATCAAAAATGGATTGACACAAGGAAAAGATATGTTTTCAGACTATTTGAAAGAGATTTCGTGGGAGCGGACCACCGAGGCGATCTACTCCAAGACCGATGCCGACGTGCGGCGCGCCCTTGCGGCCGAACACTGCACGGTGGATGACTTCATGGCGCTCGTATCGCCCGCCGCGGCCCCGTACCTCGAGACCATGGCGCGCCTGAGCCGCCGATATACCGAGGAGCGTTTCGGACGCACCATATCGCTCTTCATACCGCTCTATCTCACCAACTCGTGCACCAACTCGTGCGTATATTGCGGCTTCCACATATCGAACCCCATGAAGCGCACCGTCCTCACGCCCGAGGAGATCGAGAACGAGTACCGCGCCATCAAGCGCCTCGGCCCCTTCGAGAACCTGCTGCTGGTGACAGGCGAGAACCCCGCCGTGGCGGGCGTAGACTACATAGCCCGCGCGCTCGACCTGGCGAAGCCCTACTTCAGCAACCTCAAGATCGAGGTCATGCCCCTCAAGGCAGAGGAGTACGAGCTCCTGACACACCACGGTCTCAACGGCGTGATATGCTTCCAGGAGACCTACAACCGCGCCCGATACAACGTCTACCACCCGCGCGGCATGAAGTCGCGCTTCGAGTGGCGTGTCGACGGTTTCGACCGCATGGGACAGGCCGGTGTCCACTCGATAGGCCTCGGCGTGCTGATCGGGCTCGAGGAGTGGCGCACCGACATCACCATGATGGCCCACCACCTGCGTTACCTGCAGAAGCACTACTGGCGTACGAAATACAGCATCAACTTCCCGCGCATGCGCCCCGCCGAGAACGAGGGATTCCAGCCCAACGTCATCATGAGCGACCGCGAGCTGGCGCAGGCGACCTTCGCCATGCGTATCTTCGACCACGACGTCGACATATCCTACTCGACGCGCGAGCCCGCCCCGATACGCGACCACATGGCCACCCTGGGCGTCACGACCATGTCGGCCGAGAGCAAGACCGACCCGGGAGGCTACTACAGCTACCCGCAGGCGCTCGAGCAGTTCCACGTGAGCGACGAGCGCACCGCCGTCGAGGTCGAGCGCGCCCTGAAGAGCCTCGGGCGCGAGCCCGTATGGAAGGACTGGGACGCCTCGTTCGACATGATGACACCGCAGCGCACCGCACAGCCATGACGCGCTACGACCGCCAGAGGATGCTCGCCGAGGTGGGCGACGAGGGACAGCGGCGCCTCGCGGCGGCGCGCGTACTCATCGTGGGTGTCGGAGGTCTCGGCTCGCCCGCGGCCATGTACCTCGCCGCAGCGGGTGTCGGGACAATACGCCTGGTCGACGACGACTGCGTGAGCCTCGACAACCTACAGCGGCAGATACTCTATACCGAGGCCGATGTCGATGCCCCGAAGGTCGAGTGCGCCGCCCGCAGGCTGCGCGCCATGAACGGCGGGATCAGCGTCGAGGTCCATGCCGTGCGGCTCGACGCTTCGAATGCCGACACCCTGATCAAGGGCTGCGACGTGGTCGTGGACGGCTGCGACAACTTCGCCACGCGCTACATCGCGGGCGACGTTACGGCCAGGATGGGGATACCGTATGTATACGGCGCCATAGGCGAATTCGAGGGCCAGGTGTCGGTATTCAACCTTCCGCCCCGTCTGCGGACATACCGCGACCTGTGGCCCGACCAGACAGCACTCGAGAACTACACCGCCCCGAAGGGTGTGATGGGTCCGACGGCGGCCGTGACGGCGGCCGTGCAGGCCTCGGAGACGCTCAAGATAATATGCGGCTACGGCGAACCCCTTGCAGGACACCTGTGGTCGATAGACATGAAAACAATGCAAACCTTCATATCGGAACTGCCATGAGACTGATAGTCTACACGCGCCCCGACATCTTCGAGGGCGAGGCCGACACCATTGTCGCCATGATGGAGCGCGGTTTGGAGACACTCCACCTGCGCAAGCCCGACATCGCGGACGAACGCATCGAACAGCTCGTATGCGCCATCCCGCCCCGCTACCGCAACCGCATCGTGCTGCACAGCGCCTTTGCGCTGGCAGAACGCTACGGCCTGCGCGGCATACAGCTCAACAGCCGCAACCCCCTGCCGCCAAAAGGATACAAGGGACAAATCAGCCGCACGTGCCATTCGCTCGAGGAGGTCGAACGCTGCAAGGGCGTCTGCGACTACGTCACACTGAGCCCCATCTTCGACAGCATCTCCAAACGGGGCTATGCCGCCGCCTTCACGCGCCGCCAGATCGACGAGGCGCGCCGCGCCGGCATTATCGACCACAGCGTCATAGCTCTCGGAGGTATCGACGAGAGCAACATCGCCGACATTGCCGATATGGGCTTCGGCGGAGCGGCGCTGCTCGGCGCCATATGGAACACGCCCGACCCCGTCGAGACGTTCGTACGCTGCCGCCGCGCCGCCGGCATTGCGGCCGCCGTGGAAGATATCGCCGCGACACGTCCCGCAGCCGTACTCTCGATAGCGGGGTCCGATCCCTCGGGCGGCGCCGGAATACAGGCCGACATCAAGGCCGTAACGGCTCTCGGGGCATATGCCGCCACGGCGATAACCGCCGTCACGGTACAGAACACGCTCGGCGTACGGAGCGTATACCCCATCCCGCCGCAGGTCGTCGCAGACCAGATAGATGCCGTGATGGAGGACATCGCTCCGCAGGCCGTCAAGATAGGTATGGTGAACGACGCCGAGATCGTCCGCACCATCGCCGCGGCACTGCGCCGCCACACGCCGCAATGGGTGGTATACGACCCCGTGATGGTATCCACAAGCGGCCACCGCCTTATCGAGGAGCGCACCACGGAGATCATCGAGAACGAACTGATCCCCGCCGCCACTATCATCACGCCCAACATGAGCGAGGCCGGAGTGCTGTGGCGCCGTCCCATCACGTCGCTCGGCGAGATGGAGGATGCTGCGCGGGAGTTGTGCGAACGGTACGGCACGGCAGTACTTATCAAGGGAGGCCATTTGACCGAGGGACCCATCTGCGACATCCTCTGCCGCGACGGCCGCACGGAGCGGTTCACGGGCGAGAGGATCGCCACACGCAACCTCCACGGCACGGGATGCACCCTGTCGTCGGCCATCGCCGCGCTGCTGGCGCAGGGATTCCCCCTCGTCGAGGCCATAGCCGAAGCCAAGCGGTACGTCACGGCAGCCATACGTGCCGGGAGCCGCATGGAGATAGGTCACGGCAACGGCCCGCTGTGGCATATGGTCAAGAGATAGTCCCGGCGCAGGGGAGGCGCCGCGCCGCACCCGGAATGGCTTCGGGCGGTGCGGCGACACCTTGCCGGCATGCGACCGCCCCGCCCGTGCAGAGGCATGCGGAGCCCCGATCCGAGACGAAATGAAATATTTTTGATGCCCGTTTTTGGAAATATCGATTTCGCTCCATATATTTGTAACCGCAAATGGGGGATTAGCTCAGCTGGCTAGAGCGTTTGCATGGCATGCAAGAGGTCATCGGTTCGAGCCCGATATTCTCCACACGAACGGGGCGCCGCGAAAGCGACGCCCCGTATTTTATTATCCGGAACCTTTGCGGCAGACGGCAAGACGGAGACAGGCCCCGCCAGACATGCCACGACAATACGTACGCCCGCCCCGGCGCTCGCATTCCCATGCGGCCGGAACCCGCGTTGCGGCACCCCACGCTCGGACGTCACATCTTCTCCAGAAGCGGCAGCACGCGCCGCTCGATCTCCTCGCGCCGCGCCTTCGGCGTGACCGTATTGTGCAGCGTATAGATATACGAGGCGCGGATCAGGCTGCGCACCAAAGACTCGGGCAGGTCGCCCGTCACGGCCACGGCACTCCAGTAACGCTTGTTGAAGTGCCATGCCGGCGTGATCTCCGCATGGCGTTCGCGCAGAGCCTCGCCCTCGTCGGGGTCGTGCTTCACCACCACATATGAGAACTCCTCCATGTCGGCGCAGGCGAACATACGCCCGCCGATCTTGTACACGAGCGTCGTCTCGTCGAAGGGCGTCGACTCCTCCGTCTCGGGCAGCGACAGCAGATATTCCCGAAGGTCCATAATATCCATAGCACGGTGTTTTAACCCAAAGTTACGCATTTTGGCACACCGATTGCTCGACTCGAAGGCAGAATATCTCAAAAAACGACACTCTTTATGAAAAAGATTCTACTCTACTTTTCACTTCTCGCCTTTGCGGCGACGGCATTGGGTTGTTCGCCCCAGGCAAAATGGAACCACGAACAGAAGAAGGCCATGCGCGAGGCCCTCAAGGCATACCGCCAGATGGCCTACCTTCAGGATCTGACCGATCCCGAGTTCATAGTCTTCACCGACGGTGTTGCCGGCACCATCGAGGAGGCCTATCCAGTCTACGCGACATTCATCGAGATGCCCGCCGTGGACGATACCGTAGATTACTACGTCATAACCACCATCGTCGACGAACTCGATGCCGATGCGCACAACATGCGACACCTCTACCCCTACCGGTACCTGGTAAGCCAGGGCATCCTGCCCGACGGGCTGACGCACGAACAGCAGAAGGCATTCTACCAGTGCTTCGCGCAGAAGGTCAACGCACAATACATGACCATGGAACAGTTCTTCAACGCCATCCTCGCCGACACGACGAACGATTCGCAGCTGACGCAGTTCCAGCAGCAGTGCGCCAACGACCTCTTCGACTGGGTCGTGGAGATCGACGAGGAGGTGACAGTCACGGAAGACTAGACCGCAGACCACACGTAACCGAATACGATAAATCCCTTTTCAACGACAGAGGCGGACCCTTGCGGGTTCGCCTCTTCGCTTGTTACAACCGACGCGGTGCGGAACCGGCGTCACCCTTCCAGGAAATCCTTGTTCACGATCACCCGTATGCAACGGTGGCGTATCTTGAACTCCAGAGGCGAGCCGCCCAGGATCTCGCCGTCGACCTCGATGGGCATCTCGGGCGACGACTCGATACGCACGTTCCGCCCCTGGAAATGTCCGACGTGGCCTATGGTATAGATGCTGCCGTTGAAGAAACGCTTCAGACGGAACACCACATGCCACCAGTGTACGGGACGGATGAGCGTGATATCCAGCAGGCCGTCGTCGGCCACAGCCTCGGGCAGCTGCTGCACGCCGCCGCCGTTGTACTTGCAGACACCGATGGCGACGCTGAAGAGCAGGTCGTTGTGTACGAGCTTGTCGTCCACCCACACCTTCACCCCCGTCGAACGGTAGCGGAAATAGCTCCGCAGGATCGACAGCGGGTAGAGATGGCGTCCGCGCCGCCCCTTGTTCTTGTAGTGCTGGTAACAGCGTATCACATCGGCATCGAACCCCGCGCCCGCCACATTGGCCATATATCGCATCTGCTGGAACTGCGACTCGGTATAGTACACCTCGCCGACATCCTGCAGGAAGGTATGGCCTTCGCGGATGGCACGGATCGCCTCCGAGTAGTGTGTCGGGATACCGAACATGCGCACCCAGTCGTTGCCCGTACCCACGGCCACGACCGACACCGTAACCTCGTCGGGCGAGACGGCCTGCTGTATGAACAGCCCGTTCACCACCTCGTGCAGCGTGCCGTCGCCACCGATGACGATAATACGGCGATAACCGGCGTTTACGGCCCGCACGGTGAGTTCCGTCGGATGGTGCTTGTGCTGCGAGAAGACCAGCTCGTAGGGGATATCGTTGTCGCGTATGAGCTTCGATATCTGCGGCAGGTCGATCAGCCCGCGCCCCGACCCCGATACGGGATTCACTATGACGAACCACTTCTCCGATATGTCGGCTGTCATCTGACGGAGCGTCATCTCTCGGGGGCGTTTTCTATCGTATGTACCAGGAAATCATAGAACCGCCCCACCGATGCGATCTCGACATTCTCGTCGGGCGAGTGGGGATAGTTTATCGTCGGGCCGAACGAGATCATGTCCAGGTTCGGGTACTTGCCGCCAATGATGCCGCACTCCAGACCGGCATGGATGGCCGTCACGGCGGGACGACGCCCGTAGAGCCTCTCGTACATGCCGATCATCGTCTTCAATATGGGAGACTCCATATCGGGATTCCAGCCGTCGTAGCCGCCCGAGAACTCGACCTCGGCTCCCGCCAGCGTGAAGACCGCCTCGATCGAGTCGGCCAGCGCCTCCTTCTCCGAACGCACCGACGAGCGCATCAGCATGTTTACCGTCACCGCCTTGCCGTCCGACACCACGCGGGCCACATTGTTCGAGGTCTGCACCAGACCCTCCATGGCCGTAGACATGCGGGCCACGCCATCATGGCATGCCACCATCGCCGCCATAAGGCGCGCCGCAACATCGTCGGGGATCATCTCGGCGCAGGGCTCCGCCGCAGCGACCTCCACCGAGATCGAATCCTCGATACCGGCAAACTCGGCCGTCACCGTGGCGAGGAACTCCGCCGCGACATCCTTCACCCTCTCCACGTCGCCGCACGGCACCATTATCACAGCCTCGGCCTCGCGCGGGATTGCATTGCGCAGCCCGCCGCCGTCCACCGAGCAGAGCTTCATGTCGCACAGACGCAAGATACGGCGCAGCAGACGGAACAACAACTTGTTGGCATTGGCACGCTGGCAGATGATCTGTATTCCCGAGTGTCCTCCCTTGCAGCCGCGAACCGACACGCGCAGGGGGGCATACCCCGCGGCCGGGGCCGCCACAGCCTCGTAAGGCAGACGTATGTTGGCATCCAGACCTCCGGCACAACCTACATAGAGCTCGCCCTCGGTCTCCGAATCGAGGTTCAGAAGGATGTCTCCCTTCAGCAGACCCGCCTTGAGGCCGAACGCCCCGTCCATTCCCGTCTCCTCGGTGGCCGTGAAGAGTGCCTCCAGTTCGCCGTGCGCAAGCGCGTCGTCCGACATTACCGCCAGGGCCGCCGCGATACCGATACCGTTGTCGGCGCCGAGCGTCGTACCGTCGGCCGTCACGCGGTCGCCGTCGATGTAGGCATCTATCGGGTCATTCTCGAAATCGAACTCCTTGTCCTTGTTCTTCTGCGCCACCATATCGACGTGCGCCTGAAGAATAAGCCCCTTGCGGTTCTCCATCCCCGCCGTGGCCCCCTTGTGCATGTATACGTTGCCGGCCTCATCGACACAATGCTCGATGCCGTGGCTCTCGGCGAACTCCACAAGGTAACGGCGTATCCTGGCCTCGCTGTGCGAGGGACGCGGTATGCGTACAATCTCCGCGAAGCGTGCCCACACGCTCTCGGGTTTCAACGATTTAAGGTTTCTGTCCATAAGTATGCTTGTTTTAGTCCTATTATTTCAAAATATTCATGCCGGCCCCGATGCCGTTCACTCCGACGCAGAGGTATCCTCCACCCGCGCCGCTGCGGATTCCGCCTCACCACCGTCACTGACATCACGGGCGTTCATATCTACCCTCTCCTCACGGCGGTCGCGGCGGTCGAACGCCTCGACGATATACTTCACAAGGTGGTGGCGCACGATATCCCGGCGGTCGAACTCCACGATGCCGATACCATCGATCCCGCGCAGCGTCTCCATGGCACGCGTCAGGCCGCTGTCGCTCTTGTGCGGCAGGTCGATCTGCGTCACGTCGCCCGTAACGATGAACTTCGCATTGCGGCCCATGCGCGTCAGGAACATCTTTATCTGCGACGAGGTGGTATTCTGCGCCTCGTCGAGGATGACGAAGGCGTTATCCAGCGTGCGACCGCGCATGTAGGCCAGCGGCGCGATCTGTACCGTGCCGTCCTCGAGATACTTCTGCAACTTGGCAGCCGGGATCATATCGTTCAGCGCATCGTACAGGGGCTGCAGATAGGGATCGAGCTTCTCCTTCATGTCGCCCGGCAGGAAGCCCAGCTTCTCGCCCGCCTCCACGGCGGGCCGCGTCAGGATGACACGCCGCACGACACGCTCCTTGAGCGCGCGCACCGCCAGCGCTATGGCCGTATAGGTCTTGCCCGAGCCCGCAGGCCCCACGGCAAAGAGAAGGTCGTTCGTATTATAGAGTTCGACGAGACGCCGCTGGTTGACCGTGCGCGCTCGCACGGCCACGCCGTTGTTGCCGAAGACGATGGTATCCTTGTCCGACGACGCCTCCACACGGTCGCTCAACCCCTCGGAAAAGGCCTGCGAAACCACCTCCTTCGATATGTGGCGATACTTTATGTAATAGTCGATGAGCGAATTCATCTTACGCTCGAAGGACTCCACATCCCCCTTCGAGCCAAGTACGCGCAGCGACGATCCGCGCGCCACGATCTTCACCTTCGGGGCGAGAGCCCTTATCTGCTCCAGATAGAGATCCTGCGCGCCGTAGAGTTCGCGCGTATCGACCCCTTCGATCGGAATCAGTTTGTTTATCTCTTCGGAAATCATAATCCATCAAAACATGTAACAGAGCCCCAATGTCGCCCAATAGCCGTAGTTACGCCCCTCGAGGCCCTCGTAATAGTTGAGCGTGCGGCCCATGTTACCCGTAAAACGGGCATCCACGGCCAAATGTTGTGACAGCGCCACACTCGCTCCGGCCGAATATCCCACCGTCGTACGCAGGCGGCCGAACTCGACCCGCTCCGTACCCGCGTCGTAACGCCCCGTACCGGCGAGCGACAGCACCGGCCCGACATTCAACCGCAGCGGGCCCATCCCGCGCAGCGAGAAGAGCAGCGGTATCTCCATCACGTTCGAGCGTACGTCATGTCCCACGCCATCCGCGCCCTCGGCGCGGATCTTGTTGAAGACGTATCCCAGCTCCAGCTGCAGGCCGTAGCGCTCCGCCCAACAGAGCGACATCACCAGCGCCCCGCGAACGCCCAGGCGCGGCGCGAGCGGGAAACCCTCGGCGGCCGACACTCCCATATATGCCGCCGCGAGCGATACCCCCATCTCCATACGTGCCGCATAGCGCCGTCCGTATTCCGTCCGGTAGAGGTATGATTCCGTCTGCCGGTCCTGTGCGCGGCAGGCCCCGACGCCGGACATGACCGCAGCAAACGGCAACAACAGGTATAATATTATGATATTTCGCAGTGTCATCATCCACCGTGCCGACTCCGGGCAGGCTCCGAGGCCAAAGATACGAATAATTTCGAGAAAGTAAGCACTGCCGCCATGCAACGTTGCCTCCCGAAGGCCATACGACGCGGCAACAGCACGGCGCCTCACCGCAGGCCCGGCGTGTCGTGGCGTGAAGATCGCGGCACGCCCTTTGTCCGCATGTACGCTGCGGCAAGCCCCACGTGCAGACACGGAAGGCGGAGCGTGACAAAAAATTTGCTCCGCTGCGCTGCTTTTAGTATCTTTGCACGCACAAAAAGTGATCGCACAATGAGTTTAGTAGCTATCGTAGGCCGCCCCAACGTGGGCAAATCGACCCTCTTCAACCGCCTGGTGGGACAACGCCAGGCCATCGTGGACGCCACGGCCGGAACCACGCGCGACCGCCACTACGGCAAAACCGACTGGAACGGAAAGGAGTTTTCGGTGATAGACACCGGCGGCTACGCTGTAAACAGCGACGACATCTTCGAGGAGGATATACGCCGCCAGGTGTTGCTTGCCATCGAGGAGGCCGACCTCATACTCTTCATGGTCGAGGTAAGCACCGGCATCACCGACCTCGACATGATGATGGCCGACGTGCTGCGCCGGTCGGGCAAGCGCGTCATCGTGGTATGCAACAAGGTGGACAACTACGATCTGATATACCTCTCGTACGAGTTCCATGCCCTGGGTCTCGGCGAGCCATACTGCATAAGCTCCATGTCGGGCAGCGGCACGGGCGACCTTATGGATGCCATCCTCGCCGCGCTGCCCGAGGATGCGCGCGCCGAACAGGAGGAGGAGCTGCCCCGCATAACCATCGTCGGGCGTCCCAACGTCGGCAAGTCGTCGATGACCAACGCCCTGCTGGGCGAGGAGCGCAACATCGTCACCGACATCGCCGGCACCACGCGCGACTCTATCCATACGCGATACAACAAGTACGGCATGGACTTCTACCTCGTAGACACGGCCGGCATGCGCAAGAAGGGACGCGAGATGGAGGACCTGGAGTTCTACTCGGTGATGCGCTCGATACGCGCCATCGAGAACTCGGACGTATGCATCCTGATGCTCGACGCCCAGCAGGGGCTCGAGTCGCAGGACCTGAACATACACAACCTCATCGTCCGCAACCGCAAGGGATGCGTCATCGTGGTCAACAAGTGGGACCTGGTGGAGAAGGAGAGCAACACCATGAAGGAGTGGCGCGCCTTCCTCGAGAAGAAGCTCGCGCCGTTCAACGACATACCCATCGTCTTCGCCTCGGCGCTCAACAAGCAGCGCATACTCGAGGTGCTGCAGCAGGCCATCCGCGTCTACAACTCGCGCCGCCGCCGCATACCCACCTCGGAGCTGAACGACTACATCCTGCCCATCATCGAGGACTACCCTCCCGCCTCGACAAAGGGCAAGTACATACGCATCAAGTACGCCACGCAGCTGCCGACGCCGACGCCGCAGTTCGCCTTTTTCGTCAACCTGCCGCAATATATCAAGGAGCCCTACCGCCGATACCTCGAGAACAAGATACGCGAGCGCTGGGACTTCTCGGGCGTGCCCATGCAGATATATTTCCGCCAGAAATAACAACCGCATAACGGACGGCGCACCCGACATGTGCGCCGTCATCATGTTTTGAAGACCATGGATTCCAACACCACACCATACCGGTTGCCGTCGTTCTATTTCCGCGTGGCGGTACCCGACACGGCCGTCATATCATGTTCCGAGGTAAGCGGCCTTGACAACGACATGGGCGAGATCGCATACCGCAGCGGAGACAGCATCATACGCCTTCCCCATATGGCCGGTATTCGGAAATCGGGCGACGTGACACTCAAACTGTGCCGTGCGGACGACATGCAGGCCATAACGGCGTGGCATGATGCCGTGCGTGCGAACAATATCCGCCGCAAGGCCGTAACGGTCGAACTCCTCGACGAGCAGCAGAACGCCGTGAAGCGGTGGCACCTCACCAACGCATGGCCCAAGAAGATCGTGACTGCTGCATCAGAAACGGATGCCGACGCTGACGCCATAGCCTTCGACACCATAATTCTGGCCCACGAAGGCGTCACCGAAGAGTGACGGCGGCGGCCCGCATCGACGAAAAAGAGCCCTTTTCAAGGGCTCTTTTCATTTTGCCGTAAAACTGGCCGCGGCACTGAGGATCGGGCCTCTAATGCCCCGAACCTGTCATGGGGACGATTATCTTCTCCGACACCTCGAGACGGCAGACACCTTTGCCGCCCTTGCGGTCACGGCGGAACTTCAGCGGCGCGATAAGCGTCTGCCGCGGATGAATCCTCTCGCCGCTGTTGTGGGCATGGTAGACAATATAGAGCCGCCCGCGCGAGGTGCGCAGCACGGCATGGTGCCCCGTGCCGACATATCCGCAGTGGCGGTGCAGGATGGGGTTGCCCTCGCAACGCTCGTAGGGCCCCATGACATTGTCCGCAACGGCCACACCCACGGCGTAATCCTTGCTCCGATAGTCGTTACAACTGTACGTAAGGTAGTATTTGCCCCCGTGCTTGATCACAAGCGGCCCCTCGGCCACACGTGCCTGCACACGCTCCCACGTACCCTCCTCGGCGTCGATCAGCCGCCGCGCCGTCTCAAGTTTGACCTCATGCAGGTCGGGCGTCATCTCCGCAACCCATATCACGTTGCCGGCGGTGAACCGCACCCAGAACATGTAGGGCGTGCCGTCGTCATCGAAGAAGATCGACGAGTCGATCCCCTTCTCGTCGAGATAGGGACGCTTCTCCCGCTGCACGAAGGGCCCGCACGGCGAATCCGACTCGGCATAACAGATATGTTCTTCGGCGCTGTATGTCATAAGGTAGCGGTCGCCCACCTTATATACCTCGGGAGCCCAGAAGAACCGCTCGCCCCACACGTCATCCATATGCAGGGCAAGGCCGTTTCGGGCATTTCCGCAGCGGCCGCTCCAATGCTTCAGGTCGCGCGAACGGTAAACGACAATGCCGTCGTCGGCATGGGTGCCGTATATATAGTACCAACCGTCGTCCTCCAGCACGAAGGGGTCGGCCAGCAGCAGCTGCTCCTCGCGCGCGGCAATGCCGTCTATCACAGCCTGTTGCGCTCGAATAGGCACGACAGCCACCGCAACCATTATCGCTGCAAAAATATTTTTCAGACAAATCATATCAAGGAATCTTGCATAACCGTACTCATTACTCTACTCATTTAGCATTGGCAACAGGTTCATAATAAACCATGGATCTAGACCGACAAATGTAACCGGATGAGAGCGCACCCCATCTCTATACAACTTTATTCCGTCAGAGTACGGCTCCATAGAGATAATCTTGGGTATTAATATCTTCATGGTACGAGACTCGCTCACAAAATATATTGCACGAGTCGTTATAATTACCACACCCATACCCATACTCGCACTGTATTGATACTCTACAGAATGGCCACGGCTATTACCAACCCTGTAATAAACGCCTTTACACAGACGAATATTCACCCCTCGGCTTCCACCTTGCATCCGCCGTCCTGTCTTCTCCTCGTAACCACATACATTCTGATATATCCACAACAAAGATTCCTTTTTTGTCATCAAAACGGGCACAGAATCGACTTTCACCCTTTCGCTTCTTCCCTTGTTTTGGACATCCATTAATACCAGAGATTGGACAAAACGTTTGTATGATTCGTTATTATTCAATGCAGCACTAGTCAATCCCGTAGAGTCCATGTATCTACTGATATATTCCTCCTTTCTCTCATCTACAAAACCATCATCGATAAAATCGTCGATTCGTCGAGAAATATCCTTTTTAATAAAATCATCAACCGCATCATACCCCACCTCTTGAGCCATAGATCTTATATCGTCAATCTTCGATGAAATTATAGGATCTTCGGACAATATCTCCATCAGATTCCGTTCTATAACGTTTCTCCAAAAGGTCACATAATCCGGCAACCTCTTTACTCTTGCCGCAACAGACACAGGCAACGCATTGATATAATCCTTAATTTCTGTATAATCATTATCGACGTACTTCAACAGATTTTTCGCATTTATATACAATACCTCCTCTATCTCGGCACTCATAACATACCCTCTCTCAGCAATGGGTGTCAAACTCTCCATCAGATTATATTGCCGTGCAGCCAAACACGTCTTAACGGTTTTATCAATCTCAAGAAGTGCTGCCTCGTGTTTATCCCGACACTCCTTATGGGATCGCCTAAACAAACCTGCAGGCAAATGACAATATTTACATTTCATGGTTTTCTATCAGTTACAAATACGTTCTTATCGATAACTTATGCGAAAACATAATAAAAGCATAAGACTTCGCTCTCAAATATCAATACGTATGTATGCTCGCGCCCTGCGCCGACGGCAGATAGTTTATACCGTACCAGCACATCTGCAGCAGCAGGAACGAGAAGACCATAATTGCGAATGCCGCAGTATGGTCCTTCGGCCGCGCCACGCGCAGATGCAGGTAGAGCAGATATCCGAGCCATGTGGCCGCAGCCCATGTCTCCTTCGGATCCCACGTCCAGTAGTCGCCCCATGCCTGCTTGGCCCACAACGCCCCCATAACCATACCGAGCGACAGGAACGCCCACCCTATGCGCACGAGGTTGTCGCACAGCCCCATCTCATCGGCCGACGGCTCGCGCCGCGACGGACGCAGCCACAGGTAGAGCGCAAAGAGCGTCACCGCCCCCAGCAGCGCATACGAGAACATGTATACGATCACATGGGGCACGAACCACACGCTCTGCAATGCGGGCATAAGCGATTTGTTGTGTATTTCGGGCTTGAAGAGGTTGATGCAGACAAAGACGATCGACATGACGCTGCTGAACGACAGTATCCACTTGTAGCGCCAGCGCGCATAGACCGCCACGCCGGCCACCGAGAGGAAGAACGAATACCACAGACGCGTCTCGCCCATCGTGCGCATGGGCGGCCGCTCGAGCGACACCCACATGCCTATGATGAAGGCCAGGAATACGGCCGAGCCGCACAACGATACCGCCACGGCGCCCCAGGGTCTCTTCGACCTGTATGCCGCCACGGCGCCCGCCACCCAGCAGGCGGCCGCCACGGCCCCGTACCATAACAGTTGATCCCAACTCATCGCTTCACCTCCTTTCCTCCGATACGCCGGCCGCCCGCCGTGACGAACATCACGACACCCGCCGCCAGCAACATCCACAGCGCCACATGCGCCGCCCCGTACCACGGGTCACGTATGCACTCCAGCACGCTCGTGTCACTCCAACGTCCCTTCGACGTATCGTAACCCACCTGGTATATGCGCCACGAACCGACACGCGCCGGATGGTTAACCTCGATCTCGACGTCGCGGCGCACGCCATCCTCCTCCATGATGTCCACACGCGACAGATAGCGTTTGGCCTCGCGGCGCGGCATCGCCACAGCCATACCGTCCGGGAGCATCAGATACGACGGCTCGAATATGTGGCTGCCGCAGCTGACCCAGCCGCTGAAACGCTCACCCGTGGCGACCCTCTCCGCCGTGACGTATACCGCAGGCGCGGCCCCCACGTGTTTCATTGCACGCCAGTCGCTCTCCCCGGGGATGTGCCCTGCCATATCGACGCTGTGTTCGGCACATATGCGCCAGCCGTCGATCACGGCCTCCGCCCCGTCGGCCTCGACCGAGAGGAACTCCCGCGACGAACTCTCGCGACGCGTGTCGAGAAGATATAGTTTCGACGGGTACTCCTCGATCGAGAAGTCGTCGAGCGTCATCGCAAAGGGCAGCGTCACGGTGTGCCCCGCGTCGTCACGCCCCGCATTTACGGGGACGCCCACACGCGCCGTCACCATACAGCGCACCGTATCCCCGCTGCCGAACATACCCACCACCAGAAGCACGAATACCGCCAGATGGGTCAGTACCGTCGCCATACGGCGCTGCCGCAGATGGTGTATGTCCGACACCACACGCACGCCGAGCGTGGTCGTGAAGTAAAACAGCAACAGGTTGAAGGGCCACGACGAGGTCATGCGCGAAAAGCCCATGGCGCCGACCCACCCCTCGCGCGCCGGATCCTGGCGCGTAAGGCCGAAGATGATGACCATCACGCCGAAGGCCGCCAGCGATGACAGGCAGGCCTTGTCGTCCCCCAGCTGCCGCAGCCAGCGCCACCTGTCGCGCAGGACATAGGCCACCACCAGCAGGTAGAGATAGTTCACCGCGAGGATCAGTCCCCACGGATGACGCAGCCACGAGGTATCGATATCACCTATGGCCAATTGCAGCGTTGTGCCCACTACGAATAGTAAGGCACAACGCAGAAAAGCTCTTTTATAACCCCATTCCAAGGTCATAGGCATCCATATTTCAGGCCTTCTTCCACTGCTCGCGCAGCAGAGCCACGGCAGCCGGCACGGTCTGCTCGCGGTCGCCCTGAGAACCGCACTCGAAACTGATATAATGCTGGTAGCCGATCTCCTTCAGAGCGCGCATTCCGTCGATATAGTTGTCCTTCTCGCCATCCTCGCCCGGCATGCTGCGGCGGCCGCGGCTGGCAACGTGTACGTGCTGCAGATACTCCGGACCTGCCGACATGAAAGCCGCATAGTCCGACGTCTCCTCCTTCATGTGCCAGAAGTCGCCCATACACTTCACGCCCGCGCTGTTCGAGTCGCGACAGATGGCGGCGGCATCCTCTACCAAACGCAGATAGAAGGCCTCGGCACGGTTCAGTGGCTCGAGAATAACCGTCGTACCGCACTTCAGGGCATACTCGCCCAGCTCGTGCAGCTGCTCCGTGAGATAGTTGCGCGTCTCCATCGTGTGGGGCTTGCAGGGCTCCTGCCTGTTGAATGCCGGCACCATGATCACGCCTGTCGAACCGAGCTCTCCGGCTGCGGCGACAATGTCGCGCATCGTCGAATCGAACTGCGCCTTCACCGCGGGATCCTCCGCCAGGATGAAGCCGCTGAAGCCGGCACAGATGGCCGAAACCTTGATGTTGCGCCCCTTGAGCGCCTGCTGGATCTCATTCACACGCGCCGCGAGGTTGCCGCCGCCCGGCTCGAATCCTACCACACCCAGATTCTCCATGTAGTCCAACTTCTCGTTGAGGCTCTTGCCCGGAGCTATACCCTCCTGGAACGACAGCTTCAACTCCGCCTTGCCGCCCTTCTTGGCCGTGCTGGCCGCCATAAGCTCCACGGGAGCGCCCGCCACGGCTATCGTTGCGGCACCCGCCAATGAACGCTGTAAAAACTCTTTTCTATTCATAATTTCCGTTATTAAAATTCTTTAGCAAATTCGGTTTCCAACTCCTTTATAAATTCCGCCACCGCCACGGCATCATCCGCCGCAGGCGTCCACGGTGCAATATTCTCCGGCGCGATAGGCGCATACGGCCCCTGCTTCACCTCGAAGAGTACCGTATCGTCCTCCAACACCACCAGTCCGTGCCATACGCCGGCTTCGATGTCGAAACCGCAGCACCGGCCTCCGGCACTCACCCGGCGGCGCGCCACGACACCGCCCGCGTCATCGTATATCGTGACGCCGACGCTGCCGCGAAGCACCACGCTGCTCTCGCTGCGCGCAGGTGACAGATGACGGTGTACGGGCAGGTAACTGCCACGGTGCATCACGTTGAGCAGACGGTTCACCGGATCGTCCGTCGTACGGTGGAAGTTGTAGTTCATCCGCCGCCGCGGCGACTTGCGCGCCTCGGCCGCAACACGTCCGAAAAGCGCCTCGTCGAAAAATTCCGTCCTGCCTTTCATTCCCGATTCATGGTTTCCGACATGCCGTTGCGCAGGCATCCGTAATCCGCAATCCGTAACAAACAAAGGGCAGAGATGGAGTCATCGGCTCCCGCTCCACCCTTTGTCTGCAATTATTCGGTCAATCGACTATTTGCCGCTGCCCGGGACGGGTACGACATACTTCGACATGTCCATGGGGCCCATCTCCAGCGTCTCGGGCATGTAGTCCAGAGCCGAAGCGCTGATCTCGTCCCACGTTACCGTAGCTCCGGTATATGCGGCCTCACGACCCATAATACCGGCCAGGCACGAGATGGCACATGCCTCGGCCTCGTCGTGAGCCTCACCCTTGCGGATGTGGTTCACCCAATCCACGTGCTCGAGTACATAGGGGTTGTGCTGCTGGAATGCAGCCTGCGCAGCCTCGTCGTCGAACTTCCAGATTACGTTGCCGGCAAGGTCCTTGATCTCGTTGTTATAGCTGTTCCATGAACCCATCGTGCCCTGAATGAACTCGCCCACGTTGTTGCTGCAACCGTCGATCTGGCGGCACATGCTGTGCATGTGAATGCCGTTCTCGAACTCGAAGTCTACGCTGAACTGGTCGTACTGGTCGCCCGTGATACGACGGTGACGAGCGCCGAACGCCGTAGCCTTCACCGGCTTCAGTCCCGACATCCACAGGAAGACATCGATATTGTGTACGTGCTGCTCCACGATATGGTCACCCGAAAGCCACTTCCAGTTAACCCAGTCGCGGATCATCCACTCCGTATCGCTCCAGCCCTGCTGACGCTCGCGATACCACAGCATGCCCTGGTTCCAATATACGTTACCGCCGGTAATCTGGCCGATATATCCCTCCTGGATCTTCTGGAACGCCTCTACATAGGGACGCTGGTGGTGACGCTGCGTACCCGTAACGACGCACAGACCCTTCGCCTGCGCCTGCTTGGCCGTAGCCATGATCATGCGGTAGCCCTTGGGATCAACGGCGATAGGCTTCTCGAGGAACGAGTGAACACCCTTCTCCGTAGCGTACTGGAAGTGTACGGGACGGAATACGGGAGGCGTGGCGATAACGACCATGTCGACACCCGAATCGATAACCTTCTTGTATGCGTCGAAGCCCACGAAGCAGTTCTCGGCGGGAACGTCCTGATTGTGCTGCTCCTTGAGGTTCTTGCGCAACCCCTCCAGTCGATCCGAGAAGGTATCGCCCAGAGCCGTAACCTTGATGCCGTTGGCTGCGGTAAGAAGGTCTACTATGGCACCCGAACCACGGCCGCCGCAGCCGATAACACCGGCCTTGAGCTCCTTGCCGTCGATAGCCTTGTCCGGCAGCTCGGGAATATAGTATTCACCGGCCTGCTTCAGAGGTGTGTAAACGGGTCCCTTGTTCCCGCTGCATGATGAAAGGATGGTCGACGATCCGACCACGCTCGTAACGCCCAAAAGTGCAGAATACGACAAGAAGTCCTTCCTGCTGATCTTGTTCTTGCCCATAATCGTAGTAGTTTTATAGAGTTAAAGTGTATATATCTGTCTCTTCATCCGACGTTCATTCCACGTTCATTCCACGTTCATCCAACGTTCATCCCACGCTCATCCGACATCCTTCCGGCTTGTCATTGCGCCGCAACGCCCTCGGGGACCTCGCATACGACACGGAAGCCGATACCCTTGATATCCGAATACCACCAGATACTCTTGGGGTTCTGCGGGTCGGTCTTGAGCCATGCGTCATGCTCGGTATGGGCACGCGCGGCACAGCGCACCTCCGACGCATCCTCGTTGTAAAGGCCGCCGCGGACAACATGCTCCTCACCAGAAGCGGGGCCCTGCGGGTCGACAGCGCCGTCCTGCAGCTGCGTGTAGGCATCCTCCGCATACCAGTCCGAGCAATACTCCATGACGTTGCCCAGCATATTCTTCAGACCGAACGGGTTGGCCTGGATCTTGGCCGGTTCCTGCGTACGGTTCTTGCTGTTGTTCACATATACCACATAGCGGTTTATCACGGCAGTATCGGCTCCGAACAGGCCGTTCCAGAAGCCCTCGTTGGTAAACTTCTTGGGGTTGCCCTCGAAGAAGTAGGGCGTCGACGTGCCGCCGCGTGCCGCATACTCCCACTCGGCCTCCGTCGGCAGACGGTACTTCTTGCCCGTCTTCTTCGACAGCCACTGGCAGAAGGTCTCGGCAGCATAGTGCGTCATCGTGATGGCGGGACGCTCACCCATACCCCAGCCCTGGTCGGGGAACCCGAAGGGCGGCGTCGGGCCGCTTATGGCATCGACATCCTCGCGCGAGTTGTTGGCATAGACCTCCTCGGGCGAGATACGGCCCTCCGACATGGTCTCGCCGTAGAAAGCCCAGTACTGGTCCCACGTAACCTCCAGCTCACCCATGAAGAAGGGCGATACGGTCACGTTGCGCTGCGGCGACTCGTCGCTGCGGCGGAAAGGCTCGTCCTCGGGGCTGCCCATGGTGAAACTGCCGCCAGGCACGGCGACCATTCTGATCGAGGCCGACGTACCGGGAATTGTCTCCGTATAGTTCTTGAACTCGGTAACGGGCGTCGATTCGGTATATACTTCCGCAGCCTCCGCCACGGCGCCCGGCAGGCCCGTCATCTGGCCGTGCTGGTAGTTGGGGTTATAGTGTCCGGCATCGAGGTGGCAGCTGATACACTGCAGGTCGAGTTTCTCCTCGTTCTCCTCGTAATAGAGGTGTGCCGTCACGCCGTCATCGGTGATGCCCTCCGGGAAGAGGTTTATGTGGCACTCCTTGCACGACTCGTTGTAGACGATCTTGGTGGCGTATTCCAGTTCCCCCTTGCTGTCCCAGTCGATATCCTCCTGCTTCTTCGTAAGGTACGACCACACGTCCTTCATGCCCGTTGCGGCCTTGGCCTTGAAGTAGGCGAACGACCCCTTGGGCGGGAGGTGGCACTCCACGCAGTCGGTCTTCACGCCGCTGCCGTTATTGTAGTGTACCGACTGCTTCCAGCTGGCATCCGAATCGGGATGGTAGTGGCACATCATGCAAGCCTCGTTAGAGGAGCTCTTGACATAAAACGAATTGAGAAGTATCATCAGCGAGAAGCCGACGACAAGGCCGGCCAGGCCGACGAGCAGAAATTTCTTTTTATTACCCGATTTAGACATACTGCAGCAAATACAAAACAGGTCGGATCGTACCAAAATGGGCGTTTGCCTCCTATTTCCACGCAAACGTCAGCAATAAATACCATAATTTATGTCAAAAGTAGTAATTTTTTCAGCAGCAGCAAACAGTTTAGCATATTTTATTAAATAATTTTCGTTATATCCGGGCTGTCGGCGGCACCCGGAAACGTCGTTTTGCAATCCGTCCCGAACCTGCGAGCATCACCGGCAGACGTGCCATGCGTCCCTGCGCAACGGCGGCGCATGGTTTCGCGTCAATCTCCGGCGGATGAAGCGCGGGCCAGACGGACATAAAAAGTGTGCCCGGCCTTTCGGCCGGGCACACCCCGTCTATTGGCGTCTGCCGTCGAAGTCCGCGATACGGGACCGCTCCATGCACCCCCCCCCACCACGCAGCGCGGCAGACGGCCTGCCTGCATCATATCATCGTCGTAACATCCCAGACGAAGGCTCGCAGGCCCTGTTTCTCGTTGGCCGCGTCGAGAGCCTTCAACTCCTTGAGAAACTCCCCGACCTTGCCATCTTCGGTCACCGCCAGCAACGCCGAATTCATCGTGGGCCATGCGTGGTTGCCCAGATGGGGCTCGCCGCTCTCGCTGCCGCACCCCATGAGCTCCTCCCAGCCCGTGTAACCCCGCAACTGCAGGCGGTTCATAATATTGAGCACCTCGTCATATATAGACTGGTTGCACGCTACAAATATCGCTTTCATAACTGTTGCTGCAATTTAAGTTCCTTCTTCTTTCTGCGGTTCTCGCCGTGTACGGCAAACGACGTGTAGAGCGTCGGGATAAGAATCAGCGTGATGAGCGTCGAGAACGACAGACCCCATGCCACCGACATACCGAGCGAATTCCACATCTCGGCACCGACACCCGTACCTACGGCCATGGGGATCATACCCAGCACCGTCGTCAGCGTCGTCATCAGGATCGGGCGCAGACGGCTGCGGCCCGCCGTAACCACCGCATCGTATATGCTCTGCCCGCGCTCGCGGCAGAGGTTCGTGTAGTCCACCAGCACGATACCGTTGTTCACCACGATACCCATAAGCATCAGCACTCCCAACAGTGCCATCACACCCATCGGCGTATTGGTCGTGACCAGACCTATAAGTACGCCGACCACGGCGAACGGCATCGAGAACATGATGACGAAGGGGTATGTGAGCGACTCGAACTGCGAGGCCATGATCACGAACACAAGGATGATCATCAGCGCCATAAGCGTAGCCAGATCCGAGAAGGTATCCTGCTGGTCCTCGAACGTACCGCCCAGGCTCCAGATATATCCGGCAGGCATATCGATATTCATCATGCCGGCCTGCACCTCCTCGACCAGGTCTCCCATGGCGTAGCCGTCGGCCACGACGCCCGAGACGGTGACATAGCGCTCACGGTCCTTACGGTCGATCGTAGGCGGCGTATAGGCCTCCTTCACAACGCCCAGATCGCGTACCTTGATGCCCTTGCCCTGTGAGTTGTAGATGGTGATGTTCTCGATATCCTCCACCGACTCGCGGAACTTGCGGTCGTAACGCACGCGGATGTCGTACTCGTCGCCATCCTCGCGGTAGTACGAGTTTACCGAACCGTTTATTCGGTTGCGCAGGTACATGGCCGCCGTCGTCACGTCAAGGCCGTTGAGCGAGAGCTTCTCGCGGTCGAAGTCCACATGGTACTCCGGCGTGTACTCGTCACGCGAGATGGTCACCTCGGAACATCCGGGCAGCGTACGCATCATATCCGACACCTGCTGTGCCAGCTCATCGGTGGTATTGAAGTCGTAACCGTAGATTTCGACATCAACACCGCTCTGTCCCATCACACCGCCGTGCTGGCCCGACACGTTTACATTATAGGTGCGAATCTCGGGGTACTCGTTCAGGATGGCACGCATGCCGTCACCGATCTCGGTAAGGGTACGCTCGCGCTCGGTCTTTTCCACGAGAGATATGTTCATCGAGATATAGTGCGTACCGTTATCCTGCATCGACGCAAAGGCATTGTCGGTATCGGCCTGACCCTCGGTGAGGTTCACCGTGATGATCTCGGGATACTCCTTGCGGAAGCGGTCGCTTATCTCGAGTGCCAGGTCGCGCGTTATCTCCTGCGCCGTACCCACGGGCAGCTGTATCGTCACGCCGATACGGGCGTTGTCCTGCACGGGGAAGAACTCGGTGCTCAACTTGGGTGTCAAGCCCACGATAGTGCCGAAGAAGAGTACCATGGCCGCCAGCAGCACAGTCTTGCGATGGTGTACACACCAGTTGAGGATACCGCCGTAGAAGTTGTTGAAACGAGACATTACGGCATCGATCTTACCCTGGAACCACGCCTTGGTGGGGTTCTGCTTCATCATAAGCGAGCAGAGTACCGGAGTGAAGGTGATGGCCGCAATGGTCGATACGGTCAGGGTGATTGAAACCATCCATCCCAGCGAGTTGAAGAGCACACCGGCCATACCGCTGATCATCGTCAGGGGCAGGAACACGGCGATGGTGGTAAGGGTCGAGGCTACGACCGACACACCCACCTCCTTCGTTGCGAAGATGGCCGCCTGACGCGGGCGGGAGCCGCGGTCGACGTGTGTGGTTATGTTCTCCAGCACCACGATGGCGTTATCGACGACCATACCGATCGAGATCGAGAGCGAACTCATCGAGATGACGTTCAGGGTCTCTCCCGTAGCCAGCAGGTAAACCAGAGCCGCCAGCAGCGAGATGGGAATGGTGAAGACGATTACGAAGGTTGCGCGCCAGCGTCCGAGGAAGATGAAGACCACGATCATCACGAGGATGAAGGTCGTGGCGATGGTGTCGCGCAGAGACTTCACCGTCGATATGATGTTGTCCGAGGTATCGACGATGGTGTAGATACCGACATCCGATGGCAGCGAAGGCATGATCGTCTTGAGCTGCTCCTGCACGCCCTGGGCCACGGCAACAGAGTTGGCGCCCGATCGCTTCTGCACCACGATCATACCGCCCTTCTCGCCGTTGTTATAGGTCTCCTGCGTACGCTCCTCGACGGTATCCTGCACACGGGCCACGTCACGCAGATAGATCGGAGCCGTACCGTTGTGCCCCACCACGATGTCGAGCATCTCGCTGGGGTCGTCGAACTCCTGATCCACACGCAGCGAATAGGTGTTCGAACCCACGTCGAACGTACCGCCCGGGGTGCTGCGGTTGGCGGCGGCAATGGCCTCCGAGATGGTCTCGATAGAGAGGCCGTACGCCTCCAGCTTGTTGGGATCGCAGTATACCTGGATCTCACGCTGGGCGATACCCGAAACCGAAACGGTACCCACACCGCTCACACGCGCCAGGGGGGTTGCAACCTGGTCGTCGAGTATCTTGTAGAGGCCCGGCATACTCTCCTCGGCCGTGACTCCCAGTATAAGGATAGGGATCATGTCGGTCGAGAACTTGAATATGATGGGGTTTGTCACGCCGTCGGGCAGCGTCGTCACCATGTCGAGTTTGTCTCGCACGTCGTTCGTCGCCACATCTATGTCGGTACCGTACTCGAATTCGAGCGTGATGACCGAGATGTTCTCCTTCGATGCCGAGGTGATGTGCTTCAGGTGGTCCACACCGTTGAGAGAGTTCTCCAACGGCTTGGTCACGTTGTTCTCGATATCCTCGGCGCTGGCACCCGAATAGGCCGTCATCACCATGATGGCATTGGTCTCGATATCGGGCATAAGGTCTATACCCAGACGAGTGACCGAAAAGAGACCCATCACGGCGATCGCCACGAATATCAATATGGTCGATATCGGGTTATTGACCGCTGATTTGTATATATTCATCGTTTATTATTCGTTTACGCGTTCCACACTAGCTCCGTTGTTGAGGGCGTTCTGTCCCGAGATCACAATCTCGTCGCCGTCGGCAAGGCCTTCGGTAATCTCATAGCGGTCGCTTATGCGGCGGCCGAGTTCCACCTTCTGGTACTTGACAGTACCGTCCTGCTGGTATACATATATATAACGGTCGCCCGAACCCATCTGCTTGACCACGGCGCGGTCGGGAACAACCACGTTATCGCGCGTACCGTAGTTCATCGTAACGCGGGCATACATTCCGGGCTTGACCGACTCGTCGCTGTTGGCCACGATGATCTCCACGGGGAAGGTATGCGTCGAGGGATCTATGGCGGGGGTTATGCGCGACACCTTGCCCTCGAAGGTGCGGCCCGGGATGGCATCGAGCGAGACATCGACGCTCATGCCCTTCTTCACATACGTGTAGAGCGACTCCGATACGTTGACCATAATCTTCACGGGGCGAATCTGCTGGATCACGAAGATGGGGTTCGACCCGACCATGTCGCCGTTATCGTAGTTGCGCGCCGTAACCACGCCTGCGATGGGTGAGCGGAGTGTCGTATTCTCCAGCAGGTTGTCGTAGTTGGCCTGCGACACCTCGTATTCGTTCTTGGCCTCCTCCCATGCGGCCTTCGACTCGCCGCCGAACTTGTAGAGTTCGTCGGCACGCTCGAATGCCGCCTTGTCGGTCGCCAGCTGCGACTTGGCCTGTGCCAGGCTCGATTCGTCCATCTCGGCCACCTGCTGACCCGCAGAGACATGATCGCCCACATCAACCAGCAGACGCGAGATGCGTCGCGACGATTGGGGCGTTATGTTGTTCACGGCGTATCCTTCGACATTTCCGGTGAATACGCTTATCTGGTCCACTTTTTCCACATGCACCACCTGTGTGGTGACTTTCGGTTTCTCCTCGACGACCGCCTGCTCGGCATTGCCGCTCTTCGACCCGCAGGCTACGCTCGCCATGCACGCACCGCCCAGAAGCAGTGCCACGATAACATTACTCTTCATACTCTGTTTCTATCTAGCTTTCTTGTTTATTATTCGTTTCTTTCATCGGACCGCGCCGCTACTCCTCATCCGACATGAAGGTGCCGCGGATCTTCTCGAGCGATACCTGGTTGACCAGATAGTCGTATATGGCGGTGCTTCGCGTCAGCTCCGCCTGCGTGTAGGCCAGCTGCGAGTCGTCGATCTCCACCAGCGTGCCGTCACCGACCTCGTACCGCTTCACCGCAATGTCATAGCCGCGCTTGGCCTCCGCCACGCTCGAGAGCGACGAGTTGTACTGCTTCAGATTGGTCTGCATATTGCTGGCGTACTGCATCATCGAGGTGCGCAGCGTGCGCTCGGTATTCTCGCGCTGCAGCTGCAGATTGCTCAGGTTCAGCTTCGCCTGCTGTATGTCGGAGCGGCGTTTGCCTCCGGCAAAGATGGGGATATTGAGGCTCAACGTAGCGTACGAGTAGGGATTCCACGTATACTGGTTGAACTTGAAGTTGTCCTCCATGGCCGTGAAGTTGTAGTTCGCCGAGAGGCTCAGCGTCGGCAGGTTGGCCGCACGCTGCATCTCGAGCGTCTTCTCGAGCTGGCGCTCCTGGATCTCCAACTGCTTCATTTCGCTGTTGCGCTCGGGGTTGAACTCCATGTCGAAGTGCGAGGTCATCATCGCCTCGTAGTCGGCCAGCGACCCAGCGCAGTCGATATCGATGTTCAGGTCCATGCCCAGCAGCGCCTTGAGCTGCCACAGCGCCACCACGATAGAGTTCTCGGCATTCAGCACGTCGGGCTCGGCGTTCGAGACCGTAACCTTCGAGCGCAGGAACTCGTACTCCGAAACCGATCCGACCTCGAACTTGCGGGCCACGATCTTGTGGTTCTCGACGGCGTTGTCATAAACGCGCTTGTACACCTTGTATGAATCCTTGGCCAGCAGCACCTGGTAGAAGGCCTTCGACACCTGCTCCACCATGTCTATGCGCGAGCCGCGCGCCTGCTCCACGGCCAGCTCCACATCCATGGCCGAGATCTTGAGCGATTTCCACAGCTGGGCATTCACCAGCGGCATTGTTGCCGAGAATCCGCCCTGATATATATTGCTCGTACCGACGGTCATCGTCTGGTCCATGATGTGCATCGTCTGTTTCCTTATATAGCGGTTATATGTGGCCGAAGCGCTTATCTCGGGCCACAAGCCGGCATAGGTGCCGCGCTTGGCATACTTCTTCACCTCCACGGTCTGGTCGGCGATCTTCACTGTCGGGTTCTCGCTCAACGCAATATCGAGCGCCTGCTCGAGCGTCAATATCAACGGATCGGACGACACCGAATCCGTCATCTCCTGCGCCGCTGCGGGCACCGCGGCAACGCCTATCGACACTGCCAACGCAAAAAAGAGATTCTTCAATTTCATAAACTTCCTTTACTAAATTATTATCGTCACTTGGTTTTGTCCTCCCTGTTCGCCCGGCCCGACTCACGGTTGTTCTTTATGTTCTGGTACTCTTCGCGCGCAAGGATCGAATCTATCATCTCGATACCCTTGAGCGACGAGACGCCGCGCAGAAAGTTAACAGCCATGCATCCGTAGGCATCCTCACGATTAACGCCTTCGGGCAACATTATATTGTACTCGCGCATGAGCATGCTCGAGGTCTGGAAAAAAAGCATCGTCACCAGTTCTATGTCGACGCTGTCATCGACATACCCTGCCTTGCGGCACTCCCCCAGAATACTCTTCATGCCGGCCATGCCGTTCTCGGTATAGGTCGTCTGCACGCGGTCGTACACCTTGGGGTAGAACTTCTTCATGTTGTTCATCAGCCGCCACTCCGATTCATCCCACTTGCCGAGGATCTCCAGAAAGCACATCAACACCGCCTCCAGCACGTTTTCGCACATCTCGGCCTTTCTTTTCAGGGCCGAATGGAGTTTCTCGCGATGGTGTATGACGCTCTCGTACAGGAGTTCCTCCTTGTCGCCGAACATCTCGTAGAGGGTACGCTTCGACATCCCCATGACATTGGCCACATCATCCATTCTCACGGCCTTGATGCCCATGGTGATGATCATCTGCCACACGTGGTCGACTATTTTTTCCCGTTGCGTTGTCATTTTACTCCTTAATTCGGCCACAAATATACGCAAGAAAACTTAAAAACAAAAAAAGTTTTCTCGTTTTTTAGTTTTTTGCGCTTGAAAATTCACGCCGCCCCACCATCGACCGACGCACGCCCGGCGAGAACGGGGAGAAGGCGCAAGAAGCAGCAATGCAAACATCTGATTTACACGGTGCTTGCACGATGCCACACACAATGCGGTGTGCGGCGCCTCTCTTTTATGCCGCGCGCCGCCGCTCCCTGCCGCGTGATGCCACAAAGCACCAATAATCGACGCTTTTTCACATTTCGGGCGAGGATATCGCACGGTCAAGCGCCATAAAGCGCCGCCGAAACGCCCATATTCACCGATGAAAAACCGGCTGTGCGGACACTGTCGCCGCATGCTGACGGCCTGACGCACGACGGGCGGCCGCCACGCCGTACAAATGCCCGCCTTCCGGAAACGATTTTGATCCGTGGCAGGCCCGAAAATTCCATTTTGATTTGCCGATGCGCTCTACTTTCACTATATTCGTAAATCCGATCCACCTCATACAGAGGAGGGCGGGCACACACAATACGAACCTGAAAAACTCCACACCCATGAAAAGCGACACCATGATCCGCCTGTCGGGATGCCTTGTCGGCACGGCTGCGGCAACGGCACTCGTCTCGTGCGGCGACGTAAAAGGCGACGCCACACAGCCCAACGTCATATACATCATGGCCGACGACCTCGGCTACGCCGACATCACGCCCTACGGCCAGCAGCTCATCGAGACGCCCAACCTCGAACGGCTTGCGGCGCAGGGCATGCTTCTGACGCAGTGCTACTCCGGCTGCACCGTCTCGGCGCCGTCGCGCGCCTCGCTCATGACGGGCATGCACACGGGACACACCTTCATCCGCGGCAACTACGAAATCGACCCCGAGGGACAGTGCCCCATGCCGGCGGGCACCTATACGCTCGGCACCCTCTTCAAGAACGCCGGCTATGCCACGGGCGCCTTCGGCAAGTGGGGCCTCGGGTATCCCGGATCGGAGTCTGTACCCTCGCAGGTAGGCTTCGACCGCTTCTTCGGCTACAACTGCCAGCGCATGGCACACTCCTACTACCCCGACCACCTGTGGGATGACGACAGCCGCGTCGAGTACCACGAGAATGTCGACCCGGGACGCCAGACATACTCGCAGGACATAATCCACGACCGTGCGCTCGACTTCATCCGCGAGAATGCCGACCGTCCCTTCTTCGCCTACCTGGCCTACACGCTGCCGCACGCCGAGCTGTGCCTGCCGCACGACGAGGTCTACGAACACTATGTCGAGAAGTTCAAGGACGCCCCCGCCGATGCCAGGCCATGGATGACAAACGGCGACTACGGCACCTCGGAACACCCGATGGCGTCGTTCGCGGCGATGGTGACGCGTCTGGACCGCTATGTGGGTGAGGTTATGGATCTGCTCGAGGAGGAGGGTATCGCCGACAACACGCTCATCATCTTCACCTCGGACAACGGCCCGCACCGCGAGGGCGGCGCCAACCCCGACTTCTTCCGCAGCTACGGCCCTCTGCGCGGCTGCAAGCGCGACATGTACGAGGGCGGCATACGCGTACCCTTCATCGTAAGCTACCCGGGACATGTCGCCGAGGGCGTGAAGAGCGACCAGGTGATGGCCTTCTGGGACCTCATGCCCACCTTTGCGGAGCTTATCGGCAGCCGCGACGAGATCACCACCGACGGCATCTCGATGCTCCCCGCATGGACCGGCCGCGGCGGGCAGGAGCAGCACCCCTATCTCTACTGGGAGTTCCACGAGCTGGGCGGGCGCCAGGCCGTGCGCATGGGCGACTGGAAGGGCATACGCCTCAACGTGGGCAACGACCGCACCTCGTTCGAACTCTACAACCTCGCAGACGACATCCACGAGGACCGCAACGTCGCTGCGGAGAATCCCGAGGTGGCGGCACGCATAAACGAGATAATGGACACGGCGCACACCCACTCCGACCTGTTCAACTTCGGGCGGCGCGCCAAATAGTCGCACGCTATGGCTGTAAACCGCGAATACATCACCTTCGGCGAGGCCGCGCGCCACGCCCGCCGCATCTTCGGGACGATGGTCAAGCCCGTAGGTTCGGCCTGCAACCTCGACTGCGCCTACTGCTACTATCTCGACAAGGCCGCGATATACGGCGGGCGCGAGCCCCGCATGGACTTTGACCTGCTGGAGCGCTACACGCAGCAATATATCGAGGGGACCGACGCCGACACGGTCACCTTCGTCTGGCACGGGGGCGAGCCGCTGATTGCGGGCCTCGAGTGGTTCTCGCGCGCCATGGAGCTGCAGCGACGCTACGCCGCGGGCAAACGCATCGTCAACACGCTGCAGACGAACGGCACGCTCCTCGACGAGCGGTGGTGCGACCTCTTCCGCACGAACAACTTCCTGATAGGCATATCGCTCGACGGCCCGCGCGACATACACGACGCCTTCCGCCGCGACCGCCGCGGCGAGGGCACCTTCGACCGCGTGATGGAGGCCGTCGGGATGATGCGCCGCTGCGGCGTGGAGTACAACATCCTTGCGACGATAAACTCGCGTTCGGCGGGGCGCGGCGCCGAGGTGTACCGTTTCCTGCGGTCGCTGAGCGACTTCATACAGTTCCTCCCCGTGTCGGAATACGTCATTACGGATGCGGGAGCGGCGCGGCCGCACATCGTGCCGCCCGAGACGGCGGGAGCCGAACCGGCCCCGTGGTCGGTGACCGCGGCGGCATTCGGGGAGTTCATGTGCGACGTCTTCGACGTGTGGGTCAGGGAGGATGTGGGGCGCTGCTTTGTGCAGCTCTTCGACGCCACACTCGCCAACTACATGAACGTGCAGCCGGGCGTCTGTTCGATGTGCGAGACCTGCGGCGAGACGCTCGTCGTCGAGCACAATGGCGACGTCTACCCCTGCGACCACTTCGTCTACCCCGAGTACCTGCTCGGCAACATCGGACACGAAGCGCTGCGCGAGATCTTCGGGTCGGAGCGGCAGCTGCAGTTCGGGCTGGCCAAGCGCAACACGCTGCCGCGCGAGTGCCTCCGCTGCCAGTACCGCCTTCTCTGCCACGGCGAGTGCCCGAAGCACCGCTTCGCCGCCTCGAAGTCGGGCGATGCGGGGCTGAACGCCCTCTGTGCCGGCTACAAGCTCTTCTTCCGTCATACGCAGCCATACATGGAACGGATGCGCCACCTGCTGATGAAGCAGCAGCCCCCCGCCGCCATCATGCCGTGGGCACGGCGGCAGCCCGTGCGCACGGAGCAATAAAGAGACGGGCGCGGACCATTGGATCCGCGCCCGTTCGCATACAACTTGCGACCGCTCAGATATTATCCCTCAACTCGGGCAGCCGCTCGGTCGTCAGCAGCGTGTAGACATATCGCGTGATGTAGTTCACGGCGCGCCCCATACCCTCCATGTCGAGGCTCTCGGGGGTATCGTCCACAGTATGCAGCGTCGATATATCGGTCGTAGCGAAGAACGACACGGGGATCATCTTCGAAGCAAAGGAGAAATGGTCCGATCCTATCGAGAAGCCTGTCGACAGATCTATGCGGAGCGAATCGGCCGCGCCGACCGCGGCCGCCACGCGGCTCACGGGCGAGAGCATCTCGCCCTGCAGGAGGAGCGTATCGCCCCGCATGCGGCCCAGCATCTCGAGGTTGACCATGTGCCCTACCGCCACCGCGCTGTCGCGCAGCATGCGCTCCAGATGGCGCGACCCGACCAAGCCCATCTCCTCGGCGCCGAACAGCGCCACCACAAGGTCTCGCTTGAAATCGTCCGCGTAGGGTTGCAGGCGGCGCGCTATCTCCACCACGGCGGCCGTACCCGAGGCGTTGTCGTTGGCGCCGCACAGCATGTCTCCCGCCTTGTGTTTCCTGCCCTTGTCGGCCTTGAAGAGTCCCATATGGTCGTAATGCGCCCCGAGCAGCACCTTCGGAGCATCGGGATAACGGCTCCGCACAATCATCACCACATTGTACGACGTGTCACACCACTCGCCCGCCAGCACACGGTCCATACCCCTGCGCGCAGGCGCACCCTCCATGCCGAACGGCACCAGCGCCTCCCGCCACAGAGGCCCGTACCCTGCCTCGCGGAGTTTTTCCGCAAGTGCGCGCGCCGCACGCAGGTCGTCGCCGCTGCCGGCGCGGCGGCCGCCCAGAGAGTCCGAGCAAAGCATCTCGATGGTGGCATACATCGCCTCGCGGTCGCACTCCACAGATGGCCGCGCCGCACGACCGCACCCCGCAGGGAGGGCCATACATAATGCGGCCAACACCGCCGGGACAACAAGGCCCCGACACAAAATTCGCAAAGTATTAAACATGTCCGAAATTTTTACACATTCTCATTCTCTATCGCATCCTGCACGGGCTGAAGCGGGAACTGCATGCGGCAAACCGCGGCGCGACGGGAAGAGGTTTTGTATAAAATTTCAGGTCTGGCGGGCATCAATGCTCCCGCAACATGGTAGTCTCGCCGTTGCGGATCACGCTCTTGAGGTTGGCCAGTATGATGCGGCCCTGGTATACGTCGCTCTCGTCGTCGAGCACCACGCGCAGCGTGTCGCCCGTGATCGTCATCTCACGGGGCATGACGTTCAACTCAATCAAATTGAGCGTGCGCCACGCATTCTGTACATAGAGCATCCCCGCCGACGCCTTGCGTCCCGTGAGCTCCACCACGTGTATGTCGTTGTCCGAGATGCGCCGCATCAGGGGCATCAGCTCCTCGGCGCACCTCTCCGCGCGCAGGCTGTTCACCGTGAGCGACAGCGCCGGCAGCAGCACGAAGACAGCCGCGGCCGCCAACGCGAATCTATTGCTTGTTCTTCGTATCATCATCTTTTCCGTTTTTCGTTTTCTCGTCATAGGCCCGTGCCACCTCCCGCATGTCGACACCCAGAAGCTCCATCTGCTCGACGAACGCCGGCAGCGTCTCCGAGTAGAACTCCTCGCGGCGGCGCGCCACGACCGTGTCGCGGGCATCGTCGGCGACGAAGAATCCCACGCCGCGCACGCTCCGCACCGAGCCGTCGAAGAGCATACGCTCATATGTACGCACCACGGTGTTGGCATTCACGCCGAACCGCACGCTCAACTCGCGCACCGACGGCAGTTGCATACCGCCGCTCCACTCCCCGCGCAGGATGTGGTCCTCGATCCATGCCTTGATCTGCAGGAATACGGGTTTGTTGTCCGATAATTTCACTTTATATCTCCCTCTCCTTGAATTTAAGGTACGACAGCACATACACCGCCACCGGCAGCGCCGCATACCACACATAGCTTATCGCATAGCCCGCCATGCGCGAACACCACGACACGGGCATCGACCACGTCACGGCGTGGCCGCGCTCCAGCTCCACCCACACGAAGGGATAGAGTGCCGCCCGCTCCGACGACCACGGGAACACAAGCGTCACGGCCAGCGCCGCCATCGCCGCCGCCACCGCCACCACAGGGCGCAGACCCGACCGCACGAGCATCGCCGCCGCATTGAACCACACGACAAGATATATATTGTAAGGTATATAGTTCAGCGGTTCTCCCACGGCCGCAACCAAGTCCCGCAGCGGGGCGGCACCGTCCAATATCTCCGCCAGCACGGGCCGCGCCGACACCATCCACCTGACCGCAAGCGCATCGACTACCCATATCAGAGCCAGCGCCGCCACGGGGAACAGGAGCATCGTGCGCAGCCACTCCCACGCATACTTCGCCCCGCCGCACGCCGGCAGCAGCAGCGTGGCATAGCATCGGCGCTCGTCGCCGTAGCCGCGGAAGGCTGTCACAAGGGTGTATACGGCCGTCACGGCAATCCACAACAGGACAACAGCGTATCGGATATTGCCCAACTGTCTGGCCACGAGCGCCGCCGATGCCGACCCCGAATCAGACAGGTTGCCCGCATAGAGCAACGCCGTAACGGCCGCAACGGCCAGCAGGCAGAGTAGCTCGCGCAGCCAGTGCTCGCGCCAGTGGCACGCCGCCAGAGATACGAGACTCCTTAACATACGCCCTCCTTTCCCGCGATCTCTTCCGCGATCCTTACGGAGCCGTCCTCCGCACAATTACCCGAAAAATTTTCGGCGATAAACGCACGCACGCGCTCGCTTTCATGTATGGCGTGGTAGAGCGACTCGACATCCACGTCGGTATATTCCCCGTCGCTGTTGACGCATATCGACTTCAGACCGTCGGCATAGAGGGCATCCGCCGCCGACGCCCCGCCGAAGCACAGCTTGTCGGCAATAGCGTCGAAGGTGGCGTTGAGGGCCACACCCCCGTCGCGCAGCACCACCACCGCCGAGAGCAGGTTGCTCAGGTCGGCCACCTGATGCGTCGAGACCACCACCACGCGCCCCGTCGTGTCGAACGAGGCGAGGATGCGGCGGAAAGCCTTCTTCGACTCTATGTCGAGGCCGTTCGTCGGCTCGTCCATCAAAAGCATCGAGGGGTTGCACGCCAGGGCGAAGGCGATGAAGAACTTCTTGCGGTTGCCCGTCGAGAGGCGGTCGAGCCGCACGCCGAAACTGAAATCGAGCTCATGGAGGTAGCCGTCGAACTCCTCGTGCGAGAAGTGCGGGCGGAAACGCCCGTAGACCCTCTCGAATGCCCCGACCGTGAGCGGCGGGAACGATATCTCGTCTGGCATATAGAACGTCGAGGCCAGGAAATCGGCCTTGCGCTCCGCAGGACGGCTCCCGAAGACATCGACACGGCCCGATACCGGGTACAGAGCCCCCGCCCATGTCTTCATGAGTGTGGTCTTGCCGCTGCCGTTGGCACCCAGCAGACCGTAGATATGGCCTTCGGCGATCGTGCCGCCGAGACCCCGCAGGACAGCCCGTTTCCGGCCGTATCCCGCATGCAAATCATACATTTCAATCATATCGTTACTCTATTGCCTTCCTGTCGGCCGCTGCGGCCGCCGCGCGCAGTTCCCGCTGTCACGCTCCGTCGGAGGGCGGCGGAGGTCCGCCGCACTGTACTACATCAATAGTACAGTACAAATGTATGCAAAAAATCATTACATCCAAACATTCCGGCCGAAAAAAACAGGCTGACTGCACATGTTCGTCCCGCACGGACGGCAACGGGCGCGGATCATACGACCCGCGCCCGCACAATGATCACGCCTTTGCGGCTATTCGGACTCCGGCATTTTGTTCGGCGCCGGAAGCCGCTCGGCCGTCAGCAGCGCATAGACATCACGGGTGATATAGTTCACCACACGCTCCATGCCCTCCATATTAAGGCTTTCGGGCGTATCGGTCACCCGATGCAGCGTGGTATAGTCATCCGTAGCGAACATCGTCGCGGGGATCCCCATCGACGTAAAGGAGAGATGGTCCGACGCTCCCGACTTCTTCATCACCACGCCCACCGAAAGCGAATCGACATTCGGCACAGATATCTGTTTCAACGCCTCCATGTCATCGACAAAGAGGTGCATTCGGAAATTGTCCTCCTTCAGGCGGCCCAGCATCTCGAGGTTGACCATATGCCCCACCGCCACCGCGCTGTCGCGCAGCATCGCCGCCAGATGGCGCGAACCGACCATCCCCATCTCCTCGGCCCCGAACAGCGCCACCACAAGGTCGCGCCTGAAGTCGCGCGCATAGGGTCGCAGGCGGCGGGCGATCTCCACCACGGCGGCCGCACCCGAGGCGTTGTCGTTGGCGCCGCTCAGCATAAGCGTATCCTTCATACCGATGCCGGCCATGAACAGTTTTCCCAGATGGTCGTAGTGCGCGCCCAACAGCACCTTCGGGGCATCGGGATATCCGCTGCGAATGACCATCGCCACATTGTATGTCGAGTCGCGCCACTCGCCCGGAAGATTGGTTCTCATGGCATTGGCCCCGTTGTCTCCCTCCACATTCAGGGCCCTGCCCAGGTGGAACGGGACGACAGCCTCCTCCCACAAGGGCTCGCACCCCGCCTTCTCCATCATGCCCGCCAGCATGCGCGCCGCGCGCAGGTCGCCGCCGCTGGCGGCGCGGCGCCCCGCCATCGAGTCGGCACACAAAGCCTCGATAGTGGCGTACATCGCATCGCGGTCACACTCCATCGGCGGCCGCGCGGAGCAGCCGACGGACAGAGAGCCGAAAAAGAGTGCGGCAACGGCCGACACAAACACCAATGGAACTCCTGTCAAGCGCGAACGATTCATAACCTTATTATATATATATCAGACCCGGTTTCGGATCCGGCCCCGACGCCGTGAGCGCAGGCTCCGAAGCCACAGTAAATATAAGTATAATAACGCACATCGCAAAATAACGGGATCACAACCGCCCAGATGCAGGTATTTTCGGCAATATGATGCACGCGGCGACAAGCCGGATACGAAAACCGCGTTTTCACTTGCCATTGCACCCGCGATTTCGTACATTTGTAAAAACCCCGATACGATGGATACATACACAGCCTCGGCATCGCGCTACGACACGATGCAATATGCCCGCTGCGGCCGCAGCGGCCTGCTCCTGCCGCGCATATCGCTCGGCCTGTGGCACAACTTCGGCAGTGTCGACGACTATGCCGTCTACAGCCGCACGGCATTCACGGCCTTCGACCGCGGCGTCACGCACTTCGACCTGGCCAACAACTACGGCCCCGTCTACGGCTCGGCCGAGGAGAACTTCAGCCGCATCCTGCGCGACGGCCTCGGCCGCTACCGCGACGAGATCATAATCTCGACAAAGGCGGGCTATGACATGTGGCCCGGGCCCTACGGCAACTGGGGCAGCCGCAAATACCTCCTCGCGTCGCTCGACCAGAGCCTCCGCCGCATGGGCATCGACTACGTCGACATATTCTACTCGCACCGTCCCGATCCCGAGACGCCCCTCGAAGAGACTATGGAGGCGCTCTCCGACGCCGTGCGACGCGGCAAGGCCCTCTATGCCGGCATCTCGAACTACGACGACGAGCACACCCGCCGTGCCGCCGACATCCTGCGCCGCAACGGCACCCCCTGCCTTATACACCAGGCGCGCTACTCGATGTTCGACCGCTGGACCGAACCGCGCCTGCTGCCCGAGCTCGAACGCCAGGGCATCGGCATGATCGCCTTCTCACCCCTCGCACAGGGTTTGCTCACGGACAGGTACCTGCACGGCATACCCGACGGCTCGCGCGCCGCGCGCCCCACGGGACGCCTCCGCCCCGAGGATATAACTCCGGAAAAGCTGCAGCGCATAGCGGCCCTGAACGACATAGCGGCCGCACGCGGCCAATCGCTCGCACAGATGGCGCTGAGATGGATATTGCGCGACGCGCGCGTCACGAGCGTCCTCATCGGCGCCAGCTCGGCCGGACAGCTCATCGACAGCCTCGGCGCCCTCGACGGTCCCGACCTCTCGGCCGAGGAGCTGGAACGCATAGAGCAGATTCTCGCATAGCGGCAGCGCACAACAGCCACGCATGAAAACGGCACGCGCACCGACGGTCTTCTGTAGACCATTCGGTGCGCGTGTCACGTATCGTCACGTATGCCATCACCGCCGATGCCGGCGGCAGCATACGTACTCTCGCGGAAACCCTATCGGCGTCCCTTCTGCTGCTGGCGCATCTGCTCCTGCTGCTGGCGCATCAGCTCCTCGTAGCGGAGCTGGAACTTCGACTTCTTCTTGTTCTTCTGCTTCTCGGCATTGCGGCGGATCATGGCGTGGATCTTCTCGTCGTCGACGAAGTGGCGGATGCCCGTCATGATACCTATCGTGATCAACTGCGACAGCAGGTAGTAGTAGCACAGACCCGACGCATAGGTGTTGAAGAAGAACAGCATCATGATGGGCATAAGGTATACCATCATGAACCGCATGCCCGCCATCTGCGGCTGGCTCGAGGCGGTCTGCTGGTAGCTGAAGTACGAGAATCCCACCATCGCGGCGCACATCAGCAGCGCGAAGAGGCTCACATGGTCTCCGTACCACGGAATCGAGAACGGCAGGTCGATGATGCTGTCGTATGCCGAGAGGTCATCGGCCCAGAGGAACGACTCGCCGCGCAGCTCGATACTCGCGGGGAAGAAACGGAACATCGCCCACAGGATAGGCAGCTGGATAAGCAGCGGGATACATCCTCCGAGAGGGTTGATGCTGGCCTTCTTGTAGAGCTCCATCATCGCCTGCTGCTTCTTCATGGCATCCTCCTGCCGCGGGTACTTCTCGTTCAGGGCGTCAACCTCGGGCTTGATGACACGCATCTTGGCCGTAGAGAGGTAGCTGCGGTAGGTGAGCGGGTAGATGAGCAGCTTGATAAGCACCGTAAGGATCAGTATGATGAGTCCGAAGCTGCCGATATACTTGCTCAGGAAGTCGAACACCGGGATCACTATCCAGCGGTTGATCCACCCCACAAGCCAGCCGCCCAGCGGGATCAGACGCTCGAGGGCAATCTTGTGACCATCCTTGTCAACCACGTTCGACAGCACGGCATACTTGTTCGGGCCGCAATAGACGGCGAAATCATACTGCGTGGTCTGCGCGTCGTACGGCAGGCCCAGGCGCGCCGTGAAGGTCTTGATATATCCCGAATCCTCCGGTTCGGTGACATACATCACGTCCGCATAGCTGAAATTGTCGCGGGCGATGAGCGCCTCCGAGAAGAACTGCTGCTTGAACGCCACCCAGTTGACGGCGTTCTGTATCGTCTCCTGCTTCTCCCCGTCCCCCATCGAGAGGCTCTCGATAGACTTCTCCCCGGGGAAACGGTACGAGATCGTGGTATACATGTTCTCGTTCCTGTAGCCGCGCTCGTTCTGGTAGGTGCGTGCCGTCCACAACATGTTCAGCGACGACTGGTTGGCCATCACCTGCGACATGTTCACAAGCCTGATGTCGAAATCCAGAAGGTAGTCGCGCGCCGGAGCCTTCTCGTCATAGAGCACATACTCGTAGAGCAGGTACGCCTCGGGCGCCACCTCCAGGCGCATAGTCAGCTTCTGGAAGCCGTCGCCGCGCGTCACGCCCAGGTTCTCGAAGACATACTCCGAAGTGTTCACAGGCACATTGTTCAGGCCGTTGCGCATGTAGAACTCCAGCCCTATATGCGACGGGGCAGGTTCATAGAGTACCACCTTCTCGTTGCGTTCCCTGCGGGGCGCATATTTCGTATATTCCGCCAGCGTCACCTTGCGCATCGAGGCGCCCAGCGTCGAGAACTCCACCGTGAGGTAGTCGTTCGACATGGTCACCGTCTGCTCGGCACGGTCGCGCGCCGCAGCCAACGCCGCGCCGAAAATCTCCGCATCGCGATCAACCTCGGCCGCACTGTCGGCCTGCTCGAAGGTCGTATCCGGCTCCGGTGCCGTCGCCTCCGATTCCGCCGCCGGCGTCTCCACCGCCGACACCTCGGACAAATATTCCTGATATTTTGCCTGTTGTCTGGAGCTGTATATAACATATCCCACAAAGATCAGGGACATGAGCAACACTCCTACTATATTTTTCTTATCCATCTGTTGTTTTTATTCGATATTAGACCGACGGCACCGCCGCCACGCTTGCAAACCGGGGTTGCGGGCAACCGCGTCGCAGGGATCCCCCTATAGGACACGCACCGCCTCCCCCCCCCGCAGGACTCTCTACTGCGCCTCCGATACGGGCTCCTCCGATACGGATTCCTCCATGCCGTGCTCCTCGGCATACGCCAGAGCCGCACGGACGAACGAGACGAACAACGGCGCCGGCGTGGCAACCGTACTCTTGTACTCGGGATGATATTGCGTACCCACGAACCACGGGTGATCCTTCAGTTCGACCACCTCTACCAGCCCCGTCTCGGGATTGGTGCCCGCGGCGATCATCCCCGCCGCCTCGAACTGCGGCAGATATGCCCCGTTGAACTCGTAACGGTGGCGGTGACGCTCCACAATGAGTTCCTTGCCGTAAGCCTCATATGCACGCGTACCCTTCTTCAACAGACAGGGATAACCGCCCAGGCGCATCGTACCGCCCTTGGCCGTGATTCCCTTCTGCTCCTCCATGAGGTCGATGACGGGGTTCTTCGTCTGCTCCATCTCGCTCGAGTGGGCATCGTGCAGCCCCAGCACGTTGCGGGCGAACTCTATGACGGCGCTCTGCATGCCCAGGCATATGCCGAAAAAGGGAACCTTGTTCTCGCGGGCGTAGCGCACGGCCTCGATCTTGCCCTCGATGCCGCGGTTGCCGAAGCCCGGAGCCACAACAACACCCGCCATGCGGCCCAGAGTCTCGGCCACATTCTCGCGCGTGATCTTCTCGGAATTGACATACGTGAGCTTCACCTTGCAGTTGTTCGCGGCGCCGGCATGTATGAACGACTCGCATATCGACTTGTAGGCGTCGGGCAGCTCGGTGTACTTGCCCACCAACGCCACCTCGACCTTGTGCTTGGGATGCTTGATCTTCTCCACAAACTCGCGCCACGAATCCATGTTGGGCTCCTCGTGGCTCTCCACGCCGAGTTTCGAGAGCAGCACCTCGTCCAGATGCTGGGCATGCATGCGCAGCGGCACCTCGTATATCGTGGGCACGTCGATAGACTCCACCACGGCGTCGGGCGTGACGTTGCAGAAGAGAGCCACCTTGCGGCGCACATCGTCCGAAAGGGGATGCTCCGTACGCAGCACCAGCACGTCGGGCTGCAGACCCGCCGACTGCAGCTCCTTGACCGAATGCTGCGTGGGCTTGGTCTTAAGCTCGCCCGAAGCCGCCATGTAGGGGATGAGCGTCAGGTGGATGAGCACCGAGTTGCGGTATCCGAGCTGGTTGCGCAGCTGGCGCACCGACTCGATGAAGGGCAGCGACTCGATATCGCCCACCGTACCTCCGATCTCGGTGATGATGACATCGTACTTCTTCGTAGTTCCGAGCAGCTGTATGCGGCGCTTGATCTCGTCCGTAATGTGCGGGATCACCTGCACCGTCTTGCCGAGGAACTCGCCGCGGCGCTCCTTCTCGATGACACTCTTGTATATCTTACCCGTGGTGACATTGTTGTTGCGCGTGGTCGTGATCGAGGTGAAACGCTCGTAGTGCCCCAGGTCGAGGTCGGTCTCCGTGCCGTCCTCCGTGACATAGCACTCGCCGTGCTCATAGGGGTTGAGCGTGCCCGGATCGACATTGATGTAGGGGTCGAGTTTCTGGATCGTGACCGAATAACCGCGTGCCTGAAGCAACCGCGCCACCGACGCCGAGATGATACCCTTGCCCAGCGAAGATGCGACACCTCCCGTGACGAAGATGTACTTTGGCTTGTCTAATTTCATCAGAGTTCCTAATTTATATCTTACAATATTTTACTAATACAAAATCCATATTCACCGCACGGTCGGGCCTGCCACGGCAGACCCGACCATACGCTGCGCGGCATGCCGCGGCTAATCCTTATTCTCCCTGGCCTCCTTGCTCTCTTTGGCCTCGACAGTCTCCCGCGCCTCCTCCTCGGCACGGCTATCGATAAGGCGCACCTTCTCGATCATATCCTGCAGCTGCTGTTTCGAGGCGGCGATCTTCTCGCGTATGTCGGCCACCACGGCCTCGGCGTTCTTCGACTTCGAGAAGAAGCCCACGTTGTTCTCCAGCAGGGCTATGTCCTGCTCCAGCTGCCGCACCTTGTTGTAGAGGCGTTCGCGCTCACTGCGCAGCCGCTTGTCCGCAGGCGACTTGATCGACTGCAGGCGGTCGCGGAACCGTGACATCGAACGGTCGCGCTCCGAGCCGCGCAGGGCGTCGAACATGGCGTCCACAACCTCCTTGTAGCTCTTCTGCACAGCCTCCTTCTGCTTGATGGGCACGAAACCTATCTCGCTCCAGCGGCGCTGGAAATCCTTGATCACATCGTAGCCGCCGGCCTTGACGTCCGCCGCGCGCATCTCCTCGATAAGGGCCAGCTTGCGCTTGAGGTTCTCCTCATGCTCACCCTCCACCTGCGAGAAGTGCTGCGACTTGCGCTCGAAGAAACGGTCGCACGCCGCACGGAAACGCTTCCATATCTGGTCCGAGTAGCGGCGCGGCACGGGACCGATCTTGTTCCACTTGCCCTGCAGGGCGATGAGCTCCTCGGTAGCCTGCTTCCACTCCTCGCTCTCCTGCAACGCCTCCGCGGCCTCGCATATCTCGGTCTTGAGCTGCAGGTTGTGCTCCATGTCGGTCTTCACGCCCGCATAGAACTCGCGCTTGGCCTCGAAGAACTTGTCGCATGCGGCGCGGAACCGCTCGTAGATGCGCGTATTGTCCTTCTTGGGCGCGAAGCCTATCGTACGCCATATCTTCTGTATCTCGAGCAGGCGCTCGCTCGCCTTGTTCCACTCCTTGCGCGTAGAGTAGGGCTGCTCGGCCAGCGCCTCCGTCTTCTCGCAGAGGTCGCTCTTGAGCTCCAGGTTCTTCACCTGCTCCTGCTTGATCCGCTCGAAATACTCCTGGTGCTGTTTGTTTATGCGCGTCGAGGCAGCCTTGAACCGCTCCCACAGCGCATCCTTGTACTCGTTTGCCACGGGGCCCGTCTCGCGCCACTCGTCATGCAGCTTCTGCAGCTTGTGGAACGCCTCCACCGTCGAGGGCTCCGTGATCAGAGCCTCGGCCTGCTCGCAGAGCTGGATCTTCTGCTCGTAGTTCTTCTTCAGATCCAGATCGCGCAGCTCCTTGTTTATCTTGATGAAGTTGTAGAAATTCTCCACATGCAGGTTGTAGGTCTCCCACAGGTCCTTCACATTCTGCTGCGGCACCACGCCGATCTCCTTCCAGCGCTGCTGCAGCTCGCGGAACTTGGCGAAGGTGTGGTTGAGCGTCTCGTCCGAATTGACCAGCTCCTTCAACTCCTCGATTATCGCCAGCTTGGCCTTGAGGTTCTCCTCCTTGATGCTGTCGATGTTGGCCATATACTCGTCGCGGCGGCGGCGGTACTCCTTGAAGAGGTCCTTCAGACGCACCTCCAGCTCATCCACCGCGGGCGTGAACTCCTCCCCCTCGGCAGCCTGCGCCTCGAACGCCTTGCGCGCGGCATCAACCTCGGCACGGTGCAGCTTGTAGAAGGCAACCTTTATCGCCTCCATGCTCTTGCGCAGCGTCTGCACGGGCTCCGTCTCCAGCATGTGGGCGAACATCTCCACAAGCTCCGCCTTGCTCTTGCCGCTCAAGTTATCCTCCGACACCGACGACTCGGCATCAGGCTCCTCTTCCGACGGCCCCTCCGCTTCCGACACCTCACCGGGGTCGGCGGTCTCCGGCCCGGCTGCCGGCACCGCATCCTCCGCAGACGCTTCGGCAACATTCACATCTGCCTGCGCCGCATCCTCCGCAGATGTTTCGGCAGCGCTCTCGCCGGCCTGTGCCGCGGCCGTCTCGGGTGCAGCCTCCGCCACCGGTGTCTCCACCGACGCGGGCCCGGCCGCCGTCACGTTCTCCTCGACTTCTTTCTGCGCACCGACGATCTCCTCGGCCGCACTGTTTCGCGTATCTTCAGCCTCGCTGAGCGCCTCCATGCGAATCTCACGGTTGGAATTTTCAATAGCCATCGCTTCTCAATTTAAGGATTACCCTATGAGTTACCACGCATACCAATCGCGTGCGCAGTACAGAATCGTGCAAATATACACAATTTATCCTATCGGCCGCCGCTTTTTCGGGCGGAAATTCATATATTTGTAGAAAATTCGATTCGCTATGGGATACCGCATACTGCTCATCGACGACGAAACCGACATCCTCGAGTTCGTGAAATACAACCTCGAGCGCGACGGCTACGAAGTCTACACGGCACAGAACGGGGCCGAAGGGCTCGAGACGGCTCTGAAAATCAAACCTCACCTGATTCTGCTCGATATGCTCATGCCCGTACTCGACGGCATCGACACCTGCCGCGCAATACGCAGCGCCCCCGCGCTCAAGAACGTCATGGTGGTATTCCTCTCGGCCGTGGGCAGCGAGGAGACGCAGCTGCAGAGCTACGACGTCGGCGCCGACGACTTCATCAACAAGCCCATCAAGATGAATATCCTGCGCAGCCGCGTGCAGGCCATACTCAAGCGCATTCCCCCCACGGAATCGGAGGAGCAGCCGATCGTCATCGACAAGGAACACTATCAGGTACGCAAGGGCGACCAGACGCTCATGCTGCCGCGCAAGGAGTTCGCGCTGCTCGAGCTGCTGCACTCGCAGCCCGGCAAGCTCTTCACGCGCGAGGAGATATACTCGAAAGTGTGGGGCGACAAGGTCGTCGTGGGCGACCGCACCATAGACGTACACATACGCAAACTGCGCCAGAAGATCGGCGAGGAACATATCGTCACGGTCAAGGGCGTGGGATACAAGTTCGAGCCCGCCGAATGATATCGGATGCGCCCCATCGGGAGACGCACAGGGCATCACCGCAACACTCCATGCACATCATGCGAAACGACTCCATACGCTACAGACGAATCGTCGTGAAGATAGGCAGCAATGTCCTCACACGCGACAACGGCATGCCCGACACCACGCGCATCTCGGCCCTGGTGGACCAGATCGCCGCGCTGCACGCCGCGGGCATAGAGATCATAATGGTCTCGTCGGGCGCCGTGGCCTCGGGCCGCGGGCTTCTGCGCGGCCTCGGGCGCAAGCTGGACGAGGTGTCGGCACGGCAGATATACTCGGCCGTGGGCCAGGTGCGGCTCATAGACCGCTACTACGACCTCTTCGGACAGTACGGCATCGTCTGCGGACAGATCCTCACCACCAAGGAGAGCCTCTCCACACGCCGCGACTACCTCAACCAGCGCAACTGCATGGAGACGATGCTCGCCTGCGGCGTAATACCCATCGTCAACGAGAACGACGCCATCTCCGTCACCGAGCTGATGTTCACCGACAACGACGAGCTGTCGGGGCTCGTGGCCGCCATGATGGGGGCCGACCTGCTCATCATCCTGAGCAACATCGACGGCATCTACGACGGGGCGCCCTCCGACCCCGCCTCGCACGTCATACGCCGCGTGGAGCCCGACACCGACCTGACACGATATATCGACACGGCGCGTTCGTCGGCGGGACGCGGAGGCATGGTAACCAAGCACCGCGTGGCGGCGCGCACCGCCGCCGAAGGGATCGAGACGGTCATCGCAAACGGCCGCCGCGACGGTATCCTCACGGGGCTCGTGACCTCGCCCGACGACACTCTCTGCACACGGTTCATACCCTCGGCCGACGGCTCCTCGACGATAAAGCGGTGGATCGCCAGCAGCGAGGGTTTCGCCAAGGGCGCCATCGTCATCAACGCCGGCGCCGCCGAGGCCATCGGCCGCAACAAGGGCATCAGCAT
>CASDSD010000002.1 GCA_949283205.1 uncultured Alistipes sp. | reverse complement strand
TTTTTTTTTTATTTTTGTTTGTTGTGGGTGGTTTGTGGTGTTTTTTTTTACCTAATTAACTCTTCCTTTTTTTGTTTTATTTATCCAAACCACCCTCGGTTCGGTGGGTTTCTCACACCGCCCCCCCCCCCGACGCTTGTGTGCCTGGCATCAGTTTCCCTCGCCGCGGAAGCTGTCGTTGGGAAAGACGACGCCCCACTCGCGCCGCAGGCCGTCCATGATGCGCATGATGCGCAGCGACTCGGCGTGCGGCATGAAGGGAGTCTCGACCCTGCCGTCGCGTATGGCGTCGATGCACGCCTGCACCTGATACTCGAAGCCGGTGATCTGCGCCGGGGCGTCGTAGGTGCGCACCACGGTGTGGTCCGGGGCGTGGAGCGTCGCATGCAGCGGGTTGTTTATGTTGTCCGCGACGATGTAGCCCTCGTCGCCGCTGATGACGCCGAGGCGGTCGTTGGCACAGAGGGCCGTGGCCTGCAGCACCGCCATGCGGCCGTCGTTGTACCGCAGCGTGATGCTCTCCTGCAGGTCGACACCCGTCTCGGACATGGTGCATGCCGAGTCGATGCGGGCGATGTCGTCACCGAAGTACATCGAGGCGAAGTTGAGGGTGTAGACCCCCAGGTCGAGCAGCGCGCCGCCCCCGAGGTCGGGCTGCAGGATGCGCGGCACCTTGCCTACGGGGTAGCCGAGGTGTGCCGTGAGCATGTTGGGCGTGCCGATGGCGCCGCTTCGGACGATCTCGGCGATGGTGCGCGAGAAGGGCATGTAGCGCGTCCAGATCGCCTCCGCAAGAAATACCCCCTTCCGCTCCGAGAGACGGATCAGCTCCGCGGCCTCGGCCGCATTGGCCGTGAAGGCCTTCTCGCAGAGTACCGCCTTGCCCCGCTCGAGACACATGCGGGCGTGGGCATAGTGCAGACTGTGGGGTGTGGCTATGTAGATGAGGTCGACGTCGGGGTCGTCGGCCAGCGCCTCGTAGCTGCCGTAGGCCCTGGCGACGTTGTGCTCCGCGGCGAAGGCCTCCGCCTTCGCAAGGTCGCGTGCCGCGATGCCGTATGCCTCGGCATTCGGCATGGCGTTGAGCGTGTGGGCCATCTTTATGGCGATATGCCCCGCGCCGATTATTCCGATTCTGAATCTTTCCATTGTCTCGTGTTGTGTCGTGTCCGTATGGTCGCTGCAGAAAGCGTCGTCCCTGCAGCCTGCGGCCTGCGTCCGTCATACGTGACCACGGCTCCGCCCTCCTCCCCCGGAAGGGAGGGCGCTGGCGGGGCTGTGATGCGTCGTCTGACAGTGGCTCTGCGGCCGCCGCTATTTCTCGAATCCCGCGTCGAAGGCGATGGCCGAGGGCTTGAAGTCTATGTCCTTGACGAACCTGAGCGACTCGGCGGCGCCGTGCTCGCGGTCCATGCCGCTGTCCTCCCACTCGACCGAGAGCGGTCCCTGATAGTTTATTCGGTTCAGCGCCCGGATGATCTCCTCGAAGTTTATCTTGCCGCGGCCCATGCTGCGGAAATCCCAGAAACGCTCCACGTCGCCGAACGGGAGATGGCCTCCGAAGACACCCGCCCGCATCGGTTTGTCCGACCACCACACATCCTTCATGTGCACGTGGAATATTCGGTCGGCGAAGGTGTATATGAACTCCACGTAATCGACTCCCTGATATCCCAGGTGGCTCGGGTCATAGTTGAACCCGAATGCGGGATGGTAGCCGACGGCCTCGAGCGCACGCCTGGCCGACGAGATGTCGAATGCGATCTCGGTAGGATGCGCCTCGAGGGCGAACTTCACCCCCATCTTCTGGTAGGCGTCGAGTATCGGGCGGAAACGGCGTGCGAACTCGTCGAAGCCGGCCTGCACGTCATCCTGCGAGACGGGCGGGAACGAGTAGAGCATGTGCCAGATGGGGCTGCCGGTAAAGCCTACGACGGTATCCACCCCCAGCATCTTCGCCGCCTCGCCCAGCCTGATCATCTCGGCCGTGGCCCTCTGGCGCACCCCCTCGGGATCGCCGTCGCCCCAGATGCGGGGCGAGAGGATGTTCTTGTGGCGCCGGTCGATGGGGTCGCATACGCACTGCCCCAGCGGGTGGTTGGATACGGTGTAGAGCTCCAGCCCGTATTTCTTCAGCGTCGCGAGGATCCAGTCGCAGTGCTCCCGGCTCAGGATGTCGAGATTGAGGTGGTTGTCGTTGCAGGCCAGCTCGAGGCCGTCGTATCCCATCGCCTTGGCCTTCCGGCAGATGGTCTCAAGGCTCATGTCGGCCCATTGTGCCGTGTACAAAGTTACTTTACGTGCCATAATCCTGTATTTTTTATTCGATCCATTTTATCCATTTCTTCTCCTCCTCGTATCCCGATTTCACGACGGTCTCTATGAACTGCATGCCGCGCACTCCGTCGTCGACACCGGGGAAGTCGAGCCACGAGGCCTCGGGCTGGCGTCCGTCGCGTCGGGCCATGACCGTCCTCGCGAAGTTGCGGTAGATGTTGGCAAACGCCTCGATATACCCCTCCGGATGGCCGCCGGGCGTGCGCGTATTGGCCTTTGCCGCCGCACCCATGTATCCGTTGCCGACACGCACGATCTCCGACGGGCGGTCGGTCCACTTCACGATGAGGGTGTTGGGTTCCTCCTGCCGCCACTCTATGCCGCCCTTCTCGCCGTAGATGCGTATCTTGAGAGAGTTCTCGTTGCCCACGGCCACCTGCGACGCCATCAGCACGCCCCGCGCCCCGTTGTCGAAACGCAGCAGCGCCGCGCCGTCGTCCTCAAGCTCGCGCCCCGGAAGGAACGTGGTGAGATCGGCGCACATCTCGGTGCATTTCAGCCCCGAGATGTATTCGGCCAGATGCAGCGCATGGGTCCCGATGTCGCCCATGCAGCCGGCCTTGCCCGAACGTTTGGGGTCGGTCCTCCAGCCGGCGTTGCTCCCCGGGGTGAGCTCGATGCGCGTGGCAAGCCATCCCTGCGGGTATTCGGTGTATATCGTTCGGATCGCCCCGAACTCCCCCTTCGCGAAGCGTTCCCTGGCCTCCTTCACTGCCGGGTATCCCGAATAGGTGTGTGTCAGGGCGAGGGTGCGGCCCGTGCGCTCGACCTGCGCCTTGAGCCTCTTCGCCTCATCGAGGGTGAAGGTCATGGGCTTCTCGATCACCACGTCGAACCCCTTCTCGAGAGCCATCATGGCCGGCCCGAAGTGTGTGACATTGGGCGTGACGATCGATACGAAATCCATCCTCTCCCCTTCCGGAAGTGCGGCCTCCTTCTCGATCATCTCGGCGTACGAGAAATAGATGCGATCCTCGGGCAGGAAATACTCCTTGCCCGATGCCAGTGAAATGTCGGGGTGGGAGCTGAAGCATCCGCATACCAGCTCTATGTGGTTGTCCATAAGCGCCGCCGCACGATGCACGGCTCCGATGAAGGCGTTGTTGCCGCCGCCAACCATCCCCATCCTGAGTTTTCGGTTCATAATATTTTCATTTAGATTGTAGTAGGTTCGTATGTCGTATTCCGTGAAGCGGCCTTCGGGTAGCGTCGCAGGTGCGACGGGAATTCCCGGTATGCTTTCCCGCGGCCGAACATGCATGTGTCCCTCTTCTGTCGGGCAATATGGAAATGCCTCCTGCTACGGAATAATGCGATATCTCCACACCGCCCCCAAACCACAGCAAGTTAAAAAAATAATATCGTATTTCAAAGACGGAGGGCGTTGCAGAGATATCCGCACGAAGGGGCGCATACGCAAAGACGTGTGTGTCGATACGTGAGTATCAACAGTTTTCATAGGCGCTCCGCGCCCCGAAAATTTTTGTCTTTCTCGGGGCGATATTTGTCGAAAAGGCGGCGGCGCATGCCCGTGGCGGCGGCTGCGAGGCATCCCGGCCGAAAATAACGTGCTGCATGCGGGCGGCGGCAACAGCCCGCGGCGGAGCGTGACGACCCCCTTTTCCGGCGCCGCCGCAGAGGGCGACGGGGCTCGAAAAAATACGCTATCCCGTACGGATGCGGATGCCTGTCCGCAATCCGATTTTCGGGCGTATTGAATGATCCGGCATCTCTATGGATGAGGGCTCGTTGTATGGATGTGGATGCGGCCGTTATCCCGTTCTTCACGCTTGTCTTCCACTCCAGGTTATACGAACGGGGGTGGGGCAGCTCCACTCTTTCGGCAGTGTCATATACTGCGTGCGAACTCCGTTCACTCCGATATTCACCAATATGGATAAGGAGTTGCTTCGGGCATCGGTAGGCAGCACCCCGATGTCTCGCGTGATGCTCCCGTCCGTGTCGTTTGCCACCATCTCCCGCACCGTCTCGTCGCAGGTCACACTGGGGCCGCGCCCCGCACACGGTCAGTCGAACATCACCCCCGGGTTCATGGCCGCCGGACTCTTCCAGTCGATGCCGTAACGGGTTTTCAGCACCCGCGTCCTGGCGTTCCAGTAGGCCAGGCAGAAACCCATACCGCGCGGATACTCCTCCAGAAGGGCGTATGTCCTCCTGTCCGCCTCGTCGATGATATCCTCGTATGCGGCGCTCCACTCTATGGGGTCGCTTTTGAGATGCCCCATGTTGACGATCGCATCAAAACACCCCCTGTCCGCGCACGCCACGTTGTGCCGGTAACGTGACAGTTCGGCCTCGACATCCTCCAAGGCCCCCAGCTCGTGGCCGCACAGGGCCTCGATACGCATGATTACCGTCCGCTCCAGCTCCAGCAGCCCGATCGTCAGCCGCGGATGGTCCGAAAGGGCGCCCCGCATCCTGCGTACGGCGGCGTAAAGGTTGTCCAGCATGTCGTCGCAGCCCTCAAGGTAGTGCGCCGCGTCGAGGAACTCCCTCGCCAGCGAAGCGTTCTCCCACGTCCCGTTTTGGCTGCGCAGGTTCTCCTCCGCGCAGAGCACATCGCCGCAGCACACCTCCCAGTGTGCCTCGAGCGATGCCTCCGTGCCGTTGCGGCCGCACCGCGCCGCATGCCTGCGGGCCTGCTCCAGCTCCCTTCCGTAATCCATGCCGTTGTCGGTCTCCTGCGGGCCGTATCCCGTGCTTTCGGGTTGTCGGGCCGTCACTGAACAACGAAGTTTCTCACCAGCTGCAGCTCGTCGGTGGGGGGCGTCTCCCCCTCGAAGAGCGGACACAGTATGGTTTTCTCCGTACTCTGCTTGCCGTCCAGGTCGAGGGCGCCGGTGACAAGCATCTCCAGGAAGCGCGTCTCGGCCAGTTTCTCGTCGTACATGCGGTTCACCAGCTCGCTGCACTCCTTGAGCACCTTGGCGCCCTGCTTGAGCAGTTTGCCGTAGGAGATCGCCGAGAACCCCAGTTCGGGCAGTCCCAGCGTCGCCGCAGGCTGGGCGAGCAGCAGCTCCTTGACCGTGACCTTCGCTTTGGCAAGGTCCTCCAGCTGCTGCTGGCAGCCCTTGTACTCCATGGGGATGGAGGAGAGGTTGTCGCCGCGTTTCGACTTCAGCGTCACGGCCTTGCATACATCCCCCGCGTCCGTCTCCAGATAGTAGGTGCGGATCTCGTATTGCGGCCTGTTGCTCTCCATCATCCGCTCTACCTGCGAACAGAGGTTCGAGACCCCGATCAGGACCTTGTCCACATCCTTCTGTCCCGACGTCTTGGGCCTCTCCCACGGGGTGGACATGGCCTTTTCGCTCCATGCGGGCTCCGTTATCACGGCGTCGGACAACCTCGCGTCCTTGGGTATGTCCAATGCCGCATGCTCCTTCGACAGCTTGATGTCGTAGAAGATGAACTGCCCCGACCAGTTGTCGGTGTTGGCCAGCCAGAACATCAGCTGCTGGCAGCCGTCGATGGGTACGGTCACCGTCTGCGGCTCCATGGTCTCGTATACGGTGAGCTGCGCCATGACCTTGTGGTCGGCGGCGATGAGCAGCGTCTCCTTGTAGTCGTCGGGGCGTATGTAGGGCTTGTAGCACGCCACGGTGAAGGTTACGCTGTTGTACTCGCCGTATGTGTTGAACGCCGCGCACGAGGACTCCAGGGCCTCGCCCCCGGCGGCGAGCATGAGCAGTGCCGCCGCACCGATCAGGGTGCTGCCGACGACAGCGCCGCCCACGGCCACGCCGCCCGCCACGAAGGCCGAGCCGACGGCCGCACCTCCTATGGCCCCGGCGGCGGCCCCGTCGGTACCGGAAAGCGGCCCGTAGTCCAGGGAGAAGTGGACGCTCGTCTGCAGCATGAAGCCCTTGTAGATGCGCTGGCCGTTGAGGTCGAAATAGTTTTTCTGGGTCGAGCCGTCATGGAAGATCGCGCCGTCGGACTGCTTCATGGGGCTTACATAGTGGATATACGGGGCGCCGAGGTCGATCAGGTCGATGGTGGGCGGGCATTCGGGCTTCGGGTGTACGAACAGGTCGTTTGCGACGGGTTCGCCGCGATAGACCACGGCGTCGGCTATGCCGTATGCGGCGACATCGAGCGTGGACGAGCCCGCGGTCTCGAACCGCAGCTTGCGGCATTTGTTCAGCGGCACGACGAACTCCCTGTTGGGGTATGTGGCTATCAGCGGCTCCTCAAGGACCAGCTTGTCGTCGGCATAGACCTTCAGCACGTCGTTGTTCAGGGCGCCGCTCTTGCCGATATATCCAGCGGTGAAGCTGACGTAGTCGAATTCGTTGCCGAGGTCGAAGACGGCATACGACCGCGTGTCGTCGCTCAACACGTTCGCCTTGTTGTAGAATATGATGCCCTCGCTGAAGCGCACGCCGCCCATGGAGAAGGTGATATGGTCCGACGTCCCGTCGAAGATCTGCTTTTCGGTCTGCGCCAGGGCGGTGTAGGGCGGAATGTTGGAGATGAGCTTGCAGACGTCGGGCAGGCTCTTCAGACGCGGGTCGGCGGTGTCGCCGGCGTCGGCCGGCTCCTGCGGGGCGGCGCCTTCGGGGTACGCCACGATATCGGCTATGCCGGCATGCATCGATCCCTCCTCCTGCTCCGAGAGGAAAGCGAGCATCCGGCACCCCGTCACATCCAGCGTCACCGTCTGCGCGATATCCTCATACGACATCTCCAGCTCGTATATGATCTTGTCGTCGGCCTTCACCGTGATCCATCCTTTCCCGGGCCCGGAGTTTGCGCTGTTGAGCGGCCCCGCCACGAAACGCAGCGTCGAGTACTGCCCCTGCAGGTTGAAGTATGACCACCCGGGGTTGTTGCCCACGATGGCCCTGTCCATGTTCACTGCCAGGCCGCTGTCGTAGTCCCGCCCGTTGATCGTCATGGAGGTCTGCTTGTCCTTGGGCGAGACGTTCGCCATCCTGTTGTTCTGGAAATAGGGTTTCAGCTCCTTTACCAGTTCGACGGTCTGCGCTTTCGTGTCGGGGATGTTGCCTGTTTCCACGGGTGTCTGGCCCGCCGTCCACAGGGTCGCTTCGGCGAAGCCTATGACCCCGTTCCCCGATACCAGCGTAAACTTCAGCTCGTCTATTCCCGTCACGTCGAGTTTGACGCGTTTGGGCACGCCGTACGGATATACCACCTCGTCCATCACCTTGCGGCCGTCGGCGTAAACCGTGACGATCCTCGGGTCGGTGTCGATGCCGGTGCCGCCGGCTCCCGTACCTGAATTTTCATGCCCCAGCACGAACATCAGGGTTTCGTACTTGCCTCCCAGACGGAATACGGCGAAGCCCGGTTTGTACGGCCCCATCGTGTGGCCTATGGTGAATCCTCCATACCATTTCAGCCCGCCGCTCATGGCTATCTGTTTCGATCCGGCGCCGGTGTACTCATACGCGGTATAACGGTATGAATCGACTGGTTGGAGGGTGTTGACAAGATATGTCGGCTGCGCGGCGAGGCCGAGATGGCTCACGACGACAGCGCAGATGAGGGAGACAAGCTTTTTCATGGTATTATAGTTTTACACGTTTCACACGGCATGGAGGGGGCGGGGATTCACTCATGTCGCCGCCTGCGGTTTGCGTACAACGATACACGGAGGGGCATCACGCCGTATGCCCCTGCCGTGTCGCGTATATCGTATCGCGCCTGTCTTCGCGCGATTACTTGCTGTCGACCTTGAGAGTCAGACTTTTGATCTTGGCGTATTTATCGGCGGCGCCGTCATTGAAGGCGAGTTTGCTGTCGAACTTCACCTTCGTCTTGGCCGGAATCACCACACGGTCGTTGGCCCACGCGAGCTGCACGCTTCCCACACGTTGCGATACGATCTGCTGCCCCTGCTCGTCAAGGCCGACCAGCAGCACTCCGTATGTCAGCAGCTCATTCTGGCGCGAGCTGTAATATTTCAGCAGATTGGCGCTGTATTTTGCATCGATTTCGCGAGCCGTCTCGACGTCTCCGCTCAATGTGTATTGCGGCGACGTGCTGCTGAAGAAGCCGTCGAACGTGACGGTGATGGGGGTGATGACAGTCAAATCCTCGCCCGCGGCGACGTCGAGCGTCTTTCCGGACCATGCCTGGGCGGCCTCCTCGAGCTCGCCGTGGAGATTCTCCTTAAGGGCTTCCCCCTTCTCGTTTATGGTCTGGAGGTCGTTCATGTTGTCTGACTGCTGGGCTTTCTCGAGAAGCGCGGCGATTTCCGCTTCATATTCGAGATACACGCCCGGAACGGCGCCGAAAAGCAGCGCGTCGGATGCGGATGATGACCCTCCCCCGCCGCATGAAGCAAGCGCAAGGGCCGCGATGGCAATGGCCGAGTAGAATTTGAGGTTCATAATCGTAAGTATTTAGTTTAACATTGGGTGGGGGTGAACCCTGTCCCGATAAGTCGGATTACTCGGCACCGTGATGAATATCCATCGCATTTCGACATCACATATTCTCAAACGGGCCCGCCATAGTATCTGTTTTTTTAATATTTCCGGATTGATTGTCGAATATATGGCGTATCTGTACGCAATATAAAAAATTTTTTTCGATAAAAAAACTTTTATGTGAAAAAATCCGACAAATATACGATTCGGCAGAACGGAATGTCTGCAATATAACAACATTCCGTTCTCCTGCCCAAAACCTTATTTTTTACCGCTGCGGGCAATGTATTCCGACATTTTTCGATCTTGTCTTACAGACCGGGAGGAAGCTTTTCCGGCATCAGCTCCCGGCAGTTGAAGGATTCGCCATCTGCCGTAAAGGTCCCGTCTCCTATGGCATGGATAATCCTTCGGTCGGTGCAGTCGGGATTCTCCACGACTCTTGTCACTTTAAGGATGAAGAATCCGTAGCGGTCGATGTAATCCGACACCTTGCACTCCAGGCCGGCAATGCACCCCTCTACCAGCGGCGCCTTCACCGTCCGGGCCGGAAGAGCCTTCAGCCCGAACTCTTGGAACTTGTCCACATCCGTACCGCTGACCATCCCGATGCGTACGGCCGTCTGCAGCATCGATGCCGGAGGAATGCAGACCACACATTCCCGTTGTTCCAACAGGGTGCTGAACGAATGGTTCCACGGCCCGGTAGTCAGAACAATGTGCTGTGCAAAATCGATGGCCATTGTCCACGATATGGTCATCACATTATTCCGTTGGCCGTCAAACGTGGTCACCAGAACCAACGGCCCCGGCTCAATGTATGTCAGAGCCTTTTCAATATTGACTTCTTTCATAATTAACGGCTTTCTGTCCCGATAGTAAAGTTAGTGATTTTTCCCCGAGATGGTTTCCCCCGGGGGCCCCATTATGTGTGGAGGATATTTTTAATTGCTTTTTGCCTTTGGAAGGGTATACGGTTGGCCAATGCCAAACATGAGATATCATGATGATGTCGTACCCCAATATATGCATGAATATGTCCTTGTATGAATGTTTACATTTCGTCATATAATGTCGAGAAGCGGATTGCCGCTTCAATCGAGCGCCTCCTTATGCAGCCGTTCTCCGATTTCGGACTGATAATCGTAGACAATGGCTCTCATGGTATTCCGGACGGTAGCTCCGGCAGCGGATCGGAAGGTATATCCGGCGGTGTCTCAGGGGGCATTTCCGGGGGCGTTCCCGGGTCATTTTCTGATATGGCAAATGTCCTGGGCGGGATTGGTTCCATTGACGGTGTTATAACCATGTAGGGAAACGTGGGCTCCTCGGCATGTAATAAAGCCCCGAATTACAATAATATTATCCTTATTCTTGCGACCTTGTCCGGATCCGTCACAGCCGATAACGGCGGGATATTTTCAGCCTCATATATGGTGGTTATGGTCGGAAACATCATATCTGGCTTCGATGGCATGCGGTATGACAAATTGGTGCGCATGCCAAACGGATCGTCACGTGACGATTCGGGCATTCCCTCGATATAACGTGTTCTGAAATGTCTCCCGTAGAAGCCTTTTTCGGTTCGGTACGGGATGTCCCCGTAACAGTCTGACAGAAACGCCTTGAACACATCCAGGGTACTGTTCCAATATGCCATCGAAACTATACACCGGCTCTTCAATATCGGTCGGTCGTGCTGCAGGATCACCTCCCTGTCAATCGGGTAGGACGAAACATACTTCCGCTCGAACTCATACTCGATTATCGACCCCACGGCCACATCAGGCATGGTGAATGAGATCTGCTGGGTCGAATCATCGAGCATGCGGTTTGATATATGGCGCGGTTTCAACTTGCTGTCGACGACCTTGTCTCCCTTCATGTTGTATGTGCACCCCTGTACCCCGTAAAGGAAGCCTACATGGTCCGTAGGGTTGGCAATATGCCGGTGCAGCAGCTCGATATCGGCATATTTCAGACCCGACTCCTTTTGGATCTTTATCTTGTAACGTTCGGTGCGATAGTATTTGTAGTATTTTATCCATTGAGGTTTCCCGTCGAAGCCTTTGCTATATGTCGAATCCACCTCCAAGAAGATATCGTCGGTATGTTCCAGTATGACGGCATCGTAATCCCGCACCGACTCGGGATACGTACTTTCATCGAATTCGGCAGGCGTGACCTTGCCATACTTATGCACCTCGATATACTTTTTGGGATAGCGCTGCGCATGTGCCGCCATAATACCCGCTGCAAGCACTGCGATAAGGGCAATAATCGTGCGTTTCATGGTGGTTGGTATTTAGGTTGTTACATAGATACGAAAAAATGCTTACGGAGGAAAGTTTATTATTTTTTAGTCGTCAAAATCTCTTCCGGGGGATGGCCCGGGGCTATCATAATATGGAGTAACTTTGCATTTAATATATGCATTTTCGAGGGTATGATTTCCATTATCATAGTCTCCTGAATCGCGCCATAGGCCCCAATACCTCATAGCCAAATCTGATTAGACATCGCCATACGGTATATTGTTGTTATTTAATTCATATAATTCTTCCCCCAGAGCCTTTTCCAATATTTAATTGTTTAACATGCTGCAAACCAACATAATGATATTATGCAGATTATAATCAGCAGAAACTAATTATCGCTGTCTACTGAAGTTTGCATACAACTGAAATGATAGTCCCCGTTCTCCGGGACATCTATGGCGATTATGGCGGGAACTGAGTCGCGAAGATTCTTACAAAGGTATTCGATTGTAGCATTTTCCAATTCATGCGGGAATATTGTTTTTATAAACTTTGCCCTGTCGATTAAAGGGATATCAAGTCTCTCCCCGATATTCCATGCATAATGTCTCAGTGAAGGGGACTTGATTTGATTATCGGGCTTGGAACGAACCGGTTTATATGGTTCCGCTTGTCCGTATGCCAGAGATTCTATGTTCTCATGGAGAATTTCAAGATCGTCTATGGATAAGAACTGTGACATTTCGTGTGTGGTGTATTCATGTATCGCATGCACAATAGCGGTCTTCTTCTCCATTTCATTGCGCCGCAATTCTTTTATGCGGGCTTCATATTCCTTAAGATATGGACTCTCGACGTGTTTTTCACTGGTTGCATTATCAGTTGGAGGCAATTCTTCCTTTGTATCAGGATTTGCTTCGGAAGGGACAGTTCCTCTTGAGGGTAACTCTTTGCAGCCAAAAGAAAGATAGCTTTTGTAGAGTAGAGAACAGAACAGGCGTTGCAGTGCAGCGCATGACATGATGGTTGCTACGGTTCCTAATATGACCGGAGTGGAATAGTCAATCAGGTCAATCTGGTAATTGTTGTACAATATTGTTGCTACTGTCGTATAGGCGACACACGTAATCGCAAGGACCCGGCTTGTCTTTTTGATGGATATTTGGTTGTTATCTGCCATAAACTGTTATTGTTTGAAATTATGATAGGACAAAAATAGATGTCCGGTTTCAGACAGTTGTAAATAATGACGGAAAATCAGCTGGGAATTAAGAAAAAATATGGTTAGAGTATGATTTTCAGCGAAAAATCATACTCTAACCGATAAAACAGGCACGAATCAGTCAGGTCAGCCCTTCCTTGTCAATGTGATTTTGGTGGTCGCCTCACGCTTGTTGCTGTCGACTACTTTCATGTAACGTTGGGTGGTAGTGATGCTCTTGTGCGCCATGTTGCTTTGAATAGTACGGATATCAGTACCCGCTGCAGCCTGAAGAGTCGCGTATGTCCTGCGGTATGAGTGGAAAGTTATGTTTTTGGTAATTCCTGCGGAACGGATCCATTCCTTCATCGGCTGCTGCGTCCAGCTCCGCTTCAGGCCTTTGAACACAAGACCTTTTTTCTCGGGACTGTACCCGATCAGT
>CASDSD010000001.1 GCA_949283205.1 uncultured Alistipes sp. | reverse complement strand
TCGGATTGCTTGCCGTTCTGGCCGTCATGGGATATTTCATCGGGCGCGCCCGGTTCCGTGAGCCCGTTGAGGAGTATACGCTTGTCGAGAGCAGGGTATATGCCCGTGCGCCGGCCATGATGGTCGACACCTCTTTCGTGGCGCCTGCGGTTGCGGGGTTGTGCGGTGCGCTGCTCGAATGGCGCCGCATGAGCCGTGCCGGGATGGTAGGGCTGCTGCATGCCGCCGGTACGAATGCCGCGGCGCCCGACTGTGAGGTCGGGTACGGCATCCCGCAGACGGCGCGCATGCATCTGCTGCCGTGATCGGGCGCGGGCGGCCGTGTGCCGGACGGAGAATATGAAAAAAACGTTATGACGATATGGAATTGACACAAGGGATGATATGCCGGACGGTCGCGGTATGTGCGGCCGTATGTGTGGCGGCGTGCGATTACGCGGGCGAGGCTACCGTAATCAAGGTGAATGACACGGTGAAGCATCAGACGATCGACAATTTCGGCGCCTCGGACGCGTGGACCATGCGGTTCCTGGGCGAGGCTTCGGACGAGACGGTGCGGCAGACGGCCGACTGGCTCTTCTCGACGGAGTGCGACGAGGCGGGGCAGCCGCTGGGCATAGGGCTGTCGATATGGCGGTTCAATCTCACGGCGGGGAGCGCCGAGCAGGGCGAAGAGAGCCGGATAAACGAATTCACGCGCGGCGAGAGTTTCTTTGCCGCGGACGGTTCCTATGACTGGGACAAGCTGCGGGGGCAGCGGCGCATGCTGCGCGAGGCTCGGGCGCGGGGTGTGGAACATTTCCTGCTGTTCCTCAATTCTCCCGACGTGCGCTTCACGCAGAACGGCCTTGCGACCAACACGGGGCGCGGCGATACCTATAACCTCAAACCCGAGTGCGCCGATGCGTGGGCATCCTATATGGCAGACGTTATCGAGGGCATCGCGCGTCATGATTCGGTGCGCTTCGATTATGTCTCTCCCTTCAACGAGCCCGACGGCCACTGGAACTGGATCGGCCCCAAGCAGGAGGGTACGCCGGCCACAAAATACGAGATCGCTGATCTTACGCGGCGGCTGGGCGGGGAGTTCTCGCGGCGCGGCCTTGAGACGCGCATCGTCATACCCGAGTCGTCGGACTACCGCTGCCTGGTGGGCACGCACATGACGGACAGCCGCCGCGGCTACGAGATACAGTCGTTCTTCACGCGCGACAGCGTCGAGACGTATGTGGGGGACGTGCCGAATGTCCCGCGTCTCGTTGCGGGCCATACCTATTGGACTACGACACCTCTTGAGATGCTGCGCGACATGCGCGTGGCGCTGCGCGATACGCTGCGCTCGCGCGGGGTCGACTTCTGGCAGACGGAGTACTGCATAATGGGCAACGACGAGGAGATCGGCGGAGGCGGCGGCTACGACTTCACCATGCGCACGGCATTGTACGTCGCGCGCATCATCCACCACGATCTGGTCTTTGCCGACGCCCGCGCATGGCAGTGGTGGCGCGCCGTGGGTGAGGACTACAAGGACGGCCTGCTGCGTGAGTTCCACGACGAGGGCGACGCCCCGTCGGAGTGGCGCGTAAAAGACTCGAAACTGCTGTGGACGGTGGGCAACTTCTCACGGTTCATACGTCCGGGCGCACGGCGCGTGGAGGTCGGGTGCGACGGCCTGGAGGAGGCTACCGACCCTACGGGCCTTATGGTCTCGGCATACGAGAATGCGGACGGCAGCCGCGTGGTGGTATTGATAAATTATGCGGAGACGCCGTCGGAGGTGTCGCCCGACTGGGGCCGCGGCACCCGCTGGCAGGCGTACCGTACGTCGGATGCCGAGGGCGAGAACCTGAAGCCGGTGGGCAGTACGCGCGGCCGCGAGAGGGTGGTCATCCCCGCCCGTTCCGTCGTGACGCTGGTCGGACAGCCACGGTGACGGCGCCGGACGGCGGGCATGTCGCGGAGGATAAGAGGCGGGGCGTTGTTCCGCCCCTTATGCGTTGCAGTAGAGCGACACGTCGTCGGCTGTGATGCGGTCGCCGCTGAGGATCATCAGCCGCTCGACCACGTTGCGCAGTTCGCGTATGTTGCCGCTCCACGGCATTGCGGTAAGGGCTTCGATGGCCTCCGCGTCGACCGGCTTGGGGGTTATGTTGTGCTCGCGGCCGATCTGTTCGGTGAAATATTGCACCAGTTCGGCGATGTCGCCGCGCCGCTCGCGCAGGGGCGGTACGCGTATGACGATAACGCTCAGACGGTGGTAGAGGTCCTCGCGGAAGTTGCCGCGCGAGATTTCGCTGCGTATGTCCTTGTTCGTGGCGGCGATGACGCGCACGTCCACCGTGAGGTCCTTGTCGCTGCCCACGCGGCTGATCTTGTTCTCCTGCAGCGCGCGCAGCACCTTGGCCTGCGCCGGGAGCGACATGTCGCCGATCTCGTCCATGAAGAGCGTGCCTCCGTTCGCCTGTTCGAATTTCCCCTTGCGCTGTTTTATGGCGGAGGTGAAGGCCCCCTTCTCGTGGCCGAAGAGCTCGCTCTCGATGAGTTCGGACGGGATGGCCGCGCAGTTCACCTCGACGAAGGGTGCGCCGGCGCGGGCGCTCTTCTCGTGGAGCCAGCGCGCCACAAGCTCCTTTCCCGTGCCGTTCTCGCCCGTGATGAGGACGCGGGCGTCGGAGGGCGCCACCTTGTCTATCAACTGCCGCACGTGGTCGATGGCCTCCGACGAGCCTATTATGTGTTCCGCATCAATCGGTTGCCGGCGCCGTGCCACAGGTCTCGCGGCCTCGATGCCGGTGTCGTCGTCGTGTTCGACTATGTTGCGCAGCGATGAGAGCAGTCGGTTCATGTCCACGGGCGCCGTCAGATAGTCCCGGGCGCCGCTCCTGACGGCCGTGACGGCGCCGTCGATCGACCCGGCCGGCGTCACTATTATAAATGGTACTCCGAGCGACGCCACCTCGCCGCACCCCTCGCCCGCCACGATGGCATCGTATCCGCGGCGGGCGCAGATGCTCTCGGAGAGTTCGTCGCGGTCGGCCACCGTCGTGGCGAAACCCTCGAATTCGAGTCTCTCGCGCAGCGTGTTTCGCATACTTTTTGATTGTTCGATAATTAAAACTTTTGCCATATTTTGTTTTTTGACAATTTTGCATTTACTTTGCGGAATCAAAGATAGGCTCTTTATTCGGTGATTCCAATCCCGTTGCAATTCGGGGCCGAAGTCCTAAAGTGCTGTTTGATAGTCTGGAAAAGATTCATCCTCCGCGACCGAAAACATCGTTCATGCACCCGCGTGCGTCATCGCAACCGAGGGGCGGAGATGATGACCACATACGTTTTATGAAAAAGAACTATAACTACACACGTCGTAAGCTCTATCTTCCGGAATATGGCCGCCATATTCACGAGATGGTGGATCAGCTGCTCGAGATCGAGGATCGAGACCTGCGCAACCGTCAGGCACGTGCCGTTATTGCGGTTATGGGCAATCTGAACCCGTTGCTGCGCGACACGGCCGACTTTACCCACAAGTTGTGGGACCACCTGTTCATAATGTCTGATTTCAAGCTCGATGTCGATTCTCCCTATCCTCGTCCGGCGCGTCAGGACCTGATGGTGTCGCCGCACAAGATGGCCTACCCGCAGGAGCGTATCGCCTACAAGCACTACGGCAAATATGTCGCGCGCATGTTCCGCGTGCTGCGCGAGGAGAAGGATCGCGACGCGCTGAACCGTGCGGTGGACTCTCTGGCGCGGTATATGCGCTCGAAGAGTTTCGAATACAATCAGGAGCATCCCAACAACGAGGTCATAATAAAAGATATAAAGCAGATGTCCGAAGGTGGCATAGAAATCGATGAAGTGGCCTTGAATAATCTACGAAGCGACTATAAACAACACCTTCCGGCACGTCCGCAGAAGGGACAGCAGCGGCAGCAGCAGAAGACGGGGCCGAAGGGCGCCATGCAGCAGAAAAACGCATACGGCGTACAGAAGAATCGCCCGAATCAGGGGACGCAGAAGAACAATCGGGAGGGTGCGCAGCGATACAATTCGCAGAAGTGATCTTGACGAATCCGAAAAAATGCGTATATTTGTATTCTGTATGAAACCCGAATTGAAAATGAATAGAGTATTTTTCGCGGCGCTGGGCGTGCTTGCCGTATTGAGTTCGTGCCAGTCGTCGAAGGTGAAAATTACGGGGCGCTTCGTCGGGTCGCAGGCCGACATGGTCTATCTGGAGCAGGTTACCACGCTCGAGCAGAGCGTCATCGACTCGATACACCTGGACGAGGATGGCGACTTTGCCATGACGATAGACAATGTGCCCGCCACGCCGTCGCTTTACAATATAGTATATGACTCGGAACGCATACCGTTGCTGCTCAAGGGCGGCGACCATATAACGGTCAATTCCGTAGGCAGCGTGCTGCGCAACTATACGGTCGAGGGGGCGCTCGAGTCGGAGCTGCTGCAGAAGTTCCACAAGCGTTATGTCGAGGGGGTCATGGAGATGAACGACATTGTGTCGCGCTTCACCGCGGCGGATCTCGATCCGGCCGAACGCGACACGCTGACACGACGCTACACGGAGCTATACCGCGACATCAAGCGCGACCAGCTCCGTTTCATTGTGGAGAACAAGGACAAGATCGCGGCCGTATATGCGCTCTACCAGCGCCTGCCGGGGGATGCATACCTCTTCAACGGCGACAGCGACCTGATCTATTACCGCACGGTGGCCGAGGGTATAGAGCAGACATACCCCGAAAGCCCCTATCTTCCGATCCTGCGCAGTCAGGTGAGCCGTATGGATGCGCAGATAAGCCTTCTGTCGCAGGTGAAGGTTACGGACTTTCCCGAAATAAGCATGCCCGACATGTACGGCAACGAAGTCAAACTCTCGTCGCTCAAGGGTAAGGTTATCCTGTTGCACTTCTGGTCGGCGGAGCTGGGCAACGGCAACGCTGTCAACGCCGATCTGAAGCATATCTACGAGAAGTATCACGATTTGGGCTTCGAGATCTATCAGGTTGCCGTGGATACCTCGAAGGCACTGTGGATAAACGCCATACAGGAGCAGCAGCTGCCGTGGATCTCGGTGAGCGACCTGCAGGGCAACGCTTCGCCCTCGCTGCGTGTGTACAATGTGCAGAAACTGCCGTCCAACTACCTGATCGACCGCGGTGGCAACATCGTGGGCAAGGACATGACGGATACGCAGCTCGAGGAGGCCATCAGGCAATATATCCGACAATAGATGTACTACTTCGCCTCGGACGTCCATCTCGGTGCCGACGGGTCCGACGAGACCCGCCGCCGCGAGCGGTGTTTCGTGGCGTGGCTCGACATGGCGGCACGCGATGCCGAGGCCATATTTCTCGTGGGGGACATATTCGACTTCTGGTTCGAATATGTGCGTGTGATCCCCAAGGGGTTCGTGCGCACGCTGGGCAAGCTGGCCGAGCTGTCGGACCGCGGGATAAAGGTATATTTCTTCACGGGCAACCACGACATGTGGTGCTACGACTACTTCGAGCGCGAGTGCGGCATCAAGGTCTTCTTCGCGCCGCAGCGCATGCGGCTGGCGGGGCGTGAGGTCCTTATCGCCCACGGCGACAACATGAACATCGGCGACAAGCCGCTGCTGCGTTTCATGAATGCGATTTTCCGCTCGAAGGCCGCGCGCAGGATATTTTCATGGGTGGTCCATCCCGACCTGGCGCTGCGCTTCGGCCATTGGTGGAGCGGCAAGTCGCGCAAGACGCATGCGGCGGAGACGCTGACGCCCGATTCGCTGCGATTCCTCATCGACTATGCGCGCGAATACGAGGCGCGCCATCCCGACATCGACTATATCATCTTCGGACACATGCACCTGCCGTACGACTACTCGGAGGATGGGTTGCGAGTCCTTTTCCTGGGATCGTGGGACGACGCGCATCCGACGTATGCGGTAGTGGACGGGGATGGAAATCCGGAACTTAAAACATTCGAGCCATGAAACAGTATCTCGATCTGCTGCGAAAGATAAAGACGGAAGGAGTGGTGAAGGGTGACCGTACGGGTACGGGCACGCGAAGCATATTCGGTTACCAGATGCGCTTCGACCTGTCGGAGGGGTTCCCGCTGCTCACCACGAAAAAGGTATTCCTGCGCGGCATCATACACGAGCTGCTGTGGTTCCTGGCCGGCGATACCAACATGCGGTACCTGGCCGAGAACGGCGTGCACATATGGGACAACGACGCCTACCGCTACTATACGGAGAGGTGTTCGGCTGCGGGCATTGCGCCCCTGTCGCATGAAGAGTTTCTCGCGGCGGTGCTGCGGCGCGACCCGTCGCCCGTCGAGGGGTACGAGTACGGCGACCTGAACCATATCTACGGCTACCAGTGGCGCAGCTGGCCACGTCCCGACGGCGGCTGCATAGACCAGATACGCGAGGTGGTCGATACCATCAGGCACAATCCCGATTCGCGACGCATGATCGTCTCGGCGTGGAACGTTGCGGAGGTCGGACAGATGGCCCTGCCGCCGTGCCATGTCCTGTTCCAGTTCTACGTCGCGCAGGGGCGTCTCTCGTGTCAGCTCTATCAGCGCAGTGCCGACACCTTCCTCGGCGTGCCGTTCAACATAGCGTCGTATGCATTGCTCACGATGATGATAGCTCGCGAGTGCGGTCTCGAGCCGGGCGAGTTCATCCACACGCTGGGAGATACGCACCTCTATCTGAACCATCTCGAGCAGGTCGACGAGCAGCTCTCGCGCACGCCGCGGCCGCTGCCCCGCATGAGGCTGAATCCCGATGTGAAGTCTCTGTTCGACTACCGTTACGAGGATTTCACGCTGGAGGGTTACGATCCCTGGCCCGCGATCAAGGCCCCGATGTCGTTCTGATGCCGGGTGTGAGTGGGGGCCGGCAGTCTTTCCGTAATAACGCATAAAAAGTATCTTATGATAAGCATCATCGTCGCCGTCGCCCGCAACGGCGTTATCGGCGACAGGAACAGCCTTCTGTGGCACATATCGGAGGATCTGCGCAACTTCAAGCGCGTCACGTCGGGGCATCCCGTCGTTATGGGGCGCAACACCTTCCTGTCGCTGGGGCGGCCGCTGCCCGGGCGCACGAATGTGGTGGTGAGCCGTACGGCAGGGCAGATCGAGGGGTGCCGTGTGGTGCGGTCGCTGGAGGAGGCTTTCTCGCTCTTTGCCGCGGACGAGGAGGTCTTCGTTATCGGCGGGGCGCAGGTCTATGCCCAGGCGATGCCGCTGGCGGAACGACTCTACCTTACGCGCGTGGAGCATGACTACGAGGGTGACACGTCGTTTCCGGCGTGGGACCGCACGCAGTGGCGGCTGGTGTCGGAGGAGCGGTTCGAACGGGGCGAGAAATATCCCTATCCTTTTGCCATAGAGCTGTACGAGAGGGTGAAGTGACAGCTGTCGAACGAATAAAACATAACATAACCTGAAGATGAAACCTTACACTTTGATAATGGCCGTGGCGGCTGTATGTTCGCTGCAGACGGCCCTGTGCGGTGGGACGGAGTGCCCGCAGCCCGTATTCAACCGTGCGCCGCTGGTGGAGACGCCCTATGCGCAGCTCCCGATAGGCGACATACGGCCCGAGGGGTGGCTGCGCGAGCAGATGCAGACGATGCTCGACGGCATGACGGGGCACCTCGACGAGATATATGCCAAGGTTGTGGGTGACAACAACGCATGGCTCGGCGGCGAGGGTGACGCCTGGGAGCGCGGCCCCTATTGGATCGACGGCGCGCTGCCCATGGCCTATATCATGGGGAATGAGGCGCTCAAGGCCAAGTGCATGAAGTGGGTCGAGGCGATCCTCGCAAGCCAGAAGGAGAGCGGCTATTTCGGCCCCGACACCGACCGCCCGTCTATGGACGGCATGCAGCGTGACAATGCCGCCGACTGGTGGCCGCGCATGGTGGCGCTCAAGATACTGCAGCAGTACTACATGGCCACGGGCGACGGCCGCGTCATCGACTTCATGACGCGCTACTTCCGTTATCAGGCGGAGACGCTGCCCTCGAAGCCTCTGGGCCATTGGACCTTCTGGGGAGCCGAGCGCGGCGGCGACAACCTGCTTGTGGTATATTGGCTCTACGACATCACGGGCGACGAGTCCCTGCTCGAGCTGGGCGACCTGATTCACACACAGAGCAGCGACTGGACAGGGCGCTTCACCACCGACAACCACCTCTACCGCCAGAACAGCCTCCACTGCGTCAACCTCGCGCAGGGCTTCAAGGAGCCGGTTATATATTACCAGCGTTCGAAGAGCGCCGGGCATCTGAACGCCCCGATCGAAGCGCTGCGGCGCATACGTTATACGATAGGCTTCCCCACGGGGCTGTGGGCGGGCGACGAGCTGATACACTTCGGCGACCCGACGCGCGGCTCTGAGCTGTGTACGGCGGTGGAGATGATGTACTCGCTGGAGGAGATGTACCGCATCACGGGCGATAACCGTTATGCCGACCTTCTGGAGCGCGTGGCATATAACGCGCTGCCGACGCAGGTGTCGCCCGAGGGGGATGCGCGCCAGTATTTCCAGCAGGTGAACCAGACGGCCGTGACGCGCGACATGCGCAACTTCTCGACCACGCACGAGGACACCGATCTGGTGTTCGGCACGCTGACGGGATATCCCTGCTGTACGTGCAACCTGCATCAGGGGTGGCCGAAGCTGACGCAGAACCTGTGGTACGCGAGCGCCGCGGGTGGACTGGCGGCGATGGTATATGCCCCCTGTACGGTGGAGACGACGCTGGCGTCGGGGCGCAGGGTGCGCATCGAGGAGCGGACATGCTATCCTTTCGAGGAGAGTGTATGCTTCAGGGTGTCGCTGCCCGAGAAACGCCGTGAGGCGGAGACCTTCCCGCTCGATCTGCGCATACCCGAGTGGAGTGACGGATATACCCTTACGGTGAACGGCGAGGCTGTCGAGGCCGAGGTTGTGGGCGAGCGCACGATACGCCTTTCGCGTGCATGGGCCGACGGCGACGAGGCCGTGATAGCGTTCAGCGCTCCGGTGCGGGTGTCGTACTGGTACGACAACGCCGCCGTCATCGAGCGCGGCCCGCTGATCTACTCGCTGCGTATGGAGGAGCAGTGGCACAGGCGCGAATGTACGGGTGAGGATGCGGCCCGTTACGGCGAATACTATTACGAGGTGACCTCGCCGACGGAGTGGAACGTGGCCTTGCGCAACGACGACCTGCAGGGTGGCAACGCGGCGGAGCGTTTCACCGTGGAGCGCCGCGAGTGCGGCCTGCGTCCCTGGTCGTCGCAGGCGGCGCCTATCGTGATCCGCGGGCGCGGCGTGCGGTTCCCCTCGTGGCAGCAGGTGCGCGGCTCGGCCGTGCATGTCAACTATCTGTCGCAGCAGTATCCGCAGGGCGAGGTGACCGACGAGGTGGCGATAGAACTTGTCCCGTACGGCTGCACGAGGCTGCGCATAACGGAATTCCCGGTGCGCTGACGGGCCTGTGCCGCGGCCTGGGACTTTTTGCGGGCGGGAAAATAGGTATTTATACCACCACGCGGCCCGCTTCTTTATAGTAACTTTGCCGTTGCAAGCAAAGTTACTTTTTTTATGGGGAAATATTTCGATATGCTGCTTGAGGATGTCCGTCTGCGTGAAGGACTCAAGGCGTGCATGAACTGCGGTGTCTGCACCGCCGTATGCCCTGCTGCGGCATTCTACAACTATGACCCGCGGCAGATCGTCAGCATCGTGCAGACGCGCGACGACGATGCCATCGAGGCGCTGCTCAAGAGCGATACCATATGGTATTGCGGCGAGTGCATGTCGTGCCGTCCGCGCTGCCCGCGCAGCAATACCCCCGGGTATGTGATACAGGCGCTGCGGACGCTGTCGCAGAAGCTGGGCTTTTTCGTCGAGAGCGAGAAGGGGCGCCAGCAGCTGGCGCTGAAACGCACCATCGGCGACAACATCCTGCGTACGGGCTACTGCCTCGTGCCGCGTCTGGTGAAGGCGGAGCTGCACCCCGAGCAGGGTACGGTGTGGAAATGGGTGCTGGAGCACGACGAGGAGATATACGGGCAGTTTTCGGACTCCTACAACCGCGAGGGTGCGGGTGCCCTGCGCAAGGTGAGCGACGCGACGCTCGAGGAGCTGCACCGCATCTTCGACGTGACGGGCGGCACCGAGATGCTCGAGACGATCGAACGCTGCTCCGACCGCAAGGCGCGCGAGATGGGATACGACGGCGCCGATGAGAAATATTTCATGGATACCTATACCCAAAATTCCAACGATCACTACTGATATGAAACGATCAAGCTGGACGGAATACCAGAAAGAGATAGCCGACGACCGTTACTATTACGCGCGCAGCTGCATACGCCAGAACTTCTTCCCGGGCAGCGAGAAGGCCTTTCTCAACATTCTTGGCAAGGACCTCGGGCGCGATATCTTCGACGACCCTCTGCACACGTCGTGTACGGGTATCGGGTACCATTCGGACATAGTGCCGCTGGAGACCATCATGACGGTCGTGGCGCGGCAGTTCGCGCTTATGTCGGAGGCGGGGTACGAGAACTTCACCTCGTCGTGCATCACCTCGTTCGGTATCTACACGGAGATCCTCTCCACTTGGGAGGAGTTCCCCGAGACCGAGGAGCGTACGCGCGAGAACCTATACAAGGCTACGGGGCGCGAGTTCTCGAAGCCGAAGAACCTGGCCCACACGTCGGACGTGATGTTCCACCACCGCGAGCAGATAGCGCGGCAGGCGAAACGGCGTCTGGTGAACGTATATACGGGCGAGCCGCTGCGTGTCGTGGAGCACATCGGGTGCCACTATGCCAAGATATTCCCCAAGTCGGGTATCGGCGGCTCGGAGTTCCCCTACGTGCTGGCCGGCATGGTCGAGTCGTGGGGCGGGGAGATCGTCGACTACCCGGAGCGTCGCCACTGCTGCGGCTTCGGTTTCCGCAACTATCTGGTGCAGGCGAACCGCGGCTATTCGGTGGCCAACTCGCACAAGAAGCTCGAGAGCATGGCCCCCTACAAGCCCGACTTCATCGTCTGCAACTGCCCGGGCTGCACGATGTTCCTCGACAAATGGCAGTATACGATTGCCGAGATGGAGGGTACGACCTACGGCGTCAACGGCGGCGGAATACCGGTACTCACCTACGAGGAGATGGCGGGCCTCGTGCTGGGGTACGACCCGTGGGAGCTGGGCATGCAGATGCACCAGGTCGACGTGGAGCCGCTGCTCGACAAGATGGGCGTGGAGTACGACCCCTCGGCGAAATATCTGGGGCGGAACGGGAAATATATCGGTCAGCCCGAGCCGGCATTGGTAAACAGTTGTTCACAGGATACACCACTCTACAAGATCAAACGATAGCATGAAACACGTGATAGTAATCGGTGGCGGTATTGCCGGCATGCAGTGTGCGGCGGAGTTGGCGCGTGGCGGCATACGGGTCACGCTGCTTGAGAAGCAGGGCGACACGGGCGGCAAGCTGCGCAACTGGCATAAACTCTTTCCTTCGCTCACCCCGGCCGGAGAGGTCCTCGGAGGGCTGAACCATGCGCTCAAGCGCGTTCCGAATATCGAGGTACGCACGGGGTGCGAGGCGGCGCGGGTGGCATCGCGGCGGGTGACGCTCTCGACGGGGGAGGAGCTGGAGTGCGACGCCGTGGTCGTCGCCACGGGATTCACCCTGTTCGATGCCCGCATCAAGGAGGAGTACGGCTACGGCATATACGACAACGTCATCACGTCGGCCGACCTGGAGGCGATGTTCAATGCGGGCAAGGTGTCGACGGTGAGCGGTGCCGCGCCGCGCCGTATAGCGTTCCTGCATTGTGTCGGTTCGCGCGACGAGAAGGTATGCCAGCGCCACTGCTCGAAGGTGTGCTGCGTGACGGGTGTCAAGCAGGCGATGGAGATGAAGGAGCTGTTCCCGGCGGCCGACGTCTTCAACTTCTATATGGACATACGCATGTTCGGCCCCGGATATGAGGAGATGTACCGCGAGGCGCAGCAGCGCTGCAACATACACTTCGTGCGCGGCCGCATCTCGGAGGTGAGCCCCACGATCGACGGCCGCCTGCAGATCAAGGCGGAGGATACGCTCACGGGACGTCCGCTGAAGATCGGCGTCGACATGCTGGTGCTTCTCATAGGCATGCGGGCCAACGACATGAACGAGGTGCTGGAGAAGCAGTGCGGGCTGGAGCGTCAGCCGAGCGGGTTCATGCGGCCGCGCGACCAGTTCCTGCACAACACCGAGAGCGGTGTGGCCGGAATATTCTATGCCGGTGCCGTGACGGCGCCCAAGAGCGTCGGCGAATCTCTGAACGAGGGTGTCGCCGCCGCACGCGGCGTCATCGAGTACCTCGCCGCGAAAGAGGGTATGAACAATAGCGCCATTGCAGGATGATAAATTTCGGATATTCGATAAACAAGCCCCGCGTCATCGACATCGACCGCAACAATCTCCACAAGAGTAACGAGATCCTGCGCGAGATGCCCGAACTGCAGACATGTATCGGCTGCGGCAGCTGTACGGCGACATGTACGGCGGGCAACCTTACGTCGTTCAACTTCCGCAAGGTGCACACGCTGGTGCGCCGCGGCGAGTATCAGGGGGCATACGAGGAGATGAACAAGTGCATGCTCTGCGGCAAATGCCGTCTGGTGTGCCCGCGCGGCATAAACACGCGCGGCGTGGTGATGTTGATAAAACGCAAACTGGGAGATTTCTGACATGAGTTTCTACGCCGAATTCTGCATACCGTTCATTGCGGGTGCGACGGTGATGTTCGCCGCCATCGCCATCAAGTACGTTACGTGGCTGAAACGATTGCCCAAGAGCGATCTGATGCTCATCGCCAAGGGTATTCCAACGCCGCGTACGGCGGGCGCCGTGTGGGAGGTGGTGCGCGAGTCTCTGCTGCACCGGCGCATCTTCCGCGTCAATCCGCTGCTGGGGTACATGCACATGAGTCTCGCCTTCGGCTGGTTCCTGCTGATCGCCGTGGGGTGGATGGAGACCGTCGCCTATTTGGGTCTGCGTTGGGTGCCGCTGCAGGGACATGTCTTCTTCCGCTACTTCGTGCCGATGAACGGTATTGAAGGCCATAAGCCGGTGTTCGAGTTCGTGATGGACCTGCTGCTGCTCTTTGTGCTGTCGGGCGTGGCCCTGGCGTGGTTCAAGCGTTTCCGTTCGCGCTCGATGGGCATGAAACGTACCACGAAGCATGTCATGTTCGACCGCGTGGCGCTCTCGGCCCTGTGGTTCGTCTTCCCTGCGCGACTGGTCGCTGAAAGTATCACGTCGGGACTCTACGGCGGCGGCAGCTTCCTTACGGGAAGCATCGGCGCGGGCCTTGCGGCGGCAGTCCCGCCCGAGGCGCTGGCAATGGCCTACGAACCGGCATGGTGGTTCTATTCGTGCGCGCTGGGAGTCTTCTTCGTGGCGATGCCCTTCTCGCGATACATGCACATCTTCACCGAGATACCTCTGATATTCCTGCGTCACTACAGCCTGCGTCCCGAAGCCAAGGAGAAGTCGTACGACAACTTCGAGATACAGGCATGTTCGCGTTGCGGCATATGTATCGATCCCTGCCAGCTGCAGAGCCAGTTGGGCATAAACGACGTGCAGTCGGTATATTTCCTTCGTGACCGCCGTTACGGCATGTTGCAGCAGAAGATCGCCAACAACTGCCTCATGTGCGGCCGCTGCGAAGCCGTATGCCCCGTGGGTATAAACCTCAATACGCTGAGGCTCAACTCGCGCTCGACGATGCGCAATATCCCCAACGAGCGGCGTTACAACTACCTGGCGGGTCTCGACCGCTCGCAGGGCGAGGGCCGCGTGGGTTATTTCGCGGGGTGCATGACGCTGCTCACGCCCAAGACCCTTGCGGCAATGCAGCGCATATTCGAGGCGGCGCGCGAGGATGTGTGGTGGGCCGACAAGGATGGCGGCGTATGCTGCGGGCGGCCGCTCAAGCTCTCGGGCGAGGTCGACTCGGCGCAGAAGATGATCGACTACAACAAGGAGCTGTTCCGCCGTCACGGCATAACCACGCTGGTTACGTCGTGTCCGATATGCCTGCGCGTGTTCCGCGAGGAGTATGATTTGCAGGGTATCGAGGTTTTGCACCACTCGGAATATATCCTGCGTCTTATGCACCAGGGACGCCTGTCGGTGAAATATTCGGCTGCGACCTTCACCTATCACGATCCGTGCGAGCTGGGTCGCGGCAGCGGCATATACGACGAGCCGCGTGCCGTGATCGAGGCCGTGGGACACCTTATGGAGCCGGCCCATACGGGTAAGGATGCGCTCTGCTGCGGTTCCTCGGTGGCGAATACGGCGATAAGCGATGCCCAGCAGCTCAAGATCGCCGAGGGTGTGGCGCAGGAGTTGGACGCCACTGGTGCCGATACCGTGGTTACGGCATGCCCCCTCTGCAAGAAGGCGATCATGCGAGGCTCGACACGGCGAGTGGCCGACCTGTCGGAGATCGTGGCGGAGAATCTGGGGCGTTGATATCCCGTGCAGGAGGCGCGGTGAGATAAGCGGCAGGCGGCCCTGCGACGGAAAAGGGCGTGTGCGGCTTGATCCGCAGCAGGCGCTTTGGCCCGAAGTCCGCATTTTTATGAAAATATTTTTGCACGTAACGATTTTTTCACTATCTTTGCACTACCAAAACGGAAAAACCTCCCGACACCTACAGGAAGCGGGGCTCCGACAAGGGGCGCAGTTGTTGAGGCACAGGAGGTTGGAACGTAAAGGTCATACATCGCGGGGTGGAGCAGTTGGCAGCTCGTCGGGCTCATAACCCGAAGGTCGGAGGTTCGAGTCCTCCCCCCGCTACTAAATGGTTCGGCGATATGTTGTAAGACAATGTATTGCCGATTTTCTTTTTGCCTTTCTGGCGACATCTTGGCGATTTGTCGGTTTTTTACGGCTGTTCCGCAGCCTGCATTATATAAACAGCAGGGCGGCAGGATTATCCTGCCGCCTTGCTGTTTGTTGTATTGAATAGGGTCCCCTATCTCGGGCCGGGGCCGCCGGGGCCTCCCATGCCGCGGCCGCGGCTGCTGCCCAGATCGTAATCCTTGATATTGGTCGATGCGTTCTTGCCGAAACTGCGTATGTTGTGGTTGAACTTGACGCTGAAGTAGCGGCCGATAACGCTGTTCCACGAGTTCTGCGTATATCCCGAGCCGGTGCTGCGGGCGAACGAGGTGTTCTGGTTGAAGATGTCGTTCACTCCCACGAGGATCTCGCCCATCTGGTTGCGGAAGAGCTTCTTGCCGATATAGGCGTTGCAGAGGAGATACTGCTCGTTGTAGTCGTTCGTGAAACCTATGTACTGGTTGTACGAGGCGCTGGCGGTGAAGGTGAAACCTCCCCAGAGTACGAGCTTCATGTTGCCCGAGGCCGTGTGGTTGAAGTACCGGTTCGCCGTGCCGCCTGCGGCGAGCGAGTTCTTCGACTCGTAGTACGATCCGTTCCACGAGAGGGTGAAGTCCACGTTCTCCGAGATGTTGCTGCCCAGTACGACGCCCGTATTGTAGCTCATGGTCGAGGCGATGTTCTTCTCTCCGCCTATGAGTGTCGGGGTCTGCGAGTACGACACGCCGGCGCGCAGGTTGAGGTTCGATGAGAGGAACCCGACGGGCAGGCCGTAGCTCAGTTCCGAGCGCAGGTTCCAGTAGCCGTCCATATTGGTGTAGGTGGTATATTGCAGCGGGTTGTATGTCGTGGTAGTGCCGTCGCCGTTATCCACGTCGATGGTGGTGTTGTAGTCGGTGCTGGTGGTGATGTAGTCCGACGTGTTCTGCAGCGAGAACATCCACATGAAGGTGCGGCCCTTCTCGACGTTCGAGTTGATGTAGTGGAAGTTCACCATGTTGGTGTACGAGGGGCTCAACAGCGGGTTGCCTCGCGAGATGTACTGTGCGTCCGACACGTCGTAGATGCCCTGCAGACGTGTGATGCTCGGGTTTTCGGTCATCGAGTTGACGAAGAGGCGTATCGTATTCTGCGAGTTGATGTTGAAGTTGCCCATCATGAAGTAGGTGAGATTGTTGTACGAGTGCGATATCCGCTCCGACGAGGTGTCGCCGTCGAGTTTCGAGTACTGGTAGTAGAGGTTGGCCGTCATTGTGGTGCCGTTCTTCGAGTAACGTATGCCCGGGCCCACGCGGTGGGTGGTGTAGACGCTGTTGTATGCGTTCGAGAGCGATGTGTCGGGTTCCACTCCCGTAATGTCGTACGACGAGTCGTTTGCCACGTAGGTCTTGTTGTCGCGGTCCTGGCCGCTGTACGAGAAGCTGTACTGCATCGACACCTGTGCATACTTGGCAATGGGCTCCGTGTAGGTCATGTTTGCGCGCAGCGAGAGCGTCGATGACGGGGCCGTGGTGTAGAGGTATCGCAGTACGGGTTCGTAGCCTGTGCCGCCTGCGACGGGCAGCGTTTCGATGTTCGAGTGGCTGTAGGTGTAGTTGTCGCCGTTGTTGAAGTAGTTGACGTTGCCGTCGAGCGTCAGCGTGCGTCCCGCTTTGCCCAGGCGGGCACGGTAGATGAGTCCCTCCGACAGGTTGTAACCGCGGTTACGGCCCGTAGAGGCGTTGTCGATGATGTTGTATCCGCTCTCACCGGTCTGCGTGCCGTAGCTGCTGCTCGTGGGGTCGTTGCCCTGGTAGCTGAAGCTCGTGCGCGACATGAGCGACTGGTTGGCCGAGATATCCCAGTCGAGTTTGGCGTTGAAGCGGTGGTTGGCGTTGAGCGTCTGCGAGAGACCCGATGTCGAGAGGGTGTCGATGGGCGAGGGCGACTCGTACCACTTCAGGATCTGCGAGAGGTTGTCGGTGTTGGTCCGGTTGTAGAAGTAGCTGCCCTCGAAGCGTACCTTGTCGTTTTCGCCCCACGAGGTGGTGAGGTTGGCACCGATAGAGGCGACATCGGCCACACCGCTCTGGGCGCTTCCCATGCGTGAGCCGACACCGCGACCCATACCGCCGCCGCGACCCATGCCGCCGCCCGAGACGCCGAGAATGTCCTCGAATCCGAAGTTTGTCTGGTTTACGTTGTTCAGCAGACCGATCAGCGTCAGGCGCGAGCGGTTCTGGAAGATATTGACGTTGCCGCCCACCATGTATTTGTTCGAAGAGGTCACCTCGTCCGTATCGGGCTGGTAGCCGTAGCCGGCGTAAACCTGTCCGAAGACGCCCTGACGCATGTTTTCGTGCGTTACGATGTTTATGGCCTTGTATCCCTCGCCGTCATCCATTCCCGAAAACTCCGCATTGTCGCTCAGCTTGTTGTATACCTCGACGCTCTTCACGGTCTCGGCCGGCAGCGACTTGATGGCCGCCGAAACATCCTCGCCGAAGAACTCCTTGCCGTCGACGAAGATCTTCTTGACCTCCTCGCCCTGGGCCTCGATGGTGCCGTCGGTGATGGTGATGCCCGGCATCTTCTTCAGCAGCCCCTCCACGTCGGCATCGGCCGCAACCTTGAATGCCTCGGCGTTGTAGCTCACCGTGTCGCCCTTCTGCGAGGTGCGTATGGTCTTCACCTCCTTTACGACGGTCTCGATTCGGGTCGTCGATTCGGTTATGGCAATGCGCCCGAGGTCGGAGGTCTCACCCTCTACCTTGAACGTATACTCCTTGTCCTCATAGCCGAGGAATGAGATGACCATCCTGTAGTCTCCGTACTCGAGTCCGTTGATGGACGTCGTACCCTCGTACCCCGAGGTGTAGTAGCTCTTCTTTTCGGCGTTGTCGGCGGGGCTTATCTCGACGACGGCGCCTGCTATGCCCTGGTCGTTCGCCGCATCGGTTACGGTGAATGTGATCTTGCCGATCTCGGCGTGTGCCGCGATGCCCGTTGCGGCGCAGATCAATGTCAAAAGCAACTTTTTCATATCTGTATCGGATTATTTGTCTTTCAGCAATCTTTCCGACACAAAATTAACACCGTGAAAATCGCCCTCACCCCGATTGCCGGCCAAACGCCCCAACGCGGCGGCGGGGCGGCTCCCGCGGCGGGTGAATCGCTGCGGACGATCGGCCGATCGTGCATACGGCGGGGTCGGCGCAGGCGGGATATGACCGGAATATCATAAAAAAACGGTCTTTCCGCGCCGCCGAAACAAGACAGCCGCACCCGAAAACAGGGTGCGGCTGTCGCTGTGTGGTTATCGTCGGCGCGCGGCGTCCATGACGCACGCGTCGGATACGGAATGTCAGTCCTTGAACTTGGCCGAGAGGAACTCGCGGTTCAGGCGGGCGATGTGCGTGATCGAGATCGACTTGGGGCACTCGGCCTGGCATGCGCCGGTGTTGGTGCAGTTGCCGAATCCCAGCTCGTCCATCTTGGCGACCATGGCCTTGGCACGGCGTGCGCCCTCGACGCGGCCCTGCGGCAGCTTGGCCAGCGACGATACGCGCGCTGCCACGAAGAGCATGGCCGAACCGTTCTTGCAGGTTGCGGCGCAGGCACCGCAGCCGATGCATGCGGCGGCATCCATACTCTCGTCGGCATCGGCCTTCGGGATGGGTATTGCGTTGCCGTCGGGCACCGAGTTGGTGCGTACCGATATGAAGCCTCCGGCCTGAAGAATCTGATCATAGGCACTGCGGTTTACCACGAGGTCCTTGATTACGGGGAATGCGGCCGAACGCCACGGCTCGATGGTGATGGTCTCGCCGTCCTTGAACTTGCGCATGTAGAGCTGGCAGGTGGTTACGGCCTGCTCGGGTCCGTGAGCGTGTCCGTTGATATGCATCGAACACATGCCGCAGATACCCTCGCGGCAGTCATGGTCGAAAGCCACGGGCTCCTTGCCCTCATGCACGAGATTGTTGTTCAGAATATCCATCATCTCGAGGAACGACGTGTCGGGCGAGATGCCCTCTACGTGGTACGTTTCGAATGCTCCCTTCGATTTGGCGTCCTTTTGACGCCATATCTTTAATTTGAAATTCATTGTTCGATTGTTATTAAAGTTCAACGTCAAAATTGCTTAATCCTTGTAGTTGCGCTGTGCGGGGTGTACGAACTCGAAGTTCAGGGGCTCCTTGGTCATCTCGGGCTCCTTGTCCATACCCTTGTACTCCCAGACGGCAGCGTATACGAAGTGCTCGTCGTCACGCTTGGCCTCGCCCTCCTCGGTCTGGTGCTCGACGCGGAAGTGTCCGCCGCACGACTCCTCGCGGTTCAGGGCGTCGCGTGCCATGAGCTCGCCCAGCTCGAGGAAGTCGGCCAGACGCAGCGCCTTCTCCAGCTCCACGTTGAACGAATCGGCCGTGCCTACGAGCTTCAGGTCGCTCCAGAACTCCTTGCGCAGGGCCTTGATCTCGACGATGGCCTTTTCGAGCGACTCCTTGGTGCGGGCCATGCCCACGTTCTCCCACATGATGTGTCCCAGGCGCTTGTGTATGTCGTCCACCGACTGCTTGCCCTTGATGGCGAAGAGCTTGGCGATCTTCTCCTTGACGCCCTTCTCCGCCTCGGCGAAGGCCGGGGTGTTGGTATCCACCTTCGGGGCCTGGATCTTGTGCGAGAGGTAGTCGCCGATGGTGTAGGGCAGCACGAAGTATCCGTCGGCCAGACCCTGCATCAGGGCCGATGCTCCCAGACGGTTTGCGCCGTGGTCCGAGAAGTTGGCCTCGCCGATGGCGTAGAGGCCCGGGATGGTGGTCATGAGGTTGTAGTCAACCCATATGCCGCCCATCGTATAGTGTACGGCGGGGAATATCTGCATGGGTTGCTCGTAGGGATCCACGTCGGTGATCTCCTTGTACATGTCGAACAGGTTGCCGTAGCGCTGCTTGATCACATCCTTGCCCAGACGCTCGATGGCGGTCTTGAAGTCGAGGAATACGGCCAGGCCGGTCTCGTTGACGCCGAAGCCCGCATCGCAGCGCTCCTTGGCGGCACGCGACGCCACGTCGCGCGGCACGAGATTGCCGAAGGCGGGGTAGCGGCGCTCCAGATAGTAGTCGCGGTCCTCCTCGGCGATATCCGAGGGCTGCTTACGTCCCTCGCGGATGGCCTTCACGTCCTCGATCTTCTTGGGCACCCAGATACGGCCGTCGTTACGCAGCGACTCCGACATGAGGGTCAGCTTCGACTGCTGGTCGCCGTGTACGGGGATACACGTGGGGTGTATCTGCGTGAAGCAGGGGTTGGCGAAGCCGGCACCCTTGCGGTAGCACTGGAATGCGGCCGAGCCGTTCGACGCCATGGCGTTGGTCGAGAGGAAGAATACGTTTCCGTATCCGCCCGTTGCGATGACCACGGCGTGTGCGCCGTGACGCTCGATCTCACCGGTTACGAGGTTGCGGGCGATGATACCGCGGGCCTCGCCGTTCTCGATGACGATATCGAGCATCTCGTGACGCGGGTAGCTCTTTACCGAGCCTGCTGCGATCTCCTTGTTGAGTGCGGCGTAAGCGCCGAGCAGCAGCTGCTGTCCGGTCTGGCCGCGGGCATAGAACGTACGCGATACCTGGGCGCCGCCGAACGAACGGTTGGCAAGCAGGCCGCCGTACTCGCGGGCGAAGGGTACGCCCTGGGCCACGCACTGGTCGATGATGAGGTTCGACACCTCGGCCAGACGGTATACGTTGGCCTCGCGTGCGCGGTAGTCACCTCCCTTGATGGTATCGTAGAAGAGGCGGTAAACCGAGTCGTTGTCGTTCTGGTAGTTCTTGGCTGCGTTGATACCGCCCTGAGCCGCGATAGAGTGGGCGCGGCGGGGCGAATCCTGAATGCAGAACACCTTGACGTTATATCCGAGTTCTCCGAGCGAAGCGGCTGCCGATGCGCCTCCGAGGCCCGTACCTACGATTATGATGTCGAGCTTGCGCTTGTTGGCGGGGCTCACGACTTTGATGGCCGCCTTGTGGTTGCTCCACTTCTGAGACAACTCGCCGGCGGGGATTTTAGAATCTAACTTTAAGGCCATATTCTTTGTTTTTTAATTGTTCAAGTGAAAAGCTCTTATTGGAGGCAGCCGCCGATGCACACCTTTGCGAAGTATACCAGCACTACGGCGATGAATCCCAGCACGATGATTGTTGCGAAGATGTTGGAGATGCACTTCAGGCGGGGATACCACGTGTCGTTTGCCCAGCCTACGGTCTGGAACATGGACCAGATGCCGTGGGTGAGGTGGAACCACAGGGCGCCGAGCCAGATGATGTAGAGAACGACATAATACCACTGCGAGAAGGTGTAGGCTACGAGCGTGGCGCCGTCGTGCGCCGATACCGTCATTCCGCCCACGATAGAGCTTTCGTTGCCCATGATCTCTACGAGCTGCATCTTGCTCCAGAAGTTGAAGAGGTGGAGCAGCAGTCCGAGCACTACGATCACGCCCAGCACGAGCATGTTTTTCGATGCCCACTCGACACCCGGCTCGTTGACCGTAACGGCATAGCGCTGCGTGCCGCGGGCGCGGTAGTTGTTCAGGGTGAGGATCAGCGCGTAGACGAAGTGCAGAACCACCAGTGCGGCCAGAACGACCGTGCCGGCCAGTGCGTACCAGTTTGCGCCGAGGAATTCACAGACCATGTTGTAGCCCTCGGGTGAGATGATTGCCACGAGGTTCATAGACATGTGGAAGAGAAGGAAGAGAACGAGGCAACAACCCGTCACACTCATCACCAGCTTCTTTCCGAGAGATGAATTGCATAAAAAACAGCTCATAATTTTCAGATTTTGTTTATTTTTGTTTGTGAAAATGTTTCTCAAGGCATCGCAAAGATAGTAATTGTTTGCAGAATAACAATAGCGCAGGGGGTATAAATCTTTCGCATACCGCTTTAACGTCGTCAGTTATGAAAAAAAACATCATTCGGGCGTCCGTACGCCGTTTTACTGCGGATATGGACGCGGACGAGCGGCGGCGCCAGTCGCGGGAGGTTGCGGCCCGTCTGGCGGAGGCCGTGCGGCGTCGCGGGGCGTCGGTGGTGGCGCTCTTCTCGCCCCTGCCCGACGAGGTGGACATCAGTCCGTTGCTGGATTCCCTGACCGGTGTGCGCATCCTCCTGCCGCGTGTGGAGGATACGCCTGCGGGCGAGCCGCGCATGGAGTTCTACGACTACCGTGCCGATGCCATGGCCGGCGGCGCATACGGCATACGCGAGCCGCAGGGCGGTGTTCCGTGCCTGCCCTCCGAGATCGACCTCATGGCGGTGCCGGGCATGGCCTTCACGCGCGACGGCCACCGCCTGGGGCGCGGCAGGGGATACTACGACCGCTATCTCGCGCGCGAGGGGTTCCGCGCATGGTGTGTCGGCGTCTGTTTCGCACACCAGATCGTGGACGACCTGCCGTGCGAGGAGCATGACCGCCGTGTCGACGAGGTCGTGGCGGTGGGTGTCCTATAGGCGCCTGCAGCGTGAAAATGGGCTTTTCGTTTGCCCCGACCCTCTACTTTTCGTACCTTTGCATCCATGAGCCAGCAGCAGGATACACTCAAGGCGCAGGTCGCCGCATTGCCTCTCTCGCCGGGAGTCTACCAGTTCCTCGACAAAAACGGTACCGTTATATATGTAGGCAAGGCCAAATCGCTGCGCAAGCGTGTCTCGTCGTATTTCGTGCAGAACCGCGACCATACACCCAAGGTGCGGGTGCTGGTGCGGCAGATCGTCGAGATCCGCCACTTTGTGGTCAACAGCGAGCAGGACGCGTTGCTGTTGGAGAATTCCCTCATCAAGACCCTGCAGCCGCGATACAATATCCTCCTTAAGGACGACAAGACCTATCCGTGGATCGTCATCCGCCGCGAGCCATTCCCGCGGGTGGAGTCGACGCGGCAGCTGCGCCACGACGGCTCGCAGTATTTCGGCCCCTACGGGTCGGTGTCGATGCAGCACTCGATTCTGGAGTTCATACGCGAGGTGATACCGCTGCGTACATGCAAGCTGAACCTCACGCCGCAGGCCGTTGCGCGGGGCCGTTACGGCGTCTGCCTGCAGTACCACATAGGCAACTGCAAGGGTCCCTGCATAGGGGCGCAGAGCGAGGAGGAGTACGACACGCTGATCGAGATGGTGAAACAGGTGCTGCGAGGCGACCTGCGTCCCGTGCGCCGCTACCTCGAGCAGAACATGCAGGAGGCGGCCGCGGCGCTGAAGTTCGAGGCGGCGCAGCGTTTCAAGCAGCGGCTCGACGCCCTGGAGAGCTACCAGAGCCGCTCGGTCATCGTGAGCGCCAGGATCGTCGACTGCGACGTCTTCTCGCTGCTGGAGGACGACGACGTGGTATACTGCAACTTCATACGCCTGCGCCACGGCTCCGTCGTGGCGCTGCATACGGTGAAGCTGAGCCCGGGCGTGGAGACGTCGCAGGCCGAGATGCTGACGATGGCCATACAGTACGTCGTGGACAACATCTCGCACGACCTCTCGCGCGAGGTTATCGTGCCGCTGCTGCCCTCGACGACACTGCTCTTCGACAAGGTGGTCTTCACGGTGCCCAAGCGCGGTGAGAAGGCCGAGCTGCTGGAGTTCTCGCTCAAGAGCGCGCGCATATACCGCGCCGAGCAGATGAAGAACCTCGAGATAAAGAACCCCGAACGACATACCGAACGGCTGATGAACGCCATGCAGCGCGAGCTGCACCTCGACCGCCAGCCGCGGCATATCGAGTGCTTCGACAACTCGAACCTGCAGGGCACGAATCCCGTGGCTTCGTGCGTGGTGTTCCGCGACGGGCGTCCCTCGCGCAAGGAGTACCGCCATTTCAACGTCAAGACGGTCGTGGGGCCCGACGACTTCGCCTCGATGCGCGAGATCGTCTACCGCCGCTATTCGCGTCTGCTGGAGGAGGGGGCGGAGCTGCCCGACCTTATTATCGTCGACGGCGGCAAGGGACAGCTCTCGAGCGCCTACGGGGTGCTGTGCGAGCTGGGTATCGAGCGGCAGGTGCCCATTGTGGGCCTTGCCAAGCGTATCGAGGAGATATTTTTCCCGGGCGACCCGATGCCTTACTACCTGAGCCGCACGGGCGAGCCGCTGAAGGTCGTGTGCCACATACGCGACGAGGCGCACCGTTTCGGCATCACGTTCCACCGCCAGAAACGAAGCAACGCCTTTATAGACAGCGAGCTGGAACATATACGCGGCATCGGGGCCAAGAGCGTGAACGAGCTGATGCGCCGCTTCCGCACCGTGTCGAAGATACGGTCGGCCGCGCAGGCCGAGTTGGCCGAGGCTGTGGGTGAGGCGCGGGCACGCGCCGTGTATGAATATTTCCACGGCGGCGAAACGAGCCCGAATGAAAATTCGAATGATGGAGAGACGAAAGACTGAATACGAAAACCTCTTGTGGGACCTCGACGGCACGCTTACCGACCCTGCAGTGGGCATCACCACGGCGGCACAGCTGGCGCTGCGCCGTTGCGGCATCGAGGTCGGGGAGCGGCGCGAGCTGTTCAAGTTCATCGGGCCGCCGCTGATGGACTCCTTCCGCGACTTCTACGGCTTCACGGACGGGGAGGCGGAGCGCGCATGCGGATATTTCCGCGAGTACTACAATGTCAGGGGGCTCTTCGAGAACGAGATGTACGAGGGTATCGATACCCTGCTGGATAGGCTCTCGGCGGCGGGATACGGGCTCTATGTAGCCACGTCGAAGCCCGAGCCGATAGCGCGGCAGGTACTGGAGCACTTCGACCTGGCGCGGCGGTTCCGCTTCATCGGGGCCGACACCACGGAGCATCTGCGCCCGACGAAGGCGGACGTCATAGAGTATGTGCTGGAGCGGTGCGGCCTTGCGGACAAGCGCGCCCGGACGGTGATGATAGGCGACCGCAAGCATGACGTCATTGGTGCGCGCACGGCGGGTATCGACTCCATAGGCGTGCTCTACGGCTATGGCTCCGAGGAGGAGATGCGCGAATGCGGTGCCACGATGACCGTGCGCGATATCCCGTCGCTGGGGCGGTTGCTGCTGGGCGGGGAGTGACGCCGCCGCCCGTGGATATGGCCAACCATGAAAACCATTATAACCATGAAACCCAAATCACTTCTCTTTGCCGTACTGCTGTCGCTGTTTGCGATGCAGCTGCGGGCGCAAACGCCGAACGGCATGCAGGCCATGCGCAGCATCCGCGACTTCGGCGTGCTGCCGGAGAACACCCCGCAGCAGAATGCCGAGAACCTCCAGCGGGCCAGAGACTGGGCCGCGGCGTCGGGTGCGGCGCTCTTCGTCGAGCCTTCGGAGGAGGGCTATCCCGTCGCTTCGGGCATCGTCCTGCGGCAGAACGTCTCGCTCATAGGCGTGCACGGCCCCACGGGGCGCGGCACGAAACATCCCGACCGCAACGCCCCCGTGGGGTCGTTGTTCGTCATCACCGACGCCGAGGCTCCGTTCCTTACCGTGGAGTCGTCGACACAGGTGCGAGGCATACAGTTCTGGTATCCCGAGCAGGCCTTCGACGATGCGTCGAAGATCATCGCCTACCCGCCCACGATACGCATGACGCCCGAGGGCACGGCGCAGGGGGTGACGCTCTCGTGCCTCACCTTCTACGGCGAGTATGTGGCGATGGATTTCCGCGGCCGCCCCGACAACATCTGCGAGCAGGTGCTCTTCGAACACTGCTACGGCTACCCGCTGAGCGGCGAATTTATCCGCATAGACTACTGCTACGACATTCCGCGCATCCTGCACTGCCATGTCAACCCGTCGAACATGCGTCTCTTCGGCCGCACCTTCTCGCGTGAGGTCGTAGACAGCGTCATCGCGCGCCCGACCTTTACCTATGCCATCGACCATACGGACAACGCGCAGCTGATCGACCTCTTCACCTTCGGTGCGCACGGCGGCATATGGCTCGGCCCCGACACCTACGGCCAGCTCACCAACTTCAACCTCGACTGCGTCACCGTCGGCATATACAAGGCCGGCAGCGGCACCTTCAACCGCAACTGGCAGATCGCCCAGGGGTCGATCATCGCCAACGTCAAGGGCTGCGGCGACGGCATACACCCCATCGTCATTACGGGCGAGGGCCATACGGCCATTACGAACGTCGAGGCCTTCTCGGGCGGCAACGGCGCCCTCACGGCCGACGGCTATTCGGACGATTTCCTCCTGGTGGAGGGGGACAGGCCGCTCACCGTATCGCTTTTCGGGTGCCGCATGCGCAACTACCGCTCCGCGGAGCCTCTGACCGTGCGCAACCCGCAGGCCCGCATAGCCGCCGTGGCATGCATAGACAAGGATGAACGATTCTACGATACAAGGATCGACCCCGTACAATAACCCGTAACACGACTCGATATATGAAAGGAATTTTGCTCGTCGCGGCCGCATTCATCGCCGCAATGTCGGCTTCCGCGCAGGAGAATACGCTTCTGCTCAAGGATATAAACATCCGAGACCCCTTCATTCTGCCCGATGCGTCGTCGGGGACCTATTACATGTACCGTTCCTCGTCGGTCAAGGCTGCCGACGGCGCGGAGCGCGGCGGCGTGGAGGTGTTCCGCAGCCGTGACCTCGAACACTGGGAGGGCCCGAAGCGTGTCTTCACCGTCCCTGAAGACAACTGGATTACGGGGCGCGTGTGGGCTCCCGAGGTACACCGTTACAAGGGACGTTATTATCTCTTCGCCACGTTGAACAGCGATATCGAGTGGAAGGGGCGGCGCAAGTCGCACCCGGCCTATACGATGCGGGGCACGCAGATATTCTGGTCAAAGTCGCCCGAGGGGCCGTTCGAGGCCTTTGACGACCGTATGCCGGCCACGCCGATGGACGAGATGGCCCTCGACGGCACGTTGTGGGTCGAGGACGGCAAGCCGTATATGGTCTATTGCCACGAGTGGGTGCAGGTGATGGACGGCGGCATGAAGGTGGTGGAGCTCAAACGCGACCTGTCGGGGCGGGTGGGAGAGCCGCTGCGCCTCTTCAACGCCTCGGCGGCGGAGTGGTCGACGGGATCTGCCGCTGCGGACGGCGGCCGGACCTATGTTACGGACGGATGTTTCCTCTACCGTACGGCGGGGGGCAAGCTGCTGATGATATGGTCGAGTTTCGGCAAGGAGGGATATGCCGTCGGTATCGCGGAGTCGGTCACGGGCAAGGTCACGGGGCCGTGGCGGCAGCATCCGGAGCCCCTTTTCAGCCGCGACGGCGGCCATGGCATGCTGTTCCGCGACTTTGACGGCGGCCTTAACATCGTGATGCACTCGCCCAACTCTCCGGGCGGGGCCGAGCGGGCGGTCATACTGCCGCTGGAGGAGCGCGGCGACATGCTCTATGTCGGGGAGTGACGGTGCGGGCATGTGCCGAAAAAACCTTCGGAGACATCGTGCCTCCGAAGGTTTTTTCATGTCTGCGGTCCGCATTCAGTGCGACTCGAGTATGGCGAGGAGCCCTGCGGCGGTGTCGGCTATGTAGTCGGCGCGGTTCTGCTCGAGTTCCGTGCGGGGCCGGAAGCCCCAACTGACGCCTATGGAGGTGATGCCGGCGTTGTGCGCCGTCTGCATGTCTACGGCGGAGTCTCCCACCATGACGCATTGCGTGCGTTCGACACCGGCCTTGTCGATTATCATGTCTATGAGGGCCGTGTCGGGCTTCAGGGGCACGCCTTCGCGCTGGCCGCAGACGGCCACGAAGTCTATGCCGGGGAAAAACTCGCGTATGAGTTTCTCGGTGCCGGCCTGGAACTTGTTCGAGGCGACGGCCATCTTTACGCCGCGGCGGTGGAGCGTCTCTACTACCTGCACCATGCCGTCATAGGGTCGCGTGTGGATGTCTATGTGGTCGATGTAGTGGTCGAGGAAATCCTGACGCGCCGCCTTTACGTATTCCGTGGTGCGCAACTCTTCGGGCAGGGCCCGCTCCACAAGGCGCAGGATGCCGTTGCCGACGAACATGCAGTATTCGTCGTAGGTATGCTGCGGCAGGCCGCGCAGCGAGAGCATGTGGTTGCAGCTGACGGCCAGGTCGCCTATGGTGTTGAGCAGGGTGCCGTCGAGGTCAAATATTACGAGTCGTGTCTTCATCGTTGTCGTTTCGTTTCTTGTATATGCGGTAGCCGATGGCGGCCGCGAGGACCGACATGAAGGGGCTTACAATGTTGAATATGCAGTAGGGCAGGTATGTGAGCGTGGCCACGCCCAGCACCGTGGACTGCGTCATGCCGCACGAGTTCCAGGGTATGAGCACCGACGTCACGGTGGCCGAGTCCTCCATGCTGCGGCTCAGCAGGCGCCGCTCGAGGCCGCGCCTGTCGTAGAGGTTGCGGAAGAGGTTGCCCGTGAGTATTATAGATATGTACTGGTCGCCCGTGACGAGGTTGAAGAATACGCCCGACGATACCGTGGCCCCCACGACACTCACCGTGCGGTGGGCCATGCGCAGGAAGAGCTGCGAGATCGCCGTGAGCATGCCGCTGCCGTACATCACGCCGCCGAAGCACATGGCGCAGATGATGAGCCACACGGTGTCGAGCATGCCGCTCATGCCGCTCGTGGCGACCAGGTCGTTCAGCAGCGCGTCGCCCGTCTCGACGGCGGTGTCGGTCGTGGCGGCGAGGATCATCGCCTTGAAGGGGGCGAGCAGGGACCCTTCGGTGCCGGCTATGCGTTCCACGATCTCGGGCTGGAATATCACCATTGCGACTGCCGCCAATGCGACCGATGCGAAGAGGGTGATGATGGCGGGCAGCTTGCGGGCTATGAGCAGTCCCGTAACCACGGGCACCACCAGCAGCCACGGCGATATGCGGAATGTCGAGGAGAGGGCCTGCTCGATGGTCTCGACGCCGACGGCGGCTTCGGGCACGGCGACGAAGCCTGCGGCACCGAAGACGGCGAGGGCTATGGCCATTGAGGGCACGGTGGTCAGCAACATGTACTTTATGTGTGTGAATATGGGCACGCGCGCCGTCGAGGAGGCGAGGACGGTGGTGTCGCTCATGAGCGATATCTTGTCGCCGAAGTATGCGCCGGAGATTATGGCGCCTGCGATCCAGCCGTCGTCGAAGCCGAGGGCGCGGCCTATGCCCATGAGGGCGACGCCTATGGTTGCGACGGTGGTCCACGACGATCCCGTGAGCAGCGATATGACGGCGCAGATGACGCACGAGGCGATGAGGAATATCGACGGGTGGAGGATCTTCAGGCCGTAGTATATCATTGTGGGGATGACGCCGCTGGCCATCCATGTGCCGGCGATGGCGCCGATAAGCAGCAGGATGATGATGGCGGGCGTTGCGCTGTGCATGTTCTCGACGATGGCATCCTCGAGGTGCTGCCACGAGCGCCCGTAGCGCCATATGGCGATGGCGGCGCATACGGCCGAGGCCGTGAGCAGCGAGAACTGGCTGCCGCCCATGATGGCGTCGCCGCCGAAGAGGTGTATGGCCAGGGCGAGGAATATCACCAGCACGGTGAGCGGTATGAGCGACATCGCAAGGGATGGTGTCGGGGTTTCCGTATTTTGACTCATGGCGTGATGTTGTACGGGTGCAAAGATACCAAAAGGTGAGGGCATAAAAAACAGGCTTGATTGATTTTTTATGCCGAGACGCCTCCTGTTTGGGGCAAAGCCAAAGAGAGCGAAAGCCGTGTGGAGAGACAAACGGAAACGGAGGTCTCGGGACGGATCGGGTGAATCCGGTATCCCGTTTCGCCGGACCGGACAAAAACATCATGGAATATTAAGGGATTTGGAAAATTATTCATAATTTTGTAGATGATGCGATCGGCCCGGACTGGCGGCGCGGACGTATGGCACGTGGCGGAGCCTCTTCCGCAGGGTGTGTGGGAAAGGGGTGGAATTGTGCGTATCGTCCCGTTCGCATTCGTTGAAAAGGAACCTAAACCGTAACTTAAAACCATAATGTAACTATGAGAACTTTCAATCATGTCGGTATGGTTACCGATATCATTCCCGAGGGGGCTGTCTTTAACGAGGGCCTCAATGTGTGGCTTACGGATTACACGAAGAGTCCGAACAGGATCGAGTTCCTGAAGTTCGAGCCGGGCAGCTGCCTGCCCGAGCTGGTGCAGAAACAGGGTCATGTGGCCTATACGGTGCCTTCGCTCGAGGAGGCGCTCAAGGGCTGCAAGGTGATATTCGGCCCTGCCGTGTGCGACGAGCACCTCACCATCGCCTTTGTCGAGGAGGAGGGTGTGTCGATCGAACTGATGGAGGTGAAGTGACCTGCTTCCCGGATGTAGAATATAATTGTGGAATCCGTAAACTGAAAAATTATGCAGACCAAATTCATAAACAATCCCGATAATGTTACGGCCGAGTTGCTGGAAGGTTACGTGCTGGCATATCCCGATCAGGTAAAGCTGGCCGATGAGAATATTGTGGTCAGGGCCGATCCGAAACCTGCGGACAAGGTTGCCATCGTCACTCTGGGCGGTTCGGGCCACGAGCCCGCCTTGAGCGGTTTCGTGGGCGAGGGCATGCTCGACTGCTCGGTTGTGGGCGACATATTCGCCGCACCGGGTGCGCAGCGCCTGTTCAAGGCCCTGCAGCTGATGAAGCGCGAGGCCGGCATCCTGCTGGTGGTACTCAACCATTCGGGCGACGTCATGAGCGCCAACATGGCGTGCCAGCTGGCCGAACGCGCCGGCATAAAGGTGGCCAAGGTGCTGACGCATGACGACATAAGCGCCGGAATAGGCGCCGACGACAACGACCGTCGCGGTCTTGCGGGCTGCGTGCCGCTCTACAAGATCCTCGGCGCGGCGTCGGAGGAGGGCAAGTCTCTCGAGGAGCTTGTCGAGATCGCCGAACGCTACAACAGGAATGTGGCGACGCTTGCCGTGGCTATGCGCTCGTGCTCGCACCCCCAGAACGGAGCCGTCATAACGGACCTCCCGGAGGGTATCATGGAGATCGGCATGGGACAGCACGGCGAGGGCGGCGGCGGCCAGAAGCCTCTGGTTTCGGCCGACGATACGGCTGCCGAGATGGTGGACCTGCTGTGCCGGCAGTTGAAACCCGCAGCCGGCAGCAATGTGATGCTCATCATAAACGGCGTGGGTGCGACGACACACATGGAGCTGAACATCGTCTTCCGCAAGGCTTACAAGGAGCTGACGGCAAGGGGCCTGAATGTCGTGTACGGCCGTATCCAGGAGCTGCTTACGGTACAGGAGCAGGCCGGGTTCCAGATGATCGTGGCCGTTCTCGATGACGACCATATTGAGTACCTCAAGAACAGGACGTCGAAAGCGCCCTATTGGACGACCATAGGCAAGTAAAACTTTCCGCATGAAGAGTAGACTGACCGTAGATGACTTCAAGGCCATGCTCGAGTGTGCCTTGAAGAATATAAAGTCGCGCGAGGCGGAGTTCTCGCAGCTCGATGCCGTCACGGGTGACGGCGATCACGGGCAGGCCATCGTCGCCGCAATGACGGCCGTACACGAGAGTGCGCTCCGGGGCAGCGAGTTCAAGTCGATGCTCAACGACATGGGATTCGATGTCATGATGCAGGTGAGCGGTTCGACGAGTACGCTTCTGGGGGCATTCTTCCTCGGCATGAGCGACAACGCCTCGGGCACGGAGCTGGACGCCGAGGGGGTGAAGCGCATGTTCCGCGGCGGCCTCGAGAACGTTATGAAGCAGACGCAGGCCAAACCCGGCGACAAGACCATGATGGATGCCCTCGTTCCCGCCGTGGAGGCTATGCAGGGGTGCGCGTCGGAGGATATAGCCGAGGTGCTGAAGTGCGGCGCCGAGGCTGCGGCAGAGGGGGCGCGTGCCACAGTGATGATGAAGGCCAACTTCGGCCGCGCGCGCAATTACGGCGAACGCTCCATAGGGCATGCCGACAGCGGCGCCATGTCGTGGAGCTGCATGTTCGCGTCGTTCAGCGAGGCGATAGGTTGATAGCATTGTCGTAAATCTTAAAAAGTTGCAAATCTTAAAAATACGAATATATGGCAGATATGGATGGCTTCCGCGAAGCCTCTGATTTCGGAATAGGACAGGCGGCGGGTGCCGCTGCCTTCCATGTCAAGGGGGCCTCGTCGCTGGGATGGGGCATGAAGGACCGCCTCTCGCGTATCTTCAACCCCGCGACGGGCCGCACGGTGATGCTGGCCTTCGACCACGGTTTCATCATGGGCCCCACGTCGGGACTCGAACGGATAGATCTGAATATCGTTCCGCTCGTCCGGTATGCCGATTGCCTTATGTGCACGCGCGGCATATTGCAGACGTCGATTCCCGCCAATGTGAACAAACCGGTGTGTCTGCGCAGCGACGCCGGCTCGACCGTCCTCACCGAGCTGAACCGCAACGTGCTGATCGACATAGAGGATGTCATACGCTTCAATGCGTCGGCCATGGCCGTGATGTTCTCGGCGGGCGACGGCGAGAGGGAGGCCGTCACGGCGGCGAACCTTGCCCGTGCGGCAGATCTGGGCAACCGTTTCGGCATCCCCGTGATGGGCGTGACGGCCGTCGGCAAGCAGATGGCGCGCGACGCACGTTATTTTGCCCTGGCATCGCGCGTATGTGCCGAGAACGGGGCCTCGATTGTCAAGACATACTATTGCGACGGCTTCGAGAAGATCGCGGCGTCGTGTCCCGTGCCCGTTGTTATCGCCGGCGGAAAGAAACTTCCCGAGAAGGAGGCGCTGGAGCTTTGCTACAGGGCCGTGAACGACGGCGCGGCAGGTGTGGACATGGGACGCAACGTCTTCCAGAGCGATGCTCCCGCCGCCATGATACAGGCCGTGCATGCCGTGGTGCATGACGGCATCACGGCGGAGCAGGGGTATGAGATGTATCAGGAGCTGAAAGGCTGATATTGTCTCTGCCGCAACCTTTGATTCAACTGTCTGCCTCCCCGATTCGAGGGGTGGGGCAGACGGTTGCTTTTTGTGGCTGTGGCTGTCGATTGTTGCGCCCGTGCCGGATATGCCCGCATGTATATGTATTGGGAAATCTGCGTTTTCGATTTGTCTCTGCGCCCGACCTTTCGTGTGTTCGGATAAAGACAGGATGAGTCACGGCATGGATAAATCTCGAAAACTGCGTTTTCGATTTGTCTCTGCGCTCGACTTTCACTATATTTGCTCCAAAAGAGGAATATATGATAAGGCTTTCGCTGTTGATAGCTACATACAACCGTGCCGACAGGCTTGTCGAGACTCTTGAGTCGGTTGTGGAGCAGGATGCGCCTGCCGGTCAGTGGGAGTGCGTCGTGGTGAACAACAACTCGACGGACGATACGTCCGGGCGTTTCGCCGCCTTTGCGGCCGCATACCCGCATCTCAACCTGCGCATGGTAGAGGAACACAACCAGGGTCTTTCGTATGCCCGTAACAGGGGCATACGGGAGAGTTCGGGCGAGTATATAGCCATAATAGATGATGACGAACGTATCGTGCCGGGATTCATTTCGGCCTATATCTCGCTTTTCGACAATGAGCCCGAGGCCGTGGCGGGCGGTGGCCCCATAGTGCCGGTCTATCCCGAGGGGCGGCCGGCGTGGATGTCGCGGTTCACGGAGAGACCCATAGCCAATACGATGTATCTGGGCGACCGTGTGCGCGAGTTCCCCGAGGGTCAGATCCCGGGCGGCGGAAATATGGCCATACGCCGCAGCGCCGTGAAACGGTACGGTGTCTTCGACATATCGTTGGGACGTGTGGGAACATCGCTCACGGGGGGCGAGGAGAGCGACCTGTTCGAGCGGCTACGACTGGCCGAGGCGAAATATTACTATACGCCGAAGGCTGTCATGTACCACATAATCCCGGCCGAGAAACTTACGCGCGACTACTTCTCGCGGCTGAGTTACAATATCGGCGTCAGCCAGTTGCGCCGCGCCGTATTCTATCGACGTGTGCGTCGGGCGCGTGTGGCCGAGTGCGGCAAGTGGATAGCCACGGCAGCGATTGCCGCATGGTTTTTCGTGACGCTGCGCTGGAGCAAGGCCGAGTATCTGGTGCTGATGCGTCGCGGCATCACGCGAGGCCTGTGGAGCCGGCCGCAGCGCGGCGAATGATCTGCGGTGTGCCATACGGTGCAAGTACCGGCGGCAGCAAAACGGAAGGGGCGGAACCTTAAGCATGGTTCCGCCCCTTATGTGTTTGTGCGCAACACTCTGTGTCAGAAGAGGTATTTGTCGTTGCGCACGCGTTTGAACAGGGTGCGCATGTCGCTCCACGCCTCCTTGCCGAGGGTGGTGCCCACGATCTCTATGACCTTGCCTGCGGCGATGGCGCCGAGCGTGCCGCACTGGCGCAGCGAGAGTCCGTCGCACAGTCCCGCGAGGAATCCCGCGGCGTAGAAATCGCCCGCGCCCGTGGTGTCGACCCTTTGGGCCGCGGCCATGATGCCTACGTGCACCACCTCGCCGCCGCGTTTGATAATGGCGCCGCGCGTGCCTATCTTCACCACAGCCGTATCGCACATCCCCGATATGGCCTGCACGGCGTTTATCGCCTGCGGCTCGCCCGTGAATGCCGTGGCTTCGCTTTCGTTGGCGAAGACTATGTCGACATGCTTCTCGACGACGTCGCGCAGCAGGTCGCGGTTCTCCTCCACGACGTTGAAGCTGGCCAGGTCGATGGCCACCTCTATGCCTGCGGCATCGGCCTCCGATGCTATGCGCCGGATCAGGGCGTGGTCCTGGACCAGGTAGCCTTCGATATAGAGGCAGTCGTAACCCTCGAAGAGGGTGCGGTCGATCATGTCGGGCCGCATCTCGAGCGCCGCGCCGAGGTGCGTCAGCATGGTGCGCTCGCCGTCGGGAGAGATCAGCGAGACGCACTTGCCCGAACGCTGCGTGCCGCGGAAGATGCGCGGCTCTATTGCGAGGTTGCGCAGCGCCTGCTCGAAGAAGTCGCCCGTGGTGTCGTGTCCCACCTCGCCGATGAAGCCCGTGGCGTATCCGAGCGAAGCGAGCGCGCGGATGGTGTTGCCGGCCGAGCCGCCGAGCGAGAGGGTGTAGGGCGAGCCGGCCACGGCCTTCGAGACGGCCGTCTGCAGGTCGGCGTCGACCAGATTCATCGAGCCCTTCGCGAGGCCGTACTTCTCGAGTATGGCGTCGTCGGGCATATTCACGAGCATGTCGGTAAGGGCGTTGCCGATACCAGCTATCTTCTTCATCGGTATATGTTTGGGCGTGTTGCGAATCGTGTCGGGTGTTACATCGAGAGGATCTTAACCACCTCCATGTCGTCCTTGAGGTTGAGGTGCGAGGTGTGGGCCACGGCCTTCTTGAAGGGGACGTATACGAGCTCGCCGTTCTTGATGCCGATCATCACGTTGCGCTGGCCCTCGCTCAGCGCCTCGATGGCCATGGCGCCCATCTTCGAGGCGAGGATGCGGTCCTTTGCCGTTGGCGAGCCGCCGCGCTGTATGTGTCCGAGAATGGTGACGCGGGCGTCGAACTCGGGGAACTCCTTCTTGATACGTTGCGCGAGGCCCATGGCGCCGCCCGTGGCGGGGTTCTCGGCGACCAGCACGATGGCCGAGTTCTTGCTCTTGCGGAAGCCGTTGTGGATCAGGTCGGCAAGCTGGTCGACCTCGGTCTCCATCTCGGGTATGATGGCGGCCTCGGCACCCGAGGCGATGGCGCCGTTGAGGGCAAGGTATCCCGCCGTGTTGCCCATCACCTCCACGAAGAAGAGGCGCTCGTGGCTGGTGGCTGTGTCGCGCAGCTTGTCCACGGCGTCGATGATGGTGTTCAGGGCCGTGTCGTAGCCTATGGTCTCGTCGGTACCGTCCAGGTCGTTGTCGATGGTTCCGGGCAGCCCTACGATGGGTACGTCGTACTCGTCGGCGAAGATCTGGGCCCCCGAGAGAGACCCGTCGCCGCCGATGACTACCAGCGCGTCGATACCCGCCGCCTTCATGTTCTCGTAAGCCTGGCGGCGGCCTTCCTCGGTGCGGAACTCCTTGCTGCGGGCGGTCTTGAGGATGGTGCCGCCCTGCTGTATGATGTTGCTCACGCTCTGCGACTTGAACTCAACGATCTCGTTCGTGACCAGACCGTGGTAGCCGCGCATGATGCCTTTTACCTTGTATCCGTTGTAGATGGCGGTTCGAGTGACGGCACGGATGGCCGCATTCATACCGGGGGCGTCGCCGCCCGAGGTAAGTATACCGATACATTTGATTGCCATAGTTGTTGTCTTTTAATGTTGAAACAAACCTTACAAAGGTAGATATTTTTCGCCAAATACACAAGTAGGCGTCGCGGAGGCATCCTGCGGCCGCCATCTTCGCAGGCGTTGCGGGCAATGATTGTGCCGTGCGCCGCCGCCGTGAAAAAGAACCGCCCGGCATGACGCCTGACGGTCCCGTCAAGATTGCTTATGGTTGGTTTTTTTATGGTGTTTGCAACACGTTGTTCGATATTGTGGCGGAGTGTCATTCTCTCTTCGCGGACTCCTCTTCGGCCAGGTCGCCTGCCTGCTGCATCGTTTCGGCGGCCTGCTGCATCGCCTCGCCCGCTTCCTCCATTGTCTCGGCAGCCTGCTGCATCGCCTCGCCGGCAGCCTTGCCCACGCCGAGGCTCTCCTTTACCACGCTGCCCGCGGCGCCGACAACCTCCATTGCGGCGCCGGCCACACTGCCTGCGGCACCGACAACACTGCCCGCAGCGCCCATGATATCGCTGATGGTCTCTTTTGTTATGGCGGCGCTGTCGACGGCCGGACCGCACGAGTAGCGTACCTGTACGTCGTCGATGGTGAAGCCGCACGTAACGGTGGCGCCGGCCTCTCTCTGCTCAACCCTGGTGTCGCACTTGACGGTATCGCCGTCGCATATTACGACAACCGACCCGTCGTCATGCATGACCATGTTGACTGTGCGCCCTTTGGCGATGTCGAACTGCGTATTCCCGTCATCGAAACGCAGACTCTCGCCGCAGAAATCTACGTCGCGCTTGTTGCCGCAGAAGACCACCTGGCTGTTGCCCTTGGTGATGGCGTTCACGGTGCGGTCGCCCATCGTGAAGGTTATCTTCGAGGTGATGCCTTCCGATAAGGCCGCAGCCTCTTTCTCGGCCTCCGCGTCGGGATCGTACGTTTCGCCTATCTTGCTGCGGAAGTCGGCTATCTCCTCCTCGCTGAAGGCCTCGTAGAGCTTGTCCGAGTCGTTCGAGAAGGCAGCTTCGAAGGCGTTCTCTATCTGGTCGGGGAAACGCACGGGCGACTTGATGGCCGAGACGGTCATGCCGGCCAGCAGGATGATCCACAGGATGAGCGACGCGAGCAGGAACCCTCCGCTCGGCTTTTTCGTCACCAGCAGCATGATCGACAGGTAGATCAGTACGATGAGCGGGATGATGATGACCAGTATGAAGCAGAGGAATGCCAGTCCCGTTATGAAGTCGAACGCGAAGAGCGGGATGCTGAAGAGCATGACGAACCCGAGTACGGTGGTGCCGAGTACGAGTCCTATGAGCAGCAGCACCACGAAGATCTTGAGTATGATGAGCAGTATCTTTCCCAGCACCGAGACGACGTTGGCTATGAGCGTGCGTTCCGGCTCGACGGGAGCGGCCGCGGCGGGGGTGTTCTCGCGGATGCTGCGGGCGGTGATGCGCTCGCCCTTCATCTCGAGTTTCTGGCGTGCCGACGAGGCGGGCGGCACGGCGAACCACATGATTATGTAGCCGAGGACGAACACCCCGAAGAGGTTCGAGGTGAAGGGTATGAACCAGTGGAATATGCGCAGCGAGCCGAAGATGGTGAGCAGCAGCGGCGCGAACATGGCCAGACGTATCCACGTGGGGTCGGTGTCGAAGTAGTTGGCCAGACCGGCGCAGACGCCGCCCAGCTTGCCGTTCTGCAGGTCACGGTACAGGCGGCGCGGGATGCGCGGATTGCCGTTGCGGTCGGTGGTCTCGGCCTGGCGTGCCGTCTGTTCTGTGTATTCGTTGTGCTCCTCGTCTATCTCCGAGGCCGAGCCCAGCTGCTTGATTATGTTGTCGATCAGCGGGCGGGCGATGATGGCGTCGGCCGGCTGCGCCGAGAGGATCAGTTCGGCGATGCGCGCCTCGATGTCGGCGATGATCTCCTCGCCCGCAGGGTCGTCCTTGTAGGTGTCGGTGAGCGATTCGATATATGCGTTGAGGGCGTCATAGGCGTCGTATTCGAGCGTGAACGATACGCCGGCTATGCTGCATTTCTTGATTTCGTTCATGGCGATCGGGTTTTTATTGCATTGATCTGTTGATCGTGTCGTGATTCTCTTATAACTTCTTTACGCTGCCGCCGCTCGAGGCGCGTCTCTCCTCCGACGACAGGGTTCCCTTGGCGGCATACTTGACCGAGCCTCCGGCCGAAGCCTTTGCGTCGATCGACTTCGTGCAAGATATCTTTATCGAGCTGCCAGACGAGGCGTCGGCCTCGACATTGCGGGCGATGAGCGACAGGGCGTCGATATTGGCGGCCGACGAGGTCTCTACCTCCATGTCTCCCGCTTCGCCGCTCAGTTCGGCCTTCGCTGCCGATGATGCCGACAGTTCGCACTCCACGGCCAGCAGCGCCAGCATGGCGTTGGCGGCGCTCGTCAGTTCGATCGAGCAGCGGTCGGCCTTGATGGCGCCCTCGATCCTGGCGGCCGACGAGGCGTTGATGGCGCATTTTCCGACGTCGCTCTTTGCCAGTTCTATCTTTGCGGCCGACGAGACGTCGATAAGCAGTTCGTCGCTCTTGATCTCGGGCTCGACAATGACCTGTGAAGCGCTCGAGGCGTCGATGGCCGAGATTCTGCCGTTGCCCGGTACGGTCACCGTAATCGAGACATTGCTCAGCGACCGAATCTTATCGTCGATGCCTGCCTTGAGGATGCCTCCCTCGACCTTGACCGTGACGTAGGGCATGATGTTGTCGTCGGCCTTGATTTGGGCCTGGTTTCCGGTACGCTCCTCGACGATGACCTTTACGGAGCGCGAGGCGTCTATCTTCGTGTAGTCCGATATGGTGACGCTGCGGGTGACGATGTTGCCGCTGCCGGTGATCTTCGACATTGAGGCGGCGGCCATGTCGTCGTATGCGTCATTGGTGCGTGCCGTTGCCGTGCAGGCCGATGTGGCGAGCAACGTGGCGGCGCAGAGTGCGGTTATGGATAATAATGCTGTTTTCATGGGTGTGTGTATTGTTGTTATGCGTTGTGTGGTGTGGTGGCGGTCCTACTGCCCGTGGCGGATGATGCGTATCTGTTCGACCATCTCGTCCCAGGCCTCGTCGAGGGCGGCGAGCTGTGCGCGTCCCGCCTCGGTGAGCATGTAGTACTTTCGCGGCGGCCCCTGCGGGGACTCTTCCCAGCGGTATGTCAGCAGGCCGGCGTTCTTCTGTCGCGTGAGGATAGGGTAGAGCGTACCTTCTACGACGATCATCTGCGCGGCCTTCAGCTCGGCGATGATCTTCGGCGCGTAGGAGTCCCCGCGTGAGAGTATGGCGAGGATGCAATACTCGAGGATGCCCTTTCGCATCTGGACTTTTACATTTTCTTCGTTCATGACTTTTCCTCCGTTTTATTTTGTGTATTCGTTGTTTCGGGCGGTTCCCGTTTCGGGCTCGTATGGAATTACGAGCCACAGGATAAGGTAGAGCCACAGCGTCGAGCCGGCCAGGAAGATGAACAGTATGGCCAGTATTCGCAGCAGCGTCGAGTCGAGGTTGAAGTATGCGGCCATACCTCCGCACACACCGGCTATGGATCGGTCCGTGCGCGAGCGGTAGAAGCGCCGCGGCGCCTCTGTGGCGCGTGTCTCTGAGTTGAGGGGGCGGTTCGCCGCGCCGAAGTCCTCGGGACTGCCTATCTGCGCCATCGTGCTGCGGACAACACCATATGTTATGACCATCATGGGCGAGGGAACCTTCTCGCGGAAGATCTCCGCTATGCGGCTCTCGATATCGGACATGGTTTCTGTATCCGACTGCGGGAGGCGGCGGCTTATGTCGTCAAGGTAGGCGTTGAGAGCCGAGTAAGCATCCATGTCCATTGTAAAGGCCTGTTGTGCGATGTTTACGTTGATCGTCTCTTTCATGGCAGATGAATTTTAGTATGGTTGAATATTATCGTACTGCAAATATAGATATATTTTTGATACTTTGTATCACAAAGTAGTATTTTTTTTATTTTTCTTCTTTTTTTTATCCGCCGCCATGCGTGGCGAGTCTCGCATGTAAATGTATTTTCGATTGTATTGTATTGATATGTAGTGTGTTGTCTAACGGCGCGCACGCGTTCGCCGAGGGTTGCACGTTGCATGAAAAAAAGTTATCTTTGACGGCGACAAATCGTTTGGCATATGATCGGGATAATATTGGTGATGGCTGCCGGCATCGTTTCGGGGCGGTTGCTGCGGCACATGAAGGCGCTGCGCCTGCTTCCGGTGACGACGATGGCGACGATCGTGGCGCTGCTCTTCGTCATGGGGGGTGAGATCGGCGGCAACGAGGCCGTGATAAGGGGCTTGACCGCATCGGGCGCCGAGGCGCTGGCCATAGCCGTTGCGGCGACGGCGGGGAGCATCGTTGCGGCACGTGCGGTCTATCGCCTGTTTTTCGTGAAACGTAAATCCGTCGCGGGCGATGAAGAGTAGTCTGGTCATAGTGGGGGCCTTTGCCGTCGGGTGTGTGGCGGGATGGCTCGGGCTGCTGCCCGCCTGGGTTACGGGCCGCGGTCTGTCGCTGGCGGTGCTTTTTGCGCTGATGTTCCAGGTGGGCATGGGAATAGGAAGCGACGAACGGCTGCGCGACATCGTACGCACCGTCTCGCCGCGTATGCTCCTGGTGCCGCTTGCCACCATAACGGGGACGCTCGTGGCATCGGCGGCGGTGGCATTGCTGTTGTCGCGCTGGAACGTGTGGCAGGTGCTGGCCGTAGGGAGCGGTTTCGGATACTATTCGCTCTCGTCGATACTGATCTCGTCCGTAGGCGGGGCCTCGATGGGGACGCAGGTGGCGGCCGAACTGGCGACGATAGCCCTTATGGCGAACATATTCCGCGAGATGTTCACCCTGCTGCTGGCGCCGCTCATGGTGCGGTGGTTCTCGCCGCTGGCGCCGATATGCGCGGGCGGGGCCACGACGATGGATACCACGCTGCCCGTCATCACCCGTTTCTCGGGGCGCGAGTGGGTCTTCGTGTCGATAGCGCACGGCGCTCTGGTCGACTTCTCGGTGCCGTTTCTGGTGCCGTTCTTCTGCTCGTTGTCGTAATTTGATACAATAAGGGTGCGGCGCAGGGCTGTCCCGTTCGGTCGGGATGCCTTGCGCCGTATCTTTCGTCCGTGCCGGGGCGGTCAGAACCTTACATACAGGTTGAGCAGGATGTTGCGCGGACGTATGGCGAACGAGGCCGACGAGCGGCTCAGGCCGTCGAAGAGCGTGTAGGCATATTCGCGCTCGTCGAGCAGGTTGCGGGCTGTCAGGGAGAGCTCCCATCCGTTGCGGAAGGTGTATGCGGCCGAGGCGTCGAAGAGGATTGAGTTCTTGTGCGAGGCGGTCGATATCTGCGTGCGGTAGTGTTCGGCCCCGAGGCGGAGGCGCAGCCCCTCCACGGGGGAGATGTCGGCGGTGAGTGACTGCGAGAGGGATGTCGTGGCGGAGTCGTGTCCCGTCATTGCCACCTTGAGCAGCGAACGGGAGTATCCGAGTTGGTAGGCGACGCCCAGCCAGCGCAGGGGTGTCAGGTCGAACGAGGGGGCGACGGAGAGGGTGTGCATGCGGTATGGGTTGTATTCGCCCTGCTGTATCATGCCCGTGCTGGAGAGGTTCCACGACGCGGTGACGCCGATCTTGCCCTTCACCTCGTCGATACCCTTGCTTATGTTGCCGCCGACGAATGTCACGGAGCTATGGTATGGGACTGCGATGGCTGTCGTGACGATATACTCGCCCACGAAGTCCTGCGACGGGGTTGCGTTCAGGCGTGAGCGCGTATGACCTGCCGACACGTTGGCGAATATCGACGAGAGTGGGTTCTTGTATTCGGCGCGGAGGGTGGCGGCAAGCGAGGAGTCATTGTCGATGATCTCGTACCCGCGCCGCAGGTAGCGGTAGTCGTAGAGGATGGCTCCGCAGTAGAAGTTCTCCTGTGCCAGAGGCGCGTGTTTGTATGATGCCGAGGCCGAGAGGGTGAGCATGGGCGTGGCCAGAAGTCTTGCCGTGAGCGTGGGGGCGAACGTCATGTCGTCGATGCGGCGCGTATGGTTGCCGATGCGGTCGCGTATGGAGTATATGTAGCCCGATAACGGGACGTTGAAGGCGAGTTTTACCGTGGGAGAGTCGTACGTCAGCGACGGATACAGGTCGGCCTGCGTCATCGAGAGGCGCATGTCGTTTTGCATCGGGAGGGCCGTTTCGGGGGTGTCGGCGGCATTGCCGGCCGATTCTGTCCCGGCTGCGGGGTCGAGTCCCGTGAGCGAGGAGCGGAGCGAGCGCACGAGTTGCGTGAATGCCGCGTTGAGGCCGATGCCCCAGCGGCCGAAACGCCATACGAGGGAGGTGCTTGTGGCCGAACGGAGGGCCCGGGCGTCGAGGGTCTGCCGTTGTTGCGAGGTGTCGCGTTCGACCGAGAGCGTCTGCGGCGTGCGCATGTAGCTGTTCGCCGAGCGGATGGTAAGGGTACGGCGGCCGAAGCGTTTCGTGAGTTCGAGGTTGTCGGAGACGCTCTGCGACGGGGTGTGGGCGCGCTGCATGTTGGGATAGGTGCCGTCGTCGCTGCGCCATACGTCCTGCCATACGATGCGCGCCGAGAGGGTGTTGTTGAGGTATGTGCGGTCGGTGTTGGCCTGCAGGCGCACCGAGGCGTCGAGCGTATGGGCGGCATCGGCGGCGCGGGACGCGCTGCGCGTGGAGATCGAGTCGCCGCCCACGTAGTATGTCGTTGCGGAGGCGTCGTCCGAGGTGAGACGTTCGTACAGGTACGAGGCGTCGACATGCAGGCTGTAATCCTCGCCGAGACGTATCATGTTGGAGGTGTTGTACAGGTGCGAGGTGTTGAAGCGTGTGCGCATGCGGCCTATGGGTGCCGCCGAGGTGCCTACGGATATGTATTGCGGGAGAGAATAGCCCGACCCCCTATATCCCGCCTCGGCGCCGATGTCGTCGCCCGTGTTGCAGCTCTTGGCGGAGTTCATCGTCGAGAAGCCTTTGGCGATGCACATTGCGAAAAGCGAGCCGTTCCACAGCGCTGGGGAGAAACCGCCTGCGGCGGCGGCAGAGCCCGACCACCGGTTCCGGACGCGGCTGTCCATGCGTATGTTGAGCGCGGCCTTCTCCGAGAACTCCACGTCGCGCAGGATCTTCTTGGGCTGGTGGTTCTCCATGACGTCTACGCCCTTTATGTCCTGGGGCGAGATGTTTTTCGTGGCCAGCGAGTAGCGGTCGCCCAGCATGTCTACGCCGTCGATGTAGAGCTTGTCGACCGACTCGCCCTGATACTTCACGCGGCCCGACTCCTCGACCTCGAGCCCCGGCATCTTCTTCAGTATGTCCGAGAGGGTCTTGTCGTCGGCATCGGTGAACGCGCTGGCGGTGTATGATATGGTGTCGCCCTGCATCGATATGCGCGGGGCCTTGACGACCACCTCGCGTATGGCCGTGGCGGCGGCTTCGAGGGGGATGTTTACGGGCTCCGCCCAGCTGTCGGGTACGACCTCGCGCGTGGCGTAGCCCAGCATCGAGAATACGAGGCGGCAGCCGGCCCCTGGTACGCTCCTGCGCAGGATGGTGTATGCGCCCTTTCCGTCGGTGGTGGAGTAGGCCGTGAGGTTGCCCTCGGCGTCGGTGAATTTTACCACCACGCCCGCCACGGGCTGCCGCGTCGCGGCGTCGGTGACCGTTCCCGTGATGCGGCAGGGCGTTTGTGCGCTGACGGCGGCGGCCGAGAGGATGACGGCCGCGGCGGCGAATGCTATTTTGTGTATCATGCTCATGGTTTTATGTGTGTTTCGCCGCCGGTGCAGTCGTCACGGCCGTTGCGGTCAGTGTTTGTAGTCGGTTTCGATCATCGAAAACTCCTGCATGTCGCTTTCGGTGGAGGGCTCGCTGCCGTCGCGCATCTCGATGATCATCTCGCCGGACGAGACTAGATACCCCATGGGGTTGTTCCTGAAGCGGTGCAGTTGCCGCAGGTACTTTTCGCGTGAGGTCACGATATATTTGCGGTCGGAGTATTCGATCGGCCGCTCGACGTTGCGCAGGCCGATGATCTCGAACGAGTATAGCCCCTCGTCGTCCGCGGCGGCCATGACGAAGCCCGGCAGCCCCTGCAGTTTCCACGGACCGCCGGCGACGGGGATCTCCTCCGTGAACCACGCCGTGAAACGGCGCCCGTAGAGGGTGCAGTCGGCGCGGCGGCAGGTGTAGCCCAGAATCTCGCGCGTCTGGTCGCCTATGGTCCACTCGATCTCGGGCACCGCGTCCTCATACATGTAATAGGTCGAGCCGATACTCTCGGTCAGGGTCAGCCGCCCCGCTTCGGGATAGCCCGTGTAGAGGCAGGCGCTGGTGCCGTCCTTGCGCTGGACGGTGTTCTTGATGTCGGCCGGGTCGGCCTTCATGAGCGAATCCTTGACGAAGTTGTAGTAGCTGTAGAACTTCGAGACGCCGCCTCCCGTCTGCAGGATCATCTGGTCCTCCTTGATGCGGATCGGCTCCTCCCCGGTACCCCGCTCGGGCGAGAGGGCCTTGTAGACGCATTCGAGCGTCGAGCGGCCGATCTCGCGCGTGGCGGTCACCGCGGCATTGGAGTTTGTTTTGATTACGGAGATGGATTTGATGTTGTTCACGTCGATCTGCGCGTGCGCCGCGATCGTGGCCGCCAGCAGGGCGGCAAGGGTGATAAGGGTAGTTTTCATGATGTGTGGTTTTTTGTTCCGTTGCACGAAGTTACCCCGATACGGCCCTGCGGCGTGTTAACGGTCGGTTAATAAATGTTAACGAATGTTAATGCCGCTCAGCGGTAGTCGCGCTCGGGAAAATCGTACGGGAGCGAGTCGCTGCGCAGCTGCTCCTCGAGGGCTGTGTTGCGCGTGCCGTCCTCGTTGGTGATGTTGATGTCGACGCCGCTGTTGCGGCTGAAGAAACCTATCGGGTCGAGCAGATACTGATACTTGAGGCGGAGATACTTCTCGCGTGTAGAGTCGATATATTGCCGCGTGTCGATGTCGATTGCCTCGTTGCACTGCTCTATGCCCTCGATGCGGTAGGAGTAGTCGCCCTCGCTGTCCTCGACGGCCATGATGAGCCCCGGCAGGCCGTGGAACTTCCACGGGCCGCAGCTTACGGGTATCTCCTCCGCGAACCATGCCGTGTAGCTGCGGCCGCGGAAGTCGCACTCGGCGCGGCGGCACGCATACCCCAGAATCGTACACGTATCTCCGCTTATGCGCCACTCGAATGCGGGCATGGGTTCCACGCAGCGGTAGAATTCGGCCGAGAAGGAGTCGGTGAGGGTCAGTTCTCCCGTCGGCATGTTCTGGAATATCGTGAGGCGGTCGCCGCCCGAGTAGGCCGAGGGGTTGCTTTGCAGGTCGGACGGGGCGGCCGTCTGCAGCATGTCGTCGATGGCGCGCACACGCTGGTCGTAGAACTTCGACATGGCGGGGCCGCACTGCAGGATGAATGTCTGTTCGATCCATTTGTCATGTGCGCGGTCCTTGGCCCAGCGCAGGCGGTAGGCGCATTTGAGGGTTGCGCGCCCCACCTCGGTCCGCTCCAGCTGCCCCGTCTGGTAGGATGTGGCACCCTTCTCGGTGTCGAAGAGGATAAAGCGTTGCGGTGTCTGCTGTGCCTGTGCCGCGGGGCTTGCCGCGCAGGCGGCAATAGCGGCGATTGCAATGATGAACTTTTTCATGTGTTGTCGAGTGTTTGAGTTTGACACTGCAAAGTTCGCATGCGGTGCGGTCCCGAAATGTTAACCGGGAGTTAAAGCCCCGGCCGAAGTGTTAAATAGTGTTAAACCGGGCCGGAGGCTATGGTGCGGCGGCGGTTTTATTCATATCTTTGTTTCGGGATAGGACCCCGGCGGATGACATGCTATGAATAAACGGCAGTTCAAGATAGTGGCGGTTTTGATGACCGTGGCGATAATGGCTCTGGCGCAGATGCAGGGCGTGTGGCTGACGCGCCTCTACCGGCAGTCGGTGGAGCGTTACGCCGACCAGATACGCGCGGCGGTCACGACGGCGCTCTACCGCAGCCGTCTCGACTCCCGTTCGGTATACAGCCTGCAGGCGAACGCCCCTGCCGCCGACTCGCTGGTGATAACGCGCATGCGGGGCACGGAGGCCGATACCGTGCAGTCGATAAACATAAATCTCGGGCGTGGCGGCGGGGCCATAAACATGGTGGTGCTGAATTTCGAGGATGTGCGTTTCGAGGCCATAGACTCTCTTCTGCGCGAGGAGCTGGCCGTGCGCGGCGTGGGGGATTACGACGTTGAGATAAGCCTCGGTGACAGTACGAGGCGTTTCGACCATGCGGCCGATGCTGCGACGGGCCGCTCGCGCCTCGACGGCCGCCCGTGCCTCACCGTAAACGAGGCGTTCGCCGTGGCGGGCGGCACGGATGCGGGCGAGGGGGGCCTTGCCGTGCAGGTGCGCACCGAACACCCTTATCGGTCGATGCTGGGCAATATGGCGGGTATCATAATCTCGTCGGTGCTGATCGTGGTATTGATAGCGGCGCTCTTCGCCTATCTGGTTCGGACGCTCTTCCGGTTCAAGAGCGTCGAGCGCATGCGTCTCGACCTGACGCACAACATAACCCACGAACTCAAGACCCCGATCTCGGTGGCCTATGCCGCGGGCGACTCGCTCCTGAATTTCGAGCGGATGGCATCGGACCCCGCCGTGCGGCGCGAATATATCGGGATCATGCAGCGCGAGCTGCGGCAGCTCTCGGAGATGGTGGACCGCATCCTGCGCATGTCGCTCGAGGAGAGTGATGCCTTCACCCTGTCGGTGGAGGAGTGCGATGCCGCGACGGTTGTCGCGGAGGCCGTGCGGGAGCATGCCGCGGCCGGCGGCAAGAGGGTGGAGATTGCGACGGATGTCGCTCCGGACCTGACGCTGCGCGCCGACCGCTTCCATCTGGTGAAGGCTCTGGGGAACCTTCTCGACAATGCCGTGAAATATTCGGGCGACGAGGTGCATATAACGGTTCGGGCCGCCGCCGAGGGCGAGAATGTTGTCTTCGAGGTCGCGGATGACGGTATCGGCATGGCACGCGGCGAGACGGAGCGCGTCTTCGACAAGTTCTACCGCATACCGACCGGGGATATCCATACGGTCAAGGGCTTCGGGCTCGGACTTTATTATGTCAGGACGGTGGCCGAGCGCCACGGCGGCCGGGTACGCGCCGAGAGTGCGGGGCGCGGCCGCGGATCGAGATTTTTCATTGTAATACCGCGTTATGGAAGAGGATAGGGTAGATGTGCTGGTGGTTGAGGACGAGCCGACGCTGCTGCGCATCGTCTGTGATGCGCTGCGTGCCGCGGGCTTCACGTGCGCGGGGGCCGCGGACGGACACGAGGGTCTGCGGTCGTTCTTCGCACTCTCGCCGCGGGTGGTGGTGACCGACATAATGATGCCGGCGATGGACGGTTTCACGCTTGCGGAGCATATGCGCAAGGCGGATGCCGGGGTGCAGATACTCTTCCTCTCGGCCCGATCGTCGGCCGACGACGTGGTGCGCGGTTTCGACACCGGCGGCAACGACTACCTGCGCAAGCCCTTCGCCATGACCGAGCTGCTGGCGCGCGTGCGGGCGTTGGCGGCGCGGAGTGCGGCGGCGGTGCCCGCCCCCGTGGAGTTCTCCTTCGGGCGGTTCCGCTTCAATACGTTGAACTGGACACTTTCGGGATCGGCGCAGGGCGACTGCGTGCTGCCCAACCGCGAGGCACGGGTGCTGGCGATGCTCTGCCGCAGCATGAACGAGGTGGTCGATACGCGCACCATCCTCATGGAGGTGTGGGGCGACGACAGCTACTTCAATGCCCGCAGCCTCAATGTCTTCATCACCAAGCTGCGCCACCGTCTCGAGGAGGACGGCTCGGTGTCGATAGTGAATGCCCGCGGCGTGGGATACAAGCTCCAGGTGGATTGATTTTCGGCTTCGCCGCCCTCCCCCGTTTTGCGCCGGCCGGCATCCGGGCGTCCCGTCATCATGGTTGGGTCGGTTCTGCGGTTCAGTCGAGGATTATTGTGAATGCGACATGTCCGGCACGGTTGTGCGTCAGGCGCAGCGTGCCGCCGTGCATGTGTACGATCTGTCGCGAGACGGCGAGGCCGATGCCCGAGCCGTCTGTCTTGGTCGATAAAAAGGGTGTGAATATGTTCTCGGCGATCTCGGGCGGGATGGCGTCGCCGTTGTCGCTCACCTCTATGTTCACCCGCTCGTTACCGTCGATAAACGAACGTACGCCGATGCGTCTGTCGTCGCCGAGGGCGGCTGTCGCCTCGCATGCGTTCTTGATCAGGTTGACCATAACCTGCGACATGAGCATGCGGTCGGCATAGAGCATCGTGTCGGCGGGGTCGATCTCCGTCTCGAGCTGTTCGCCGTGCAGGTTGTTCAGAGAGGCCGCCTCGTTCACCAGCTCCACAAGGTAAAAGGGCGTCTTCTGCGGCGCGGGCAGACGCGTCACCTGTCGGAACGAGTCGACGAACGACATCAGCCGTTTGCTCGTGGCGTGGATCGTCTGCAGGCCGCTTTGCATCTCCTTGCCGTCGGGTGCCGAGGTCAGCAGCGTATGGCTTATCGAGGTGACGGGAGCCAGCGAGTTCATTATCTCGTGCGTAAGGATGCGCGTGAGCTTGTCCCACGACTCGATCTCCTTGTCACTCAGTTCGTTGTTTACGTCGCCTATGGTTATTACCCGCAAGTCGCGCTCGCCCAGCTTCAAGTCCGAGCAGTTGAGCGACAGGCTCATCTCGCCCGTCTCGTTGACATAGCGTACGAGCGTCTGCTCGCCGTTGCGTATCTTGTGCAGGGCGTCGGCCAGCGTCTCCGATATCGGGCGCAGCTGGTTTATGTGCGTCAGGCGCATCAGCCCGAAAAGGTTTGTCGCCTTGCTGTTTGCCTGCACCACCGAGCCGTTCTTCATTACGGTGATGATGCCTATGTTGGCGCACTCCATTATCAGTTCGAAGTACTTCTCCTTCTCGCGTATCTGCAGCTTGGCCGAGTCGAGCACCTCCTTTATGCGGTTGAGCGAGTAGTTCACCAGCGCGTAGTCGGTGACGGCGGGAGTGTCGGCGAAGCGGAAGGAGTAGTCGTCGTTCTTCACGGCGTTGAAGATGAACGATATGCGCCTTACTATCTCCTGATATATGTTGAAAAGCGACAGCACCGCATAGATAAGCATCGGCACCGTTGCGATGAGTATCGAGTGCTTGCGCAGCAGCAGCGCGGCCGTGGTTATGGCCGTGGCTGCGACGATGAGCAGGATGTCGAAGATGATCCGGCTGTATGGGATCTTGCGTTTCTTCATAGTCCGTAACGCTTGATCTTGTTGTAGAGCGTCTGTCGCGTTATGCCGAGCTGCTGGGCCACGAGGGTGAGGTTGCCGTTGTGTGCGGCGATGGCCTGGCGGATCATGCGGCGCTCCATCTCCTCGAGGGTGGCGGCATCGCCCCCGTCCCCGGCATCGTGACTGTCGGCGGCGGCCTCTACGGTCGGCGCGGGGAAGGCGTCGGGGCGTATGACGCCGTCATCGCTCATGATGACGGCCTTCTCCACGGCGTGTTGCAGCTCGCGTACGTTTCCCTCCCAGCGGCATGCGGTGAGACGGTCGGTTGCCGCCTGCGTCATTATTACGTCCTGCTTGCCGTACTTTTCGGCGTAGCGCGCGAGGAACATCTCCGCCAGGGGTACTATGTCCTCCCTGCGGCGGCGCAGCGGCGGCAGCTCGATATGGATCGTATTTATACGGTAGAGCAGGTCCTGGCGGAAAGCCCCCTCGGCGACCATCGCCTGCAGGTCGCGGTTCGTGGCTGCGATGAGGCGTATGTCTACCGTGCGCGGGGTGTTGCCGCCCAGGGGCATGATGCTGCGGTTCTGCAGCGCCGTGAGCAGCTTGGCCTGCAGGTGCTGCGGCAGGTTGCCTATCTCGTCGAGGAAGAGCGTACCGCCCGAGGCGGTCTCGAACTTGCCGGCATGGTCGCTGCGGGCGTCGGTGAAGGCCCCCTTGACGTGGCCGAAGAGCTCGCTCTCGAAGAGCGTGTCGGGGATGGCCCCTACGTTGACATCGACGAAGGGCTCGTTGCGCCGCAGCGACAGACGGTGTATCTCGCGTGCGAGCATGTCCTTGCCCGTGCCGTTCTCGCCCGTGATGAGTATGTTGGCGTCGGTGACGGCAACCTTGTCCACGATCCGGCGTATGCGTGCCATGGCCTCGCTCCCGCCCCAGAGCATGGGGGCGGCGGTTGTGCTCCTGGCGGTGTTCTTCCTGCCGTCGGTGCGGTGTGTGGCCAGACGGTAGGCGTTGCGCAGCGAGGCGATGAGCTTGTCGTTGTCCCACGGCTTGACCACGAAGTCCACGGCGCCCATCTTCATCGCCTTCACCGCCAGGTCTATGTCGGCATAGGCGGTGAAGAGCACCACCTTGGTCGCGGGGTAGCGGTCGAGGATCTGCTGCAGCCAGTAGATGCCCTCGTTTCCGGTGTTGATGCCGGCGTTGAAGTTCATGTCGAGCAGCACCACGTCGGGGCGTTCCGTACGCATGAGCGAGACGAGCGAGTTGGGCGACGAGAGGGTCAGCACCTTCTCGAAATATTTGTCCGCGAGCAGCTTCACGGCCGAGAGTATCGCCTTGTTGTCGTCCACTATGAGTATTGATCCCTGTTTGGCCATCGCGAATCTTTTTTCACAAAGATACTCGGAAAAGGGCCGAATGTCAAAAAAATTTATCGCAGTGTCAAATTTTTAGACGGTTTTCCGGAGGGACTGTTTTGTTAAGATGTTGTCAGTAAGCATGTTGATCCGGTTGGCATGTCTTTGGTACATATGAGGGGCAAACGGAAAAACAATTGAAAACAGATATGAAACGAGCATTTTTAACCCTTGCGGTGTCTATTTTATTGACACCTTTGCAGGCGCAGGAGCGCATGTCTCTGGAGGATTGCATGGCCTATGCCGTCGAGCACTCGACGTCGGTGGGGCAGCAGGTCAATTCGCTGGAGAGTACGCGGCAGGACTACATCAACGCCGTGGCGTCGGCACTGCCTTCGGTGAGTACCTCGACCGGGGGTAATTTGAGCTTCGGCCGTTCGATCGACCCCGAGACAAATACCTACACCACAACCTCCACCTTCAGCAACTCGTACGGTATATCGGGTTCGATCACGGTCTTCAACGGCCTCTCGACCATAAACTCTATCCGCGCGACGAAGGTTCTTCGCGCCAAGGGTGTCGAGGAGCTGCAGCTTGCGCGCGACGAGGTGGCGATGAACACCATGTCGGCATACTTCGACGTGGTATATTATACGGGCGCCGTCGATATAGCGCGCGAGCAGCTCGAGGCGAGCCGCACGGAGCTTGAGCAGGTGCGTATGCACTACGAGCTGGGGGACAAGGCCCCGGCCGACGTGGCGGAGATCGAGGCGCAGGTGGCCAACTACGACTACCTGCTCACGCAGCAGCAGAACAGCCTCGCGCTGGCTCTCATCGCCCTGCGCAGGGTGATGAACTACCCGCAGGGGGAGCCGTTCGAGGTGGATACGAACGTGAACATCGACGGCGTGATGGTGGGCGAGCCGCTGTCGCAGGTGCTGGAGTATGCCCTGGAGTTCAATCCCCAGGTGCGTGCGGCCGAGATGAACAACCGCTACTACCGTATCAACTACGCCACGGCAAAGGGCCGCTATCTCCCCTCGATAAGCCTTTCGGGCGGGTACAGCACCAACTACTTCACCAATCTGGACGACGGCTCGAACTATGACCACTTCTTCCGCCAGCTGCGCAACAACCGCGGTTCCTATGTGGGCGTGTCGATGTCGATACCGATCTTCTCGGGTTTGGGCCGCCGCGTCTCGAAGCACAAGGCGAAGCTCAGCTTCGACAACGCCGTGCTGCAGCACGAGGAGCTGCTGCGCACGCTCGAGAGCGAGGTGACGCAGACCTATCAGGAGATGCAGAACTACGGCAAGCAGTACGTGCAGGGCCAGAAGAAGGTGCGGGCCAACGAGCTGGCATACCGCAGCATGTCGCAGAAGTTCTCCGAGGGCATGGTCTCGGTCCTCGAGCTGCAGACGGCGGCCAACAACCTGCTGCAGGCGCGTTCCGACCTGCTGCAGGTGCGGCTGCAGTATATAATAAAGTGCCGCATGGTCGATTACTACAACGGCGAGCCTCTGATCCGCCGGTAGGGCCGAAAGATGCGATGCCGGACATCGGAGTGAGCAAACGGATAGATAATAAATAAAAACATATAGCTATGGATATCAAACTCGAAAAGAAGACGGGCTGGAGAGCCCTCCTGCAGATGAAGAACCTGCCATACGCCTTCGGCGGCGTGTTCCTTGTATTCGTCCTGTGGCTTCTGCTGCGCGACAACGCCTCGACGCTGCGCGTGGATGCCGACGTGGTGACCGTCTCGGAGGTCGAGGCGGGCGAGTTCAACGACTACGTGCGCCTTACGGGCACGGTGCAGCCCATCACGACGGTGCAGCTCTCGCCCCTTGAGTCGGGCGTCGTGGAGCGTATCGTGTCCGAGGAGGGCACGAAGGTCAAAAAGGGCGACGTCATTATCGAGATGTCGAACAACTCGCTGAGCATGCAGATCCTGCAGTCGGAGGCCGACCTGGCCGAGAAGCAGAACATCCTGCGCAACACCCTCATCTCGATGGAGCAGGAGCGCCTGTCGCTGCGGCAGGAGCAGTTGCAGCTCGATATCGACGTCGAGCGCAAGCGCCGCGACTACGAGCGCAAGGAACGGCTCTACAGGAACGAGCTCCTCTCGCAGGAGGAGTGGATGCAGGCCAAGGAGGACTACGAACTGGCGCTGAACAAGCGCACGCTCAACATCGAGAAACAGCGTCAGGATTCGCTCTTCCGCTCGAACCAGGTGGGGCAGATGGAGGAGAGCCTCCACTCGATGACGCTCAACATGCAGCTCATCCGCGAGCGTGTCGACAACCTCAAGGTGAAGGCCCCGATCGACGGCGAGGTGGGTATGCTGGACATCGTACTCGGACAGTCGGTAGGGCAGGGTACGGCTATCGGTCAGGTGAACGACCTGTCGGCCTACAAGGTGACGGCGCAGATCGACGAACACTATATCGACCGCGTGACGATGGGCCTCACGGCCTCGTTCGAGCGTCAGGAGACGCGTTTCGAGATGCTCCTGCGCAAGGTCTATCCCGAGGTGCGCGAGGGGCAGTTCAAGGCCGACTTCGTCTTCACGGGCGACATTCCGGAGAATATCCGCAGCGGCCAGACCTATTATCTCAACCTGCAGCTGGGGCAGCCCACCGAGTCGATCATGATCCCGCGCGGCTCGTTCTACCAGTCGACGGGAGGCTCGTGGATATACGTCGTGGACGCCTCGGGCGAGAAGGCGCACCGCCGCCCGATACGCATCGGCCGCCAGAACCCGCAGTATTACGAGGTCGTGGAGGGTCTCGACGCGGGCGAACGCGTGATAACCTCGTCGTACGACAACTTCGGCGACCACGACGTGCTGATACTAAAATAACCGGAAAGCAATAATCAATAAATAATTTTTACATTTATGTTCTACGATTTTCTTATGCTGCTGCGCCGATACAAGGTCTCGTCGGTGCTGAACATAGCGGGCATGGGCCTGGCCTTTGCCGCGGCCTATCTTATATTGGTGCAGGTGGTCTTCGACTTATCCTATAACCGCTCGCTGCCCGATGCCGCCGACATCTACCGTCTGGAATATCCGAGCTGGTATTCCGACGGCCGCTGGGCGACCAACTGGAACCGCCACAACCCGCTGGAGTTCTGTGAGGGTATTCCCGAAGTGAAGGCTGCGGCGACATTCCGCTGCGAGGGCTATACGAACCGTGACTACTCGATCCGGCGCAACGACACGATCGACAACATTACAATGAACAGCACCAACTGCGAGCGCGCGGGTCTCGATGTCTTCGGTTTCGAGTGCGTGACCGGCTCGTTCGACGACTTCATCGGGCCGTATAGGGCCGTCGTATCCGAGTCGGCGGCCAAGCGCTTCGGTATAAATGTCGGGGATGTGATCCATTCGGGTCGCGGCGCCGCCGAGGGCAGCCATACGCTCACCGTCGTGGCCATATACCGCGACTTTTCCAAGCCGAGCAGCGTGGCCAGCAACGATATGTATATGGGTATGGTCCCGTTGTCGGAGCATAGCCGTTCCAGTTGGAACGACCCCTTCTACCTGCGCCTTACGCCAGGTGCATCGCCCAGGGCCGTGGAGGAGAAGATGAAGGATCATATTCGCAAACAGGCATCCAGTAGGGGCCTCACACAGGAGGAGGTGGAGCGCGCGATACGCGAACAGGCGCCGCGCCTGAACAACGTGCGCGACCTCTACTTCTCGAAGAATGTGGAATACAACGACGGGCCGACGGGCAATATCGCCACCTCCTACACGCTGTTGGTCATGGCCGTGCTGGTGATCGTTATCGCCTTCATCAACTTCATCAACTTCTTCTTCGCGCTGATCCCCGTGCGCATCCGCGCCGTCAATACGCGCAAGATATTCGGCGCCTCGAACGCGCGTCTGCGCGTGGGATTCGTGGCCGAGACCGTGGGACTGTTCATCGTGGCGCTGGTCGTGGCTTACGGCCTTGTTGTGGTGTTCAACGACACGCAGATGGCAACTTACCTGTCTACCTCGGCGGCTGTCGGTGAAAACCTGCCGCTGGCGCTGGGATTAGTGGCCGTAGCTGTGGTGGCGGGTATCCTGATAAGCCTCTATCCGATATTCTACATCACCTCGTTCTCGCCCGCGTTCGTCATCAAGGGTTCGTTCCATGCCACACGCTCGGGCCGCGTGCTGCGTTACACGCTGGTGGGTGTGCAGTATGTGATCTCGATCGCGCTCATCATCGTGACGCTATTCATACAGATGCAACACAACTACATGATGAACTACGACATGGGATTCGACAAGGACGGCATACTTGCCGTCGACGGCCCTGCGATGGGCAGCTACCAGCAGATGGATGCCCTCGCGGACAAACTCAAGCAGAATCCCATGGTTACCGATGTCACCTATTGCGCGGGCGACATTGTGGCGCCACAGCGCATGGGCTGGGGACGTGGATTCAGGGGACATCAGATTTCGTTCCAGAGCTATCCCGTGGCGTGGAACTTCCTCGACTTCATGGGTATCAAGGTTGTCGAAGGGCGTAATTTCACCAAGGACGACTACCAGCGCGCGGAAGGCATCTTCATCTTCAACGAGAGCGCCAAGAAGGCGTTCGAGTTAACCCTCGATGACAAAGTGTGCGGACACTCCGGAGATACCGACATTGCGGGTTTCTGCGAGGATTTCCACTTCAAGCCGCTGCAGTACGGTGTGGAACCCTTCTGCTTCTATGTCTTCGGTTCGACGGCGTGGTATTACCCGAGCCATGTGTATGTGCGCATAGCGGCCGGCACGGGCATCCGCGAGGCCATACGTTATGTGCGCGAGGCGGTTATGGCGTTCGACCCCTCGCTCGAGGCCGACAAGGTGTACGTCAGGATCTTCGACGAGGAGCTGGGCAAATATTACAACGCCGAAGAGCGTCTGGCGCGCCTTATCGCGGCCTTCTCGCTGCTGTCGATCGTGATCTCGATGCTGGGCGTATTCGGACTGGTGCTCTTCGAGACGCAGTACCGCCGCAAGGAGATCGGCATACGCCGCGTGAACGGCGCCTCGGTGCGCTCGATACTCGAGATGTTCAACCTGCAGTTCCTGCGCATCGTGGGCATATGCACCGTCATCGCAGTGCCGATAAGCTACTACATCGTGGACCGCTGGCTGCAGGGCTTCGCCACGCGCATGCCGATGCACTGGTGGGTGTTCGTGGCGGCCGTGATAATCGTGGGCCTGATAACGGTGGTGACGGTTACGTCACGCAGCTGGCGCGCCGCCAACGAGAACCCCATAAACGCCATACAGCACTGATGCGGCGGCCGTCATGAAGGCCCGCATCCCGAAAAACAGGATTCACAACAAGAAAAAATATTAGAAAACATTAAAAAATTTACAGTTATGTCAATGTTGAAAGTTGAAAACCTCAAGAAGAGTTTCTTTACCGAAGAGATCGAGACCATCGCCCTGAACGGTGTGTCATTCGAAGTGAACGAGGGCGAGTTCGTCGCCGTGATGGGCCCCTCGGGCTGCGGCAAGTCGACGCTGCTCAACATCCTCGGCCTGCTGGACAACCCCACGGGCGGCGAGTACTACCTGCTTGACCGCGAGGTGGGCAAGCTTCGCGAGCGCGACCGCACGAAGTTCCGCAAGGGCAATATAGGGTTCGTCTTCCAGTCGTTCAACCTGATCGACGAACTGAACGTCTCGGAGAATGTCGAACTGCCGCTCATATATTTGGGCGTCAAGTCGTCGGAGCGCAAGGAGCGCGTTAAGAAGATACTCGACCGCATGAACATCTCGCACCGTGCCGACCACTTCCCGCAGCAGTTGTCGGGCGGTCAGCAGCAGCGTGTGGCCATAGCCCGCGCCTTGGTGGCCAACCCCAAACTGATCCTCGCCGACGAGCCCACGGGCAACCTCGACTCGAAGAACGGTCAGGAGGTGATGATGCTGTTGCAGGAGCTCAACCGCGAGGGCACCACCGTCATCATGGTGACGCACTCGCAGCACGACGCCTCGTACGCCTCGCGCACGCTCTGTCTCTTCGACGGCGAACTGGTGACCGACGTTCGCAACCGCCTGTAGGGGTGCGCCCCGCCTCGGGTCTCCCGCCACCGCCGACAGGCGGGACGGGTGTGCCCGAACGCGAAAGTTTAGGTGTGGAGCCTGATATTGAAGTGTAGAACGATAACAGATAATTGGAGTAGGAAACTATGAAATCATTGAAATATTCGCTTGCCTACCTCGGCAAGAACCGTGGCAACGTGGTGTCGCGTCTGCTGTCGCTGTCGCTGGGTATAGCTGTAGCGATTCTGATATTCTCGTACGTGGGCTTCGTGCTTACATACGACCGGTTCCTGCCTGACAGGGACCGTATATACCAAGTCTGGATGCAGTCGCCGCAGTTCGGCATGAGCGACAAGATGTTCCTGCCGATGGCGCCATCGCTCAAGGCCGATATGCCGCAGATCGAGAGCGCGGTGCATCTGATCAGCCGCACCTACCAGATCGAGAGCGGTGGCGAGACATACGACGTTGAGGGGTTGCTGGTGGGCACCGAGTTCTTCGACGTGCTGGATTTCGGCGTGGTGAGCGGCGATGCGCACCGTGTCCTCTCGGCCGAAGGACGGGGTACGGCGATGATCTCGGAGCGTCTGGCCCGCAAGCTCTTCGGCCATGGTGACCCGCTGGGGCAGCCGTTGATGGGCGAGGGACGTGAGGCGATTACCGTGGGAGGGATATTCCGTACGCCGCCAGCGAACAACTCGCTCGGCAGTTTCGATATGCTCATGTGGTTGTCTTATGATCCTGCCGACGGTTCGGGATGGAACGGCGGAGACTCGTTCCCCTCGTACATAAAACTCGTCGAGGGGGCCGACATCGCCCAAGTCGAGGATGGCGTGGAGGGCTTCGTCGAGAGGCACGGCATGACGGACTTCTTCAAGGAGTGGAACGTGAAACTGCTCTTCCTGCCGGTGACGCAGAGCCATTTCGTTTCGAATACGGTGCGGCAGATGCAGTACCTGCTCTCGGCCGTGGGTTTCGTGGCGCTGATGGTGGCGTGCCTGAACTATGTCATGCTCTCCATCTCGTCGCTGTCGCGTCGCAGCCGTACTATAGCCGTCCTGCGCTGCAACGGCGCCGGTCGCGGCGATGTATTCTCGATGCTGTTGTGGGAGACGCTGCTGCTGGTGGCGGCGTCGGTGGCGATGGCGGCGTTTGTGATATTCTGCCTCGCCAGCGAGATACGTACGCTTCTGGGATATGACGTGGCGGAACTGTTCGCCCTGCGGCGTATTTGGATTCCATTTGTGGTGTGCATTGCGGCATTTTTGCTGTCGGGCATAATCCCTGCGGCGCTGTTCTCGGCCGTTGACCTGCAATACGCATTCCGCGGCGGCAGCGACAACCGCACATTGTGGAAACGGTCATTGCTGTTCGTGCAGATCGCCTGCACCACCGGCGTGGTCCTGTTCCTCGGTATCAGCGTCCGGCAGCTCGACTATGTGCGGCGTGCCGACTACGGATACGAGTACGGCAACGTTGTGACGGCGGCCGTTCCGGCACGTATCTCCGTGCTGCGTACGTTGTGCGGCGAACTGCGCGCCCTGCCCGAGGTCGAGGAGGCGGGACTCTCGTTCTCGCTCCCCGTGTGGAACTATTCGGGCCAGCCGGCCAAGGACGAGTCGGGCAAGCTGCTCTTCAGCTGCCGCTGGGAGGTGTGGGATTCCCACTACGTCCCGACGATGGAAATGGAGATCGTTGAGGGCCGCAACCTGAACGAGACGGACGGCAGCTATGCCGTGCTGGTGAACGAGACCTACGCCGCCAACCGCGGTTGGACGGGCTCGGCCGTGGGCCGCGAGATATACGACGGCGACGGTCCCTTTGAGATCGTGGGCGTGGTGAAGGATTTCAGGATGGCTGGCGGCGATGTGATGCCCATAGTCTGCCACAACGCGAAATACGTTTGCCCGAGCGATTCTGACAAGCGTAGGTTCATGCTCTCCGTTCGCCTGAACAGAATTACGCCCGAGGCGTTGAAGAAGGTCGCGGCTACTATCGACGGCATTTATGACGAGAGCTACCGTTATACGCTCACACCCTATAGCGAAGAGATGGAGCTGCTATTCACCGACCAGAGGCAGATGCGCAACGGCATGCTGCTCGTGTGTGTGGTGACGCTCGTAATAGCCCTGTCGGGACTTGTCGGATATGTCGACAACGAGATGCAGCGTCGCCGCAAGGAGATCGCCATTCGCAAGGTGGCGGGAGCGTCGGCGCGCGAGGTGATGGCGATGTTGGGCCGCAATATGGCGTGGATCGTATTGCCGGCAGTGGCTGTGGGTACGGTGGCGGCCATATATGCGGGCGATGCCTATTTGAAGATATCGTCGGTGATGCGGTGTACGCTGCCTTGGTGGTTTTATGCCGCTGGTACGGTGCTGGTGATGGCGGTTGTCTATGGAATACAGGTGTTCCGCACATGGCGGACGGCATGTGCCAACCCCATAGATATGATAAAGGGCGAGTGACGGCGGCCTGCTTTGCGGATTGCATGCCGCCGCCGTACCTCCCGCCTTGATGACGCCGCTTGTGTGGCCGGGGTTCGGTCCGTGGGCAGAAGATGGTAAAAAACAACACGATAAATATTAGACCCATGAAGATTGCAATAAAGAATTTTCTGACCACGCTGCGGCGTTACAAAGTGGCCTCGGTGTTGAACATCGCGGGCCTGACGCTGGCCTTCACGGCATTCTACGTGATGATGGTGCAGGTGACCTACGATCTGGGTTACAACCGCTCGATCAGGGATGCCGACCGCATCTGGACGGTGAATGCCAACTGGATCGACGGCGGATTCTCGATGACCTCGCCGCGCGGCCCCTTCGAGGCGGCGCTGGCGCAGTGTCCCGAGGTCGAGGGCAGCGCCGTCATTACACGCCGCTGGGATATTCCTGTGTGGGTGCAGGAGGCGGAGTTCAGCTACACCGAATATGCGGCTGTGATGGATATGTTGTCGCTGCCGTCGCTTGACCTGCTGGGTTTCCGCACTGTGGAGGGCGACCTCCGGCAGATCGAGAACCCCAATACGGTAATCCTGCCCGAATCGCTGGCGCGGCTATACGGTGTGCATGCCGGCGACCGTATCTTCACGAGCGACACCAAGCCCGGGGAGAAGCCGCGCCCCTCGCACGAGTGGACCGTGGTGGGTATATACAAGGATTTCGCCGACAACACGCTCATGGGCGAGCCTCGTATATACAGCTACTTGGGCGACATGGACATGAACGACACGTCGCAATATGGCTATATCTGTATGGTAAAGATGCGTGACGGGTCCGTGCCCGACAGCTTCAAGAAGGCGTGGGACGACAACATGTACCGTCAGCGCGTGGCCCGTGCGCGTGAGTATGATGCCGCGCAGAATGTTGAAAAGGCGAGCGGAGACAGCGATGGGGCCGACGGTGGCGGCGAAAGCGGCGGGGTGGCTGCAGTGCCGGATGCCCAATACGAATACCTGCGCAGCGATGTGCGCTTGACACCGCTGTTGGATGTCTATTTCGACACCTCGCTCGGTTCTGGCTCGGACCACGATCATGGCTCGAAATCGACGATGCTGACGTGTCTGGGCATAGCCATCCTCGTGGTGGCCATAGCGCTGATAAACTTCGTCAACTTCTTCTTCGCGCTGATACCCGTGCGCCTGCGCGCCGTCAATATCTGCAAGGTCTTCGGTGCCCCGACCCGCACGCTGCGCTGGAACTTCCTCTTCGAGGCCGTGGGGCTGGTGGTGTGCGCGCTGCTGCTGACGATGTACCTCACGATCGTGCTGCCCGACACCTTCGTGGCGGAGTATGTCTCGCGGTCGCTCTCTTTGAAGGATAACCTGACGGCCGTGCTGCTGCTCTTCGGCATAGGAGTGGTGGCGGCCCTCGCGGCGGCGCTGTACCCGTCGTACTACATCACCTCGTTCAACGCCTCGCTTGCCGTCAAGAGCGGCTTCGCCGGCTCGGGTGCGGGACGCCGCCTGCGTCTGGTTCTGGTCGGGGTGCAGTTCACCGTCTCGATAGCCCTTATAGTGGTGGCCGCCTGCTTCTGGCTGCAATACAGGTATATGATCAATTACGACATAGGGATCGACCGCGAAAACCTGATGAGTTTCAACCTCCCGTACAAGGATGCCGCCATGTATCCCGTATTGACGGAGCGTATGAACGGGATGCCGGAGATCGTCGGCGTGACGGCATCGGTGGATGCAGTGGTGGGGAACGGCTCGGCCGAGGTGATACGTATGAAGTACGAAGGGCGCGATCTGGAGCTCCACTTCCGCTATGTGCGCAGCAACTTCCTCGACGTGATGGGCATAAGGCTCGCCGAGGGCGAGAACTTCACCCCCGACATGGACAACGCCGCCACCAGGTACGCCATCTTCTGCCGCAGTACGTGCGACGAGTACGGATTCTATCCGGGCTTCGTGGTGATGGCGGGCACCGAGCCGATATGCCGCGTGATAGGCATCGTGGATGACGTGCTGGGACAGCCGCTCGACTCGAAGCAGAGCAATACGGTCTACTGCACCACGTCGGAGGATCAATGGATGGGCGACGTCTATTTCCGCACGGCGGCAAATGTCGACATCCCGCGCCTGTGCGACAGGATCCGTGCCGTGGCCAAGGAGATAAATCCCGACAGCGAAGATCTGAATATCGAGTTCGTGGACGAGCAGCTGCAGCGGCTCTACGAAAAGACTCAGCGCAGCGCCACGATAATCGGCCTCTTCGCCCTGCTGGCCGTCGTCATATCGCTGATGGGCGTCTTCGGTATCGTCCTCTTCGAGACGCAGCACCGCCGCCGCGAGATAGCCCTGCGTCGCGTGATGGGCTCGACCGTGGAGGGTATCGTCTGGATGTTCGGCCGCCATTACGTGACGATCGTGGCCGTATGTTTCGTCGTGGCGGTGCCCGTGGCGTGGTACGTCGTGAGCGAGTGGCTCAACACCTTTGCCTACCGCATTGCGACACCGTGGTGGATATTCCTGGCGGCGTTCCTGCTGGTGACGGCGCTGACGATGGGAATAGTCGTGGTGCGCTGCCGCCGTACGGCGGGCGAGAATCCCGCCCGTGTGCTGGGCGGCGAGTGATGCGGCTGATGATAGGGGTAAAAAACAAGGGCGCGAACCGGTCGCGCCCTTGTCCATTTGTGTATGGCGGTCTATTTGCACGCGGCATCGTTTGCCGTGGTGGCGTAGAGGCCGATCATGGCGCCGGTGAAGCCTCCCGCGACGTTGGTCGAGAGAATGTCGCCCGAGACCGTTGCAAGGTCGGTGTACTCGCCGCCGCGCCCGGCGTAGCTGAAGGTGTACTTGTCACCCTCGGCGCTCACACGCAGGCGCACGGGCAGACGGTCGCCGATCTCGGCCGAGGCGACGGTCTCCGACGTGCGGCGCGCGTTGCGCTGCAGCACGATGCAGGTCTTGTCGCCGCACTTCGTCACGCCGAAGACGTAGTTGAACGCCTCGCTCTGGTAGCATACCATGCCGGCGAGGTCATTCTCCGCACGGGGCGTGTAGCAGAGCGTCGTTGAGGCGGTGAAGGTGTTGTGCTGCTGGCGGTAGAAGAGCGTCGACGTGGGGCGCGGGGCCTTGATGTTGACGTCGAAGGGCTTTATCTCGAGGCCGTGCCCGCCCACCGAGACGAAATGCTCGCGCGCGCCGCGAACACCCACCCAGCGCGGGTCGAGGTCTGTGGAGGTAAAGTTGTCGGTGAAGGTGAAGTTGCCGTTGGGGATGAACCCCTCCTCGCCGCAGTGGTTCTCGACGCCTGCGGGCATCTTGAGCTTGGGCTGCAGGGGCTCCATGCCGCCCTCGAAGACGGGGAAGGTGCCGCTCCAGTCGACGGGCAGGATGAAGGTCTCGCGGCCCGTGTTGACGCGGTTGGCCTCGTTGGGGCGTACGGCGAGGAAGACACCCCAGTATTTGCCGTCGGGGGCCTCGACAAGATCGGCATGGCCCGCCCAGTCGACCTTGTTCTGCCGGTCGGCCGGCAGGTGGCGCTGCGACAGTATGGGGTTCTCGGGTGCGGGGGTGAAGGGGCCTCCGGGGCTGTCCGAGATGAAGATCACCTCGCTGTGCCAGCCTCCCGTGCCGCCCTCGGCGCACATGAGGTAGTATTTGCCATCCTTCTTGTAGAGGTGCGGCGCCTCGATCCAGATGGGCTTCTTCGAGAGGTCCACGCCGCCGTTTACGACAACCTTGTCGCTACCCGCGACGACCTGGTCCGTCGCCGTGTCGTACTCCCAGACCTTGATCACGCGGTGACCCTCGTAGAGCGCCTTCTCGGGGGCGTCGTTGTGGACGATGTAGGCCTTGCCGTCATCGTCGAAGAAGAGGTCGGGGTCGATGCCCTCGAAGTTCAGTTTGATGGGGTCGCTCCACCCCTCGGCCGGGTCCTTCGTCTTGACGACCATGTTGCCGATACCGCCGGCGAACTGCGTCGTTATCATGTAGAAGGTGTCGTTGTGGGGGTTGTAGCGTATGGTGGGGGCGTAGATGCCGGCGCTGATGCCCGTATCCTCGACCTTGAGCTGCGAGGCGCGGTCCAGGACGTGGCCTGTCTGGCGCCAGTTCACAAGGTCGTTCGAGTGGAAGATGGGCACGCCCGGATTTATGGCGAACGACGAGCATACCATGTAGTAGTCGTTGCCCTTGCGGCAGATGCTGGGGTCGGGGTAGCAGCCCTGAAGTATGGGGGTGTAGAATTCGTCTGCCCCGAGCGGGTTCTGCTCGTATACGGCGTCGGCGCCCGTGTAGGTGAAGTCGCCGAAGACGGGGGTGCCGGCCTCGGGGGCGAAACCTCCGCCGCACGAGAGCGTGACCAGCGCAAAGGCCGCAGATGTCGCGAGTAAAAGTATTCTCTTCATGACAGGATTATTTTGGTATATCGGTTTCGGTTGACCTGGTAGTATTTTCGGAGCCCGCCGCCGTACCGTGCAGCGGGAAGTGCAGCGGCGCGAATCTCCCCATATCCAATCTGTTCACAATGTTCGTAAAAAAATGCGACATAAGCAAGCAATGGTACGTACGGGCGCGGCGCATGAGATTATTTCGACGCTAAGGTGTTGCTATTTCGCATAAATGGAATAACTTTGTAATGCGGCGGCGTGCCGGAAACGACCGTAAAAAACCGCGGGGGGGCGAACGATGGGAAATCCCGCCGTCGGCGGATCTTGCAATATTTTAATTAATATGATGAAACATTTATGTATAGTCGGGGCGATTGTCCTGTCGATGGTTGCGTGCCGTCCCCTTGCCGACGGCACGAACGAACTGAAACTGCGTTATTCTGCGCCTGCCGCCACGTGGTGGGAGGCGCTGCCGCTGGGCAACTCCCACATCGGGGCCATGGTCTACGGAGGTGTCGGCAGCGAGCAGATAGACCTTAACGAGGAGACATTCTGGGCGGGCTCTCCCTATAACAACAACCGTGAGGATGCTCTCCGCTATCTCGACGAGGTGCGGCGGCTCATATTCGAGGGCCGCACGGCCGATGCGCGCACGATGATCGACGAGCGGTTCTTTACGCAGCACCACGGCATGCGTTACCTGCCCCTGGGCAGTTTCCATATGGAGTTCTCGCACGGCGATGCCGCCGGGGAATACAGTCGCGAACTGAACCTGCGCGACGCCACGGCCGCAACGGAATATACGGTCGACGGGGTGCGTTATCGCCGCACGGCATTCACTTCGTTCTCGGACAACGTGCTGGCGGTGCGCCTGGAGGCCGACGCGGACGGGGCGCTGTCGTTCGATCTCTCGTACTCGTGTCCGCAGGAGTACAGCGTCGCAGCCGCCGGTGATGAGCTTACGGTGGAGTGCGCCGGCGTGGAGCAGGAGGGAATCCCTGCCGCATTGAAGGCCGTAGCCGTGGCCCGTGTCGCCACCGACGGCAAGGTGTCGGCCGCAGGGGAGCGGTTGAGCGTGAAGGATGCCCGCACGGCTACGATATACATCTCTGCGGCGACCAACTTCGTCCGTTATGACGACGTCTCGGGCGATGCCCGCGCCAAGGTTATGGCTGCGCTTGACGGCGCCTGCGACAAGAGCTACGAGCGCCTTGCCAAAGAACACCGCGACATATACGGACGTCAGTTCGGCCGCGTGGAGCTGTCGCTGCCGGAGAATGCCGGGAGTACCGCACTCGATACCGACCGCCGTGTGGCGGCGTTCAACGAGGGCGATGATCCGTCGCTGCCGGGATTGCTGTTCCAGTTCGGGCGTTACCTCCTTATCAGCTCCTCGCAGCCCGGGGGGCAGCCTGCCACGCTGCAGGGGATATGGAACCGCGAGAAGAACGCTCCCTGGGACAGCAAGTACACGATCAACATAAACACCGAGATGAACTACTGGCCGGCCGAGGTGACCAACCTGCCCGAGACGCACGAACCGCTCTTCCGCATGGTTGAGGAGCTGTCGCATACGGGACAGTCTACGGCCCGTGAGCTGTATGGCGCACGGGGCTGGGTGACGCACCACAACACCGACCTGTGGCGCATGACGGGTCCTGTGGACCATGCCGAGACGGGCATGTGGCCCAACGGCGGGGCGTGGCTGGCACAGCATCTGTGGCAGCACTATCTGTTTACCGGTGACAAGGAGTTTCTGCGCCGTTATTATCCCGTGCTGAAGGGTACGGCCGATTTCTTTCTCACGGCGCTCACGCCGCATCCGAAATACGGATGGATGGTGACGGCCCCCTCTGTGTCGCCCGAACACGGCCCCGACGGGGTCTCGATCACGGCGGGGTGTACGATGGACAACCAGATAGCGTTCGACGCCCTGAGCAACACGCTGCGGGCGTGCGAGACGCTGGGCGGGAGCGCGGAGTATGCCGATTCGCTGCGCAGCATGATAGAGCGGCTCGCACCGATGCGCATAGGACGTCATAACCAGTTGCAGGAGTGGCTGGAGGATCTGGACGACCCGCGCGATCAGCATCGCCACATATCGCACCTGTACGGTCTCTATCCGAGCAACCAGATCTCACCCTATACGCATCCGCTGTTGTTCGAGGCGGCGAAGAATACCCTTTTGCAGCGCGGCGACATGGCTACGGGGTGGAGTATCGGCTGGAAGCTCAATTTCTGGGCCCGCATGCAGGACGGCAACCACGCCTACAAGATCATACGCAACATGCTGAACCTGCTGCCCAATGACGGACAGACGCGGCAGTACGGGAACGGGCGTACCTATCCCAACCTCTTCTGCGCCCATCCCCCCTTCCAGATAGACGGCAACTTCGGATTCACGGCAGGTGTGGCCGAGATGCTCGTTCAGAGCCATGACGGGGCGGTGCATCTGCTGCCGGCGCTGCCCGATGCCTGGAGCGAGGGCAGTGTCAGAGGCCTTGTGGCCCGCGGCGGCTTCGTTGTGGATATGGAGTGGCGCGACGGACATCTGGTGCGGGCCGAGATCGAGTCGCGTGTGGGCGGCGTGTTGCGCGTGCGGTCGTACGTACCCTTGAAGGGGCGCGGTCTGAAGCCGGCCGAGGGGGAGTGCCCTAACGAGTTGTTCGCACCGGCCACGATTGCCGAGCCGCTGGTGTCGGAGGAGCTGGCGTCGCCGCAGCGTCCCGATGTGCGCAAGGTCTACGAGTACGATGTTAGGACCAAGGCGGGAAAGCGGTATGTGATCGAAGCCCTGTAGCGCGGAATATGGATATGGCTGTAATGTGAAGGGGCGGCAGGCGCGGCGACACGACGTTGAGGCCTGTCGCCCTCTATCTATGGCGTGGGAATCAGTGGCCGGCCTGCTTAGACTGCGTGAGAATCGGCGGCCGCGAGGATCGTTGATCGGGGCAATCGGCGGGCGTTAGAATCGGTGGGGCGGGCCATCAGGCGATCGGGGCTGCTGGCCGGGTGGATATCGGATATGGACAAAGGGTTACGCATGCGTAACCCTTTTCAGTGACTCCGACAGGATTCAAACCTGTAACCGCTTGATCCGTAGTCAAGTACTCTATTCAGTTGAGCTACGGAGCCATTTCCCTGTTGCGAGTGCAAATTTACGGCGAAAAATATTCACCTGCAAATTTATTTTCTGTTTTTTTCGCTATGATTTTCTCTGCCGGCAATATCGGGGTCTGCGGGAGTGGCCCTACGGGTCTGCGTGTCGGCTTTTGAGGCCGTATGAAACAGCAGGGACCGTCCCCGAACGGGACGGTCCCTGTGCAAACGTGTCGCGGCGCTGTCATTTGAGCCAAATATCACCCGTAGTGAGGTGCCTGTTGCCCGAGACCTCCTGTTTCAACTTGCCGTTGACCCATACGCGGATGGTGATGAGCGTCGTCTCGTCGTCGCAGCGCGCCTCGATCGAGAAGACCTCCGTGTCGGTCTTGAACGACGACTCGTAGTGGCTGCGTATGACCGTTCCCGTTTCGCTCCGGTCCGTGGGACTGTATATGCGTACGGGCTGGTCGGTGTTGGCCTCGATGGTAAAGCGTACGTCTTTCGCATCATTTTTCTTGTCGGAGCAGCTTCCGAGCATCATGGCCGTAATGGCAATGATCATGATAATCATCATCTGTTTCATAATCTGTTAAAATTGGTTGTTTTTCGGTCGGATCGCCCTTCGGCGGCCGGGCATTGCCGCCTGGTGTCCTTCGGCGGCAAATATATGCACAGGCGGCCGTTTGCGTATGCGCGTCGGCGCAACTGTGGCGCGGTGCGACAGTTTTATATCCGTATGGAACGTCGGCACTGTCCTGACGTGCCGGCGCGGATGCCGGAAACCGTTGTGGCCGTAATATTTTGCGACAGTATCGAAAGTCGCAGCAACGAAAAAACCCGAACCGGCTGTATGCCGGTTCGGGGCGTTGGTGTCAAGTGGGGCGACAGTCTCTCCCTAAAGGTTGCGCAGCGTGTACTCCACCATCTTGCGGCGTATGTTGTAGCCGTCCGACGGGTACATCGAGTGGTTCTGGTCGGGGTAGACCATCATGTCGTACTGCTTGCCCGCGCGGTTCAGCGCGCTGCACATCTCCATCGTGTTCTGGAAGTGGACGTTGTCGTCGGCCGTGCCGTGCATGATGAGCAGCTGCGTATGCTCGTCGTCGAGCAGCTGCGCGAAGTTGATGGGCGAGTTGTCGTCGTAGCCCGCGGGGTTGTCCTGCGGCAGGTCGTTGTATATCTCGGTGTAGATGGTGTCGTAGTAGCGCCACGAGGTGACGGGGGCCACGGCTATGGCCAGCTTGTATATGCCGCCGCCCTTGCAGGCGCAGCCCAGGGCCATGAAGCCGCCGTACGACCATCCGTATATTCCTATGCGGCCGGCATCGACGTAGGGGAGATCTCCCAGATAGCGCGCGAAGGAGATCTGGTCCTCGACCTCGAGGGCGCCGAGGTTGCCGTATGTCTGTTTCTTGAACGCCTCGCCCATGAATCCCGTGCCGCGGCCGTCGCAGCAGGCGATGATGTAGCCGTGGGCGGCGATGACGTTCTCCCAGTCGAGCGAGAAGCGGTCGGCCACCGACTGCGAGCCCGGGCCCGAGTACTGCGTCACGAGGACGGGATAGCGCTTCGAGGGGTCGAAATCGGCGGGTTTGATCATGTAGGCGTTGAGGCTGTCCCCGCGCTCCGTGACGAAGGTGAAGAACTCCTTGCGGGGCATCTGCTCCATGCGTGCGGCCAGCTCGCCGCTCTCGGCCAGGGTGCGCAGCAGCGTGCCGTCGCCCTTGTGCAGGGTTACGGTGTTGGGCTCGGTGGCCGTCGAGAAGGTCGAGATATAGTATTTCATACCCTTGCTCGGCGCGATAGAATAGGTGCCCTCACCCTCCGTAAGGCGTTGTTTGCGGCGACCCTTGTAGTCGATGGAGTAGAGGTTGCGGCGCAGGGGCGAGGTCTCCGTAGACATATAGTAGATGGCCTTGTCGGTGGTCTCCACGATGCCGGTAACCTGCCACGGCCCCGACGTTACGGGGTTCAGAAGACCCTTTTCGGTAGAGTAGAGGTAGATGTGGTTCCATCCCGTGGCCGTCTCGTTGAGGGCGATGAAACGCTCTCCGTCGATGAAGCGTATGGTGCCCGCGTCGGGCCGCTCGACGAACGTTGGCGAGGTCTCGTCGTAGATCACCTTCTGCGTGCCGTCACCGCGTACAAGCACCACCTCGAAATGGTTCTGCTTGCGGTTGACGCGGTAGTAGAAGAGCTCGCCGTCGGGTGTCCAGTCTATGCGCGGGAGATACTGGTCGGTCTCGGCACCCGTGTCGATGCGGTTCTTCGCCCCCGTGGCGATGTCGTACACCCACAGCTCGACCGTCGAGTTGCGGTCGCCCGCCTTGGGATACTTGAACGAGTAGGGGCGGTTGTAGAGCTCGCCGTCGAAGCGCATCATCTCGAAGGTCGGGACGGCGCTCTCGTCGAAGCGCAGGTAGGCGATGCGTTTCGAGTCGGGCGAGAAGGCATAGGCGCGCGTGAAGCCGTACTCCTCCTCGTAGACCCAGTCGGCGGTGCCGTTGATGATCGAGTTCCACTCGCCGTCGTCGGTGACGGCGCGGGCCTCGCCGCCCACGGGGGCGACATAGAGGTCGTTGTCCCGGGCATAGGCCACCATCGTGCCGTCGGGCGAGAGGGTCACGTCACGCACCCCCTCTATCGTCATCGACGCCTCGCCGTCGCCGCCCAGAGGCACTATCTGCCAGTCGGCATAGAACGAGTGGCGGTAGACGGGACGGTGGTTGCTGCTGAGCAGTATCGCCGTCTCGTCGGGCGAGAGGGCGTAGGACGAGAACAGCCCCGTGTAGAGTGTCTCCTTGAGCGTGGCGTCGGCATAGCTGTGGCGCACGACCGAGTTGCCCTCGCGTGCGGTGTAGTGTTCGCCGTCGGCCATCGAGCGGAGTCCGTAGACGCCGCGGTTGAGCGACGCGATCTCGGTGAGTTCGCGGTATGTCTGCTGTGCGAAGAGTGCGCTTGCGGCCATGGCAAGCGTCGCGGCAAGGAATATTCGCTTTAACATCGTATGCGGATTTTTCGTTTGTCGGTTCTCCTGTGTCAGATGTCGTCCACGTTGAAGTCATATCCGAGGCGTTTGCCCGTCGTGAACTTCGAGTTGTCCATCTTGGTGTTGAACTGGTCCACCGTGACGCGCTTGTTCTCCTCGTATGGCGGCGTGAGCAGGTCGAAGTTGATGGCGTAGTTGACCGCCGTTTCGATTATCGTCACCAGGGCCTCGCGCGTGATCTTCTCCCGCCCGAAGGACATGGCGCGCATCGACGTCTGACGCTTGCCCTCCACGAAGAAACACTTCTCGCGGTTGATGAAGATACGCCCGATGAGATAGCCCTCGTCGGCGTTGCGGTTGAACTTGAACGAGTCGGAGAGGAAGTTGTATATGTTGATCACGCCGCAATAGGTGTTGCAGCGGTCCTGCTGTACGTAGTCGTTCTGCCAGATGATGTGGTTCGAGTCGAACTCGAAGACGTCGGTGTGCATCTGGAATATGAGCAGGTCGCTTGCTATCTGGAGCTGCGCCTCGAACTTGCCGCGGTCGCGGTACTCGATGCGCACGCGCTTGTCGAGTTTGTCGTCCAGCTCGTCGTCCATCTCCGAGGCTATCTCGATAAGCACCTCCTTCAGCAGGTTGAACGTCGAGAAGGTGTTGTCGAAAACGTGTTGCTTCAAGGTCGACTTGGTGACTATCGTGGCGAGGATCTTCTCGCGCAAAGGGGTATTGTCCATATGTCGTGTTTGTCGTTGGTTGCTTTGATGCTGATGGCGTGGGCGGCCGGCCTACTTGAGCTTGAGCGTCCGCCCCGGCTCTATGGTGTCGTTCGGGCGCAGGCGGTTCAGGCGTGCCAGCTTGTTCTGGCGGATAGCGTAGTCCTGCGAGAGCGACCGCAGCGTCTCGCCCTCACGCACGATATGCTGGCGCACGTTGCCGCACCACCTGGGCTGCTTGCGCTCGATGTAGATCATCTCGCCCTTGACGGGGTCGGCCGTGGAGCGCGGGTCGATCTCGTTGTACTTGCGCAGCGTGCGCTCCGTGACGGCGAACGTGCGCGCTATGCGTGAGAACGTGTCGCCCTCGCCCGCGATGATGTAGTGCGTGCGGTTGTTCACGTAGACACTGTATCCGTTGTATGTGCGTTCGGGAACGCGGTAGTCGTTGGGGTCGATCTTCGCTTCGTGCGTCGAGGGCGTCTCGACGCTGCTCTGGGCGGCGAAGTCATCCGTTATGCCCTGTTCTGCGCGCATGTGGGCCGCATAGAGGGCGGCGCCGTTGTCCTCGTCGAAGAGGTAGAGACGGTTGTCCTCGATGATGCGTATGAGGCGCTGCGCATAGTCGGGAGCCGTGGCGTATCCCGCCGCCTTGAGACCCCGGGCCCAGCTGCGGTAGTCGTCCGACGAATAGGCGAAGAGGGAGTCGTAACGCGGCTGCTGGTCGAGAAAGTCGGCATGGTCCTGGTACGACTCCTCCACGGTGTCGTACTTGCGGAAGCATTCGCCCTTGGCGTCGTCGTCATGGTAGACGCGGTCGCCCCGCCAGTTGGTCTTGCACTTGATGCCGAAATGGTTGTTCGACTTTCGTGCGAGGGTGCTGTTGCCGCTGTCGGATTCGAGGATTCCCTGTGCGAGAGTTATGCTGGCGGGAATGCCGTAGCGTTCCATATGCTCTATTGCGATGCCCTTGTAGCGGTCGATATATTCCTCCTTTGTGATGCGGGTTTGGGCCGCGAGAGGTGCGGCAGAGGCCGCGAGCGCGAAAAGCGCGAGGTATATTGCTTTTTTGGAAAAAATCATTATCTTTGTGTTACCGTCAAGGCAAAGATAGATTATTTTGGATAAATTACCAATAACTGACAGCGATATATGTTTACCGAAAACGCAAACGCCATTTTCAACAGGGCGATAGCCGATTATCACCTCTTCGACGATGTCGACCACCATTTCGACAACCCCTATGAGGCCGGCTCGCTGGATGCGTTGCTGTATGACAAGAACATGGTCGACACGGTGCAGTGGCACCTCGAGGACATAATCCGCGATCCGGCGATAGACCCCGTGGAGGCGCTGGCCATAAAACGGCGTATAGACCGCTCGAACCAGGTGCGTACCGACATGGTGGAGTATATCGACTCGTACTGGCTCGAGAAGTTCAGGGATGTGCCTGTGGCGCCCGATGCGAGGATCAATACCGAGACCCCGGCATGGGCCATAGACCGCCTGTCGATCCTGGCGCTGAAGATCTATCACATGCGCCTGGAGACCGAGCGTACGGATGTGGGGCAGGAGCACCGCGACGCCTGCGGCAGGAAGCTCGCGACGCTGCTGACGCAGCAGCGCGACCTCTCGACGGCGATAGAGGAGCTGCTCGAGGACATCGCCGCCGGCCGCAAGTATATGAAGACATACAAACAGATGAAGATGTATAACGATCCGGCGCTTAATCCGGTATTATATGGCAACAAACAGTAAAGAACCCGCAGCGAAGAAGAACCGCCGTCTGCCGCGTCATGTGGTGGCCATACGTCTCTCGGCGATGGGGGATGTGGTGATGCTCGCGCACACGTTGCGTGCCTTCAAGGCGGCCTATCCCGACGTGAAGGTTACCGTCGCCACGCGCAGGCAGTTCGAGTCCTTCTTCGACGGCCTGGACGTGGACTTCATCTTCGTCGACACGAAGGGGCGTCATCGCGGCCTGCGCGGCCTGTGGCAGCTCTACCGCGACATCGGCCGCCGCAATGTCGATGCCATAGCCGACATGCACGGCGTGCTGCGCTCGATCGTGGTGCGCTCGCTCTTCCGCATGAGCATGTACCGCTGTGCCAAGATCAACAAGGGCAAGGTGGAGAAGTGGTTCCGCGTGGGCTACAACAGCCAGAACAGCGTGCCGCTGAAACATACCGTGGTGCGTTACTGCGACGTGCTGCGCGACCTGGGCTTCGAGTTCGACGATCCGGCTCCCGCGGTGAAGATACCGCGCCCCAATCCCATGGGCGAGAAGCACGGCCTTTGGGTCGGATTCGCCCCCTTCTCTGCGCACGACGGCAAGACGTATCCCGCCGATCTGCGTGTGGAGGCGGTGCGGCTGTTGAGCGAACGTTACGACCGTGTCTTCATTCACAGCGGCGGCGGCGACGAGGCCGCGTTCGCGCTGCAGATGGAGAAGGCATACCCGAATGTCACGGCCGTGAACGGCAAGGTCGACATGGCCGGCGAGTTGAACCTCATATCGAATCTCGACTGTATCGTTTCAATGGACTCTCTTGCCATGCACATGGCATCTCTCGTGGCCACACCCGTGGTGTCGGTGTGGGGTGCCACGCATCCGGCGCTGGGATTCCTCGGTTACGGCTGTTCGCCCGAAGGTGTGCTGCAGGTGGACATGCCCTGCCGCCCGTGTTCGGTGTATGGCGAGATGAAGTGCCAGTACGGCGACTACCGTTGTCTGCGGGCGATTACGCCCGAGATGATAGTCGACAGGGTGGACCATATGATAGCGGCGGCGAATGCTCCTGAGGCGGGCGGTTCCGACTCTGTGCGTCCATAATCCTGTGAGGCGCGCTTGAGGGGCATGCAGCAGGCTTGTGGTGCGTGGCATCATGTGGATGCAGGGCAGGATTCCGATAAATATAAAATAACAGCAACGGCTCATCCCGAAAGGGTGAGCCGTTGCTGTTTGTATGCAGCCGGGCCGCCTGTTTCGCACGCCGGCGGTCGTTAAGCCTCCTCTGCCGTGTCGATATCCTTGAAGGCGTCGCGTATCTTCTCCGTAACGCGGGTGCGGATGCTGCGCTCCATGGAGAGGATCATGCTCTTGATCGCCTTGGGGGTCGATTTGCCGTGGCCGATCATTACGGCCGCATTGACACCCAGTACGGGGGTGCCGCCCACGTTCTCGTAGTTCATGGCATCCCAGAAGGGGTTTGTCGTACCCATCTTGTGGTTGATGACATAGAGGCCCTCGGCCATCTTCAACGCTATGTTGCCGACGAACCCGTCGCAGATGATGACATCGGCGATCTTGCCGGTGAATATGTGCGACGACTCGACGTTGCCTGCGAAGTTGTAGAGGCCCTTTTCGGCATCGGCCTTCATTGCCTGATATGCGGCCTGGGTCAGGGCGTTGCCCTTTGCCTCCTCCTCGCCGATGTTGAGCAGCGCGATGCGGGGGTTCTTTATGCCGAGAACCGATTCGGCATAGATCGATCCGATCAGGCCGTACTGGCTCAGCACCTCGGGCTTGCAATCGACATTCAGCCCCACATCCATTATCACGGCCTGAGATCCCGTGACCGTGGGTATGGTGGTAGAGATCGTGGGGCGTATTACGCCCTTGATCGGTTTGGCCACATACATCGAGCCAACCATCATGGCTCCCGTCGATCCGGCGCTGGCGAAACCGTCAATGGCGCCCTTGGCCAGATAACCGAAGCCTACGGCGATACTCGAGTCGGGTTTCGACTTGAATGCCATGGCGGGGTGGTCGCCCATCTCTATCACTTCTGTCGTGTGTACGATCGAGAAGCGGTCGGCGGGACAATTTTCTGCCGCGAGGCACTCTTCGATCCTGCCCTTGTCGCCGAAAAGCACTATGCGACTCTCGGCGTCTATGGCGTCGAGTGCCATGACGGCGCCCTTGACTACGGCCTCGGGTGCGAAATCACCGCCCATCGCATCAATTCCTATCTTTAACATAGTCTCTCTCTCTTTGTCGGTGTGGGTTTGATAAAACTGCAGAGAGAGTCCGCACGGGAACTCTCTCCTTAAACTGTTACGGTCCGATTATTCGGCCTTCTTCTCGATAGCCAGCTTGCCGCGATAGTAACCGCACTCGGGGCATACACGATGGTAAAGCACCGAAGCTCCGCAGTTCGAGCAGGTAACGATCGTGGGAACCACTGCCTTGTAATGGGTTCTTCTCTTATCGCGTCGGGTTGACGAGATTTTGTGTTTAGGATGTGCCATTTTACAATATCTTTTTTAAGTTATTCGTATTATCGGTTCTATTCCTTGCGGTTTTTGCCGTTTTGCATCAGGTTTTTCAAGGCCTCCAGCATCTCCATGTTTTCGGCGCCTATGCCGTGTGTTTCGGCGGCTTCGGCATCGTCTGCGGCAGCCTCCTGTGCGATGTCGTCGTCGGTGGCGACGGTAAAGCGGGCCAGCATGTCGGGATCGCACTCGCCGTCGGGGTGTACGCGGCGGTAGGGCAGCGAGAGAACGATGCTCTCGTAAATATACTGCATGAGGTTGACATCCTCCTCTTCGGGGGATATCCACATGCTGTCGCCGTCATATTCGCCCTTCGGGTCCGAGACGTATACCGTCAGCGTCCCGTCGAAATGCACTGGTATGGTGCAGTCTTCCAGGCAGCGGTCGCATTCGCACGTCACCTCGCCGTCGATCCCGACATTGAGAATCAACTGCGAGTCGCTCTTCTGCATGGCCACATGCACCTTGCAGCGGCCATCCTTGATATCCTTGCTTTCGTAGGCTTTGAAAAGCGTGCCGTCGACGTCGAAATCCTCTTCGTGAAGACCGTTTTTCAGACCTTTATACGCGATGGAATATTTTTGTTCGAGCTCCATTTCCGTACAAATAGCTGGCAAATGTACAAATATTTCGTAATATGTGCAAATTATTGCTACATTTGTCGTGCCTATTTTGTCGGGCGGAGATTATGGGACACATCTTTACGATACGTCTGCGCAGCAGCTACGGCGAGCTGTGGCGTTATAACATCGTTGTCGAGTGCGGCGGTTTCGACGCTGCGGGCGAGCGCTCCTGCTTCGCTTCGGCGCAGAGCGTCATCGCTCCCGTCGGGTCGGCGTTGACGCAGGCGCCTGCGACGCCGACGCATCCGCGCGAGCTGTCGGTGACGACGGAGGCCTGCGAGTCGATTGCGGCATACATATATGTCATTCCCAACACGCTGCCTCTGTCGCGTGATGTGCAGGATTGCCGTGCGTTTGATCTCAAGGTGAAGGTTGCGGCCGACGGCCAGACCATATACGATGCGGCGCACAAGGTAAACCAGTGGGGCGGGGCGTCCATCGAACTCAAGCTGCCGCAGACTGCAGGCCGTACGGTGCCGTTGTGACGGTGCGGCGTGTTATCCCGCTTCGGCGGCCAGGCCGCTCTGGTATTCGACGATCATGTCGAGCAGCGGGTCGTCCAGCCCGAAGGTGAAGCCGCATGTGCGTGCCTCGCGCGCCAGATTCCATACCAGAACCACGCTTGCGCCCATCCCCGTGTATACGTCGAACTTCTCGCGCATGGCCTCGACGCGGCGTGCGCGCGAGGTGCGGCATCCGTCGCCGCTTTCGATGCCCGTCTCGCCGACTATGAGCGGCTTGTCCAGATCGTACATGGCCTTGAGGCACGGCTCGAAGTGGGGCGACTCGATGGTGTTCGACTCCTGGTAGTCGTAGTCGTATTCGTGCAGGTTGCCCACGTCGATGTATGGGCTGTCGTGCATGGCGCGGTAGTTTTCGTAACCCTCGTATGCCCATCCGGCGAAGGTGCCGCTCTCGACCAGGTGGTTCGGGTCGTGGCGTTTGATCACCTCCGCAACCTCGTGCAGGAAGTCGCGTATGGTGGCCCAGTCGGCCTCGCCCGGCTCGTTGATGATCTCCCACATGGCTATGGCGGGCGAATCCTTGTAGCGTGACGTCATCTCGATTACGTGCGGAAGGTATTTCTTACGGAACCCCTCTTCATACCACTGTTGTGTCTTGCCGCTGCCGTCACCGTCGGGGGCGCCGTCGAAGTCGCCGCAGCCGCTGCGGCCGTCGCCGAGCGAGAGGATCAGCTTTATGTCGTGTTTCTCGGCCAGACGTACCAGATAGTCGGTGCGGTGGCGGAAGGCGGGCGTGGCCCATGTGCGCACGATGGTGTTGGCGGGCAGCGACGCGAAGAGAGCCTCGGTCTGCTCCTCGCTGAAGAGCTCGTAGTCATGGCCGCAGCCGCATAGCTGGAACGAGTTGAACGAGACGCAGCGGTAGGGCCTGCCGTCGAGCATCAACTGGCGCCCTTCGCGGTACAGGAATCCCTTGCGGTATCGCTGTTTGGCTGCGAGGTCGCCGCCGGCGGGTGCGGCAAGCAGCAGCGTCAGCAGTATTATGAGCATATTGGCTGTTTTCATGATGTAGGTCTCGATTGTACGTTTGTCCGTTTTACCGTTTGAGCGGCTTGCCAGGCGCGGGGTAGCGGCGCGCGGCGTCGTCCAGCACCAGCACCCAGTCCTGCGCCTCGCCTGCGGCGGGCGGGGTGAAGGTGAGCGGCGCGCCGTCGTTGTCGATAGCGCCTATCTTTGATGCCTTGCCCGTGCGGGGGTCGTACCACCATGCCGTGATGCGGTCGCAGCGCAGCATGTCGCCGCGCACGGAGAAGGTGCGGCCGATGGGTGCATAGACCATTGCCCACGACCCGTCGGAATCCATCGTCGCGACAAAGCGGTATCGGCCTGCGCCGGATACCGACGATGCCACCTCGGCCGTGACGATGAAGTCGGGCGCGGGTATGCGCGAGAAGTAGGGGCGCGACTCCATAAGACGGCGCAGGTGAATCACCTGCGAGGCGCCGGGTTGCGAGATGGCCTCCTGCCACGGCATGAGGGGACGGTTTATCGGGCTGCGGCCCTTGTCGGGGTCGTACATCTGCCATACGGAGTGGTGTCCGTATGTTATGCCGGCCGAGCCGTAGAAGACGCTCCAGTAGAGCGTACGGCGCGCGTCCCAAGATATCGAGTGTCCGTCCTCGTCGGGGCGGAACTCGAGCGGATGATCTTCATAGAGGGGCTCTATGTCGATTATGGGTTTTGCGGGTGTGCGGCGGAAGTCGTCGAGGATCTGCTCGTTCGAGTTGTAGCGTTGGTTGTGCCCGCTTTGGCGGCCGTTGAAGTCGAGCCATGCGTCGTTGTGGAACCACTTCGACGAGGTCTGCCATCCCGTGGGGTGGAAGGTTATCAGATGGCGCGTGTCGACGCTGCGTATGCCGCGCGCCATGGCCCGTATTATGGCCTGCTTGCGGTCGTTGTCGGGGTTGCGGTCGCCGCCGAGGATCCATATCACGTCGGCATCCTTGTAGCGCTCGGCGATGAAGCGTCCGTACGATTCGGCATTGCGCTCGTTGAATATCACCTTGCCATCGTTCCAGTAACGGCCCCATGTAGGCAGCAGCCCGATGTACATGCCCAGCTCGTTGGCCCGGTGTACAATATAATCCACATGGTCCCAATAGTCGTTCTGCGGGCCATCCTTTACGGCGGGGCGTGCCGGATCCCTGTCCGTGAGCGGCAGGTCGCCGTAGGCATTGGGTACATCCACGCCGTCCAACTCGGCCAGCGCCACGGCCTGTATGACATTGAACCCTTTGGCAGCGCGGTCGCGCAGGTAGAGGTCTGCCTGCTCGCGGTCGAGACGGTGGAAGAGCTCCCATGCCGTGTCGCCCTGATAGAAGAAGGGGCTGCCGTCGGCATATTGGAGATAGTGGCCGTTTTCGGATACGGTGATGGGCCGCTCCTGGGCCGCGGCGGTGGCGCCGAGGGCGATGCATGCGGCGCATGCGAAGATTGTGATGGCGTGTTTCATGGTTCCAGGTTCGTTTTGTTCCGTGTTATTTTTTGAAACGGTATGCGCGACGGTCGAGCAGCACGCTCATGGTAAGAGCCTTTACTTCGGCTTCGTCCTGCGTCGTGAAACTCGTTATGTGGAGCACCTCGCCGCCGCGTACCTCCTGCAATGCGGCGTCGGAGAAGATCGTGGGAAGCCATGCGTGGATAAAGGTGCCGTCGCCGTAGGAGTCGCCGCAGCGCCCCTCGCCGCAATATTCGCCCCGCGTGCGGAACTGATGCACCATGTGGTCGAGCATGGGGTTGCCCATCTCGGTCAGAAGCCGCCATTCGCCGCTCGTCGCGTCGTTATCCTCGGCGCGGCAGTTGTCGGGGCGCGGCAGGACGTTCCATTCGTTCTGGCACTTCTTTACCTTCCACCAGTTGTCGTCGCCCCAGCTTACAACACGGAAATTGGCGGCGATGATCTTCGAGGCCCATTGGTAGTGTCCGTTGTATACGCGCAGGTCCGTGTAGTAGACGATGCACTTGTCGGCGATCGAGGGGTCTATGCAGAAGGCCGAGGCCAGCGTCGCCCCCTGTCCGCCGATATTGACTATCATCGGGCGGTCGGGGTGCTTGGCGTGGTGTTCGTTTATCAGCTTTACGTAGAGTTCCGCTCCGGCCGACATCCTGCGTTCGCCCGCAGCCTCGCTCTCGGCTTCGGTGCCAACCGTTATCGGCGGCAGGCAGTCGGGGTCGATGCCTGCGGCGAGGGCCGTTTCGCGCGAGTCGTACGCCGTCTTGACCCAGTCGGGATGCGAGAAGGTCCAGAAGTCGGTCAGCACGGGCGTGACGATAAGGCCCGCTATCTCCATTCGGCCGAGCGACGCCATGGCATACATCCACTCGTCCTCGAAGACGTCGTCATAGACGTCGTTGTCGTAGATGACGGGATTCTTCACCTTCTGTCCCTCCTTGACCGTGATGCCGTGGATGTAGAGCCCTTTGGGATATCCCGGGCGGTCGAATCCCCAGTCTCCGATTGCGGGATGCGGATTCCTGCTCCAGTCGGTGGTCTCGGGATTCCAGCGTGCGGCCGTGGCCGCAGGTATGGCCGCGGCGAGGAACAACAGCAGGGTGAACAGATGTTTCATGCCTCTATGGTTGGTTAGGTCAGGGTAGCGTGGCTACGGCGTTATGTACCGTTATGTATACAAAATTATGTATAATTTTCATTAGTGCAAGTTTTTATGAAAATAATTGCTGATTTTCATAATGCTTTATACCTTTGATGTCATAACGGATCATAACGGTTTGTACATGGAAAACGAGACACGTCTCTTCAGGGTCGATGTACGCGCGTCGGAGACGATATACAACCAGCTGGCCGCATATATTGCGGGCCGCATAGCGGACGGCACCCTCGCGGCGGGCGAGCGCCTGCTCTCGGTAAATGCCGCCTGCCGCAGCTATGGCGTGGCGCGCGACACCGTGCTGGCGGCATACCGCGTGCTGCGGCGACGCCGTCTCATAGTATCGGTCGCGGGCAAGGGATATTTCGTGGCGCGCCGCGAGGCGTGCGATACGGTGCGTCTCTTCGCTCTTTTCGATGCGATGAACCAGTATAAGGAGACGCTCTACCGATCGCTTGTCGACAACCTCGGGGAGCGTTACGAGATAAGCATCGCATTCCATTACTACAATGCGCGGCTCTTCGAGTCGCTCGTCTCGGAGGCACGCGGCAAATACGACTACTATGTTCTGATGCCCCATTTCAACTGCGACGTGACTTCCGTACTGGACCGGATACCGGCCGACCGGCTGCTGCTTCTGGACGCCTGGCCCGAGGGTTATTCGCGCAACTGCGCCGCTGTCTACCAGCGTTTCGGCACCGACTCCTATGAGGGCCTCAAGGCACTGCTGGAGAAGCTCCGGCGCTATGAAGCCCTGCATATCGTCTACAGCGGCCGCTTCCAGTACATGCCCGATGCCTATCTTGCCGGCGCATACCGTTTTGCCGGGGAGTTCCGCTATCCGGTATATGTGGAGCGCGACTTCGACATGGATAACATATTGCCGGGGCATTGTTACATGGCCGTCTCGGAGCGCGATCTCGCGGCCATGATAAAGAGCATCACGGCCAAGGGGTTCGCCGTCGGGCGCGATATCGGACTGCTGAGCCTCGACGATACGCCTCTGAAGGAGGTGCTTATCGGCGGCATCACGACCCTCACGACCGATTTTGAACTTATGGGGCGCACGGCGGCCGAACTGATCCGCAGCGGCGAGCAGCGCCGTATCGCGAACCCGTGGCGGCTCTACCTTCGCGGGAGCCTGTGAACGGCGTGTGAAGAGGTATCCGGGGCGGGAATACAAAAAGGCCGCACCTCTCAAGGTGCGGCCTTCGCTGTATCCGTTATGTAGTGGATTACTTGTTGTAAGCCTTCATAACCGAGATGAGGTCGAGAACCTTGTTCGAGTAACCCCACTCGTTGTCATACCATGCGACAACCTTTACGAAGGTGTCGGTCAGAGCGATACCGGCAGCCTTGTCGAAGATCGAGGTGCGGGGATCGCCGAGGAAATCCGACGATACGACAGCCTCCTCGGTGTAGCCGAGCACACCCTTCAGTTCGCCCTCCGATGCCTCCTTCATGGCGGCGCAGATCTCGTCGTACTTGGCGGGCTTTGCGAGGTTTACGGTCAGGTCGACAACCGATACGTCCAGCGTGGGAACACGCATCGACATACCCGTCAGCTTGCCGTTCAGCGAGGGGATAACCTTACCTACGGCCTTGGCAGCGCCGGTCGACGAGGGGATGATGTTGCCCGAAGCGGCACGGCCGCCGCGCCAGTCCTTCATCGAGGGACCGTCAACGGTCTTCTGGGTAGCGGTGGTCGAGTGAACGGTGGTCATAAGACCGTCGGTGATACCGAACTTGTCGTTCAGGACCTTGGCGATGGGGGCCAAGCAGTTGGTGGTGCAAGATGCGTTAGAAACGATCTTCTGGCCTGCGTAGGTATCGGTGTTTACGCCGCATACGAACATCGGGGTGGCGTCCTTCGAGGGAGCCGACATAACGACGTACTTTGCGCCGGCAGCGATGTGTGCCTGAGCCTTCTCCTCGGTGAGGAACAGACCCGTAGACTCCACTACGTACTCTGCGCCTACCTCGTTCCACTTGAGCTGTGCGGGATCCTTCTCGGCGGTCACGCGGATAGCCTTGCCGTTAACGATCAGCTGGCTCTTCTCGGTGCAGTAGTCGATCGTGCCGTCGAACTTGCCGTGCATGGTGTCGTACTTGAGCATGTAAGCCAAGTAATCCACGGGGCAGAGGTCGTTAATACCCACTACGTCGTACTTGTCAGTCTGAGTGCAAGCTGCACGGAATACCATACGGCCGATACGTCCGAAACCGTTGATACCAATCTTAATCTGTGCCATAATAGATGTTTGTTTTTATTATAGATAAAACTCTGTTATTTTTTTCACACCGCAAAGATACACACTTTCATTTTTTTTACAAAATAATTTTATTAAATTAAGTGCCCTCCGAACTGATGCTGTCGAAAATTTCCATCGCCCGTGCGTCGGCGTAGCCAAAGATGTCGTCCGGGTGCTTGTCTTCCGGTGGTTGCTATCCTTTTGTGCCGTCATTCGATCCAGATTCCATGCCGGTTTTACATGTTCGCGCGGTGGTGTCGTGTCGCAGGAGTTGCGGATGATGCCGTGGTTGCGATTATGCGGTTCGGCAATCAGTTCGGCTGTGCGAGATTCCTTACGACGGGTTGCGCTTTTTGAAACTGCAAACGTTCGTGTGCGGGTTAATGTGCATGTAATCAACAGGCTCGGAATTGACTTGATTTTTTAATATAACATTTGTACGGGAAAATGTTATATTTGCGCCGGAAAAATCAAAAAAGTGGTTATGAGCGTTGGCTTTTTTGTTTCGCGGCAGTGATACCTGTCAGGGGTGGTGTCACGGTGTCGATGTTTTAAGAGTTCCGTTTGTGCAGCACCCGATAATACGGATACGGTTTGCGCCCGTGTGCGGAATAAAACGTACGGAATAAAACAAGTCATGGTCCTGCGCTCACTGATTGATATTTACTCCGGTGAGGGGCCTGCCGGGGATGTTTTTTAAGATTGATAAAATGGGGAACAAATTGCATCTCATGGGCGGCAGTACATACTGCGCCCCGGACATCCGTGTCCTTGATGTCTCGGTTGAATCGGGATTCGCACTCTCGTTTGGTGGAGAGAATGGCGCTTGGGACGGCCTTCAGTAGCGGGATCGGTCCGAATGATTGTTCAAATGAAGAAATCTCGATAATCATGAAGAAAATAGGGATAATGTTATCGGCGGCGGCCGTCATGATGATGGCAGGCTGCGCCAAGAACATGACCGAGACGACCGAGGTCGGCGCCGTCGGTACATTGTATGCCACGGTCGAGGGCTCGGACAACACGACCCGCGTGGGATTTGAACAGGATGGTAAGTTTTACTGGTCGGAGGGCGATCAGATCGGTGTTTTTAATATGCCGGCCGCTTGGAACGAAGCCTATGATATACGTGGCGCAAAATTTGATATTCAGTCTGGCGCAGGTACTGGTAGTGCGTCATTTTCGGGGCAAGTTGACGGCTCGATGGATGGTGACGTTGTAATTTACCCGTACAATGAGAATATCAAGTTGGAAGTTATTCAGGGGTCAAGACCGTATGCTTATTTCTCTTTTCCCCTCGAAATACACTTATACCAAAGTTGACACAGATTTTTTCAGCGCAGAGAAGGGAAAAGGCAATAGTTTCAATGCTTACATGTGGGGTGTGGTAAAGGACAATGCCGTAGAACTGAAACATCTTGCCGGTGTCTTTTGTGTCAAGATTGACAAGATGCCATCTGGGGCCGGAGTTTTTGAATTTTCGGCAAGTGAAACCTTTACAAGCGGCACTGCAACATTGGGATATACCGGATCGAATGGTGAGGCTGAATATATTGACTACCCGGAGATACAATCAAATGGTGGGGCTGCTTCCGTTACCATTGAATTCTCGGGAGCTGAGGCCGGCAAGCCGGGCGTGTTCTATATCCCCGTCCCCACGGGCGACTACACCAATGTGACGGTGAGCATTTCGGATCAGGATGGCGGCAACAAGATCAGCATCCCCTGCGGAAATTACCATATCGATAGGGCAATGCTCAAGGCTATTTATCCCAAGGTCGCGGCCGGTGGTTCGACGACGGCTGGCTCGGCTATGGATGTGGTTACCGCAATAGGTTATGGTGAAAAGGCTATCACTGTGGCGCCTGATGTTACGGATCTTACGATCTGTGGCAATGATAATAATGATCCTATCAGCATATCGTATGCGCAGATACCCAATGGCGATTTGAGCATTGGATATGATCCTAATCTGCCTATAGCCTCGCAACTTGTTGTGTCCATGCCTTATGATGAGGTAAACAGTGCTGCGCCTAATGTTACGATTGATATGTTCAATACTTCAGTAACGCTTGCGGCTACTACAGGTAAGGCGGTTTACGGCACGGTTACATTAGAGGCTAGCGGCGAACTTCTTGTGGTCGACAGTGGTGTTACTGTGTCGGAACTTGTCATACGGCGAAGTAATGTCCGCGTAAAGAGAGATTCTCATATAAAGAGAATCGTTAATCAAAGCGCGCTAGAGGTGAAAATATATTATGAGGAGGGTGCGTGGCTTCCGATAGATATTCCGCAGGGGGTAACAGTTGTCTATGAATAAATGAATTAGGAGTGGGCTAGTCTGATCGATGTCAAAAATGCCTGTATGTAGGGCCAGCCGCGGACGTAGTTGCGAGTACACGCAGTTGCAAAAACCGGTATAGGAGACTTCCTTTGGTCGACAGTGTGTTACTGTGCCGGAACTTGTCATACGGCGAAGTAATGTCCGCGTAAAGAGCGGCGCGACGGTAAAATGGTTGGAGGCTGATACGGCAACTACCGTTTATGTTTACGCCGAGGCCGGATCCGTGTTGCCAGAAGTGCTCGGTGAAAATATTGTTTTGGTGCAAGAGTAGGATACTGTTGCAATAGAATGTAAATAGCAGAGCTGCCGATGTCGTGTCGGCAGCTCTGCTATTATTTTTGTTCGGGATCTATTTTCTTTTGTTTGCAGCTCGGTCACCCTCCGCCACCTCCACCATCTTGGCGCGCTTGGCCATGGCCGAGGCGAAGACGAAGTCGTTGAGCTCGCGGTTGTCGGCGTGCAGGATGTCGTACTTCGAGCCTTCCCACCATTTGTGGCCCTCGTAGATGAAGACTATCTTCTCGCCGATCTCCAGCACCGAGTTCATGTCGTGGGTGTTGATTATGGTGGTTATGTTGTACTCCTCGGTGATGTCGCGTATGAGGTTGTCGATTACGATCGACGTCTGCGGGTCGAGGCCCGAGTTGGGCTCGTCGCAGAAGAGGTAGCGCGGGTTCAGCACGATGGCGCGGGCGATGGCAACGCGCTTTATCATGCCGCCGCTCAACTCCGACGGGTAGAGACGGTGGGCGTTGTCGAGGTTCACGCGCCGCAGGCAGAAGTTCACGCGCTCCAGCTTCTCCTCCTCCGACTGCTCGGTGAAGAGGTCCAGCGGCAGCTTCACGTTTTCGACCACCGTCGACGAGTCGAGCAGCGCCCCGCCCTGAAAGATCATGCCCACATCCTTGCGTATGCGCTTGCGGGCCTTGAAGTCGAGGTCGGTGAAGCAGACGTCGTCGTAGTATATGGTGCCCGAATCGACCTCGTGCAGCCCCACGAGGCTCTTGAGCAGCACCGTCTTGCCGGAGCCGCTGCGGCCGATGATGAGGTTCGTCCGCCCCGCGTCGAACTCGACCGAGATGTCGTCGAGGACGGTGCGGCCGTCGAACGATTTTACTATGTGTTCCGCCTTTATCATTGGATCAGGTGAGCAGCAGCTGCGTGAGTATGAGGTTGAAGATCATGATGACGATCGAACTCGACACCACGGCGCGCGTCGAGGCCTTGCCCACCTCGAGCGAGTTGCCCTTGGCGTAGTAGCCGCAGTAGGCCGAGATGCTGGTGATGATGAAGGCGAAGACTGCGATCTTGATGAGCGAATATGTCACCTCCCACTGCACGAAGCAGTATTGCAGGCCCTCGATGTAGTCGGCGGGGATCATGATGCCAGTGAGTGCGGCGATCATGTAGCCGCCGATGATGCCTATTATCATGCTGAGGATCGTCAGGAACGGGAAGAAGAAGACCGTGGCCACGATCTTGGGCAGGATGAGGTACGAGGCCGAGTTTACGCCCATGATCTCGAGGGCGTCGATCTGCTCGGTGATGCGCATGGTGCCTATTTCGGATGCGATGTTCGACCCCACCTTTCCGGCGAGGATCAGCGCCACCACCGTCGACGAGAACTCGAGCGTCATGGTCTCGCGCGTGGCGTACCCGATCAGGTAGCGGGGGATGAAGGGCGACTCGAGGCTTATGGCCATCTGCAGCGTGATGGCCGCGCCGATGAATACCGATATTATGGCCGTGAGCCCTATCGAGTTGAGGCCCAGCGCCTCCATCTCGTAGAATATGCGGCGGCGGTATATCCGCATCTTCTCGGGACGCGAAAACACCTTCTGCATGAGCAGGAAATATCTTCCAATCGATTCGAACATTCCTTGAATGTTGTCGGCCTCGGGGCCTTATGCCGGTGTCGGGGCCTTATGTCAGCCTTGGGGCCCTATGCCGGCCTCGGGCTTTCTTTTGGCGCCGGTCCGTCTGCCGGCCTCGGGAGCCTTATTTAGGTGCCGGGCCTTATGCCAGACTTTGGCTCTTTTGCCGGCCTCGGGAGCTTTTTTCAGCCTCGGGGCCTTCATCGGACCGACGTCGGCTGCAAAAGTACTGATTTATTTTCAATCTGCAAAAAGCGGGCCCCGCCTGCGGTGGGGCGGGACCGTGATTCCATTGCAGTGGCGAGACCCTTGCAGAGCAGTTTATTCGAGTGTGGGCCTACCGTCGCGCCACACCACCTCGACATTCGACAGGTACCATGTCTTGCCGTTGTCGTTGTTGCCCTGATAGAAGAGGTATGTGCGGCCGTCCGTGTTCTTGAATATGTGGGGATGCCCCGATTCGCTGCTGTTCCATGTGCCCGGGTCGCCGTTTGCGAGGAAGGGCTTGTTGCTCATCTTGGTCCAGCGGATGCCGTCGTCGCTCACGGCCACGCCCACCTGCTGCGGGCGGTTGTTGTAGGCGCCGGCATAGAACATGTAGTATTTACCATCCTTCTCGACGACCGACGCCCCCTCGGTACAGGTCTCCTCCCACGGATATTTCGGTTCGAGTACGGGCCCGTCGCCCACCTGCCGCCACTCGCCGCGCGAGAAGTCGGTGTCGGCGGGGGCCTCCGCCACGCCTATGATCTGGCGCTTGTAGTCGGTCGTGCGCGTGGCGTAGTACATCAGGTAGCGGTCGCCGACCTTCGCCACCTCGGCGTCGATGGCGCGGCCGCAGGTCCATGCTGCCGGCTCGGGCGCGAAGATCGGGTTCGAGGCGTCGCGCTCGAAGTGTATGCCGTCCGTAGACCATGCGTGGCAGATGGCGTCCTTCTCGTTGTTGCCGTATGTCTGGTAAAACAGGTGTACCGTGTCGCCGCGCACAAGGGCGCAGGGGGCGCAGAACCCTTTTGCCTCATAGTCGCCCGCCGGCTCCATGATCGCAACGGGGGTCCAGTCGGTGAGGTTGCGGCTCTCGGCAATACCTACGGTCCAGCCCTCGTTCCTGGCAGGTGCCATCGAGTAGTACATCAGGTAGCGATCCTTGAAACGTATGACGTGCGGGTCCTTCGATATCTTGCGGCCGTTGCGCGTCGAATCGGCATAGTGCATCGCGGGCAGTTGCTGCGGGTTGTCGGCCGTGGCCTCCGTTGTGTCGTTGCCTCCGCATGCTACGGCTGCCGCAGTCATTGCGGCGGCAAGAAGGTGGAGCAGGGTTCTGTTCATGTTATTTCGGTTAATATGGTTTGGCGTTTCGGTTAGGGCGGGCGGCTGCGCCGGTGGAGCGCAACACATGCCTGCCGTATGGGGTATGGCAGGCGTTATTGGCAAAGTTAACCATTTGTCCGGGAAAAAGAGACCACCCGCGGATAAAATTCGCGGGTGGCATGCACAATTCGATCTCCGGGGGCGTGTCCGCCGGGGATTTAGCGCTCTTTCCTGGTTTCGTCCTTCACCTCCTCGAAGTCGACATAGTCGCCCACGTCCGACTTGACGCGCTTCTCGCGTACCGTTGTCGTATATACCTTGACTTCGCCTTCGCCGGTATCTCGCCGGCTGCGGCTTGTGTATTCGCGGCGGGTGTAGTATCCGCGGCCGAAGTCGCGCGAGGAGGCATCCTGCTGCATGCGGCGTGCCTCGCGGCGCAGGCGCAGCAGCATGATGACGGGCCATGCCACGATCAACAGCAGGAACACCACCAGCCCGATGAGCATGGCCCCGAAGAGCGACGGCACGAATACCGCCAGCATGACAAGGATGACCACGGTCAGGGGATTGTTCCTGACGAAGGATGCTATGGCATCGATTATGGTTGAAAATATATTCATCTTTGCTCTGTCCGATTGTAAGATTACAGGACGAAAATACAAAAAAATCGCCATTTGCCGAAATTCAGGCGGCGGGTACGGATAAAATTGCTATTTTTGACGCTGAAACAAACAAATCCCGTTTTATGTCACATCAACTTTTGGCCGTTTCGCCGGTGGACGGCAGATATAATAAGGTAACGTCGGTATTGTCGAATTATTTTTCGGAGTTTGCACTTATCCGTTACCGCGTATATGTCGAGGTGGAGTATTTCATCGCTTTGTGCCGTTTGCCGCTGCCGCAGCTGTGCGACGTGCCCGAGTCGGCGTATGACGCCCTGCGCGACCTCTACACGTCGTTCGACATGAAGGATGCCGAGCATGTTAAGGAGATAGAGAGCGTCACCAACCACGACGTCAAGGCCGTGGAGTACCTCCTGAAGGAGAAGCTCGATGCGCTGGGGCTGGGACAGTACCGGGAGTTTGTCCATTTCGGCCTTACCTCGCAGGATATAAACAATACGGCCACGCCGCTGCTGCTGAAGGAGGCGCTGCGCGACGTCTACCGTCCGGCGCTGGTGTCGGTGATGGATAAGCTGCGCGCGATGGCGGCCGAGTGGCGCGATGTGCCCATGCTGGCACATACGCACGGGCAGCCCGCCTCGCCCACATGCCTGGGCAAGGAGATCAAGGTCTTCGTGGAGCGCCTGGAGAAGCAGCTCGCACAACTCGACGCCGTGGCCCCGTCGGCCAAGTTCGGCGGCGCCACGGGCGGCTTCAACGCTCACCATGTGGCCTATCCCGATATCGACTGGGTAGCCTTCGGCAACCGCTTCGTCAACGAGACGCTGGGGCTCTCGCGCTCGCAGTACACCACGCAGATCGAGCATTACGACAACCTTGCGGCCACGTTCGACGCCATGAAGCGCATAAACACCATCCTCATAGACCTTGCGCGCGACATGTGGACCTACATCTCGATGGAGTACTTCCGCCAGCAGGTGAAGAAGGGCGAGGTGGGTTCGAGCGCCATGCCGCACAAGGTGAACCCGATCGACTTCGAGAATGCCGAGGGCAACTTCGGCATGGCAAATGCCATATACGGATTCCTGGCGGGCAAGCTGCCCGTATCGCGCATGCAGCGTGACCTGACCGACTCGACCGTCCTGCGTAATGTGGGTGTTCCCGTGGCGCACTCGCTCATAGGCTTCGCGTCGCTGCAGAAGGGTCTGGGCAAGGTGATTCTGAACGAGGCGAAACTGGCGGCCGACCTCGAGGACAATTGGGCGGTCGTGGCCGAGGCGATGCAGACGATACTGCGCCGTGAGGGTTATCCCAATCCGTATGAGGCTCTGAAGGCCCTCACCCGTACGGGCGGGCACATTACTGCCGAGACCATACGCGACTTCATCGACGGGCTCGACGTGGACGAGGGGGTGAAGGCCGAGATGCGTGCCATCACGCCCCACAACTATACGGGTATGGTGCGGTAGTTTGGACCTGCAACACAAGCAAAGGGTGAATGAGCGCAAGGCCATTCACCCTTTTTGTGTTAATCGGAGGTTGAAAATATTGCTATATGGCAATACTATATGCATCGGCAGTTACAACATTGGTGATGATAGTCCCTTCCGGAATGGTAACCTTTTCCCCTTTTATACATAAAAAGAACAATCCGACTGGACATAATACTGTTAGGCCGGTTCCAAGTCCGACTCCAAGGGCAGCGCCTTTTCTGTCGTCGCCGTGACGCTGGAATAGTCCTTGCAGATAAATGGTTTGTCCATCTACGGCCGTTGTCGATATTATATCGAGTCTTACCGAGGCTCCTTTGCCGACTCCCTTGGCTTTCTTGATTTCTGCATTTATGTTAACCGGGGTTCCGCGGCGAATCACGACCGTCCCGTCGTCGGCCTTTATATCATTGCTTACGGTTGCGGATACTTGTTGCGAGGCTCGGCTGTTGCTGTAGATCTCCGATGTAAGCGTTACAGGAATGTTTTTTCCTACGGGAATTTTGATTGAGTTCTGGGCATAGGTACACATGCCGAAGGCAATCATGATTGCCGATAATAAAATCTTTTTCATAAGTTTTGTTTTTTGCCGCTCGGCTCCTTGTTCGACTGTTTGGGCTAAATGTAAAAGAAAGTGTGGAACTGCAATATATGATATTCGAGAAGTCGAATAAAATCTAAAATGAAAAAAAGAGCTAAACAAGTGCAAATATAACCATTGATATATTGTATTTTATGTGGTATCAGATTCGGGAAAGACTTTTTAATTTGTCTTAATCCGTTGCAGGTTTCTTCGGGATATATGGGAACATATACGGGAATTTGTTTACCTTTGCGATGTGAATCAAAAAGCGATGCCGATGAAAGTTTCCGTCTATCTGAAAAAGTGCTCCCCCGAGACCTCGAACATCTGTTTCCGGGTCAGGGAGAAGAGTGTGGACATAAAAGTGGTCTCTCCCCTTGAGGTACAGGACAGGTATTGGGATTCTGATACCCTCAGCTACAGGCGCACAAC